>JAHBYP010000003.1 GCA_019635875.1 Alphaproteobacteria bacterium
CCGGCGAAGCTACGCCTCTCGCCGCCGGGAGCAATTTTAACCCCTACGCGTGTCGCCGACGCCCCTTTGGTGCAAGTGGGACAGGGATTATTTAGATTCCTAGCGGTGCTCGGCACGACAGCACCCCATACCTTCCCCCGGAGGGGGAAGGTGCCCGAAGGGCGGAAGGGGGATGTCGAAGACGGACACCTGATGTGTTGAGACATCCCCCATCCGGCGCTGCGCGCCACCTTCCCCCTCCGGGGGAAGGTATTTCATGGGCACCTTCACCCCGCCAGCGGGAGGAAGGATCACCGTTTGGTCACAAACCAAACCCGCCGCAAAGGCTCAGGTTACCGTCAGATGACGATTTGACGACAAAACCAATAACTCAAGAACCTGAACCAGAAGACGGGATAGTCCATGCAATTCAGCGTCGCGTCCCTGCTCGCCGCGGTGGCCGAGTGGGATCACCGGATCACCCTGTGGCTGAACCAGCTCGCCGGCAGCAATCCCGCGCTCGACCGCCTGGCCTACGACGTCGCCGCCTCGCCGCTGCTCAAGGGCGGCGTGTTCATGGCCTTCCTGTGGTGGCAGTGGTTCCGCCGCGACGAGGCCACCGCGCAGCGCCGCCAGACCATTCTCACCGCGCTCGCCGCCGGCATCGCCGCCATCGCCATCGGCCGCGTGCTGCAGATGGCCCTGCCCTTCCGCGAGCGGCCGCTGCACGATGCGGCGCTGGGCATGACGCCGCCGTCCGGCATCAACCTCGCCACGCTCGACGGCTGGAGCTCGCTGCCCAGCGACCACGCGGTGCTGTTCTTCGCGCTGGCCACGGCGGTCTGGCGCCTGCACCGCGTGCTGGGCATCGCCGCCTTCCTGTGGACCGCGGCGGTGATCTGCCTGCCGCGCGTCTATCTCGGCTACCACTACGCCAGCGACATCGTCAGCGGCGCGGTGGTCGGCGTCGGCGTGATGGCGCTGGGCTTCGCCGTGCTGCGTCCGGGCCTGCTCGCCATCCCGCTGCTGCGCTGGGAGCGCGCGCATGCCACCTCGTTCTACTGCCTGGCCTTCCTCGCCACCCTGCAGCTCGCCCTGCTGTTCCAGGACGTGCGCATGCTGGCCGGCGACGCGATCGACCTGGTGCAGCACATGACCGGCTCCGAAGCGCAGGCCGCCCACGGGCGCTGACGCGGCTCCTCTTTCCTGTCATCCTCGGGGCCGTCCGCGGCCCCTGTAGCGCCGCGAGGGATCCAGGCCGGTCCTGGATCCCTCGCGGCGCTCGGGATGACAGGCACGGACGGACGGCGCCTACGACGCCGGCAGGCGGCGGCGTTCGAGGGTGCTGGTGTTGCGGATGAAGGCGAAGCGGTTGCGGATTTGGGCGTTGAAGTATTCGCCCTTCGACGGCGCGGCATTGAGCTCGAGGTGCGTGGCCGTCGGCACGCGCAGATAGGTGTAGCTCGCGCCCGACGGGAAGACGATCGTCAGTTCCCGTCTCTTCGGGTTGTAGCGGTAGGAGCGGATGACCGTCGACGGCATGACCGTGCAACGCGCACGACGCGCCAACGATGCATGCTCGATCCGACTACCTTCCCCCGGAGGGGGAAGGTGGCGCGCAGCGCCGGATGGGGGATGCCTCAACAAAACCGGTGTCCGTCTTCCACATCCCCCTTCCGCCCTTCGGGCACCTTCCCCCTCCGGGGGAAGGGATATGAAGCATCAGCAATCCCTGTCGCGGCGCATGGCCTTCAGTGACCTCCCGTGATGCTGCGTTCTGTTCTACCTTCCCCCTCCGGGGGAAGGGAAAAATGAAGCACGAGAAGGTCGACGTTCTGATCATCGGCTCGGGGGCCTCGGGCGCGGCGGTGGCGTGGAGCCTGGCCGAGACGAGGATGCGCATCCTCTGTCTCGAGCAGGGCGACTGGGTGAAGCCGACCGACTATCCCAGCAACGGGCGCGACTGGGAGGCGCGGCTGTTCAGCGACTTCGCCACCAGCCCGAACCGGCGCAACCGCATCACCGACTATCCGATCAACGACGCCAACTCGCCGATCAAGGTGGTGAACTTCAACGGCGTCGGCGGCAGCACCGTCATGTGGACGGCGCACTACCCGCGCCTGCATCCCTCGGACTTCCGCGTGCGCACGCTCGACGGCGTGGCCGACGACTGGCCGGTCGACTACTGGACGCTCGAGCCGTTCTTCGCCGAGAACGACCGCATCACCGGCGTCGCCGGCCTGGCCGGCGATCCCGGCTATCCGCACCACCAGCCGCCGATGCCGCCGCTGCCGCTGGGCAAGTCGGGCGCGCGCTTCGGCCGCGCGATGAACCAGCTCGGCTGGCACTGGTGGCCCTCCGACAGCGCCGTCGCCACCACCGCGTACGAGGGCCGCGCGCCCTGCATCAACCTCGGCCACTGCACGCCGGGCTGCGCCCAAGGCGCCAAGGCCAGCACCGACATCACCTACTGGCCGCATGCCCTGCGCGCCGGCGTCGAGCTGCGCACCCGCGCCCGCGTACGGGAGATCACGCTCGATGAAAACGGCATGGCCTCGGGCGTGATCTACTACGACGCCGAGGGCCGCGAGCACGTGCAGCCGGCCGAGATGGTGGTCGTGGCCTGCAACGGCGTCGGCACGCCGCGCCTGCTGCTGAACTCGACCTCCGGCCGCTTCCCCCATGGTCTCGCCAATTCCAGCGGTCTGGTGGGCCGCAACCTGATGTTCCACCCCTATGCCCTGAGCTACGGCTATGTCGACGAACCGCTCGACGGCAATCGAGGGCCCCCACTGTGCATCTGGAGCAAGGAGTTCTACGAGACCGATCCCAACCGCGATTTCGTGCGCGGCTACACCTTCCAGTTCAACCGCGGCGGCGGCGCGATCATGGAAGCGCTGAGCTCGACCGCCGCCGGCCGCCTGCCCGTGGGCCGCGCCCATCACCGCGTCTACCGCGAGCTGCTGCACCGGCGCATCGGCCTGTCGGCGATCATCGAGGACCTGCCGGAGGCGCACAACCGCGTCACGCTCGATCCCGTGCTCAAGGACGCCGACGGCATCCCCGCGCCGCGCATCGACTACACGATCGGCGACAACTCAAGGCGCATGATCGCGCACGCTCTGGCGAACGCGCGCACCATCCTGGAGGCGGCGGGCGCCAGTGGCATCACGACCGAGGTGCCGATCCTCAACGGCGGCTGGCACCTGCTGGGCACCGCGCGCATGGGCACCGATCCCGAGCGCTCGGTGGTCAATGCGTGGGGGCGCTGCCACGACGTGCGGAACCTGTTCATCGTCGACGGCAGCATCTGGGTGACGGCGGGTGGGGTGAACCCGACGTCGACGATCCAGGCGTTGGCGCTGTACATCGCGGACGCGATCAAGAAGAGGCTGAGAGACGGGACGCTATTCGATTGATGTTGCGCCGTCCCATTGACGTCGAACCCAAAATGCCGAACCGCTACTGAATCAGACCCGCTGCTTGCAAGGCCGCGATCCGCTCATGCTTATGTTCCTTTGGAATAAAGTCGACATGCTCATCTAGATCCCTCAGAAAATCTTCGAAAGTCCTATCAATCTGCTCGATTGAAAACCTCTTCGAATACATCTTCTTAACTTCCGGGTCACTACGTGGGAAAATAGCGTACCAGGGTATACCTGCACTCTGTTTACGCAGTTGATATAATTCGGCACCAATATCCATATCACCAAAAGAATACCCTACGATTATCACGCACGTTCTACGAAAGTCATTCATAGCGCTGCGCAACATCTCTCTGTAGTCCGATATCATCTCAAGATAATCAAACTGGGTAATTACCAAACCTCCCTTGCCGATCGGTTGCCCCACATGACTAAGGCTGCCGTGAGGCTTATAAAGAATGCGTCTACCAGGAATCGGATGCCGATCGTAGCAAATCATGTCAAGCAAACCCGGATGGTTCTTATATCCAATCTCTACAAGCTCATCGTAGTTCGTTGTAAAAATCGAAACAGGTCTAAGATAAGGTAGGACGATATGCTGCCAAAGTGGTTTCTCGCACGAAAAGGAGCGGACCAAGGTTTCATTGAGAATTTGCCTGCCCGTCTTCGCCTCGATGATTGCAGTAGCGTGCTCAAGCCCCATCAAGCGGAGGTTCCGCGGATCAAATGGTCCCTGTTGAATGTTGTGTTTGTATGTCTGCCAAAGCTGATTCCTCAACTCATAGGCGCTCATAAGCGGCTCGCCATGGATATTCTTAGCGCCGATGGACGCCCCTGCGCCAAGAAAGACCACGAGCCGATCTCGAAAGTGAGGCCAATTGGACACAAACGCATCCATGTTCTCGTCTGCCGGTAGCATCGCCCTCTTTCGGCCCCTTGCTTCATTACGACCACGATCCTATCGTGGAAGTAGTGAAGAGAGCAACGGGCGAGATCGGAACCTTCCATGCAGGAGCTCGGCGGACGCTATCGCCTAACGCGGCGAGTTCTCCCTGGCGATACAGCTCGCGGCATACCAGCGCTTTGGCACGCGCACGACGCTGGCGATGCCTACTACGTGAAACTATGGAAGCGCGTAGGTGATGATCGTAACGATATCCGCGCTCTGTGGAACAGGGAGGTGCGGAGTCTCTCCCGGCTTCAAGGCTATCCAGGTGCAGCCAGTTTGTTTGTTCGGCTGCATGACATCAGGGAAGAGGAAAAGCACTTCTACGCGGTGCTCGACAGTGGCTGGCGACGACTGCTCAAAGAGGTGCTGGCTGAGCGAAGCCGAATACCCTGGCTGACTAACTTGTCTGAAGTCGGCAGGCGCCGCCCCCTATGGGAGGGACTCCTCCGAATCGCGGAAGCGCTTGCGTTACTTCATAGCGAAGGAACCCTCCACCGCACTTTAGGAACTGCCTCAATCTTTGCTGGACCGGACGGTGAGGGTGACTTCAGACTGAGTGGGTTCGAATGGTCACTGCGTATCGCAGGATCAGATCGCCCCTCCGCAGCTACTGGCCGAGTTCGTAACCTTGTCGCACCGGAGTTAGCGAAGGCTGAGGGAGAACACTCGACGGCAACAGATTGGTTCGACTTCGGACTTGTTGCGGCTGAGCTATTTGGCGTTCCCGTATCGGCCTTGCGAAACCGCGAAGCGGTCCGATCAGCCACTACCCGCCTACATACCCTTAGGAACAATGAGCGCTACACCATTCTGAGGCTTCTAGAAGAAAGCCACGAACTACGGCTCGCCAGTTCAGACGAAGTCCTTCAGGAAATTCGGAATCTCATTCGCGATCTCTCGGCCGCGCCAGGCGGTCATATCCACAGCGTAGTGCTGGCAGTGTCACTTGGCTCAGATGTATCCTTGTCACGAGACGTTGAACTGGCATCGGAACGGACGGCCCCTGTCGATAAGCCCCTTTTACAACTCCAGTGGATAGAAAGAGATTTGCGCGGCGATCGCCGAGTCATTGCCCGAACCCACCCCCGACCCCACTACACAATCCGCGGAGATAAACTCGAGTATCACGTGCGGCCTTGGCGGACCAGTAGCGGTGAGAATTGGGCGATCGGTTACTGTCAGCGGGTCGAAACTGTTCCCCGAACCACTGCTGAGGACCAATACTACAGCCTAGGTCAACGAAGGCTGGAGATCGTCTCCAGATCTACGGCGCAACGAACTTTCTATACCCTTCGAGATAGGGCGGCGCCTTGGGATCGTACATTTAACTTTGTCCGAACGCGTAGACACTTGGATCCACATCTCCGAAATGTTCATGATTTCTTTAGGATCACGCAACAGATTGATACACTTTTAACTGCGGCGCAAATTTGTCCCGTCCGTGTGACGACAACGAAGCCCTCTGCTTATGAGACAATTGTTACCGTAACCCCGATCGAAGATCCTGCTCGCAACCAGTTGGCACAACAGCTGCGATTACCGCCTCCTTCTGAGCAACTCAAGGATTGGTTTGATCTTGGGGCGGAGGCAGTGTCTGCCGATGACGAGGATGACCCCACTCATGATGTCTATCATCTACTCGTTAGGCGCACGGTGGACAGCGAGGGAGGTGCAGTCAAATGGCGTTTCCGGCGAGCCATATCTGACCCGAGTGGTCCGCTATACATGTTCAGTTGTCCCTATAACGTAACCATCGGCGACCGCGTCCTTTACTTGGCGCGAAACCATGGAGGAACTATCGCGCAGTTGAAGCGCCGCCATAAAGCAATCGACGATATGCGTTCACATGAAAGTCTACTGCGCTGGCTGGCTGACCCAAAAGGGACGAGCCGTACAAACAGCGATATCCTACCAGCGCCTCGAACTGAAATTCCCCTGGACGAATCAAAGATCGCAGCCCTGAGTCGCCTCTGGAGAACTCAGCCGCTATTCGCTGTGCAAGGTCCACCAGGCACCGGAAAAACTACTTTGATCAGAGCGTTTGCTGACCGGCTCTTCAAGAGCGATCCCACTGCACAGATCTTGATTTCCGCTCATTCGCATCATACCGTTGATGATGTTGCCACAAAGCTCAGCAAGCTCTTTTCCAGTTTGCTCCCCAGCGATCGCCCCCTGCTACTTCGATTGAGTGCTGACGAAGGTGAAGAGCACGCCCTGTCCACTATCACGTCAGAGATCATTCAGCGACTAAAGCAAAGCGAGCTTGCAAAGAGAGTACCCTGCTCTTTGCAATCGAGGCTTGCTAACATAGGTTCAAAAGACAAGCACACCGAACAAGCTGACGTTGATCTGAGAACTATGCAGCTTCTCATTCAAGATTCTGCAAACGTAACCTTAGCGACGCTCAATGCGCCGGACCTGGCTGAGCTTGCTGAACGTGGGCGTCGCTTCGATTGGTCAATTATTGAGGAAGCTGGCAAAGCGCACGGCTTTGACATGGCTATTGCCTTGGAAGAGAGCCATCGACTTCTACTCATTGGGGATCACTACCAACTGCCACCATTTAACTCGAAAATATTCAAGGATCTTTTGGCGGAACCATTGAGGGTTCGTAGTGCGATTCAAACTGGAACCCAGTTTGCGTCCAGTTTGATCGATGTCTCAATTGTCGATGATGAGGAAGGTCGAGAGTCCTTCGAGGATAGATGCGATAGTTGGCGTCGAATGGTCGATGTGTTCGGCACATTATTCGAGAGCAGCGGGGGCAACGATCCGGGATCTGACGGACCAGCGCAACCTCTGACCGATCAGCATCGAATGCATCCAGACATCGCGGAGCTAGTGGGTTCCGTGTTCTATCGTGACAAGGCCTCAGGAACCACGATTCTGAAGTCACCTCCCGAAACACATGAGCATTTCAAGAAAGTGCCTCCATATGTGATTTCCGAAGAATCCTGGCTGCCGAGGCAGAGAATTGTGTGGTGCGATGTTCCGTGGAAACAGAAGACGGAAATGGCCGAAGGCGAGATGGATGGCCTATTCGCATCTCCTGCGGAAGCGGCAGCGGTTATTAAAGTCCTAGGGGAGTTTCAACCGAACGGGGACGCGCTTTGCGAAGTCCAAGTTCTCTCGCCATATAACGATCAGCTCGATTTGATCGATCACTTGCTTTCTGAGGCGCGGCGGGAAGGGCGTTTAGCGACGATGTACAAGCCCCCATTCGATCTCGCCTTTGGGAAACGATCGGGAGCGACTGTGGATGAGTTTCAAGGAAGTGAAGCAGATATTGTTGTTGTTAGTCTTGTACGGAATAATCCACTTGTCGCACGAAAGAGCTTGGGGTTTCTCAGGGAGCCCAATCGGATGAACGTTCTTCTTAGTAGAGCGCGCCACAAGCTGATCATCGTGGGGAGTTGGGACTTTTTCGCATCGAGGTGCGACGACCATACACCTTTGGACGAGGAGTACGCCTACATCGGCCGCATGATGGAGTTCGCGAAGTCTGCACAGGAGAAGGGGACGTTGTGTCGTAAGTGGGCACCCAAATGAAGGTACTCTACGTCCCCGTCTTCCGAGCGCCGGTCAGCTATGTGGTCACGCTTGGCCGGAGGTGGAGCTTGCTGGAGCACATGTTGCTCGTAAGCTTGGCAGATGGCCGCAAGTCGGTTGCAGAGTTGGCGAAGTCTGCCAATGCCCCAAGTCGGGTGGTTGTTGAGGCACTAACAAACCTACTTCGGGCCGGTTGGATTGAAGTGCGATCTGGTCCCGAAGGCGCTCTCTTCGTCGCCACTGCCGTTGGAAAGCAACGAGCACTAGAGCAGGAACTTCAGCCGGAGCTCCGCCGCGAGATTAAGTGGACTTCTCTATGTATGGAGCGACTCACAGGTTCTTGGATGCGAACTGATGACATTGAGCTTGTATATAAACATGACCTTCCTGAGGACGCTGCAGCCATCACTCCGGTACTAAGCTCGATTAACTATGATGATCCCAGTGTTCGCGGCTTGATTAACTTGCGTTCGGATGAGGGTTTTGAAGGCTTCCAACCTACAGGCTGGCTGCCGTCGAGGCCGTTTATGCGAGTGATTATAGACGTCGGTGAAGTTCAATCGGGCCTCCCAATATATACCCCACCGAAGCTCGATCATGCTCTGCTCGCGGCGTCGGAGGCTTTTCCTGACCTGCCAACCAACCTTGAGATAGGCGCCGCTCCGGCAAACAGCGTATCGTTTGACATGAGGGACACCATACAGCCAGACGATCTAGTCGTCGGCGGCCGGCAGCATCTCGAGATCTTGAAAGTGTCGCTTGCAAGCGCTCGATCACTAGTATTCATTCATTCGTGCTTTTTGGACCCTGCGGTAGTCGAAAGCCTACTGCCGGATCTGGAGCGGGCGGGCCGGCGAGGCGTGCGAGTAGATTTGCTTTGGGGCCTATTCACAGATCCTGAGTCTTCGGATAAGCCAAGACCTATTACGCAAACTGAGCAGGTCCTTGACAAACTGCCACCTACTGTTCGTCGGAAGGTGCAGCTATCGCCAATCTCGTCTGGGTCCCATTGTAAAGTTATTGTGTTCGATAGTGGTCCCGGAATATGGACCAGCATTGTCGGCAGCTGTAACTTTTTGTCTTCTTGGTTCGAGGCGATAGAAATCTCTGTTCGATCACGAAGCACAAGGCTTGCCGCGCAGTTGCTAGGATACCTGATCCACGGGCAATTGCCTGCATCTGGTACATGGCCACCAGTTGTACGACGACTCAATACCGCCTGGAACGTGGCACGCGTTGGTGCGGCATCAGCGCCTGAGGCGGGAGCACATAGACTTTCGCTGCTAGCAGACGAAGATCACTACGCATGTGTCACTAGTGCAAGAGACCTAGCAAAGCGAGACATCATCCTTGGGTGTGACTTATATGGGCTTGCCGCTGAAACTTCCGTCTTGGTACCCTTGCAGCGCGCTGCAGAGATGGGTGCGAGGGCTACTATTTTCTTTCGTCGTCCAAGTAAACGTTTGAAAGAAGATGATCGGAGCCCCGAAGCAGCTACTTTAGCCGCACGCGGTATCAAACTCATCAATGTGGATGACCTTCACGGCAAGTTCCTCGTATGGGATGACAGTTCAGTTGTGGTAACCAGTTTCAATTGGACTGCAGCTGTCGTAGATGGAACGAGGAGCCGAGGGGCCGAGCTCGGATTGCTTGTCGAGGGTGCAGGACTGCGCGAACTCCTAGCGGATAAATTGGAGCAAGCGTCTAAGGGAACACTCCGACTGAGAGACGCGACCGGGTAGCTCCGCGGCTACGCCCCTTCTCATCCTGCCCCACCCGCGCCACCATGAACTCGTCAATGTCCCCGTCGATCACTTTCTGCGGGTCGATGCATTCGATGGTGGTGCCCAGGTCCTTCACGATCAACTTCATCGCTCAGGATACGCCATCTGTACCAAACCAGATCATCTGCATGACGACTGCAATGCAAAGCCAACCAACGTGAGGGGGTGTCAGTGCCCCCGTCAACTGCTGGCGGACCCGCCAGCACCTTGACACCGCTCGGTCTAATCTGCCCATGCTTCATCAACCGGATCGCCGGCCGGGCCGGACGACCGCGGCGAAGGCGGGGGGCGGACCATGACCAAGAACGAGCCCTATGAAGTCGTGCTGGACGAGGCCAAGGCCCAGGAGGCCGTCCAGGAGGTCTGGGCGAAGGTGGCGCGCAGCTCGAAGCTGCGCAAGCCGCCCAAGGACTGGAAGTACGTCGACGAGCTGGCCTATCTGCAGTTCGAGCTGATCAAGCTGCAGGAATGGGTGCGGCTGAACGGGCTGAAGGTGCTGATCATCTTCGAGGGGCGCGACGCGGCCGGCAAGGGCGGCGCGATCAAGCGCATCAGCGAGCCGCTCAATCCGCGCATCTGCCGCGTCGTGGCGCTGGGCACGCCGACCGAGCGCGAGCGCGGCCAGTGGTATTTCCAGCGCTACGTCGCGCAGCTGCCGGCCAGGGGCGAGATGGTCCTGCTCGACCGCAGCTGGTACAACCGCGCCGGCGTCGAGCGCGTCATGGGCTTCTGCAGCGACGAGGAATACAAGGAGTTCCTGCGCGCCACGCCGAAATTCGAGAAGATGCTGGTGCGCTCGGGCATCCAGCTCCTGAAGTTCTGGTTCTCGGTCAACGACGAGGAGCAGGAGAAGCGCTTCATGGAGCGGGTCAAGAACCCGTTCAAGCGCTGGAAGCTCAGCCCGATGGACCTCGAGTCGCGCAAGCGCTGGGTCGACTACTCGCGCGCCAAGGACATCATGTTCGAGCACACCGACCGCGACGAGACGCCGTGGTACGTGGTCAACGCCGACAACAAGAAGAAGGCGCGGCTCAACTGCATCCGCCACATCCTCGACACCCTGCCCTACAAGGACATGCGCCCGGTCGAGATCGAGGTCCCGCCGCGCCAGGAGGACGACGGCTACAAGCGGCCCAAGATGTCGACCCAGCGGTTCGTCGAGGAGGTGTATTGAATCCCTTCCCCCGGAGGGGCAGGGCCATCGCATATGGCTTTCGGGTTTCCCTTCCCCCGGAGGGGGAAGGTGGCGCGAAGCGCCGGATGGGGGATGTCGTAGACGGACTCCGCCGTTCGTCTTCGACATCCCCCTTCCGCCCTTCGGGCACCTTCCCCCTCCGGGGGAAGGCAACGCGATCTCACGCCGAGGGCCGCGTCCAGATCCAGCCGAGCACGGCGGCGGCGATGGCGGCCGGCAGCCAGCGCCACGGCTCGGCGAGCGTCAGCCAGCCGACCGCGACGCTGATCGCCATCAGCAGCGTGGCCGCGCGCTTGGCGGCGAGCGGGATGGCGCGGCGTTCGCGCCAGGCGAGGATGGCCGGGCCGGTGCGGGGATGGGCCAGCAGCCTCGCCTCCCACTCCGGGTGCGAGCGGGCGAAGAAGAAGGCGGCGAGCAGCAGGAAGGGCGTCGTCGGCAGCAGCGGCAGGAAGATGCCGGCGATGCCCAGCAGCACGGCGACGATTCCGAGCGCGCGGTAGACGGGCTTTCTCATCGAAGTGGTTTTCCTGGGACCGCCGGCGCCCCTATTTTTGTCACGGCCCGCCACTTGGCCGCCCTACTGGTCGCAACCCGCGCCAATCCTTCATCGTTCTCCCCGCACGACCAGGTAAAGGGAGACAACAGATGAAGCATGTGATGTCGCTTGCCGCCGTCGCCCTGCTGGCCTCGGCGTGCGCCGTGAAGCACGAACGGACCGTCGTCACGCAACCGGCGGAGGCCAGGTCGGCGACGGTGGTGACCCCGACGGGGTCGACGACCACCACGACCGTGCATCAGGAGCCGGTCTCCTCGAGATCGACCATCAGGGTTGTGCCGCAGTAGGAACGCGGGCGCGCCGCTCAACGCAGGGCTATCGCATATGGATTGCGGATCTACCTTCCCCCGGAGGGGGAAGGTGGCGCGCGCAGCGCGACGGATGGGGGATGTCTCAACAATATCGGTACTCGTCTTCGACATCCCCCATCCGCCCTGCGGGCACCTTCCCCCTCCGGGGGAAGGTAGTAACCAGTCAATTCATCCATATGCGATAGCCCTGCCGCTCAACGCGAGCGGCGCGCCGGTGCGCGTTGGCTGCTACGCCGCCTTCTCGTCCTGGCCCAGCCGCGCGGCCAGTGACGCCGCCATGAACTCGTCGAGGTCGCCGTCGAGCACCTTCTGCGGGTCGGTGCGTTCGACGTTGGTGCGCAGGTCCTTCACCAGCTGGTAGGGCTGCAGCACGTAGCTGCGAATCTGGTGGCCCCAGCCGATGTCGGTCTTGGCCGCCTCCTGCGCCAGCTTCTCGGCCTCGCGCTTCTGCAGCTCGACCTCGTAGAGCCGGGCCTTGAGCATCTGCATCGCCTTGGCGCGGTTCTGGTGCTGACTGCGCTCCTGCTGGCAGGCCACGGCGATGCCGGTGGGCAGATGGGTCAGCCGCACCGCCGAGTCGGTCTTGTTGACGTGCTGTCCCCCCGCTCCCGACGCGCGGTAGGTGTCGACGCGCAGATCCTTGTCGAGGATCTCGATCTCGATCGTGTCGTCGACTTCCGGGTAGACCCAGACCGAGGCGAAGCTGGTGTGGCGGCGCGCCTGGCCGTCGAAGGGCGAGATGCGCACCAGGCGGTGCACGCCGCTCTCGGTCTTCAGCCAGCCATAGGCGTTGGGCCCGTCGATCTTCATGGCGCAGGACTTGATGCCGGCCTCCTCGCCCGGGCTCTCCTCGAGATAGGTGACCTTGTAGCCGTGCTGCTGCGCCCAGCGCATGTACATGCGCGCCAGCATCTCGCCCCAGTCCTGCGCCTCGGTGCCGCCGGCGCCGGCGTTGACCTCGAGGTAGCAGTTGTTGGCGTCGGCCTCGCCCGAGAGCAGCGATTCCAGCCGCATCTTGCCGGCCTCTTCCTGCAGCGCCTTGAGGTTGGCCTCGGCCTCGTCGATCAGCGCCTGGTCGCCCTCCGCCTGGGCGAGCTCGATCATCTCGACGTTCGACGCGGTGTCGTTCTCGATACGCCGCACGTTGGCCACCGCCTTGTCGAGCCGGTCGCGCTCGCGCATCAGGCTCTGCGCGCGCTTGGCGTCGTTCCAGAAATCGGGGGCTTCGGCGGCGGCGTTCAGCTCCGCCAGGCGGTCGACGGCGACGTCGAAGTCAAAGATGCCTCCTCAGCAGCCCGACCGACTGCTGAATCTCGGCGACAACCGCCTCGATCTCCGCGCGCATGACATCCCCTTGCTCTCTGGGAGCGCTCGTCTAATAGGTCTCGCCGGTGCCCGTCAAGGAGGGCGCGCCGGGGTTGGGCGGGCGCGGGGCGATGCCGCCCGACGTGGTCGGCGCGTACGGCCGCAGGGCGCCGTCGGCGCCCATCACCGGCGGGTCCTGGCCCGAGGGCGGCGCGACGGCGATCACGTCGCGCTCGGCGGCGTCCGGCGTCGGCACCGGCGAGCCAGGCAGGCGGAAGGGAGAGACGCCGTCGAGCACCTGCCAGTCGTCCTCGGTGGGCTCGGTGCCGGGCTTGAAGCCCTCCCAGATCGACCCCGGCTCGCCCGAGTGCATGCGTTGGCCGGTATGGGGATTGACGCGCAGCATGCGCAGGCCGGGCGGCACGCGGAACGGGGTGGGCGACTTGTCCTTCAGCAGCGTGCGGGCGACCTGCTCGAAGATCGGCACGGCGGTGCCGCCGCCGGTCTCGCCGGGGCCCAAGGTGCGCGGATCGTCGAAGCCGACATAGACGCCGATCACCACGTCGGGCGTCATGCCGATGAACCACACGTCCTTGGCGTCGTTGGTGGTGCCGGTCTTGCCGGCGATCGGCCGCCGCAGCGCCGCGAGCCGCGCCGCCGTGCCGCGCGTCGTGACGCCCTGCATCATGTTGACGACCTGGTAGGTCAGCGCCGGATCCATGAACGGCTGGCGGCGATCGACGATCGAGGGCATCTGCCCGTCGACCGGCACGCCGTCGGCGGCGCAGCCGTCGCAGCTGCGCGGATCGTGGCGGAAGACGGTGCGGCCGTTGCGGTCCTGCACGCGGTCGACCAGGCTGGGCGTGATGCGCTTGGTGCCGTTGCCCATCATGGCGTAGCCCATGGTCATGCGCAGGAGCGTGGTCTCGCCGGCGCCCAGCGACAGCGGCAGAAAGAGGCGCATGTTCTCGTCGACGCCGAAGTCGCGGGCGATCCTGGCCACCCTGTCCATGCCGATGAACTTGGCCATGCGCACGGTCATCAGGTTGCGCGATTTCTCCAGGCCCTGGCGCACCGTGGTCGGCCCGAGGAAATCGCCGCCGTAATTCGTCGGCCGCCACACCGGCTGGTTGCGGCCGGGCTGGATCTCGATCGGCCCGTCGAGCACCAGGGTCGAGGGCGTCAGCCCCGCCTCCATGGCGGCGAGATAGACGAAGGGCTTGAACGAGGAGCCGGGCTGGCGCATCGCCTGGGTGGCGCGGTTGTACTGGCTGCGCTGGTAGCTCCAGCCGCCCGACATGGCGAGGATGCGACCGGTCTTGATATCCATCACCAGGAGCGCGCCGTCGACATTGGGGATCTGGCGCAGGCCGTAGACCTGCGGCTTGCCGGCGGCGGGCGGCGCCTGCGGCTCGACGGCGATGATGTCGCCGGGCTGCACGATGTCGGTCCAGCGCTGCGACAGCGCGCCCACCCGCTGGTTGGGCAAGGTCTTGCCGCGCGGGCTGTCCTTGTCGCGCTGCAGGACGCCTTCGCCGTCGAGCGTGCCGACCTGGACGACGTTCTTGTCGATGTCGAGCACCACGGCGGGCCGCCAGCTGGGCGGGCCGGTGAAGGGCCGCTCGCGCAAATGCCGCTTCAGCCGATCCTGCCAGCCATCGACGCTGGTCAGCTTCTCGGTGGCGCCGCGCCAGCCGTGCTTCCTGTCGTAGGCGATCAGGCCGTCGCGCAGCGCCTCGTCGGCGAGCTTCTGGACGGCGAAGTCGAGCGTCGTGCGCACCGTCATGCCGCCTTCGTAGAGGCCCTTGTCGCCGTAGGCGGTCAGCAGGTTGCGGCGCACCTCCTCGGCGAAGAACTCGGCGGTGGCCAGCTCCGGCGGATCGACGCGGCGGCGCAGCGCCAGCTTCTCGGCGCGCGCGGCGGCCATCTCCGCCTCGCTGATGTATCCGTCCTCGAGCATGCGGTTCAGCACGTAGTCGCGCCTGTTGTGCGCGCCCTCGGGATTGCGCTTGATGTGGTAGCGGTTGGGCGCCTTGGGCAGGGCGGCGAGATAGGCCATCTCGCTGAGGCTGAGCTCATCGAGCGACTTGTCGAAATAGTTCAGCGCCGCGGCGGCGACGCCGTAATTGCCGCCGCCGAGATAGATCTCGTTGAGATAGAGCTCGAGGATGCGCTGCTTGCTGAAGGCGTTCTCGATGCGCAGCGCCAGGATGGCCTCGCGGATCTTGCGCTGGATGGTGGCCTCGCCGCCGACCAGGAAGTTCTTGGCGACCTGCTGGGTGATGCTCGAGGCGCCCTCGGGCCGCCTGCCCTGCCCCATGTTGCGCAGGTTGGTCATCAGGGCGCGGCCGATGCCGATGGGATCGACGCCGGGGTGGCGGAAGAAGCGCTGGTCCTCGGCGGCGACGAAGGCCTGCACCAGGCGCTTGGGCATGGCGGCGACCGGCACGAAGACCCGCTTCTCGCGCGCGTACTCGGCCAGGAGCTTGCCGTCGGCAGTATAGAGCCGGGTGGTCGTCGGCGGCTGGTAGTCGGTCAGCTGCTTGTGGTCGGGCAGGCCAGGCGCGAAATGCCAGTACACGCCCACGGCGCCGCCCACGACGCAGACGATGGCCGCGAAGCCGGCATACATCATCCAACGGATCAGCCACACGATGGGAAGGCCTCGAACCTCTGAAGCACGCGGACGGCGCGCCCGTCCGCCTCACGCTGCGACGTCTCACCTACGCGTTAGATGACGCGCAGGCAATCGGACGGTTGCGCCCGCCCGTTGATAAGGCACTGGGACTAAGCCTTTTTCGCGGCGGGTCCGGGGCCCGGTTAGGCCATTGGCCGCGACGGCGCCGGCCGGCTGGCGAAATAGCGGTCGGCCGCCGCGGCAATGGCGCGCGCCAGCTTGCGCTGATGCGCCTTGTTGAGCAGCAGCCGCTCGTCGGCGCGGTTCGACAGATAGCCCAGCTCGAGCAGGATCGCCGGCACGTCGGGCGCCGTCAGCACCGCGAAGCCGGCGTGCCGATGGCCGCGCGGCAATGTTGCGACGCCATGCCGCCTCAGCGAGTCGACCATGATGCCGGCGAAGGACCGCGACTGGTTGATAGTGCCGCGCTGGGCCATCTCGATCAGCACGCCGGCGACGGCGTCGGGCTGCCGGCGCAGGTCGACGCCGGCCAGCAGGTCGGCCTTGTTCTCCTTGGCCGCCAGCGCCGCGGCCTCGCGGTCGCTGGCGCTCTCCGACAGCGTATAGACCGTGGCGCCGCGCACCCGGCGGTCGGGATGGGCGTCGGCGTGCAGCGAGATGAACAGGTCGGCCTTGGCGGCGCGCGCCCGGCTGACCCGCTCGCGCAGGGCGACGAAGTGATCCGTGCGGCGGGTCAGGACGACGCGGTAGCGGCGGCCGGCGGTCAGCTGGCGGGCCAGTTCGAGGGCGACGGCGAGTACTACCCGCTTCTCGTGCATGCCCGAGGCGCCGGTTGTGCCGGGGTCGGCGCCGCCATGGCCGGGATCCAGCGCGATAATGCGCGGCTTCGGGCGGCTGACCCTCGGTCTCGCGGGGGGCTTGGGCGGCCTGACCTTGGACTTGGCCTTGCGTGGGTTCTTGGCCCAGGCGGGCGTCGACAGGCCGATCATGCCGGCCAGCAGCACTGCCAACGCCGCGCGACGACGGATGGGAGTCGGGTCCATGGCTTGCTTGTAGAAAAATTACCTTTCTAAATCAATATGATATTTGTATCTCCTAATGTTACAACTCACAAGAGACGGTACCGCCTAGAGTTTGTGTTGTGGAAATGCCACGCACGGGCGTATGTTGATTCTGCGAACAGTCGTCGTCAGTCGGACGATCCTCAGGGATTGGTCGACGGCATCGGCGGTCCGGTGCCGGAACGTCCGGCCGCTCTCACGCGGCGGGCGGCGATCGATGCGATCGCGCGGTACCCCGTTTGGACCATCGGTGTCATGGTGATGACGGCTTCAACGAAACCCGGGGCCGGCGCAGCTTTTGTCGTCTCGGGGCATCGTGAAGGTCCCTGTCCTGGCGTCTGACGCCGTTCGACAGGTCGACGACATGGTGCCTGCCGGTCCCGCTCTAGGCGACGGACGTCCGCCTGACCGTTCGCACAGGTGGCCCACGTTCCGTCGCGGAGCATGGCGATGGTCAAGCGTATGCTTGTCGACGCCACGCACCCGGAGGAAACCCGGGTCGTCGTGGTGGATGGAACCAAGCTGGAAGAATTCGATTTCGAAGCGGCATCCCGCAAGCCCCTGAAGGGCAACATCTATCTCGCAAAGGTCGTGAGGATCGAACCGTCGCTGCAGG
Source organism: Alphaproteobacteria bacterium (assembly GCA_019635875.1). Taxonomy (NCBI): domain Bacteria; kingdom Pseudomonadati; phylum Pseudomonadota; class Alphaproteobacteria; species Alphaproteobacteria bacterium. The sequence goes on from JAHBYP010000003.1 coordinate 17,369, forward strand.
CGGCGTTCGTGGAATATGGCGGCAATCGCCACGGCTTCCTGGCCTTCAACGAGATCCACCCCGACTACTACCAGATCCCGGTCGCCGACCGCGAACGGCTGCTGGCCGAACAGGCCCAGCGCGGCCAGCGCCACGACGACGAGGAGGATGATCGCCGCTCGCGCCGCCGCCATCGCGTCGATCGCAGCGACATCGAGGACGCCGATGAGCAGCGTGCGCTGCTGGCGGGCGCCCAGCCCGTCGAAGCCGCCGAGCCTGCCGAGTCGAACCTGCCGGAGACGGCCGGCGCCGATGTCGGCATCGTCGGCGCGCCCGAGGCCACCGCGCCCCTGCCCGAGCCGGACGCCGAGCCGGCCCCTGCCCTGATCGAGGCCGCACCGGCGCCTGAACCGCACACCGAGGCGGCCTCGGTTCCCGCGCCGGAACCGACGCCCGAGCCGGAACCTGACACCGGGGCCATTGCCGCCTCCGTCGCCACCGACGCCATCTCCGGCCCGACCTTCGAGGACGACAAGCCGGCCGAAGCCGCGCCCGAAACCATCGATGGAGGCGACACGATCGAGACGGTCCAGGCCGCAGCCAACGGCGACGTCGCCGTCGATCCGGCCGAGGCGCCGCAGCCGGAGATCCCGGTCGAGACCCTGGGCGGCGACGATTACGAGCCGCGCCCGCGCCGCGCCCCGCCGCCGCGCCAGTACAAGATCCAGGAGGTCATCAAGCGCCGGCAGATCCTGCTGGTGCAGGTCGTCAAGGAAGAGCGCGGCAACAAGGGTGCGGCACTCACCACCTATCTCTCGCTCGCCGGCCGCTATGCCGTGCTGATGCCCAACGCCGGCCGCGGCGGCGGCATCTCGCGCAAGATCACCAACGCCGCCGACCGCAAGCGCATGAAGGAGATGCTGGCCGAGCTCGACGTGCCGCAGGGCATGGGCGTGATCCTGCGCACCGCCGGGCTGGAGCGGTCGAAGCCCGAGGTGCGGCGCGACTACGACTACCTGATGCGCCTGTGGGACAGCATCCGCGAGCTGACGCTGAAGTCGACGGCGCCGGCGCTGATCTACGAGGAAGGCGACATCATCAAGCGATCGATCCGCGACCTCTACAACTCCGACATCGAGGAGATCTGGGTCGAGGGCGACGACGGCTTCAACCTGGCGCAGGATTTCATGCGCCAGCTGATCCCCTCGCAGGCCGGCCGCATCAAGCTCTACGACGATTCGATTCCGCTGTTCCACCGCTACCAGGTCGAGACCGCGCTCGACGCCATGCATTCGCCCTCGGTGCAGCTCCGGACCGGCGCCTACATCGTTATCAACCCGACCGAGGCACTGGTTGCCATCGACGTCAACTCGGGCCGCGCCACCAAGGAGCGCAACATCGAGGAGACGGCGCTGCGCACTAACCTCGAGGCGGCCGAGGAGATCGCCCGCCAGGTCCGCCTGCGCGACCTCGCCGGCCTTGTCGTGATCGACTTCATCGACATGGAGGAGAGCAAGCACCAGCAGCAGGTCGAGCGCCGCCTGAAGGAAGCCATGCGGCTCGATCGCGCGCGCATCCAGATCGGCCGCATCTCGCCCTTCGGCCTGCTCGAGCTGTCGCGCCAGCGCCTGCGGCCCAGCCTGCTGGAGAACTCCACCGAGGTCTGCCCGCATTGCGAGGGCACCGGCCGCATCCGCTCGGTCGAATCGACGGCGCTGCACGTGCTGCGCGGCATCGAGGAGGAAGGCATCCGCCGGCGCGCCGGCGAGGTCGTGGTCAGCGTGCCGACGCCGGTGGCGCTCTACATTCTCAACCACAAGCGCGCCAACATCGCCGAGGCCGAGGAGCGCTACGGCTTCCGCGTGCTGGTCGTCGGCGACGACGAGCTGATCCCGCCGCACTATGAGATCGAGCGCACCCGCGCACGCGTCGGCGGCGATCAGCAGCAGCCGCAGGCCCGGCTGACCGCCTCGGCTGCCTACGACGAGTACGAGGACGTGCCGGAGGGCGAGGAAGCCGAGGCCGCCGTCTCCGCCGATGGTGCCGAGGGCGACGACGACGACGCCAACCGCCGTCGCCGCCGGCGTCGCCGGCGGCGCGGCGGTCGCCGCGACGAGCAGAATGGCGAGCCGATGGCCGCCGCGCCCGACGACGGCGAGCCCGATGGCGCGCATGCGGCGCCGCCTGCCGGCGGCGAGGAGCGCGCCGAGCCGGCCGAGGCCGGCGTCGAGGACATGGACGGACCGCGCGCCGAGGATGGCGGGCCGGAGGACGCCGACGACCACCGCCGCCGCCGGCGCGGCCGCCGTGGCGGTCGTGGCCGCCGTCGCGAGCGCGAGGAGGGCGAATCCGAGGACGCGCATGCCGGCGCTCGGCCGACAGAGCACGAGCCTGAGCCGGCGACGCCCTTCGTGCCGGTCCCGATCGAGGCGCAGCCCGACGCGCCGCCGCGGCCGATCATCGTCGAGCCGCAGGTCGAACCCGTGGCCACCGAGCAGCCAGGCAACGGCCAGATGACAACGGGCGCCGCGCCCGCGGTGCCCAGTGCCGAACCGCCCCCGCCGCCTGCGATCCCCTCGACCTCCGTCGAGGCACCGCCGGAGAAGCCCAAGCGCGGCTGGTGGTCGCGCATGACCGGCAATTGAAGCGGTAGCGACGGTGACCCGGTAGCGACGAATCTCTCTGGGACCGCCGGCGGTCCCAGGAAGAGGGCTTGGATCCCTCGCTGCGCTCGGAACGACAGATTCCTATGCGAAGTTCAGGTCGGGCTCCCCGCCCATCAGGAAATTGCCGACATTCTCGAGATGCGACAGCCGGCCCTGCAGCTGCTGCGTCACGGTGTTGATGTCGCGAAAGCGGCGCTCGTAGGGATTGTCGTGGAAGATCGCGGTGGCGCCCGCGGCGTGATAGACGAAGTGCGAGACCTCGCGCGCCATTTGGATCGCGTGCGTCGTCGCCATGCGCAGCTGCATGCGCTGCGGGATGGTGAAGGTGCCGGTCTTCTGCACCTCGGCCCACACCTCGCGTACGCTCTGCAGCAGGAGCGCACGGGCCGACTGCAGCCTGGCCTCTGACTGGCCGACGCCAAGCTGCACGACGTTGTTGTCGCGGATCGCGCTCTTGATGCCGCGCGGATACTTGTCGCGTGCGAAGGTCATGAAGGTGTCGAGCATCGGCCGCGCCGTGCCCAGCGCCACGCCGGCGAAGCCGATGGCGTAGAGGTAGAGCGCCGACATGCGGTACAGCGGCCCGTTCTCGCGCCGCTCGCGCGTGTGGTCGCGGGTGATCGAGTGATCGGTGCGCACGTAGTGGTCGTCGAGCGCGAACTGGTCGCTCGCCGTGCCGCGCAGGCCGATCACGTTCCAGATGTCGGTCCACTGCACCTGTTCGGTCGGAACGAGAAAGACGCGCATGATCTGGCGTCCCAGCGCATCGCGGATCGGCGTGCCGTCGGCGGCGAATAGCGGGCAGTCCGCGCCCAGCCAGGTCGCGTGTCGCCCACCCGAGGCGAAGGCCCACGAGCCGGTGACACGATAGCCATCGTTGCCGTCGGCCACCGCCTTGACCTTCGGGCCCGGACCCCAGGCCAGCACCGAGTTCGACGCACCGAAGATCTTCTGTGCCACGTCGGGCTCGAGATAGGCCGCCGACATCGCGCAGCCGCCGGCCTGGCACAGGCACCAGCCGGTGCTGGCATCAGCGCTGGCGATGCGTTCGACGACACGGAAGAAGGTCTCGGGATCGACCTCCTCGCCATCGACCGATCGCGGCAGCAGCATGCGGAACAGCCGCGCGCCGTGCATCGCGGCCAGTACGTCGGGAACGATGCGCCGCTCGGCCTCGATGCGCGCCCCCGCCGCCTCGATCGTCGGCGCCAGCGCCTCGGCCTTGTCGATGATCTCGGTGCGCAGGCGCCCGACGCTGGCGTGCATGTCCATGGCAGTCTCCCTAGAGTCGCCCCGTCATTGCGAGCACGGCAAGGAAGCCCGGCATCTTCCCTGGATTCCCCGCTGCGCTCGGAACGACAGCATGTTCCACCTAGGCGGCCACCTTGCTCGAGGTCAGCGACGGCCACATGGCATCCGGCCCCGCCTCACACATCGCGCGACCGAGCTTGGCACCCCAGAACGACTCGCTGCCGTAGTCGCGGCGCCACACCCAGAGGCGGCGCGTGTAGTGGTGCAGGATGTGCTCGTAGGTAAAGCCCATCGCGCCCATCGACTGGTGCGCGATGGCGCAGATCTTGTGCGCGGCGTCGCTGGCCTGGGTCTTGGCCGCCCAGATCGCGAAGCTGCCATCGCCCTCCTCCGCATCGCGCGCCGCGGTGCGCGCCGCCGCCGCGACCGCCGCGACATAGGTCGAGAGCTCGGCCAGCATGTGCTGGATCGCCTGGAAGGTGCTGATCGAGCGGCCGAACTGCGTACGCTCCTTGGCATATTGCGTGGTGATCGCCAGGATGCGGTCGGCCGCACCACTCATCTGGCTGGTGCGCGCCAGCGCCGCCAGCTCCAGGGCGCATTCCGGCGTGATCTTCGAGGACGCCGATGCGCTCGCCGCGGCATTGTCGAAGGTCACATCGTCATAGGGCTCGCCAGTTTGCCCCTGCCTGGCGTCGATCTTCACCGCCGCCTTCGCGACAATCGCCACTTCGCCGGACGAGACGACGATGATGTTGTCGCACACCGAGGCAAACGCGACGCGCCTGGCCTTGCCTGAGACCTTGCCGCCCGCGATGCGGATCGGCGCGCTCGACTCCGAGATCACCAGCGCCAGCGGCCCTGGCGGCGGCGTCAGCCCCGCCTCGCCGGCGATCATCGCGCCCAGGCCGGTCTCGGCGAGGGGCAGCGGCACGGCGTTGCGGCCGGCCTCGCGCAGCACCGCCATCAGGTCGCCGATATTGCCGCCGGCGCCGCCGGCGCTCTCCGGCACCGCCGCCCAGGGCAGGCCGGCTTCCTCGACCTGCCTCCACAGATCGGCCGGCCAGGTGCCTTTCTCGAAAGCGTTGATGATCTCGCGCGTCGCCTGCTCGCTGAACAGCCGCGACGCCATCTCCACGAACATGTCGCGGGTTTCGTTGTCCGATGCCATCTGTCGTCGTTCCTTACCCTTTTACGTCTACCTTCCCCCGGAGGGGGAAGGTGGCGCGGAGCGCCGGATGGGGGATGTCGAAGCCGGACTCATGCGTTCGTCTTCGACATCCCCCTTCCGCCCTTCGGGCACCTTCCCCCTCCGGGGGAAGGCAAGGTTTCATCGCAGACCCAGCCCGCGCGCGATGATGCCGCGCAGGATCTGCGTCGTGCCGCCCTGGATCGAGTAGGCCGGCGCTGCAAGCGTCGCCATCTGGCAGACGTCGAGGAATTCCTCGATGTCGTTCTCGTCGGCGGCGTCGGATTCGCCCAGCACGCGCGCGATCTCCGGCAGGTCCTGCTGGAAATGCGTGCCGAGATCCTTGGTCACCGCCGCCTCGACCGCCGGCGACTTGCCGGCCTGCAGCATTCCGGCGACCGACAGCGACATCTGGCGCAGGCTCCAGACGCGGGCGGCGAGCTTGCCGATGACCTCCTGCGCATGGTGGCCGGGCTGACGCCCGACGATGCGGATCAGCTCCTTCAGCACATGGATGTTGGTCAGGATGCGCTCAGGCCCGCTGCGCTCGTAGGCGAGCTCGCCGGTGACCTGCAGCCAGCCATCGCCCTCCTCGCCCAGCATCATCGAATCGGGCACGAAGCAGTCGCGGAACACCACCTCGTTCCAGTCGTGCTTGCCGTTGAGGTTGATGATCGGCCGGATGGTGATGCCCGGCGATTTAAGGTCGATCACCAGCTGGCTCAGGCCGCGATGGCGATCCTCGCGCTGGCCGCTGGTGCGCAAGAGCGTGATCGCGTAGTGCGAGCGATGCGCGCCGCTGGTCCAGATCTTGGTGCCGTTGACTCGCCAGCCGCCTTCGACCCTGTCGGCGCGGGTGCGCACCGAGGCGAGGTCGGAGCCGGAATCCGGCTCGCTCATGCCGATCGAGAAGAAGCACTCCCCCTTGACGATACGCGGCAGGATCGCGTCCTTCATCTCTTCGCTGCCGTAGCGCAGGATGTTGGGACCGCTCTGGCGGTCGGCGACCCAGTGCGAGCCGGCCGGCGCGCCATTGGCCAGCAGCTCCTCGGTGATCACGTAGCGGTGCAGGAAGCTTTTCTCGGCGCCGCCATACTTCTTCGGCCAGGTAATGCCGATCCAGCCCTTCGCGCCCATCGCCTTGCTGAATTCCGGCGAGCGGCTGTTCCAGCTCTTGAAGCGTTCGCCCGCGCTCAAGGTCGGCAGGATGCCCTTGAGGAAAGCCCGCACCTCCGTCCGCAATTCCTCGGCGTCCGGCGGCAGGCGGAACGGCGGGAAATCGAGGGTCGGCATCGTCATATCAGGCATCCTCCCGACTTCATGATGGACTCAGGCGTTGGATTGAGGGCGTTGTTCCGATAATCCTAGACGCCGACCGCTATAAGTAAACGCGGATTCACGTCGGGAGGAATGCGGTGGCGGACAGGCTGCTCTACGAGAAGAAGGACAACATCGTCACGCTGACGCTGAACGATCCCGATGTTCGCAATGCGATCTCCGACGAGGAGATGATCAGCGCGATCGTCGAGGCCCTGCACCGCATCAACGAGGACTACGACGTGCGTTGCGCCATCCTGACCGGCGCCGGCACGGCCTTCAGCTCGGGTGGCAACGTCAAGAACATGCAGCGCCACCAAGGCATGTTCTCGGGCGGCGTCTACAATGTGCGCGTCGGCTATCAGCGCGGCATCCAGCGCATCCCGACGGCGATGTACGAGCTGGAGGTGCCGATCATCGCCGCTGTCAACGGGCATGCCATCGGCGCCGGCTGCGATCTGGCCTGCATGTGCGATATCCGCATCGCGGCTCGCAGCGCGCGCTTCGCCGAGAGCTTCGTCAAGCTCGGCATCATCCCCGGCGATGGCGGCGCCTGGTTCCTGCCGCGCGCCGTGGGCATGTCGAACGCCATGCTGATGGCCTTCACGGGCGAGCAGTTCACCGGCGAGCAGGCCTACGAGATGGGGCTCGCCTCGAAGGTTGTCGACGACGACAAGCTGATGGACGAGGCGATGGCGTTGGCCAGACGCATCGCCGTCAATCCCGCCTATGGCCTGCGCATGGCCAAGCGCCTGCTGCGCGAGGGCGAGCGCACCGGGCTGCACACGCTGCTCGACATGTCGGCCTCGATGCAGGCCATCGCGCATCAGAGCGAGGACCACAAGGAGGCGGTCGACGCCTTCGTCGAGAAGCGCAAGCCCGTGTTCAGGAACAAGTAGGGCGACGATGGCGCGCGGCCGCATCCCGCCCTTCGTGCCGGGCATCGAGGAAGATGACCACGAGGCGATCCTCGCCGCCAACCGCGCCTTCTATGCCGCCTTCAGCCGCCGTGACTTCGAGGCCCTGGCCGGGATGTGGGCGACCACGGCGCCGGTGGCCTGCGTGCATCCCGGCCAGCCGGCCCTGCTCGATCGCGAAAGCGTTCTGCGGTCCTGGCGGGCGATCCTGCGCAATCCCAACGCGCCCAAGGCCGGCGTCTCCGACGAGTTCGTCATCGTGCGCCATGGCCTGGCCATCGTGATCTGCCGCGAGATCCTGCCGGCCGGCCAGCTTATCGCCACGAATGGCTTCGTCCGCGAGGGCGAAGTCTGGAAGATGGTGCATCATCACGCGGCACCGGCGCCGCCGGCGCAGACGTCGCCACCAGCCGAGCGGCGCGACCGCCGCCAGCTGCATTGAGGCATGTCGATGCGCGGTCTCCTGCCGCTGATGCTGCTCTGCCTGTCCTGCACGATGCCGACGGTGTCGGCGCAGTCGCTGTATGAAAATGCCTACCAGCGTTGCCTGCGAACGCCGGACTTCGATCCCGAGTCGGCCAAGCTGTGCTCCCTCGTCATCGATGACCCGCGAACCTCGCCGATCGATCGCGCGATGGCGCTCAACAACCGCTCGGCAATGACCAGAGACGAAGATCAGGCGATGCGCGATCTGAACGAGGCAATTCGCCTGGCGCCCAAGCTGGCGAAGCTTTTCAACAATCGCGGGGTGCGCAACAGCTATCCCGACCCGTCGAATGCCATCTCCGACTACACCGAGGCGCTTCGCCTCGACCCCGCCTATGCCGTGGCATGGAACAATCGGGGCGAGGCGTACCTGGAGATGAAGCGGTACGACGACGCGATTCGCGATTTCAGCGAGGCCATCCGCCTCGCACCGCGCTACGTGCACCCCATGTACAACCCATATGAGTTTCGGGCGCGGGCGAAGGAGGCAAAGGGCGACGACAAGGGGGCCGACGCCGATCGCGCGCTGTACCTTCCAATCATGGAGCGCGCGAGCCAGGGCGACACGGATACTCGCGGTCCCAACGCCAGCGGCTTGCGCGCCTGGGAGCCGTTCATCACGAAGTAGGTCTCAGCGCCTTCTCCGCCAGCGGGCCGTCACGGCGGATGATGCCCTTCAGCCTGGCATAGGGGATCGCGACCAGCCGCGCACCGTTCGGGCCGGATCCCTCCTCGTAGGATCGGAAGACGATCTCCACACCCTCCCGCGCGAAGATCGACCAGCATGCCGGCGCTGACATTGGTCGGCCGCAAGCCATCGTGCTGGAGGTAGATGCTGGACAGCACAGCGACCAGGCCCGGGGCGGGAAAGCGCAGATCGTGGCGGATCTCCGTCAGCCACGGGCCGGGGAAGTCGTCGCCCGGCCGGGGAAACGGATCGACCTGGATGCGTTCGCGGGCGGCCTTCTCGATCTGCTGGTTCAGCACACCGCTGTCAACGCCAGGCAGATCGAATTGCGGATAGCTGACGAACAGCCGATAGGCGCTGCGCACCGCCAGGCCGAATTTCAGCATCAGATGCTCGGAGATGAACGGATAGGCGGCGCCCGACGGCATCGCCAGCAGCCGTCCGGTGCGCGCCGACATGCGCTCCGTCAGGCAGGCTGCGATCTGGGTGTCGACGCGGCTCGTCGTGTAGCGGCGGACCGATTCGACGCAGCGCGAGTGGTTGTTGCGCGCCCAGCGCTCCTGATCGGCGATCAGATACTCGCGCGCCGCACCGGCGAGCGAATGCAGCAGGCCTTAATAGGCGACGCCGACGGCGGCACGCGCCGTCATCAGGTCGGCGCCGCGGCAGGTCGCGCGATCGATTTCGGAAGCCGGTCGCCGGCAATCGAGCGCCTGCGCGCCCGCCGACGTGACGACCGACAGAACGATCAAGGCGACAGCCGCAATCACCGCTTCCAGGCGACAAGTCGACGTACTGCCTCCTCCATCTCCGCGGTCGAGCCGGCGAAGGAAATCCGCAACGTTCCGCGGCCCCGCTGCGGATCGAAATCGACACCCGGCGTCGTCGCGACTCCGGCCTCACGCAGCATGCGGCGGCAGAAATCGACACTGTCGTTTGTCAGGTGCGAGATATCGGCATAGGTGTAGAAGGCACCCGTCGCGACCGTCAAGCGATCGAACCCCGCCTTCGGCAAACCGGCCATCAACAGATCGCGATTGGCGCGATAGCGCCGCACGTGGCCTTCGAGCTCGTCAGTGCACTCGAACGCGCCCAGCGCGGCGTGCTGCGAGATGGTCGGCGTCGAGATCATCAGATTCTGCGCCAGACGCTCGATCGGCCGCACCAGCGCCTGCGGCACCACCAGCCAGCCGACGCGCCAGCCGGTCATCGAGAAGTACTTGGAGAAGCTGTTGACGACGATGGCGTCGTCGCCGATCTCCAGCGCCGTGGTCGCGCGCTCGCCGTAGGTCAGGCCGTGATAAATCTCGTCAGAGATCAGGGTCAGGCCGTGCGCGCGGCAATGACCATAAAGCGCTGCCAGCTCGGCTCGCGTCACCATCGTGCCGGTCGGGTTCGACGGGCTGGCGACGATCAGGCCGTCGAGCGCGCCGGCCTTCTCGAGCTGCGCCACGGTCGGCTGATAGCGCTCGACCGCCGTGGTCACGAGATCGACTGGCGCCAGCCCCAGCGCCGAGAGGATGTTGCGGTAGGGCGGATAGCCCGGCGCCGCCATCGCCACCCGCGCGCCGGCATCGAAGGCGCCGAGGAAGGCCAGCAGGAAGCCATTCGACGAGCCCGTGGTGACGATCACCCGCTCGGCCGGCACCGCGATGCCGTAGCGCTCGTGGTAGTGCCGGGCGATGCGCTCGCGCAGCTTCGGGATGCCCAGCGCATCGACATAGCCCAGCCGGTCACGCGACAGCGCCTCGCGCGCGGCGTCCAGGGCGCCGACCGGCGCCGGCGTGCTGGGCTGGCCGACCTCGAGATGGATCACGCTCTCGTTGCGCGCCTCCTTCTCGGCCGCCTCCCGCATCACGTCCATGACGATGAACGGCGGCACGGCATCGGCGCGGCGCGACACGCTCATCGGGGCCGACGGCTCATCTGTCGGCGATCAGCGCCAGGCCGTGGCCGCGCGGATCAGCCAGCGCCTGGCAGGTGCGACGATCGAACTTCAGCCCACGCGAACAGGTGAAGATGCTGAGCACGCCGCCACTCGTGCCGCCGACGGCGTCGGCCAGCCGGCCATGGGTCGAGAGCACCGTACGCGCCGCCGCCCCCAGCGCCGCCGGCGCGCCGGGACCGCCCGATGCGGCGCCGGCGAGCAGGAACTCGCCGTTGTTGACGTTGCTGACAAGCATCGGCGTCGTCTGCGCCATGCCGTTGCCCGAGGGCGCGCCCAACATGATGCCGGTGCCGGGCGCGACGCGACGCGCGCCGAAGAGCTGGTTCATGGTAAAGACACAGCTGACCGCGTTGGCGTCGCGATCGACAGCGACGAAGCCGGCCTCGCCGCCCTCGAAGGTGCCGCCGCCGCTGCCGCCACTCTGGAACGCCGATGCCGCGGACTGGCCGCCGTCGAACGGCGCCGGCGCGAAGAACGCGGTGTGATCGCCAAAGCGCACCTGCAGCGGCGGCACGACACGCGGGACAGCCGCGCGCAGATGCGCCAGCGTCAGGTTGCCACCGGCCTGCTGCACCGCGCCGCTGAGCTGGCGCGCCAGCGGGCCCTGGTACAGGTCGCCGCCGCCGCGCGCCTTGATGATGCCGAGCGTGGCGCCGAGGTCGCCCTGGTGGAACACGTCGCCCTCGGTCACGGCGACCCCGCCGCCCTTATCGTAGATGCGCCGCGCCTCCGGATCCGCCCCGATCAGACGCGCGCCGGCCTGCAGGTCGCGCGACAGGGCACGCGATACCGGCGCGCCGAAACGTGCCACGCGCTCGCCGCCGGCGACCAGCAATTCCCAGCGCGAGCGGCCGTGGCGCGCGTGCAGCAGCGCCATGCCCCTCGCGGCCATCGGGACGGCGATGTCGTAGCCGCGCGCCGAGCCGCTGACCGGCACCGGCGGAAAGACGATCGACTCGACCGACCGCCGGCTCGCGTTGTGAACCAGGCAAACTCCGCCGGCGCCCAGGCTGGCGGCCGACGGCAGGGTGGCCGCCATGGTGAAGTACATGGCCACGGCGGCGTCCGCGGCGCTGCCGCCGCTGGTCAGCACGTCCCGGCCGGCGTCGGCCGCGCGCGGCTCGTCCGCCACAACTGCGCCAAAAAACCCCTCGATAAATCCCACGTCGCCGCGTACCGGCTTGTCGCCGGAGCAGCCGCCCAGCAGCGCGGCGAGCGCCGCCGCCGCGAGAATGGTATGGTTGGCCTTGGCGAGGGGGGATGGTCCGTCGATGGTTCCGAAGCGCATCGTTTCCTGCATCGCCCTTTTGCTGACACTTCTGGGGGCGACCGCCAGCGCGTCCGCCCAGCGGCTGGTTTTAGTCCGCGACGCCGAAATAGAAAACACGATTCGCATCTTCGCGGCGCCGATCTTCCGCGCCGCCGGGCTCGATCCCGGCGCGATCGAGGTCCATCTCGTGCAGGACGCCTCTCTCAACGCCTTCGTCGCCGGCGGCCAGCGCATCTTCCTGCACACCGGCCTGATCATGCGCACCGAGAACGCCGGCCAGCTGATCGGCGTGATCGCGCACGAAACCGGCCACATCAAGGGCGCGCATCTCGCCAAGCTGCAGGACGCGATCCGCAACGCCACCGCCGAGGCGATCATCGAGCAGATCCTGGCGGGCGCGGCGGTCGTCGCCGGCTCGCAGGTCGGCCGCGACAGCCAGGGCTACCCGCGCGATCCGCGCGTGCTGGGCGGTGGCAGCAGCACGGCGCTGCGCAGCTTCCTGAGCTACACCCGCTCGCAGGAGCAGCAGGCCGACCAGGCGGCGGTGGGCTTCCTCGAGCGCGCCGGCATCTCGCCCAGGGGCATGCTCGAGTTCATGAAGATCCTGCAGGTGCAGGAGCGCATCTATGTCGGCGTGCGCAGCACCGGCTACATGCGCACCCATCCGATGACCGGCGAACGCATCGATTTCCTCGAGGAGCAGGTGGCGCGCTCGCGCGCCGTCAACGCCGCGGAGCCGGCGCAGTTCAGGGAGCTGCATGCGCGGATGGTGGCCAAGACGCTGGGCTATTTCGAGCCGCAGCGCGCGCTGTCGAAGTATCCCGATTCCGATCGCAGCATCGCGGCGCGCTACGGCCGCGCCATGGCGCTGTGGCGCAGCGGCCAGGTCGGCGCCTCGATGTCGATCCTCGATTCGCTGATCCGCGAGCATCCGCGCGATCCCTATATTCACGAGCTGAAGGGCGACATCCTGCGCGACTCGCAGCGGCCGGCCGAGGCGGTGAGCTCCTACGAGCGGGCCGTTGCGCTGCTGCCCTCGTCCATCGCGCTGCGCTATCAGCTCGCCCAGGCGCAGGTGAACGCCGGGCGCTTCGCGCCGGCCGTCCGCAACCTCGACCAGGTGGTGATCGTCGAGACGCGCAATCTCGGCGCCTGGGACCTGATGGCGAGAGCCCAGGCGGGACTGGGCAACCAGGGCATGACCGACCTTGCCACCGCCGAGGTATTCCTGCTGAGGGGCGACCGCCAGGCAGCGATCTACAAGGCCACGGCGGCCGAACGCGCCCTGCCGCGCGGCTCGCCGGGCTGGCAGCGCGCCATGGATATCAAGGGCTTCATCGAATCCGGGCGGCCCAGGCGTTGAGCCGCCTCAAGATCGCCATGAGTTGATGCGCCTGATCCGGGCGCTCTGTGGTAAGTCACGCCGGCCGGTCGCCCTTGAGGCTGGCCGCAGGAGATACTGATGCGCTGGTTAGTCCGCCTGGTTGCCATTCTCGCCGCGCTTGCCTTGGCGCCGCTCGCCCAGGCCCAGTCCGGATCGGACAGGGCGGCGATCGAGAAGATCATCAAGGAATACCTGATCAAGAACCCCGAGGTGCTGGTCGAGGCGCTGCAGGAGTACGAGCGCCGCCAGGGCATCGAGAAGGAGGAACGCGCCAAGGCGGCGCTGGTCAGGTTCAGGGACGAGCTGGCCAACGACGCGCTCACCCCGGTGGGCGGCAATCCAAAGGGCGACGTCACCATCGTCGAGTTCTTCGACTACAATTGCGGCTACTGCCGGCGCGCCCATCCCACGCTAAAATCGGTGGTCGCCGGCGACGGCAGGATTCGAATCGTCCACAAGCAGTTCCCGATCCTGTCGGAGGACTCGAAGATCGCCGCGCGCATGGCGCTGGCCGCCCATAAGCAGGGCAAGTATTTCGAGGTGCACAACGCGCTGATGGAAGCCCGCGGCCAGATCTCGGCCGAGCGCATGGCGCAGGTCATCGCCGATCTGAAGCTCGACGCGCAGCGCCTGACCAAGGACATGGACGACCCGGCGATCACCCAGCATATCGACAAGGCCGCCCAGCTCGCCCGGGCGCTGGGCGTCAACGGCACGCCGGCGTTCATCATCGGCACCCAGCTGATCCCCGGCGCCGTCGACGCCGACACCATGAAGGCCGCCGTCGCCAAGGCGCGCAAGGGCTGACGACCACCTGTCATCCCGGGAGCAGCGAGGGATGACAGTTATGGCTCCGCGTCGGGCTGCTTCGAGGGCTGCGCCAGGTCGAAGGCCGGCAATTTCAGGCAGGCCGCGTTGATGCGCGCGATGGTCGGGAACTTCGACATGTCGACGCCGAAGCGGCCGGCGTTGAAGACCTGCGGCACCAGGCAGAGATCGGCCATGGTCGGCGTGTCGCCGTGGCTAAACATGCCGGTCGCCGGATTGCCGGCGATCGATTTCTCGTAGGCCTCGAAGCCGACCTCGATCCAGTGCCTCGACCAGGCGAAGGCGCCGGCGTCGTCCTGCTTGTAGTGCTGCCGCACATAGCCCATCACGCGCAAATTCTGCACCGGATGGATCTCGCAGGCCGGGATCAGCGCCAGCGAGCGCACGCGGGCGCGACCGACCGGATCCCTGGGCAGCAGCGGCGGATCGGGGTGCGTCTCCTCGAGGTATTCGAGGATCGCCAATGACTGGGTGAGGATCTCGCCCGAATCGAGCTTCAGTGCCGGCAGCAGCTTCTGCGGATTGAGCGCGGCGAAATCGTCACTGAGATGCTCACCCTTGCGCAGATGCTTCGACGCGTGCTCGACCACGATGCTCTTGAGGTTGAGCGCGATGCGCACCCGATAGGCGGCGGACGACCGAAAGTAACCGTAGAGCTTCATGCCGGTCCTCCGTAGCGCACCACCTTCTGGTCGATGGCGCCGAAGATGGACCGCCCCTGTGCGTCGAGCATCTCGATCCGGATGCGATCGCCGAACTTCATGAACGGCGTGACGGGCTTGCCGCCGTCGATCGTCTCGCGCACGCGCCGCTCGGCGATGCACGAGCAGCCGACCGAGGCGTCGCGATTGGCCACCGTGCCCGAGCCGATCACGCTGCCGGCCTCGAGGTGCCGGGTCTTCGCCGCATGCGCGATCAGCTGGCCGAAATCGAAGGTCAGGTCGGTCGCCGCGTCGGGCCTGCCGAAGAGCTCGCCGTTGTAGGTCGACAGCATCGGCAGGCTGAGCTTCGCGCCGTCCCAGGCGGGGCCCAGCTCGTCCGGCGTCACCGCGGCCGGCGCGAAGGCGGTGGCCGGCTTGCCGTGGAAGAAGCCGAAGCCCTTGTTGAGCTCGCCCGGGATCAGGTTGCGCAGCGACACGTCGTTGAGAATGGTCACCAGCTTGATGTGCCGGCGCGCGTCCTGCGGCGTGACGCCCATCGGCACGTCGTCGACGATCACGCCGATCTCGCTCTCGAAATCGATGCCCCAGGCCTCGTCGCCGGCCACGATGTCGTCGCGCGGGCCGATGAAGCCGTCGGAGCCGCCCTGGTACATCAGCGGATCGGTCCAGAAGCTGGGCGGCATCTCGACGCCACGCGCCTTGCGCACCAGCTCGACATGCACGACGTAGGCCGAGCCGTCGGCCCATTGATAGGCGCGCGGCAACGGCGCGGCGGCCATCGCCGGATCGAAGGCGAAGCTGCCCTCGACCTTGTTGCTCTCGAGATCGGCGGCGAGCTGGCGCAACAGCTTCTCCGTGTGCGCCCAATCGTCCAGTGCGCGCTGCAACGTCGGCGCGATATCGCTCGCCCGCACGGCGCGCGACAGGTCGCGGCTGACCACGACCAGCGTGCCGTCGCGGCCGCCTTCCTTCAGTGAGCCCAGTTTCATGGCGTGAGTTCCATCGTTTGTGTCGTCCCGAGCGCAGCGAGGGATCTGGGATGGCCCTGGATCCCTCGCTGCGCTCGGGATGACGGAGTGATTATTCAGCGGCCTGCTTGGTCTCGGGCGGCCGCCATGAGTGCACGTAGCCGTCCCACTCGACGCCCGCCGGCATCGCGGCGATGTCGAGCGCGTCGCGGGTGTCGAGCATGACCGCGACCTCGTCGGTCTCGGTCCTGCCGCCCTTGGTCGCGGCGTTGAACGCCTTGGGATGCGGGCCGTGGGTGAAGCCGCTGGGATGCACCGTCATCATCCCGGGATGGATGTTGTCGCGGCTGAAGAAGCTGCCCTTGTGATAGAACAGCACCTCGTCGAAATCGTCGTTGTTGTGGAAGAACGGCAGGCGCAGCGCCTCGGGGTCGCTTTCCAACGGCCGCGGCACGAAGGTGCAGACGACGAAGCGGCCGCTGAGGAACGTGGTGTGCACCGAAGGCGGCAGGTGCGCGCGATGGCTCATGATCGGCCTGATGTCGCGCCAGTTGACGCGCACGACGGAGAGATCGCCGTGCCAGCCGGTCGCGTCGAGCGGGTTGAACGGATAGGTGATGGTCGAGAGCTGATCGCGCCGCTTGACCACGACGCGCCAGCGCTTCTCGCCCTGCTGCGCCTTGAAGGCGTCGTCGAGAGAAGGCGTGTCGAGGATCGCCGGATCGAAGATGGCATGGCGGCCGGCGATGCCCTTGTCGGGCAGGGTGAAGTGGTCGTTGGTCGCCTCGATCATCACCACCATGGTCGAGGCCGACGGCTCCAGGCGCCACATCGTGCCCCTCGGGATCATGATGTAGTCGCCGTCGCGGTACTCCATGTGGCCGTAGTCGCAGAACAGATGCCCGGCGCCCTCGTGAATGAACAGCAGGTCATCGCCGTCGCTGTTGCGCGCCAGATCGGGCTGCGCCGACTCCAGCCGCCAGATGCGCATGTGCACGGCCTTGTTCTTCAGCACGTCCTGCGCCGCCCAGGGGCTGCCCTCGGCCTTCACCAGCTTGTTGAGGTCGAAGGCACGCGGACGAATCGGGCCTTCGAAGTCGATCCAGTCGGTGGGCTTGTGCGGGTGATGGAACTGCGCCGAGGGGCCGAAGAAGCCCTCCTTGCTGATCTCGCGCTCGTAGGTGCCCTGAGGCAGCCGCACATGCGCCTGGCGCGAGGCCACGCCCTCGACGCGCGACAGGGGAATCCAGTTCCTGGCCATCGTGTCCTCCTACGTTGCTTGTCATCCCGAGCGCAGCGAGGGATCTAGGAAAGCTGCCTGGATTGCTCGCTGCGCTCGGAATGACAGGGAGATCTACGCCTTCAAGACGCCGCGCCTGATCTGGTCGAGCTCGATCGACTCGAAGAGCGCGCGGAAATTGCCCTCACCGAAGCCTTCGTCGCCCTTGCGCTGGATGATCTCGAAGAAGATCGGCCCAATCACCGTGTTGGTGAAGATCTGCAGCAGGCGCCCGCCGCCCTCGGTCGGCGCGCCATCGATCAGGATGCGGTTGCGCTTCAGCCGCGCGAGGTCCTCGCCATGGCCCGGCAGACGCCGATCGATGCCCTCATAGTAGGTCTCGACCGTGTCCTGGAACGGCGTGCCCATGCCGCGCAGCGCCTCGACGGTGGCGTAGATGTCGTCGGTGCCCAGCGCCACGTGCTGAATGCCCTCGCCGTGATAGGCGTTGAGATACTCGGCGATCTGCGACTTGTCGTCCGAGCTCTCGTTGATCGGGATGCGGATCTTGCCGCATGGGCTGGTCATCGCCTTGGACTTCAGCCCGGTGAGCTTGCCTTCGATGTCGAAGTACTTGATCTCGCGGAAATTGAAGAGGCGTTCGTAGAACTCCGCCCACTCCGCCATGCGGCCGCGATGCACGTTGTGCGTCAGGTGGTCGATATAGGTGAGGCCCACGCCGCGCGGCTGGGGATCGACGCCGGGCAGATACTCGAAGTCGACGTCGTAGATCGTACCCTTCGTTCCGTACCGGTCGACCAGGTAGATCAGGCTGTCGCCGATGCCCTTGATCGAGGGAATATTGAGCTCCATCGGCCCGACGCGGCCCTCGACGCCCCAGGCGCCCAGCGACAGCGCGCGCTTGTAGGCCTGCGCCGCGTTCTTCACCCGAAACGCGATGGCGCAGATGCTGGGGCCGTGCACGCGCGCGAAGCCCTGCGCGAAGCTCGCCGGCTCGGCGTTGACGATGAAGTTCACGTCGCCCTGGCGATAGAGCGCGACGTCCTTCGCGCGGTGCCTGGCCACCGCGGTGAAGCCCATCGACTCGAACAGCCGGCCGAGCTCGGCGGGATCGGGTGCGGTGTACTCGATGAATTCGAAGCCGTCGGTGCCCATCGGGTTCACCGTGTCGATTTCGGGCTGGGTGCTCGCCATGGGAGACCTCCATTGACGGGTCAGGCCAATTGGTTTCAAATGAAACTAATACCGACCGCCGGCGCTGGCAACCCCTGAAGCGACGAAGACCATCCACATGTCCGACCGACCCGGCCTGCGGCTCGAGCGCTTCCTGCCCTACCGGCTGTCGATCCTCAGCCAGACCACCAGCGCCGATCTGCATCGCCGCTACTTCGGCCCCTCCCACCTCACCGTCCCGCAGTGGCGGGTGATCGCCGCATTGGGCCGCTTCGCGCCGCTTTCCGCCTCCGATATCTGCCAACGCACGGTGATGGACAAGGTCACGGTCAGCCGTGCCGTGGCCGGGCTGCGCCGTCGCCGCCTGATCGAGCAGGCCACCGACGGCACGGACCGCCGCCGCTCCCTGCTTCGGCTCACCCAGCCCGGCCGGGCGATGCACGACCTGATTGTGCCGCTGGCCCTGGGCTACGAGGCCGAGCTGCTGTCCCAGCTTTCGCCGGCCGAACGCAAGGCGCTGGACGGCCTGCTGGACCGGCTGCTGGAGGCCGCCCGTGTGCTGGCAGCCCGTCCAGCCCCCTAGATATATGGTGTCAGGGGATATATAAGGCCATCGCTTGCGTCCGAAAGCGCCACAAAAACAAAGAGATCGACCTTGTCACCCGTGCTGGTCCTCAACGGCCCCAACCTCAACATGCTGGGCAAGCGCCAGCCCGAGATCTATGGCCGCGAGACTCTGGCCGATATCGAAGCCGCCTGCCGCGCCGAGGCCAAGGGCCTCGACCTGGCCCTGGATTTCTTCCAGAGCAACCACGAAGGCGCACTGGTCGACCGCATCCAGCAGGCGCGCGAGGCCAACAGCGGCATCGTCATCAACGCCGGGGCCTACACCCATACCTCGGTGGCCCTGCTCGACGCCCTGAACGCAGCCGAAAAGCCCGTGATCGAGGTCCATCTCTCGAATATCTACAAGCGGGAAGAGTTCCGGCATCATTCCTATATCAGCCCGGTGGCCGTGGGCGTGATCTGCGGCTTCGGCAGCCAGGGCTATCTCCTGGCGCTGCGGGCGATGGCCCGCCTCGTCTCCCGCTGACCTCTCACCAACGGACGGACCATGTCGAGACCCGATGAAGACCTCGCGCTGATCCGCAAGCTGGCCGAGCTGCTCAACGACAGCGGGCTGGGCGAGATCGAGTACGAAACCAACGGCCGCCGCGTACGTCTGGCCAAGCAGCCGCCCGCGACCACCAGCGCGCCGATCTTCGTCGGCGGCGGCATGCCGGCCATGGCCTCGGCCCCGGTCGCGGCGGCGAGCGCCGCGCCCTCCTCCGCCGCGAGCGTGGTCGACGACGCCAGCAATCCCGGCGCGGTGAAGTCGCCGATGGTCGGCACCGCCTACCTCTCGCCCGAGCCGGGCAAGCCGGCCTTCGTCAACATCGGCGACAAGGTCGCGGCCGGACAGACCCTGCTGATCATCGAGGCGATGAAGACCTTCAACCCGATCAAGGCGCCCAAGGCGGGCACCGTGTCGAAGATCATCATCGGCAACGCCCAGCCGGTGGAATTCGGCCAGGTGCTGCTGATCGTGGACTGAGAACGATGTTCGAGAAGGTCCTCATCGCCAACCGCGGCGAGATCGCGCTGCGGGTCCATCGCGCCTGCAAGGAGATGGGCATCGAGACGGTGGCGATCCACTCGACCGCCGACTCCGATGCCATGCACGTGCGCCTGGCCGACGAATCGGTCTGCATCGGCCCGCCGCCGGCGCGCGAGAGCTATCTCAACATCCCCGCCATCCTGTCGGCCGCGACCATTGCCGGCGTCGACGCCATCCACCCCGGCTACGGCTTCCTGAGCGAGAACGCGCGCTTCGCCGAGCTGGTCGAGGAGCACGGCTTCACCTTCATCGGCCCGACGCCCGAGCACATCCGCATGATGGGCGACAAGATCGTCGCCAAGCAGACGGCCGAGAAGCTCGGCCTGCCGCTGGTGCCCGGCTCGCCCGGCCCGGTCGACTCGCTCGACGAGGTCAGGGCGCTGGGCGCCAGGATCGGCTACCCGGTGCTGGTCAAAGCGGTGGCCGGCGGCGGCGGGCGCGGCATGAAGGTGATCGACAGCGCCGAAGCGGCCGAGGAAGCCTTCACGCTCGCGCGCCAGGAAGCCACCGCGGCCTTCGGCAACGGCTCGGTCTATGTCGAGAAGTATCTCGGCAAGCCGCGCCACATCGAGATCCAGATTCTCGCCGACACCCACGGCAATTGCGTGCATCTGGGCGAGCGCGACTGCTCGCTGCAGCGCCGCCACCAGAAGGTGCTGGAGGAGACGCCCTCGCCGGCGCTCAACCGCGAGACCCGCGAGCGCATCGGCAATCTGGCGTCGGCCGCCATCGGCAGGATGGGCTATCGCGGCGCCGGCACGCTGGAGTTTCTGTACCAGGACGGCGAGTTCTACTTCATCGAGATGAACACCCGCCTGCAGGTCGAGCACCCGATCACCGAGGCGATCACCGGCATCGATCTGGTGCGCGAGCAGATCCGCATCGCCGCCGGCGCGCCGTTGGGCTTCACCCAGGCCGACATCAAGTTCTCGGGCCACGCCATCGAATGCCGGGTCAACGCCGAGAACCCCGAGACCTTCGTGCCCTGCCCCGGCCTGGTCACCGACTACCATCCGCCCGGCGGCTTGGGCGTGCGCGTCGACAGCGGGCTGTACACCGGCTACCGCATGCCGCCCTACTACGACAGCCTGGTCGCCAAGCTGATCGTCTCGGGCAGCAGCCGCAACGAGTGCCTGATGCGCCTGCGCCGCGCACTGGGCGAATACGTCATCGGCGGCATCGAGACCACCATCCCGCTGCACCAGCGCATCATCGCCCAGCAGGGCTTCGTCGACGGCGAGTACGACATCCACTGGCTGGAACGACTGGTCGGCCTCAAGAAGTGAGCAATCGCAGGCGTCGTCCGCCGTTGCATATTCGGCGGCCGCGCGCGACCTTGCGTCCATGAACGATTTCACGCCGGAGCTTCTGCTGCGCGCCTATTGCGCCGGGATCTTCCCGATGGGCGAGACGCGCGGCGATCCGACGCTGTACTGGGTCGATCCCGAGAAGCGCGCCATCATCGAGCTCGACCAGTTCCATCTGCCGCGCCGGCTGGCGCGCACGGTGCGCAACGGACCGTTCGAGGTCAGCTGCGATCGCGATTTCGAGGGCGTGATGCGCGCCTGCGCGGCACCGCGGCGCTACCAGAACGAAAGCTGGATCAACCGGCCGATCATCGAGCTTTATACCGGCCTGTTCCGCCGTGGCTTCGCCCATTCCGTCGAGTGCCGCATCGACGGCGAGCTGGTCGGTGGCCTATACGGCGTGTCGATCAACGGCGCGTTCTTCGGCGAGAGCATGTTCAGCCGGGTCCGCGATGCCAGCAAGGTGGCGCTGGTGCATCTCGTGGCCCGACTGATCAAGGGCGGCTTCAGCCTGCTCGACTGCCAGTTCATGACCGAGCATCTGCGCCAGTTCGGAACGACGGAGATTCCGCGCGCCGAATACCGGGCGCGGCTGGAGCGCGCGATCGCCGCGCGCGCGCATTTCTACCTGGAGCTGGGCGGCACGGAAGCCTGCGGAATCGTCACGCAGGCCAGGACCCACACGTCGTAGACCGAGCTGTCGAGCGCCGAGAGCGCCGGCGAGGAGGCGAACATCCAGCCCGAAAAAAGCTTCTCGGCCGCCTGCGCCGGCTTGTTGTCGGTGATGGTGAGGAACGCCACCGAATCGGGCGTCGCCTCGGGCGTGTTGACCAGGCACTCGGCGGCGTCGATGCGCAGGGTGCCGAAGCGCACCATGTCGCCTACCGCGACCACGACCTCGCGGGTGCGCGTCGTGACCTTGTCGAGCGCCTGCAGCTTGACGGCGCGACGCTGCCCCTCGGGCGCGGCGGGCGAGCGTTGCAGCGGCTTGAAGTCGTCGATCGGCGGCAACGTGATCGACGGCCCGTCGCGGGACTGCGCCAGGACCGTCGTGCTCCACGCCACCGCGCACGCCATCAGGGCGGCGCGCCATCGCATCGTCATTCGTCGGGCTTGGCGGGCGGCGCGTCGGCGGCGGCCGCCTCGACGAGATCGTGGAACACCGCGCGGATCTGCGCCGGATCGCAGCCCATGAGCACGCCGTCCTCAACGGCATCGGCGATCATGGCGCGGATCTCGTCGAGGTTCTCGTTGAGCACCTTGATCTTCTCGAGGCACGACACCGGCTTGCCGTCGGGCTGCAGCCACACCGGCGCGGCCGAATTCTGGCCGCCGCTCACTGCTTGCCTCCCGGGGCGGGTGCGGGTGCGGGCGTCGGGGCCGGCGCGGGCGGCGCGCCGGCCGGTGGCGAGGAGCCGACACCGCCGAAGATCAGGCGGGCGATCAGGTCGGCGAGCAGGATCGATCCCTGGGTCTTGCTGATGCGGCTGCCGTCAGCGAGGAACTGGTTGCTGCCGCCGGGTTCGAGCAGGATCACCATGCCGCCGAGCAGCGACTCGCTGACGATGCGCGCGAAGGTGTCGGCCGGCAGCTTCACGTCGCGCCGGATCGACATGCGCACGACGGCGTTGAATTCCTTGTCCAGTTCCAGGCCGGTCACCGTGCCGACCTTGATGCCCGACAGCGTCACGTCGGAGCCGCGCTTCAGCCCGTCGGCACGATCGAAGCGCGCGACGATCTCGTAGCCGCTCGGCGTCGAGGCCTCGGTCGTCGTGAAGGCGTAGATGACGAAGATGCCGGCGACGCACAGCACGAGGGCGCCGATGATCGTCTCCACGATATTGCGTCCCAACCCAACCTCCGAACCGTTCAGTGCATGGCAGTATACAATGATGGCCGCACGAGGACGAACGCGTGGCTCAGTCGGGTTTCCACGCCTCGTAGTCGCCGGTCGCCCGGGCGCGGCGCCCGACTCCCGCCACGCTGCCGGCCGGATGGTAGGCCATCGCCGTGCCGCTTGGATTGGGACGATGCGCCTGTTCCCAGGGCTTGCGCGGCAGGCCGCCCGGCGGCGGCGGTTCGGCCACGGTGTGATGCAGCCAGCCATGCCAATCGGGCGGCACGCGGCTGGCTTCCGCCTCACCGCGATAGAGCACCCAGCGCTTCTGGCGACGCCCGGCCGGCGTCCTGCGTTCGCGGTAGTATCGATTGCCCTGCGAGTCTTCGCCGACGAGTTCGCCGCGCAGCCACGTGAAGAGGCGTGTGCCCACCGTCATCGACCTTCCCCGATCCGCGAAAACATCACGCGTGGCGCTGCTTGTAGCGTCGCGCGTCGTGTCCCGCAATGTGTGGTGATCGTCGTCATCGCTGTCGATTGCCGCGCGTCGCACGGCCTCGTGCGATGGTGTTGCGCGTCTGCATCATGTAGTATCATGATCGCGCGTGTGCACAAAATATTGTTGCGCTCTCAAGATTTTGTAATCTAGTATCTTAAGACGTCCATATGTGCGATTGCGATTTTGGAGGCGCGGCACATCGAAGGACGATTTGCGGGGGCCCAAGCGGTCGATGCGTTTCGTACGTCGTCATACTACAGAAGGTGAGTCGCCCTATGCGCGACTGCCCTTCCGTGCGGCGACGTCGGAGATCCGCAATCCCGACGGCTCGATCATCTTCCGTCACGCCGACATCGATGTTCCGGCCGACTGGTCGCAGGTCGCCTGCGATATCCTCGCGCAGAAGTACTTCCGCCGTGCCGGCGTGCCCGCCGCATTGATGAGTGTGCGTGAGGCCGACGTGCCGTCCTTCCTGTGGCGGCGCGTGCCCGACGAGAGTGGGCTCGCAGCGCTGCCGAAGGAACAGCGCTACGTCGGCGAGCGCGACGCGCGTCAGGTCTTCGATCGTCTCGCGGGCACCTGGACCTATTGGGGCTGGAAGGGTGGCTACTTCGACAGCGAGCAGGACGCGCACGCCTTCCACGACGAGCTGCG
Organism: Alphaproteobacteria bacterium; assembly: GCA_019635875.1. Lineage (NCBI taxonomy): Bacteria > Pseudomonadati > Pseudomonadota > Alphaproteobacteria > Alphaproteobacteria bacterium. The sequence continues at coordinate 41,289 of JAHBYP010000003.1, forward strand.
CTTCATGCTGGCGAGCCAGATGTGCGCGCCCAACTCGCCGCAATGGTTCAATACCGGACTGCACTGGGCCTACGGCATCGACGGTCCGGCACAGGGACATTTCTACACCGACCACCGCACCGGCGAGACGCTGGAGAGCCCGTCTTCCTACGAGCGGCCGCAGCCGCACGCCTGCTTCATCCAGAGCGTCGCCGACGATCTGGTGAACGAAGGTGGCATCATGGACCTGTGGGTCCGCGAGACGCGCCTGTTCAAGTACGGCTCGGGCACCGGCAGCAACTTCTCGGCGCTGCGCGGCCAGGGCGAGAAGCTGTCGGGCGGCGGCAAGTCGTCCGGCCTGATGAGCTTCCTGCGCATCGGCGATCGCGCCGCGGGCGCGATCAAGTCGGGCGGCACGACGCGGCGCGCGGCCAAGATGGTCGTGGTCGACGTCGATCATCCCGACATCGAGGCGTTCATCGACTGGAAGGTGGCGGAGGAGCGCAAGGTCGCCGCCCTCGTCGCCGGCTCCAAGCTCGCCAATCGCCACCTCAACGCCGTGCTGCGCGCCTGCTTCACCGCGGATGCCGAGGGCGACGCCGCCTTCGACCCGGCACGCAACGCGACGCTGCGCCGCGAGATCGTCGCCGCGCGCAAATCGCAGATCCCCGAGAACTACATCCAGCGCGTCATCCAGTTCGCGCGCCAGGGCTATCGGCACATCGAGTTCCCGGAGTTCGACACGGACTGGGAGTCGGAGGCCTATGCCACGGTCTCCGGCCAGAACGCCAACAACACGGTGCGCGTCACCGACGCCTTCCTCGAGGCCGTCGCCAAGGACGCACCGTGGAACCTGGTTCGCCGCACCGACGGCGGCGTGGCCAGGACGGTACCGGCGCGCGAGCTGTGGGAGCGGGTCTCGCTGGCGGCCTGGATGTCCGCCGATCCCGGCGTGCAGTTCGACACCACGATCAACCAGTGGCACACCTGTCCGGAATCGGGCCGCATCAACGCCTCGAACCCGTGCTCCGAGTACATGTTCCTCGACGACACAGCCTGCAATCTGGCGTCGCTGAACCTGATGCGCTTCCGCCGCCCCGACGGCAGCTTCGACATCGACAGCTTCGAGCACGCCACCCGGCTGTGGACGGTGGTGCTCGAGATCTCGGTGATGATGGCGCAGTACCCCTCGAAGCGCATCGCCGAGCTGTCCTACGCCTACCGCACGCTGGGCCTGGGCTACGCCAATCTCGGCGCGCTGCTGATGGCCGGCGGCATGGGCTACGACAGCGACCGCGGCCGTGCCACCTGCGCCGCCATCACCGCCCTGATGACCGGCGTCGCCTACGCCACCTCGGCCGAGATGTCGGCGGAGATGGGGCCCTTCCCAGGCTTCGGCGCCAACCGCGAGGCGATGCTGCGGGTGATCCGCAATCATCGGCGGGCGGCGCGCGGCGAGAGCACGGGCTACGAGGGTCTGTCGATCACGCCGGTGCCGCTGGACATTGCCAACTGCCCGCAGCGCGTGCTGGCCGACGCCGCCGCGCGCGCCTGGGACGACGCGCTGGAGCTCGGCGCCGCGCACGGCTTCCGCAATGCGCAGGTCTCGGTGATCGCGCCGACCGGAACGATCGGTCTGCTGATGGATTGCGACACGACTGGCATCGAGCCGGACTTTGCCTTGGTGAAGTTCAAGAAGCTCGCCGGCGGCGGCTATTTTCGCATCATCAATCAGACGGTCCCCGCCGCCCTTGCCCGCCTGGGCTACGGTGATCCCGCGATCAAGTCGATCATCGCCTACGCCGTCGGCCACGGCACGCTCTCCGGCGCCCCCCACATCAATCCAGAAAGCCTGCGCGCCCGTGGCCTCGACGAGACGATGATGGCCAAGGTGGAGAAGGCGGCCGCCGACGCCTTCGACATCCGCTTCGCCTTCAGCCGCTGGAACCTGGGCGACGCATTCTGCCGCGAGCGGCTGGGGCTGGACGAGGCAAAGCTCAACGATCCCAAGCTCGATCTGCTGCCGCTGCTCGGCTTCTCGAAGGCCGAGATCGAAGCGGCCAACCTGCACGTCTGCGGCGCGATGAGCCTGGAAGGCGCGCCCGGCCTGCGCAGCGAGCATCTGCCGGTGTTCGACTGCGCCACGCCGTGCGGCCGCAGCGGCACGCGTTCGCTGTCGACCGAGGCGCACATCCGGATGATGGCGGCGGCGCAGCCCTTCATCACCGGCGCGATCTCCAAGACCATCAACATGCCCAACGCGGCCACGGTCGAGGATTGCCGCGCCGCCTACGAGCTCTCCTGGAAGCTCGGCCTGAAGGCCAACGCGCTGTATCGCGACGGCTCGAAGCTGTCGCAGCCGCTGGCGGCAATGTGGCTGCCGGAATCCGCCAACGACGACGAGCTCGACACCAGCACCCGCACCCCGGCGCAGCAGGCCACGGTGATCGCCGAACGCATCGTCGAGCGGATCGTCGAGCGCGAGGTCAGCGGCCGGCGCGAACGGCTGCCGCAGCGCCGCAAAGGCTACACCCAGAAGGCCGTGGTCGGGGGACACAAGGTCTACCTGCGCACCGGCGAGTACAGCGACGGCAAGCTGGGCGAGATCTTCATCGACATGCACAAGGAAGGCGCCGCCTTCCGCAGCCTGATGAACAACTTCGCCATCGCGATCTCGATCGGCCTGCAGTACGGCGTCCCGCTCGAGGAGTTCGTCGAGGCCTACACCTTCACGCGCTTCGAGCCGTCCGGCCTGGTCGAGGGCAATGACGCGATCAAGATGTCGACCTCGGTGCTCGACTACATCTTCCGCGAGCTGGCGGTGTCCTACCTCGCGCGCACCGACCTCGCGCATGTCGATCCGACCATGAACCGCTCCGACGATGTCGGCGCTGGCGAGTCGGAGACGACGCTGATGATGGCGCAGGCGGTGAATGCGCCGTCTTTGGCCAGCGTCGGCTTCGTGCGCAGCAATCTCTATGTCTTGAACGGGCGAGGGGCCGGCAGCCAGGCCACCGCCGACGCGACGATGCAGTTCGTGGCGCCGGCGGTGTCCGCCCCCCTCCCCGCCCAGAGTTCGATGGACGGCATGGCCGTCGCCTTCGCTTCTGGCGGAGCGGCCGTCCTCGGATCCGCAACGGTCGGACACGCAGACGAGCGCCTCGACCGGGTCCGTGAGGCCCGGCTCAAGGGGTTCGAAGGCGATGCCTGCACCGATTGCGGCAACTTCACCCTCGTCCGCAACGGCACGTGCCTGAAATGCAACACGTGCGGGGCGACCACGGGGTGCAGTTGAAGTCTAGGCGCGTCGTACGAGGCGCGCGAGCGTAAGCGTTGAGTAAAAACCGCGTACCCAGTCCGGGTCCCACGGTCGGAAACGGGCAAAACTTACAGGAGATATGTCATGGCTGCGAAGAAGAAAGCTGCCAAGAAGAAGGCCGCCAAGAAGAAGGCCGCGAAGAAGAAGTAGGCCACTGGCCAAACTTCAGATTGGCCCCTCTAACTGATGCCAATCAGCTTCCCGCCCGGCGCCGAGGCGCCGGCGGGAAGCATCATCTCACCACTGTAAGCAGGCGGATATCGGGCTCGACAGGCCCGTGGTCCGCCTGTTTTCGCTTGCGTCGTTTTCGTTTCGCGCGCGGCCCGTCCGCTTTACCATGGCGGCGATGGACGGTGATCCGACCCGGCTGAGCATCCGTGTGGTCAACAGCGTAACCAAAGTCGACGCTGCGGCCTGGGATTCCTGCGCGCTGGCGCCCGAGGCCAACGGCAATCCCTTCCTGAGCTACGGCTTCCTCAAGGCGCTCGAGGACTCCAGGTGCTTGGGCCGCGGTACCGGCTGGATCCCGCAGCACCTCGTGGCCGAGGATGATGCCGGCGCGGTGCTCGGCATCGTGCCGATGTTCCTCAAGAGCCATTCACAGGGCGAGTACGTCTTCGACCACGGCTGGGCGCAGGCCTACGAGCGCGCCGGTGGCCGCTATTATCCCAAGCTGCAGGTCTCGGCGCCGTTCACGCCGGTGCCCGGCCCGCGCATCCTGCCGCGTCCCGGCCCGCTGGCGCCGCATGTCTTCGATGCCATGGTCGAGTCCATGGTCAAGGTCGCGTCCGACAACGACATCTCCTCGATCCACGTCACCTTCTGCCCGCGCGAGCAATGGGAGGCGCTGGGCCGGCTGGGCTTCCTCCAGCGCCAGCACTACCAGTTCCACTGGAACAATGACGGCTACAGGACCTTCGACGATTTCCTGGCGGCGCTCTCCTCGCGCAAGCGCAAGGCGATCCGCAAGGAGCGCGCGGCGATCGCCAGGCACGGTCTCAGCCTGCGCGCGCTGAGCGGCGCGGAGATCACCTCGGCGCACTGGGATGCGTTCTTCCGCTTCTACATGGATACCGCCGACCGCAAGTGGGGCAGTCCGTATCTCAATCGCGACTTCTTCCACCTGCTGGGCGGGTCCCTGGCGGAGAGAGTCGTGCTGATCATCGCCGAGCGCAACGGACGGATGGTGGCCGGCGCGCTCAACCTGCGCGGTGACAACGCGATCTTCGGCCGCAACTGGGGCTGCGTCGAGAACCACGACTTCCTGCACTTCGAGACCTGCTACTACCAGGCCATCGACTACGCCATCGCGCATGGCCTGAAGCGCGTCGAGGCCGGCGCGCAGGGCGAGCACAAGATCCAGCGCGGCTATCTGCCGACACCGACCTACTCGGCGCACTGGATCGGCGACCGCCAGCTGCGCGCGGCGATCGCCAATTTCCTCGAACGCGAGCGCCCCGCCGCCGAACGCGACATGGCGGCGCTGATGGAGTACTCGCCGTTCAGAAAGGAGAACGAGTAGCTCCCTTCCCTTGGAGGGCTGGGCGATCGCATATGACGGTTCGTCTCCTACCTTCCCCCCGCCTTGCGGGGAAGGTGCCCGAAGGGCGGATGGGGGTGGCTGTCGAAGACAAAGACGATCTCGCAAGGCAGATCGCGACTGGCCGCGCGAGCCACCCCCATCCGGCGCTTCGCGCCACCTTCCGCCTCCGGGGAAGGTGATAGACGCTACCAATCCGCCTCGGTCAGATCCTCGAAATCCTCGTCGGAGCCGGGCGGGTGGGCGAGTAGATCGCGTGCCTTGCCCTCGTCGCGGCGCGCCACCTGCAGCTTCACGCCGCCGACGCGATCGGCGATCGAGGGCAGCGCGCCCAGGATGCCGGTATCGGCCAGTACCGAGGGGATGCCCTGGGAATCGAGCATGCCGCGCGCGATATGCGCCTCGGCGACATCGTCGAAGGTGGCGACGACCACGAGCGCCCGTGCGTCGTAGTCGTCGTCGTCATCCGCCATGGACGGTCCTCAGTTGGCCAGCGCCGGCTCGGACGGCGTCGGTTTGCCCTGGGGTGGCGGCGAGAAAGCGAACACGAGGTCGGTCTCGCCGACATCGACGCGCACCGTGCCGCCGTCCTTGAGCCGGCCGAACAGGATCTCGTCGGCCAGCGGCTTCTTGACCTTCTCCTGAATCAGCCGCGCCAGCGGACGCGCGCCGTAGAGGCTGTCGTAGCCGTTGGTCGCCAGCCACGAGCGCGCCTGCTCGGTCAGCTCGACCAGCACCTTGCGGTCGGCGAGCTGCGCCTCCAGCTCGGCGATGAACTTGTCGACGACCAGACCGACCGTCTCCGGGCCGAGGCTGGCAAACTTGATCACCGTATCGAGCCGGTTGCGGAACTCCGGCGTGAACAGGCGGTTGATCGCGTCGTCGTCCTCGTCCTTGCGGTTCGCTCTCTCAAAGCCGATCGGCGGCTTGGCGAGGTCGGCGGCGCCGGCGTTGGTCGTCATGCACAGCACGACGTTGCGGAAGTCGACCGACCGGCCGTTGTGGTCGGTGAGCTTGCCGTAGTCCATCACCTGCAGGAGGATGTTGAACAGGTCGGGATGCGCCTTCTCGATCTCGTCGAGCAGCAGAACGCAATGCGGATGCTGGTTGATCGCGTCGGTCAGCAGGCCGCCCTGGTCGAAGCCGACGTAGCCCGGCGGGGCGCCGATCAGGCGCGAGACCGAGTGCCGCTCCATGTACTCCGACATGTCGAAGCGGATCAGCTCGACGCCCATCAGCTTGGCGAGCTGGCGCGCCACCTCGGTCTTGCCGACGCCGGTCGGGCCGGCGAGCAGGTAGGAGCCGATCGGCTTCTCCGGCTGGCGCAGGCCGGCGCGCGACAGCTTGATCGCCGCGGCGAGCTGGTCGATCGCCTTGTCCTGGCCGAACACCACGGTCTTGAGGTCGCGGTCGAGGTTGCGCAGCAGCTCGGTGTCGTCCTTCGACACGCTCTTGGGCGGGATGCGGGCGATCTTGGCGACGATCTCCTCGATGTCGGCGACGTCGATGACGCCCTTGCGCTCGTTCTCGGGCTTGAGCATCTGCGCCGCGCCGACCTCGTCGATCACGTCGATCGCCTTGTCCGGCAGCTTGCGGTCGTTGATGTACTTGGCCGACAGGTCGACGGCGGCCTTCACCGCGTCGTCGGTGTAGGTGACGTTGTGGTGCTGCTCGTAGACCGGCTTCAGCCCAGTCATGATCTTGATCGCGTCGGCCATCGACGGCTCGGGCACGTCGATCTTCTGGAAGCGCCGCACCAGCGCGCGGTCCTTCTCGAAGTAGTTGCGGTATTCCTTGTAGGTCGTCGAGCCGATGCAGCGGATGTCGCCGCTGGCCAGGCTGGGCTTCAGCAGGTTCGAGGCGTCCATCGAGCCGCCCGAGGTGGCGCCGGCGCCGATCACGGTGTGGATCTCGTCGATGAACAGGATCGAGCCCGGCTTGTTCTTGAGCTCGGCGAGCACCGCCTTCAGGCGCTCCTCGAAGTCGCCGCGATAGCGCGTGCCGGCGAGCAGCGCGCCCATGTCCAGCGCGTGGATCACGCAGCCCTTGAGCACGTCGGGGACGTCGCCCTCGACGATCCGCCGGGCCAGGCCCTCGGCAATGGCTGTCTTGCCGACGCCCGGATCGCCGACATAGAGCGGATTGTTCTTGGTGCGGCGACAAAGGATCTGGATGGTGCGCTCGACCTCGAGCTCGCGCCCGATCAGCGGATCGATACGGCCCTCGCGGGCCTTCTGGTTGAGGTCAACGCAATAGGCCTGGAGAGCCTCTTCACCCTGCTTGGCCACCTTGTCCTCTTTCGAGTCCTCGTCGGCGCCGCGCACGCGGCGGGTTTCGGTGCGGCCCGGCGTCTTGGCGACGCCGTGGCTGATGAAATTCACCGCGTCGAAGCGCGACAGACCCTGTTGCTGCAGATAGTAGACCGCATGGCTCTCGCGCTCGGAAAAGATCGCAACCAGCACGTTGGCGCCGGTCACTTCCTCGCGACCGGACGACTGCACGTGGATCGCCGCGCGCTGCACGACGCGCTGGAACCCGGCGGTCGGCTGCGGATCGGAGACGCTGTCGGTGGCGAGGCCCTTGAGCTCCTCCTCAATGTAGCGCGCCAGCTCGCGGCGCAGCTTGTCGAGGTCGACGGAGCAGGCCTTGAGCACGGACATGGCGTCGGTGTCGTCGGTCAGCGCCAGCAGCAGGTGCTCGAGCGTGGCGTACTCGTGCCGGTGCTCGGTGGCGAGCGCCAGCGCGCGGTGAAGGGTCTTCTCGAGGTTCTTCGACAGCATGTGCCTACTCCTGCCCTCTATTCCGCTACTCCTTCTCCAGCGTGCACTGGAGCGGATGCTGGTGCTTGCGCGCCAGATCCATGACCTGCATGACCTTGGTCTCGGCGACCTCGTAGGTGAAGACCCCGCAGATGCCCACACCGCGCTGATGGACATGCAGCATGATGCGCGTCGCCTCCTCGCGGTTCTTGGCGAAGAAGCGTTCCAGCACGTGCACGACGAACTCCATCGGCGTGTAGTCGTCGTTGAGCATCAGGACCTTGTACATCGAGGGCTTCTTGGTCCGGGTTCGCGTCAGCGTCGCCGTGCCCGATCCGCCCTTGTCGGAATCGTTGCCCTGATCGCCGCCGCGACCGCCATCGTCGCGCCGCGGCGGCTCGCCGCTGGCCCGCCACGAGGCTTTCCCGAATGTGATCCCCAACTTCCTCATCGTCCGATCCGAGCGAAACGCTCCTCTACATAGGCATTGCCGCGACGCAACAAAAGGGCCACGGCCGGATGCCAGTCTACTCCGTTTTTCCGCGCCGCCCAAAGCCCGGCGCGCGGCGGCCGATCAGTATCGCGGCCCGTTAGCGCCGATCGCCAGGCGCCACTTGCTGTGGGTCTGCTTGCTCTCCAGCCCGAGCCGCTCGCCCGGCGTGCGACGCGGCGGTGGCGGGGCAAGCGTGCGCGCCATCGGATCGAGCGCGAAAAGCGGCTCGGCGAAACGCACGCGGCTGAAACCATCCTTCTCGAAATCGTACGCGGCATAGCCCCAGCGACCCTTGCGGCACGACGCCACGCTCCACCAGAACTCGTGGGACAGCAGGTCGCCTCTGACGGCGGGCGGGCCGAAACCGCCGCTGGCCGACAGCGCGGCGTCGAGCTGCCGCAGCTCGGCCCCGTTCAGCACCCGATCCGCCTTGCGCGCGCGCCACGGCCCCAGCAGATCGCCGGCCGAGCTGATCTCGAGGTTCAGCCCCACGGCCATGTCGGTCAGGACCCGCGACGTCATGCGCGGGCCAACGATGTCGTAGATTCGTACCTGCTCGCCCCAGACCGCATTGTAGACAATTCGCGTGCGATCGGGCGCGCCAGCGGCACAGGTGTCGCGAATATCCGCTCCTCCGATGTAGCGGAACCAGTAGAAGCTGCGGCCGATCGGCGCCTCGATCTCGCGGCCGCCTCCATCGAGGTCGGCAGTGCAGGCGCCCAGCATCATCACCGCGCCCGCAATAATCGTACGCCACAGCCTCGTCATTCACCGCTCCCGAGCTCGTCAATGCCCATGTGTTCAGCCTGCCGCGACTTTGCGGCCGAATGGAGACCTGACCAAGCGCCCACTTCCGAATTGCGATTTCGTCCAACCTCACGTACCCTTGTGGACAATCTGCTAATCCCCTCATTTGACACGTAAAATTAGTTAAGAAAGAAGTTCATGGTCGAGTACCGGCTCGATCGTCTGCCATCCCCTCTGGTAGCGATCGGTATCACGATGATGGCGCTGGCGTGGCTTTTCTCGGCCACCCCGTCAGAGGCGCGCAACCGATCGACGGTGGTGCGCAACGGCGTTGCGCCCAAAGTGCAGAAAGGCGTTCCGCGCAAGGTGCGCCGGGCGACAACGACTCCGGCGGTCATCGCCAATCCGGCGGTGACCGGGCGCGACGCGATGCTGGTGATCGACGCCGAAAGCGGACGCGAACTCGAGGCGGTATCGGCCGACGACAAGCGCCACCCCGCGTCGCTGACCAAGATCATGACCCTTTACTTGGCCTTCGACGCGCTCGACCGCGGCAAGATCAGGCTGGCGGACCGCATGCCGGTCTCGGCGCGGGCCGCCTCGGTCTCGCCATCGAAGCTCGGCGTGCATGCCGGCAGCACGCTGGCGGTACGCGACGCGGTCATGAGCCTGATCACCAAGTCGGCCAACGACGCCGCCGTCGTGGTCGCCGAGGCGCTGGCCGGCGACGAGGCCGCCTTCGCGCGCATCATGACGCAGAAGGCCCGTCAGCTTGGCATGACCAGCACCACCTTCCGCAACGCCTCGGGCCTGCCCGATCCGGCGCAGGTGACCACGGCGCGCGACCTGACCAAGCTAGCACAGGCGATGCTGCGCGATTTTCCGCACTATTACCCGCTCTTCTCGGTGCAGGAGTACGTCTACGCCGGCCAGTCGCTGCGCAACCACAACCGGATGTTGGACTGGTATCCCGGCGCCGATGGCATCAAGACCGGCTACATCCGCGCTTCCGGCTTCAACCTCGTGATGTCGGCGCAACGCGACGGGCACCGCCTGATCGGCGTCGTGTTGGGCGGTTCGACACCGAGCGAGCGCGACGCCGCCATGGGCAACCTGCTGGACCGCGGCTTCGAACGCGCTGGCGCGTTGCGGCTGGCCCGGTTCCGGCCAACGAGGCCGCCGGCAGACGCCCGCTACACTGCGATCAACGTCGTGCCCGGTGTCGTGGTCCCGACCGAAGTACCGCGGGCCGCGGTAGCGGCGCGCACGACGCCGTCGTCGGCCCCGAACGGCCTCGACAGTCACGCCGCGGCGTCGGGCGATGCCGGCGTCGACGGCGAGAATTGGGCGATCCAGCTCGGCGCGTTCGGCACCGTCAACGCCGCCACCCAGGCGGTGCAGCGGGCCATGAGCCTGCTGCCCGACCTGCGCATGACGGTGCGGGCGACGATTGACACAGTGCCCGTCAACGGCAAGACGGCGCATCGCGTGCGGCTGACCGATCTCGACGAGCAACTCGCGGCCAGGAGCTGCAAGCGCCTCGAGCAGGCGCAAGTCGACTGCGCGCCGATCAATCTCGGCATGGGCGTAGCGCAGAACTAGAAGCCCAGCCGCTCGATGCCCTCGCGCACCGCCTCGATGGCGCGTGCCTTGTGCTGCGTGCGCCATGCATCCAGCGACCAGTCGCCCTCGAGCGCCGGCGGCGCCTTGGCCGAGGGCACGAAGAGCAGCGTGCCCAGCGGGCCCGGCGCGCCGGCGATGGTGACGAAGACCCGCGTCAGGCGGTAGCCCTCGCCCTCGTAGATCGCCAGCCGGCGCTGCTCCGCGCTCGAGATGCCATCGAGGACGTCGCCGTCGGTCAACGCACCGCGCTCGCGCACCAGGATGGGATAGGTCTTGCCGCGCGCCGGATGGCGGCGCCAGTCGCGCAGCGTCGCGGGCTTCAACGCGTCGCGCGCGACGGGGCGGCCCAGCACGAGCGACAACAGGTCGCGATCGCGCAGGGTGCCGTAGAAGAAGCAGCGCATCAGTGGCCGGCGGAAGGCTCGTCCGGCATCGCCACGCCGCTGGCCGACAGCGCCGCCTTCAGCTCGGCCATCAGCCGCTCGAGCCCGGCCTGATCCCCGGCCTCGCAGCGTGCCACCAGCACGGCCTGGGTGTTCGAGGCGCGCAGCAGCCACCAGCCGTCGCCGGTCGAGACGCGCACGCCGTCGACGTCGTTGACGTCGGCCTTCGCTGACTTCAGCCGCTCTTTGACCTCCTCGACGACCTTGAACTTGCGGTCCTCGGCGCAGTCGAAGCGCAGCTCCGGCGTGTTGACCGGCTGTGGCAGGCGATCGCGCATCGTCGCCAGCGTGTCGGGCGAGCCGCCGACGATGTTGAGCAGGCGGATGCCGGCATACATCGCGTCGTCGAAGCCGTACCAGCGATCTGCGAAGAACACATGGCCGCTCATCTCGCCGGCCAGCGGCGATTTCTCCTCGGCCATCTTGACCTTGAGCAGCGAATGGCCGGTCTTCCACATCAGCGGCTTGCCGCCGGCGGCGGCGACCTCGTCGAACAGCACCTGGCTCGCCTTGACGTCGGCGATGATGGTCGAGCCCGGCCGTTCCTTCAGCACGTCGCGCGCCCAGATCGCCAGCAGCTGGTCGCCCCACAGCACGCGGCCCTGGCCGTCCAGCGCCCCGATGCGATCACCGTCGCCGTCGAAGGCAATGCCGACATCGGCACCCTTCTCCTTCACGGCGGCGCGCAGGTCGAGCAGGTTCTTTTCGACCGTCGGGTCGGGATGATGAGCGGGGAACGTGCCGTCGACGCGCTCGAACAGCACCGTGTGCTCGCCCGGCAGCTTCGAGACGATGTCCCGGATCACCACGCCCATGGCGCCGTGGCCGGTGTCCCACACCACCCTCAATGGCCGGGCCGGCTTGAAGTCGCGCAGCACGCGCGCGACATAGGCTTCCTTCACCGGCCGCTCCGACAGCGAACCGGCGCCCGTCTCGACGTCGCCCGCCTTCGACATCGCGCCCAGTTTCTGGATGTCGGCGCCGTAGAACGGCTTCTTGCCGAACATCATCTTGAAGCCGTTGTAGTCCGGCGGATTGTGCGAGCCTGTGATCATGATGCCGCCGTCGGCATCGAGCTCGTAGACCGCGAAGTACAGCATCGGCGTGGCGCACATGCCGATGCGCAGCACGTCGATGCCCGCTTCGCGCAGGCCCGCGACGCAGGCTTCCTGCAGCGACGGCGAGCTCAGGCGGCCGTCATAACCCAGCGCCACCGTCCTGCCGCCGGCGCGGCGCACCATCGTGCCGAAGGTGCGGCCGATGGCCTGCGCGTCGGCCGGCTTGAGCGTCTGGCCGACGATGCCGCGGATGTCGTATTCGCGCAGGATGGTCGAGTCGAACACGTGCACGGTCATGTCACTCTGCCGCCCGCGCGGTTTCGATTGCCTTGCGCGGCTGCGGGCGACCGACGCACTCGTAGATGAAGCCATTGGCACGCATTTCCTCTGGATTGAAGATGTTGCGCAGGTCGACGACGACCGGCTGGCGCATCAAAGGCTTCAGGCGCTTGCCGCTCAAGGAGCGGAACTGTGTCCATTCTGTGAGGATCACCAGGCAATCGGCGTCCGTCGCGGCTTCCTGTGCGGTGCGCTTGAAGTCGACGTCGTGCAGCAGCCTCGCCGCTTCCTTCATCGCCTCGGGATCGTAGGCCTGGATGCGCGCGCCGGCCTTCTGCAGCGCCGGCACGATGTCGAGCGAGGGCGCGTCGCGCATGTCGTCGGTGTTGGGCTTGAACGACAGGCCGAGGATGCCGATGGTCTTGCCGGCGACCGAGCCGCCGCAGGCGGCGATCACCTTCTGCGCCATGTTCTTCTTGCGCGTGTCGTTGACCTTGATCACCTGCTCGACGATGGTCGCCGGCGAGCCGACCTCGCGCGCGGTGTACGCCAGCGCCAGCGTGTCCTTGGGGAAGCACGAGCCGCCATAGCCCGGGCCGGGATGCAGGAACTTGCGTCCGATGCGACCATCTAGACCGATGCCGCGCGCCACGTCGTGCACGTCGGCGCCGACCTTCTCGCACAGATCGGCCATCTCGTTGATGAAGGTGATCTTGGTCGCCAGGAACGTGTTGCCGGCGTACTTGATCAGCTCCGAGGTTTCGAGATTGGTGAAGACCATCGGCGTCTCGATCAGGTAAAGCGGCCGGTAGATCGCGCGCATCACCTCCCTGGCGCGCTCGCTCTCGACGCCGATCACGACACGGTCGGGCTTCATGAAGTCCTCGATCGCCGCGCCCTCGCGCAGGAACTCCGGATTGGACACGACATCGAACTCCGCGTCCGGCCGGCGCTGGCGGATCACGCGCGCCACCTCGCGGCCGGTACCGACCGGCACGGTCGACTTGGTGACCACCACCGTGTAGCCGTTCATCGCGGCGGCGACCTCGGCCGCGGCGGCGTAGACGTAGCCGAGGTCGGCGCGGCCGTCGCCGCGGCGCGACGGCGTGCCGACGGCGATGAATACCGCGTCGGCGTCGGCAACTGCCGCCTTCAGGTCGGTTGTGAAGGTCAGGCGGCCCGCCGCGCGGTTGTCGGCCACCAGCCGGTCGAGACCCGGCTCGAAGATCGGAATCTCGCCGCGCTCCAGCGCCTCGATCTTCGACTTGTCCCTGTCGACGCAGACGATGTCGAAGCCGAACTGCGCGAAGCACGCGCCGGACACCAGTCCGACATAGCCCGTGCCGATCATGGCGATATGCATGATGCCCCCAATCCCGTCAGCGACAGTCTGCCGCCTCAGATTCCCTTCGCAAGACGGGCGAGCATGGCGCGCGCCTCGTTGGCCGTGTCCTCGCGCGCCAGCGCGACGGCGATGTTCGCCTCGAGGAAGCCCATCCGGTTGCCGCAGTCGTAGCGCGCGCCGCGATAGCGCAGCGCGTGGAACGGCGCATGGCCGATCATGGGCGCCATGGCGTCGGTGAGCTGGATCTCGCCGCCGGCGCCCTTCTCGTGCCTGTCGAGATGCCGGAAGACCTCGGGCAGCAGGACATAGCGGCCGATCGCCGCCAGGGTCGACGGCGCCTTGGCCGGCTCGGGCTTCTCGACCAGGCCGACGACCTCGGCGAGGCGGCCGTCATCCTTGCCCGGCGCGACGATGCCGTAGCGGTTGGTCTGATCGCGCGGTACCTCGACCACCGAGATCACGTTGCCACCGGTGCGCTCGTGCTCGGCAACCAGCTCCGCCGTGCAGCTGGGCGTGCTCAGGGTCAACTCGTCGGGCAGCAGGATGGCGAACGGCTCGTCACCCACCCAGTGGCGCGCGCACCAGATGGCATGGCCGAGGCCCAGCGGCTGTTGCTGGCGGGTGAAGACGGCGTTGCCGTAGGGAATGGTGGCATCGCGGGCCGCCTCGAGCTCGGTCTTCTTGTTGCCGCGCTCCTCCAGCGTCGCTTCGAGCTCGTAGGCGTGGTCGAAGTGATCCTCGATCACATGCTTGCTGCGGCCGGTGACGAAGACGAACTCCTCGATGCCGGCGGCCAGGCACTCCTCGACCGCGTACTGAATCAGGGGACGATCGACGATCGTCAGCATCTCCTTGGGGATCGCCTTGGTCGCCGGCAGGAAGCGGGTACCAAGCCCGGCGACGGGAAGAACGGCCTTGCGGACACGCGGCATCAAACGGTCTCTCTATTCTTCAAACAATCATTGTCAGGCAATATCAATATCTTACCGCAGACGTCTAGGGTTCGCTATCAATAATTGCCTGACGCACGCAAGTAGCGGATCAGCATGGCCGAAGGAAGGCGGCACGATGTCATCGGTTGCATATCGCCACTAACCTAGCAGGACGGCCCGCGCGCGATTGACTCGCGACGCCAGCTCGTCGCTGCCGCCCTGGTCGGGATGCACCTTGCGCATCAGCCGGCGATGCGCCGCCTTGATCTCCTCCTCGCTGGCGTCCGGCGTCACGCCCAGCACGGCGCAGGCCTCGTCGCGACTCATCGCGTCGGAACGCCGCTGGTTGCGCGGCGGCGGCTCCTCGTACGCCGGGCGACGGTCGCGCCACGTGGCATCCAGCCGCCGGTCGAGATAGGCCTCGAGCACGCGTACCGACTGCGGATCGCCGGCGCAGTCATCGAGCAGGTCGAACAGCTCGGCCTCGGAAAGCGCCGACAGCGTGCGACCGATCCAGCGGCCGCGCAGGATCACGCCATCCATCGCGCCGCTGTCGTGGTCGAGGCTCATGCGCAGCCATCCGGTTTCGACGCCGGTGCTCTGCGTGCCGGACGGCGTCGACCAGCCGCCGCCGAGCTTGCCGCTGGCGCGGCGCTGACGGAACCACCACACCAGCGCCGGCGCGGCCAGCGCGATCAGCGAGAACAAAAATTGCGGCAGGCGCAGGACCAGGAACAGGAGCACGCCGGCGATGCCCAGGGCCACGGCGGCGAAGATCGCGCCGCGCAGCGCCGTGGCCAGGCTTGCCGGGCTCGCGGTGGCGAGCCAGCGCAGCACGCCGACCAGGACGATCAGCAGGACAAGGCCGCCGACGAGCTGCAGCATCGCTAGCCGCGCTGGTCCACAAGCTGTCCGGCGGCACCGCCGTGCAGACGCGCATACTTCCCCATCGCCACGGCACCGCCCGCGGCATAGGCGGCGACAGCGCCCAGAAGACGGCGCAGCTCATCGGGGCTGGTGGAACTGAAGATGCAATGCCGTCCGCCGCTCAGCTTCGCGATCTGCCTGAAGGCGCGGGTCGCCACGAGGTCCCTGCCCTCCTGGAAGGCGAAGACCGGCACGCCCAGCAGGCCGAGCTTGCCGGCGCCCGGTCCGATCGACTCGATATCCTCCTCGAAGGCATCGCCGACCAGCACCATCGCATGAAGCCGGCTGGTCGAGGCCTCGTCGACGGCGAAGGCCAGGCTGCGCGCGATCTGGGTTTGGCCGGCGAGGCAATCGACGCGCGACATGAGTCGCGCCAGCTCGACGCCGTTGGTCGCCCATTTCGAGACCTTGAACTCGTCGTAGCCGCGATAGAACGCGAGCCGCACCGCCAGCCCGCCGTGCGTCTCGGCGGCGACGAACATGTCGCCCTGGATCCGGCTGGCCCGATCCCAGGTCGGCTCGCGGCTGGCGGTGGCGTCCATGCAGAACAGCAGCCGGCCCCGCGCCGCCGCCGCATCGGGCGCCGGTGCCGGCATGCGCCGCGCCCGGTCGAGAAACTGATCGACGTCGCGCGCGGTCGCGGCGCCCTGCGGCGCCGGCATGGATGATTTGCGGTCCTTGCCGCCCATGCGCTTTGACCCTCCCCGGACACCCCAATATGGTGACGCCCCGGCGCCGCCGTCCAGAGCGGTGCCCCAATAAACAGCGCGCCCGCGCGCGGAGGGAACAAGGACGATGGCCATCGCCGCCGGCGCGGCCGCCTCGCCGGGCATCGGCACGCTGGTGCTGCGGATCTACCTGCCCTTCGCCGCCGCCTATTTCCTGTCGTACCTCTACCGCACCGTGAACTCGGTGGTCGGGCCGGTGATCGCCGACGACCTGAAGCTCAGCGCCGGCGACCTGGGCTTCCTGACCAGCGCCTATTTCATCATGTTCTCGGCGATCCAGATTCCGCTCGGGGTCGCGCTCGACCGCTACGGCCCGCGCCGGGTGCACGGCACGCTGCTGGCCATCGCCGCGGTCGGCGCCGCCGTCTTCGGCGGTGGCTCGTCGATGACCGAGCTGGTGATCGGCCGCGCGCTGATCGGCCTGGGTGTCGCCGGCGGCCTGATGGCGGCGATCAAGGTGATCTCGATCTGGTTCCCGCCCAACCGTTGGACGTTGATGACCGGCATCCATATGGCGGCGGGCGGCGTCGGTTCGCTCACTGCCACGGCGCCGACCCAGGCGGCCCTGCAGTACACCACCTGGCATGGCCTGTTCTTCATCCTCGCCGGCATCACGCTGATCGTTGCGCTGGTGCTCTGGGTGGTGGTGCCGGAGAAACCCGGCAGCCAGGCCTCGGGCTCGCTGGCGCAACAGATTTCGGCTGTGGGCCGAATCCTGCGCACGGGCTATTTCTGGCGCATCGTGCCGCTGATGACCTTCCAGCAATGCGCCTACATCTCCATTCAGACGCTGTGGGCCGGGCCGTGGCTGCGCGACATCGCCGGCATGAACGCGACGGACCGCGCCGACGTCCTCTTCCTGACCGCCGCGGCGATGACCGTCGGCTTCTTCACCACGGGCATGGTGGCCGGGCTCGTGCGGCGCGCGGGTTTCGGCGACGTCCACACCGCGACCGGCGCTGCGATCGCCTTTTGCGCCGTCATGGCCGCGATCACCTTCGCGCCACCGAACAACGTGACCCTGTGGTGGATGCTGTTCGGCTACTTCGGCGCCTACGGCATTGTCTACTTCCCGCCCCTGGCACAGGCCTTCACGCCCGAGCTCTCCGGTCGCGTCACCACGACGGGCAATTTCGTCACCTTCAGCATCATCTTCCTCGGCCAGTGGGGCATCGGCCGCATCGTCGATCTGTGGCCGCACACGGCCACGGGCTACGCGCCCGACGGCTACACCTGGGCGTTCGGTCTGATGATCGCCCTGCAGGTCGTGTCGTTCCTCTGGCTTGTGCTGTTCCGCGCCCGCCCGCCGATCGAGCAGGCGCGTTAGCCGCCAAGCCACTCTCGCATCGCCTCGACGAACGGGCGATCCTGCTGCGGATCGAATCTGCGCGCCGTCGCCCAGGAATACGACATCACCGCGGGGCGCCGTCGCTTCTCCTCGGGCTCGCTGAGATAACGCGGCACGATGTGGGTGTGCAGCGCGGGTTCGGCGTTACCCCACGTCTCGTAGTTGATCCGCCAAGCGCCCGTCACGTCCAGCAGCGCGTCGCCGATGCGCGCCATGTCGAGGCAGTAGGCCGCGCGCCCGGCCTCGTCCAGCGCGTTGAGGCTCTCGACGACCGGATCGGCAAGCAGAAGACAATAGCCGGGCAAGGGTTGCACATCGCCGATGACCAGCCAGCCCGATGCCGTCCGGCAGATGGCGTGGGGGTTTCGCCCTTGTCGGGCGAGCTCGACCCGCTCGTGGATGAGCGTCGTCAGCTCACGCCTCTTCGGCTTCTTCCGTCGCCGCCGGCGGCGGCTCCTCGATGGTCAGCGTCGGCAGCTTCAGCGCCGCCAGCAGGTCGCGCACCTCCTGGCGTGCCGCGACATGCGACATGGTCATGGCGATGCCGGTCTTCTCCTCGCGCAGGTCGAGGAGCGTCAGGCCCTTCAGGAAGAGCTCGCGGTAGATCACGCGCTCGCTCAAGCCCGCGGCGAGGCGATAGCCGATGCGCTTGGACAGATTCTCCAGTACCGCGCTCATGTCGCGCTTGTTGCGCGCGGTCAGCGCCGAAAGCCGGTTGCGCATCACCAGCCAGTCGATCGGCCTGCCGCCGGCGATGGCGCGGATCTGCCGCTGCCGCCACACCGTCTCGGCGTAGATGCTGGGCCGCACGACCTTGAACGTCTCCGGATCGACGCGCGCCAGCAGGTCGAGATCGACGAAGCTGTCGTTGAGCGGCGTCACCAGCGTGTCGGCGAAGGTATGGGCGTGGCGCGACAGGAAGGTGTCGCTGCCCGGCGTGTCGACGACGACGAAATCGCAGGACGGCAACAGCTCGTTGAGCGCCACCTCGAGCCGCGCCTTCTCGTCGGCCTCGGCTTCCGCCTTGGTGCCGAGCGTGCTGGGCAGCACCGCGTGGTGGCGCGGCATCGGCATGTCAGGCGCGCGTGTGGCGTTGTAACTGCGGCGGTTCTCGAAATAGCGCGTGAAGGTGCCCTGGCGCGCGTCGACGTCGATGGTGCCGACGCTCCTGCCCTCGCGCAGCAGCGCCACGGCGACGTGCATCGCGGCGGTCGACTTTCCCGAGCCGCCCTTCTCGTTGCCGAAGACGATGACATGCGCGCGCGGCTCGGCGGCGCTGGCCTGTGCCTGCACGATCGAGGGATTGGCGGCGGCACGAAACGGCCGCAAGGCGATCTGGTTCATGATTCGGCGCCCGAGGGGTTGTGCGTCGATGACGGCCGGTCTTGTGCCGGCTCGGTCCTGAAAACCCTACACCTTGCAGAAGGCGGATGCGAGGCATCCACCGTGGGAAAACTCCAGAGCGACACGCGGAAAGCCGGAGCCACCTGTCATCCCGAGCGCAGCGAGGGCTCTGCGCCTGACCTGGATCCCTCGCTGCGCTCGGGATGACAGTCGCGTTCGACCGACGGCGCGCCGCCCTATGCCTTCTTCAGCCACACCGCCGTGTCGTGGAACACCGCGCCGCCATTGGGCCAGCCCGGATCGGCGCTGGTGATGGCGTTGATGCCGATCTTGCGTTCGAAGTGCTTGTTGGGCCAGATGCCCTCGACGATCACCACGCCGCGCTGGTGGCCCTCCTGCGGCTTGACGTGCACCAGCACCTCGCCGCGCTCGTTGCCGAGGATCACGCGGTCGCCCGATTTCACGCCCAGCGCCTTGCAGTCCTCGGGATGGACCAGCGCCGTCGGCCGCTTCTCGCGGCTGAGCGAGCCCGGCGTCTCGGTGAAGGTCGAGTTCAGGAAGGTGCGCGCCGGCGCCGCGACCAGGCGGTAAGGCTTTTCCGGCGTGGCGTTGTCGATCACGTCCATGTGGTCGGGCAGGTCAGGCATGTCCTGCCAGCGGCCGCCGAACTTCTTCCAGTCGGGGCGGAAGTGGAACTTCTTGTCCGGGTTCTCGAAGCCGTCGAGGAAGTGGCCGGTCTCGAACGGCTTGACGAAATCCTGGCCGCCCTTCTGGAAGTTGGTCTCGGCGTCCCACATGCCCGACACCTTGAGCGTCTCGTCCATGATCTCCCACGCCGTCATGTCGAAGCCGCGATGCTCGGCACCCAGGCGCTTGGCGAGCTCGCAGATCACATGGTGGTTCTCGCGGCTCTCGGCATAGGGCTCGATGACCTTCCTGGTCACCTGGAAATAGGTGTGGCCCGAGGCGGTGTAGAAGTCGTCGTGCTCGAGGAAGGTCGTGGCCGGCAGCACGATGTCGGCGAAGGCCGCCGTCTCGGTCGGGAACTGCTCGTGCACGCAGAGGAACAGGTCCTCGCGCGACAGGCCCTTGTGCACGAGGTGCAGCTCGGGACAGACCATCGCCGGATTGGTGTTCTGGATCAGCATCGCCGTCACCGGCGGCCCGCCATTGAGCGCCTGCGGATCGTTGGTGAGGATCGGGCCCAGGCGCGACTGGTCGAGCTCGCGCAGCGACATGTCGATATGGTCGTTGCCCTCGATCAGGTTGCGGTTGAGCGGATACATCTGCGTGTGGCCGTATAGTGCGCCGCCGCCAAGCACGGCCCAGGCGCCCGTCACCGTCGGCAGGCAGGTCACCGCATGCATGTTGGCCGCGCCGTTGCGCGAGCGACTGAAACCGTGATGGCAGCGGATGTAGCTCTTCTTCGTCGAACCGTAGAGGCGCGCAAGCGCCACGATCTGCGCCGCCGGGACGCCGGTGATCTTCTCCGCCCACTCCGGCGTGCGCGTCGCGACATGCTTCGCGAGGTCGTCGGGACAATCGGCGTATTTGCGCATGTAGTCCCAGTCGGCGTAGCCCTCCTTGAACAGCACGTGCATCACGGCGACGGCGAGCGCGCCGTCGGTGCCGGGGCGCACAGCGAGATGCATGTCGGCCTTCTCGGCCGTGCCGGTGCGGTAGGGATCGACCACGACCAGCTTGGCGCCGCGCTTCTTCGCCGTCATGGCGTGATGCATGACGTTGACCTGGGTGTTCACCGGGTTGCCGCCCCAGATCACCACCACGTCGGAATTCTCGTCGACCTCGCGCATGTCGACGCCGCGCTTGAAGCCGGTGCCGGCCAGCCAGCCGGTATCCGACAGCGTGACGCATATGGTCGAGAACCAGCGCGAGTACTTCATCACGTGGCGCAGGCGATTGATGCCGTCGCGCTGCACCAGGCCCATGGTGCCGGCGTAGAAGTACGGCCACACCGTCTCACTGCCGTGCCGCGCGGCCTTGGCGATGAACTGCTCGGCGACGGTGTCGAGCGCCTCCTCCCAGGAGATGCGCGCGAACTGGCCCGAGCCCTTGGGGCCCACCCGCTTCATCGGATACTGCAGCCGGTCCGGGTGATGCACGCGCTGGGAGTAGCGCGCGACCTTCTCGCAGATCACCCCGGCGGTGTAGGTGTTGCGCCGCGAGCCGTGCACGCGGCCGATGGTGTGGGCGTCGAGCCGCTCGACCTCCAGCGCGCAGGTGCTGGTGCAGTCGTGCGGGCAGACGGAGTTCACCAGGACTGGCTTTTGCCTGGCCTCGGCGACCTTGCCGGGCCGGGCGCTTCCATCAGGGGCCATGGAGATAGACGCTCCGCAATAAAGTCGCCCATCATACCGGGGGGTGACCGACCGAGAAAGCACCCAGTCCTGGAGGGGACAATCGCATTGTCATCCGCTGATTCCGACGCGCAGGTCGCGCGCCGGGCGCTCCCCGGCGACGCCCCTGCCCTTCGCGCGCCGATGCGCGCCGCCTACGCCAGATGGGTGCCGCTGATCGGCCGCCAACCCAAGCCGATGACCGCCGACTACGACAAGGCGGCGCGCGATCATCTGGTGTTCGTCGCCGGCGCGCCGAGGCGTAGATAGCCATGCTCGGCGTGCCGATCTGGCGTGACGCCGCGGTCCCGCTGGGCCGAATCGTCAATTATCGCATCGTGTGGGCGGCGCTGGCGATGATCGTCGGCATCGACGGCATTTCCATCGCGATCTCCAAAGGCCGCGACCTCGGCATCTTCCAGATCCTCATTCCCGCGGTGCTCTGCGCCGTCGCGGGCGTCTTCGCGCTGTGGCAACTCTGGCTGATCGTGGCCGCGGCGCGACGCACGATGCGCGAGGGCGGCGGCCTGTGGTTCGCCAGCCTCGCCATTGCCGGCGCCGCGCTCGGAGCCGCGGCCATCGCCGGCATCCTGCATGTGAAGGCGGTGCCGCAGCTCGCGGAGATGTGGGACATCCATCACGGCGACGAGCGGTTGAGCGACCTGCGCCTGGTCGTTTCCGGCCAGGGCCGTGTCCTGATCGTCGACGGCACCTTGGGCATGGCCGCCGCCGTGCAGGTCAAGGCTGTGCTCGACCAGAACGCGGCCGTGCGCACGGTCGTCATGGGCGGTCCGGGCGGCCGCGTGGGACCGGCCTACCAGATCGCCCGGCTGATCCGCACACGCGGCCTCGACACGCGCGTGGAACGCCGATGCTACTCGGCCTGCACCGTGATGTTCCTGGGCGGCGTGCGGCGCAGCGTCGGCCCGCGCGGCGAGTTGGGTTTCCATCGGCTGAGCTTCCCTGGCATGGACGATGCGGAGCTCGCCGACGCCAATCGACAACTGCGCGACTTCATGAGCTTCGCCGGCCAGGTCAGCGCACCCTTCGTGCGCAAGGTGATGGAGACACCGTCCGAGTCGATCTGGATTCCGACGACCGAGGAGCTGCTCGACGCCGGCGTGATCCATCGCAACGACGCGCCCCGGCAGTAGCAGGGCGATGGCCTATGACATTTCGTCTCCTCCCTTCCCCGGCTGGGGGTTGGCTGTCGAAGACGAAGACGGCCTCGCGAGACAGATCGCGTCTGCGATCACCCTGCCCGTCCGGGGAAGGAGAAGCCAGGGCCACTCGGCCATACGCGATCTCCCCCCGGCAGTAGCGACCTCGGATTCGCCCGGCTACAGTCGACGGCGAGAGGAGACGCCTATCGTGATGATTCCGCCGGGCCGCAGCTACGAGCAGGCGCAGGCCGAGTTCCGCTGGCCGAGGCCGGCGCGCTTCAACATCGCGCGCGCCGTGTGCGACCGCCACCCGGCCGCGTCGTTGGCCATGATCGTCGAAAACGCCGACGGCTCGGTGCGTACCTGGACGTTCGGCGAGCTCAACCGTGCCAGCGCGCGGCTGGCCAATGCGCTGAAGGCGCGCGGCGTCAGCAAGCGCGACCGTGTCGGCGTGTTCCTGTCGCAGGGCGCCGAGCTGGCGATCGGCCATCTTGCCTGCTACCGCATGGGCGCGATCGCACTGCCGCTGTTCACCTTGTTCGGCGAGGAGGCGGTCGAGTATCGCGCCGCCAATGCCGGCATCTGCGCCCTGCTCACCGACATGTCGCAGCTGCCCAAGGTGCTGGCGGTGCGCGAGCGGCTGCCCGAGCTGAAGACCATCATCGTCATCGGCGCCGGCAGGCACGCGGCCGACTTCCTCGACTACGACATGCTGGTCGATGCCGCATCGGACTCGTTCCCCGCTGTCGACACGGATGCCGAGGACCCGGCGCTGCTGATCTACACCTCAGGCACGACCGGTCAGCCCAAGGGCGCGCTGCATGCCCATCGCATGCTGCTGGGCGTGATCACGGCGATCAACCAGTGGGCCGATTTCTGGCCCAGGGGAAACGAGGTGATGTGGACGCCGGCGGAATGGGCATGGATCGCCGGTCTCTACGATGCGCTGTTCCCCGCCTGGTACTACGGCACGCCGGTGCTGGCGCATCGCTTCGCCAAGTTCGACCCCGAGCGCGCCTTCCACATGCTCGACAAGCACCGCGTCGGCGTCGCCTTCATCCCGCCCACGGCGCTCAAGATGATGCGCCAGGTCGAGAACCCGCGGCAGCGCTTCGACTACGACGTGCGCTGCGTCTACACCGGCGGCGAGGCGATGGGCGAGGAGCTGCTGCAATGGGGCCGCGATGTCTTCGGCTCGACCATCTCGGAGGGCTACGGCCAGACCGAGATGAACCTGATGCTGCTGAACTCGCCCAACTGGTTCCCGGTCAGGCCCGGCTCCTGCGGCCGCGCCGCGATCGGCCGCAGGGTCGCGATCGTCGACAGCCAGGGCAAGGTCCTGTCGCATGGCGAGGAAGGCCAGATCGCCGGCTGGCGGCACGATCCGGTGGTCATGCTGGAGTACTGGCGCAACCCCGAGGGCACGGCGAAGAAGTATGCCGGCGACTGGCTGCTGACCGGCGATCTCGGCCGCATGGACGACGAGGGCTACGTCTTCTTCAAGAGCCGCGACGACGACGTGATCACCTCGGGCGGCTATCGCATCGGGCCGGGCGAGATCGAGGAGTGTTTGATCAGGCATCCGGCGGTGGCGATGGCCGGCGTCGTCGGCATCCCCGACCCGGTGCGCACCGAGATCGTCAAGGCATTCGTGCAGCTGCGTCCGGGCGTCACCGGCGACGAGGCGCTGAAGCGCGACATCGCTGACTACGTCAAGACGCGGCTGGCGGCGCACGAGTATCCGCGCGAGGTCGAGTTCCTCGACACCTTGCCGCTGACCACCACCGGCAAGATCCTGCGCCGCGAGCTCAAACGCATGGATGCCGAGCGCAAGGGACGGCCATAGGCAGAATTGACGCCTGATGGCACAATGCGTGCGGGGAGTTGACGGGGGATCGACTTGGCGGCCGGGGGATCGGCGCGGGAGGGCTCCAATGGCGACTCTGGACAAGAACAACTACAAATCGGTACCGGCGATCGGTCAGTTCGACCGCATGGCCTGCTGGGCGGCGTGTCTGGCGTGGTGGCTCAAGGCCGTCAAGGACGGTCGGCCGTCATGGACGCAGAGCCAGGTGATCAGCGAGTACGACAAGCATACTGAAGCCGATGGCGGGTTCAATCCGCAGACGCTGATCGACGTGTTCAAGAACGACAGCCGGCTGAAGATCTCCGCCGGCGTGTTCAAGACCTCGCAGTACCGCGGTCGCGGCCTGCCCCTGGGCGACAAGCCGGTCATGATCGCCTACAACCACCCGCAGGCCGGCACGCACATGAACGTGCTGTTCGGCCAGGTCAATCGCGACGTGATCGCGATGGAGCCCTACCACCCCTATCCGGGCAAGGACGGCCAGCGCACCGGCATCTTCGTCGATCGCAACGTCGACTTCTTCATCAAGAATTCGCCCAACATCATCCTCGCCTGGCCGACGGTGACGTTCGGATCCTGATACCGAGTCCCACTGTCGTCGCGAGCGCAGCGAGAGATCCAGGGATGGGCCTGGATCCCTCGCTGCGCTCGGGATGACAGGGAGAGTTGATCAGGCCGCGCGCTTGCGGCGCATGGCGTCGGAGTAGCGCGGGCAGACCTCCTCGGCGAAGCGCGTCATCATCGTCTGGCGCAGCGCGATCGGCGTGCCTGGCGTGGCGCAGGACACCATGAAGTAGTTGAAGCCCAGCGCCGCCAGCTGGTCGATGCGCCGGCATATCGTCTCGACGCTGCCGACCAGATTGGAGTCGAGGAACGGCCCGAGTTCTTCGGGGTCGGTGAGCTTGCGAAGGTTGGCGAACATGCGGCTGAAATCCTGGTACTCCGGGATGTCGGCCCAGGGATTGGCGTCGGACTCGTAGTGATTGCACTGCAGCTCGAAATACGGCGGGTAGTACCGGCGGCCCAGCGCGCGGGCCTCCTCGTCGGTGTCGGCGATGAACAGCTTCACCGAGATCGGCAGGATGGCGTCGTTGGCCTTGGCGCCGGCCTTCGCCCGCCAGCGCTCGAGGATGCGCGCCAGCAGCTTGTCGGGGAAGGTCGCCAGGCAGATCGGCGCGATGCCGAGCTCACCCATCACCTCGGCGCTGGCCGGGCTGCCGATCGCGCCGTAGAAATGGATCTTCTTGTCGACCGGCTCCGGCCGCAGGCGGATCGGCTTGTCGATCTTCCAGAAGCGGCCGTCATGGCTGAAGGTCTCGCCGCTCAGCCCCTTCTCCAGGATGCGGTAGCACTCGGCGAAGCGTGCCCGCGCCTCGTTCATGTCGACGTTGTAGGCGTCGTACTCCATCCTCGCCGTGCCGCGGCCGATACCGAGATGCAGCGTGCCCCTCGTCATGCTGTTGAGCATGGCGATCTCCTCGGCCAGCCGCACTGGGTGGTACCAGGGCAGCACGAGGACCGAGGTGCCGAGCGACAGCTCGGGGAACGCCGCCGCGATATGCGCCATGAAGAGCAGCGGGCTGGGCGTCGGGTAGTAGTCGCTGAAATGATGCTCCAGCAGCCAGGCCGCGTCGTAGCCGAGCCTGTGGCAGAGCGCGCAGTCCTCCATCACCTCGCGATAGAGGTCCTGGTCGGACTTGCGCACATCGCTGGCCGGCGCGGCCTGGAAGCCGAAGGCGATATCACCACGCATCGTGCGACTCTCCCGCGCTGTCTGTCATCCCGGGCGCAGCGAGGGATCCAGGGAAGGGCCTCGATCCCTCGCTGCGCCCGGGATGACAATGCGTCGTTACAGCTTCTGCTCAAGCATGAGGCCGAGCTTGTCGCCGCGCAGCACGCGGTCCTGCACATTGGTGTGCGGCAGGTGGTCGAGCGTCAGCACGCCGTCCTTCAGCACCGCCCAGCGGTCCGGGTTCCTGTTGTTGCTCTCGTTCTGGATGACGATCTTCT
This sequence comes from Alphaproteobacteria bacterium, assembly GCA_019635875.1. NCBI lineage: Bacteria > Pseudomonadati > Pseudomonadota > Alphaproteobacteria > Alphaproteobacteria bacterium. The sequence continues at coordinate 67,550 of JAHBYP010000003.1, forward strand.
TGATGCCTTCCTTGATCGCCGCGCGGCCCATCTCGTCCTTGTTGATGCGGCCCAGCCCGGCGACCAGCGGCTCGAAGTACATGTCGGGCCAGTGGGTGTTGTACTTGTCGGACTCCTTGTCGAGCGCCAGCGTGTCCCACTTGACCTCGACAGGCACCGGATAGCCGGCGGCTGCATGGATCTTCTTCAGGAGCGGCGGATAGTAGCGCTCCTGGAACTCCGCCACCGCCCTGCGTTCAACCATCCCCATGGGACACCCCTCCGTGAGTTTTCCCTATCCGAAGTAAAACGCCGTCGCGATTACGGGTCAATGACGCCAGACCTCGATTCGTACGATCCAGGTCGTCAGACTCGATCCGGTGAGCCGATTCTTCAGGCTGGCGTCACGATCAAGCCCGAAATCGCGCGTCGCGGCCAGCGTCCGGCCCGCGGTCGAGCGCGCGACCCCTTCATTCAGATAGGAGATGCGCCCGAAGCTCTGGTCGCGCACCACCACCACCGGCTGGCCGGTCAGCGCGCAGCCCTCGTCCACGCGGGTGCGGCCGACAACGCACAGGCCGCGCTTGCGCAGGCCGTGCTCGATCACCGGCTCGGAGGCATAGGCCATGGCGCCGCTCGGCGCCTGCGCCAGCGTCCAGTCGATCGCATCCGCGTAGGGAATCGCCAGGTTGCGCTTGAATGGGTATGCGGTGCCGAAGCGCAGCGTGATCAGGACGGCAAGCGTCGGCACGACGGCGGCGAGCAGCAGGAAGGTGCGGGCGATCGGCGCATACCGCCCGAAGCGGAAGATTGCCAGCACCAGCACCGCGCTCAGCCACGGCGCCACGAATAGCAGGCTGCGCGGCTGGGCATTGCCGATCAGCGTCAGGGTGATCGCCGCCAGCCCGGCCAGCAGCAGCGCGATCTGCTCCAGCTCCGAGGCCGTGCGCCACGACCGGACGGCCAGCCACGCGGCCACCAGCGCTGCCACCGCCGGCGGTGCCACGGCGGCGACGAAGGACAGGCCCAGCCGGTTGCCGGCGAAGTAGCCGTAACCCAAAGAGAGCGCCGCCGAGAACGGTCCGGCGTCACGCACGGCGCCAACGCTGTCGATGATCCGCAGCAACGCCCAGGCGCTGGGCAACGCCATCACCGCGACGGCGGCCAGGAACGGCGCATCCTGCCGGCGGTCGAAGCGGCGCTGTATGCCGTAGCGGTGCAGGCCATAGGCCAGCGCCGGGACCACGCCGAGGAAGCTGGTCATGCCGGCCAGGCCCAGCAGGACACCGGCACCGAGCGAGGGCCTTCCATCGAGCAGCACGCGGCGCAGGAAGAGCGCCGTCAGCAGCGCGAACAGGGGATACCAGCGCAGGCTGTCGCCGACGCCGAACAGCAGTGGACAGGCGGCGAAGAGCGCGATCACCGTCCAGCGCCGTTGCGTGATCTGGCGCAGCACGAGGTCGAGCGCGGCGAGGAAGGCCAGCGCCGACAGCAGCATGGCGACGACGCGCAGGGCCGGTGGGCCGAGCCCGAGCGCCGAGAGTGCCGCGAACAGCACGCTCGACAGCGGCGGGTGGATGTCGCCGCCGTCGAAGCCGGTGACGATGATCCGCCGGACGCCGAGCTCCTCGATCGCCAGCAGGGTGTGGATCTCGTCGTCGAAGGGCGGACGGAGATAAAGCCCGCCGGCCAGGCCGGCCAGCAGCACGGCCGCGAGGAAGCCGAGCGCCTCGCTCCGCCTCACAGCAGCCCGAGCCGCTTCAGCTCGGCGGCCATGTCCGCCGGCATATCGGCGGTATCGCCGCGCGACAGGTCGGGCGGCGCGCGCTCGTCCTCCATGTAGCGCCAGCCCTGGAAGGCCTTGAAGGCCACCGGCGCGGTCGGCACGATGGTGCGCTTGACCTTGATGCGGCAGAATCTGCGGCCCTCGTCGTCGGTGTCCTCCTCGAAGCCGACGAGAAGCTGACGGCAGCGCATCACGCCCTTGATGATCCAGTAGAGCGAGCCACCGTCGAGCAGGTCGACCGAGCGCCTGGGCGTGTTGCGGGTGTAAACCCAGTGCGGCGTGCGCGGCGCCATGCCGCGCTGCTTGCGACGCTGGGCCTGCAATGACTTGAGATGGGCGAGATCGGAGACGCCGACGGCGAGCTTGATCAGGTGAAGCGGCATGGTCGGCCAGATTCATCACCAATTGCGCGACCGCAACACATTTCAAACATTTTCCACCCATACCCAGTATGATGTTGCGTGATCGATCCGCGTCGGGTCGAATCGCAGCTGATGGGCAGGGTCATGCAAGCGTTTATGCACGCGCGACCGAGCGTCGGATTGATCGACGAGCCCCGCCCCGTTCCCGCGATTGTCCACTCCTCACGGCGCCGGCTCTCCGTCCGGCGGCGCGAGCGCGTTCGCCAGGTGAGACCATGAACCGCACCACCCTCGTCGCCCTGTTCGCCGCCGTCGCGCTGGGAGCCGGCGTGATCGGCTACACCATCGGCAACGAGAAGCCGCCGCTCGATCGGCCCACGCCGCCGCCGGTGGTCGCGGCACCTGCCCCGGCGCCATCGCCCGCACCGGCTCCCGCGCCGGCCCAGCCGCCGCAGCAGCAGGCGGCGCCCAAGCCGGCTGCGCCACCGGCCAGCAACACGCCGACGCCGGCACCGCTGCCGGCGGCGCCCGCCCCCGCACCCGCGCCGCAGCAGGCCGCGCCCAAGCCGCCCGCGACGCCACCGGGCCCGCCGCCCTTCGGCCATGTCCGCACCACCATCACCGCCGACCGCGGCGCACCCGAGGCCTGCCTGCATTTCAGCCAGACGCTCGACGATACCGGCCGGGTGAAATACGCCGACTTCGTCGCCATCGAGCCCGAGACCAAGGCGGCGATCACCGTCACCCGCGAGCGCATCTGCCTGGGCGGCCTGTCCTACGGCGTCGACTACACCGTGATCATCAAGGCCGGCCTGCCCGCCGCCAACGGCACCAGGATCATCGCCGAGGACAAGGTCGACGTCGCCTTCGGCGAACGCCCGCCGGTCGTGAACTTCGCCGGCAAGGGCCACATCCTGCCACGCCAGTCGGCGGCCGGCCTGCCGGTCACCACCGTCAACGTCTCGAAGCTCAACCTCGCGGTCTATCGCATCGGCGAGCGCCTGCTGCCGCGCCTGAGCAAGAGCGCCTTCTCCGATTCGTCCGACGACGAGGACCTCGCCGATCGCAAGACCATGACCACGTGGAACCTGCGAACCTTCCGCGAATCGCAGGGCGCGCTGATGTGGACCGGCAGCATGGAGGTGCGCAACGTCCAGAACACATCGGTCACCACCGCCATCCCGATCCGCGAGATGGTCAAGGACTGGCAGCCCGGCGCCTATGTCGTGGTCGCCTGGAACGCCGCCGACGGCACGCTCGAGCACCTGCTGTCGGACGAGAACGAGGAGCGCTACGAGCAGCGCTTCGCCGCCCAGTGGCTCTTCGACTCCGACATCGGCATCACCACCTTCAGCGCCCGCGACGGGCTCACTGTCTTCGTGCGCTCGCTGCACACCGCCCAGCCGATGGCCGGCATCGAGCTGTCGCTGATCGCGCGCAACAACGACGAGCTGGCGCGCATGACCACCGATGCCTCGGGCAAGGTCGTGTTCCCCGGCGGCCTGCTGGCCGGCTCTGGCGCCATCGAGCCGATCTCGCTGATGGCCTTCGACAAGCCGCGCTCCGACTTCAACCATCTCGACCTGACCAAGGCCGCCTTCGACTTTTCCGACCGCGGCGTCGAGGGCCGCGCCACCCCGGGCCCGGTCGACGGCTTCATCTACACCGACCGCGGCATCTATCGCCCCGGCGAGACGGTCAACGTCGTGACGCTCCTGCGCGATCGCGCCGGCAACGCCGTCGAGGGCGTGCCGGTGACCATGATCGTGCGCCGCCCCGACGGGGTGGAGTTCCGCCGCCAGGCGCTGCAGGCGCAGGCCGCCGGCGGGCTGCACTTCCCGGTCGAGCTGACCCGCACCGCGCGGCGCGGCAAGTGGTCGGTCGCGGCCTATCTCGACCCCAAGGCCGATCCGGTCAGCCGCGTCGAGTTCAGCGTCGAGGACTTCATCCCGCAGAAGCTCAAGGTGCAGATCTCGACCCGCGCCACGGTGCTGAAGACGGCGACGACGTTCGAGGTCGACGTGCAGGCCGACTTCCTCTACGGCGCGCCCGCCGCCGGCCTCGAGGGCGAGGCCGAGCTGACGGTCAAGGCCGACCCCAACCCGTTCCCGAAGGAGCCGGGCTTCCGCTTCGGCGACATCGACGAGCGCATCAATCCCGAGCTGGAGAAGCTCGAGCTCGCCGCCATGGACGAGCGCGGCCGCTCGCAGATCCGCACCACGGTGAGCCTGAAGGAGGTGCCGATGGCGCCGCTTTCGGGCGAGCTGCGCGTCTCGGTGCTCGAGCCCGGCGGCCGCGCCACGGGCGACCAGCTCACCGTGCCGGTGCGCCTGCGCAATCTCTATGTCGGCGTGAAGCCGCTGTTCCGCGGCGCCAGCGCCGAGGAAGGCCGTGAAGCCGCCTTCGAGATCATCACCCTGAACCCCGACGGCGTGCGCGTCGCCACCAAGGGGCTGGAGTGGCGCCTGGTGAAGGAGAACCGCCGCTTCCAGTGGTATCGCGACGACAATACCTGGCGCTGGCGCGAATATGTCACCGACGCCGTCGTCGCCCAGGGCACGCTCGATACCGAGGAAGGCAAGGTCGGCACGATCCGCCACCCGGTCCAGTGGGGCGGCTATCGCCTGATCCTCACCGACGGCGAAAACCGCACGGTCCATCGCTTCTATGCCGGCTGGGGCGCCGAGGTCTCCAGGAAGGAGACGCCCGACACCGCCGCGGTCAGCGCCGACAAGACCGCCTATGTCGCCGGCGAAACCGCCAAGCTGCGCATCGAGGCGCCGTTCGACGGCGAGGCGCTGCTGGTCGTCGCCAACGACCACATCATCGAATCGCGGCTGATCCAGGTCTCCGCCGCCGGCACCACCGTGGAGGTGCCCGTCGCCGCCGACTGGGGCGCCGGCGCCTATGCGCTGATCACCGCCTACCGGCCGCTCAGCCGCGCGGAGCGCGCGCCGGTGCGTGCCGTCGGCCTGGCCTGGCTGGGCATCGATCCCGCAACGCGCTCGCTGCAGGTCGCGATCGATGCGCCGCAGCGCATCCGGCCGCGCACCGAGGTCACCCTGCCGGTGAAGGTCGCCAATGCCGGCGGCGGCGAGGTGTTCGTGACCCTGGCCGCCGTCGACGAAGGCATCCTGCAGCTGACGCGCTATCGCTCGCCCAGGCCGGTCGAGCACTATTTCGGCAAGCGCATGCTGGGCATCGCCATGCGCGACGACTACGGCAAGCTGCTCGACGACAAGGCCGATGCCGTGGGCCGGCTGCGCGAGGGCGGCGACGCCGCCGGCGGCGTCGGCCTCGAGGTCGTGCCGATCAAGGTGGTCTCGCTGTTCTCGGGCATCGTCAGGCTCGGCGCTGACGGCACCGCACCAATCAAGTTCGACGTGCCGGATTTCAGCGGTCAGTTGCGCCTGATGGCCGTCGCCTACGACAAGACCCGCGTCGGCTCGGCCGAGGGCCGCATGTTCGTGCGCGACGCGCTGACCAGCGATCTCGTGCTGCCGCGCTTCCTGGCGCCGGGAGACCGCAGCCAGGCGACGATCTCGCTGCACAACGTCGAGGGCCAGCCCGGCGACTACACGGTCAAGATCAGCACGACCGGCTCGGTGATCCTCACCGGCGACGACACGCGAATCGTCGCGCTGGCCGCCGGCCGCCGCGAGCAGTTCGTCGTGCCGGTCGCCGGCGACGTGGTCGGGCTCGGCTCGGTGACCATGGCGATCACCGGCCCCGGCGATTTCTCGGTGAGCCGCACCTGGGACATCGAAACCCGCGCGCCGCAGGCGCCGGTCACGCGCCAGTCGATGGAGCAGATCGCCTCGGGCAACGAGCTGCGCATCGATCGCGAGCTGCTCAGCGGCTTCCTGCCGGGCACCGCGTCGGCGTCGGTGGCGCTGTCGAGCACGCGGACCTTCGACGTCGCGGCCCTGCTGCAGTCGCTCGACCGCTATCCCTATGGCTGCCTCGAGCAGACCACCAGCCGCGCCCTGCCGCTGCTGTACTTCAACGACGTCGCCTGGCTGGGCGGCGTCAAGGAGGACCGCGCCATCCCGCGCCGCATCCAGGAGGCGGTCTACAGCGTGCTCGATCGCCAGACCTTCGACGGCGGCTTCGGCATGTGGAGCGTCTACAGCGGGCCGGCCGACCAGTGGCTGCAGGTCTACAGCGTCGACTTCCTGCTGCGCGCCCGCGACAAGAACTACGTCGTGCCCGAAGCGCAGCTGCGTCGCTCGCTGCAATGGGTGCAGCGCTACGCGCCGCAGATGGCGCCCAACCCGCAGGCCTACGCCTGGTACCTGCTGGGCCGCGCCGGCATCTCCGACGCCGGCCGCGTGCGCTACTTCCAGGACACGTCGATGGACAAGATGACCGGCGCGCTCTCGCACGCCCATCTCGCCGCCGCGCTGTCGCTGGTCGGCGAGCGCGGTCGCGCCGAGGCGGCGTTCCGCGTCGCGCTCGACAAGGTCGGCACGCAACCGGACCACGACTACTACGGTACGGCGTTGCGCGACATCGCCGCCCTGGTGGCGCTGGCACCGGAGATCGGCCAGCGCGCCGCGGCGCAGCGCCTGTCGATGCAGCTCGCGGCGCAAACGCGGGTCGACGTGCGGCGCACGACGACGCAGGAGAAGGCCTGGATGCTGCTGGCCAGCGCCGCCGAGCTGCAGGGCGCCTCGCCGCTCGACCTGATCGTCGACGGCAAGGAGGTCAAGCCGCAGGCCGGCAGCGTCGCCTACAACCTCGACGCCGCCGCGCTGGCGCGTGGCTTTGCGATCAAGAACGTGGCGACGGGCCATGCCTGGGCCATGGTTTCCGCCCGCGGCGTGCCGACGCAGCCGCTGCCGGCCGACAGCAAGGGCGTGATCATCGAGCGCCAGTTCCGCACGCTGCAGGGCGACATCGCCGACCTCTCGCGCGTGCGCCAGAACGACCGCGTCGTGGTGATGATCGACGTCACCTCGACCACCCAGACCTACCACGAGATGGCGCTGCTCGACCTGCTGCCCGCCGGCTTCGAGATCGAGAGCGTGCTGAGCGAGGAGTACCGGTGGATGGCGCGGCTGGGCAAGCCGTCCTCGACCGAGGCGCGCGACGATCGCTACTTCGCCGCCTTCGAGTTCGGCTCGCGCGACTGGCCGGCCGGATGGCGTCCGTGGTGGTACGACGATTCGCCGCGCCGCGGCCGCCTGATGCGCCTGGCTTACGTCGTGCGCGCGGTGACCCCGGGCAGCTACGTGCTGCCGGCGACCCAGATCGAGGACATGTACAACCCCGAGGTCTTCGCCCGCACGACTGCGCAACGCGTCACGATCCTCAGCCGGTAGAAACGTGGGCGACTTCTTGAATGTCTTCCCCCGGAGGGGGAAGGTGCCCGAAGGGCGGATGGGGGATGCCGAAGCCGGACTCATGCGTTCGTCTTCAACATCCCCCATCCGTCGCGCTGACGCGCGCCACCTTCCCCCTCCGGGGGAAGGTAAATTCAAGCGCTTCATCCGGCGCATCGTGATCACCCTCTCCCCCCGTGCGGGGAGAGGGAGGGACCCGTCGCGCGCAGCGCGATGGGAGGGTGAGGGGTTCGCGCAACAGACCGCGGCCGCGGTCCGTGAGTCCCAGCCCCTCACCCCGACCCTCTCCCCGCAGGCGGGGAGAGGGAGACTACGGCGCTTCCTTCGACATGCGGCGATCGCGGCGACGCTCGGTGCGCTCGCCACCACCGCCTCGCTGCTCGCGCTCGATCGCATCTACCCGCCCGATCTCTCGCGCTACGAGGCACGCTCGCTGGAGATCCGCGATGCCGATGGCCGCCTGCTGCGTGCCTTCACCACCGCCGACGGCAAGTGGCGGCTGAAGTCGACGGTCGACGATGTCGACCCGCTCTACCTCGCGCTGCTGAAATCCTACGAGGACAAGCGCTTCGACAGCCACGCCGGCGTCGATCCTATCGCCGTGCTGCGCGCCGCCGAGCAGTGGATCAGCCATCGCCGCATCGTCTCCGGCGCCTCGACGCTCTCGATGCAGGCCGCCCGCCTGCTCGAGCAGGAGCGCGGCACGCGCCGCAGCCTGGGCGCCAAGCTGCGCCAGAGCGCGCGCGCGCTGCAGCTGGAGTGGCGCTACTCAAAGGCCGAGATCCTGTCGATCTACCTCACGCTGGCGCCCTTCGGCGGCAACATCGAGGGCGTGCGCGCCGCCTCGCTGTCCTATTTCGGCAAGGAGCCCAGGCGGCTGACCGCCGCGGAGGCCGCGCTGCTGGTGGCGCTGCCGCAATCGCCCGAACGCCGCCGGCCCGATCGCCGTCCGGAGCAGGCGCGGGCGGCGCGCGACGTGGTGCTGGCGCGCGCGCTGGAGCGCGGCGTGATCCCCGCCTCGGTCGCCGCCCATGCGACGCAGGCCGCCGCGCCCGATCGCCGGCTGGCGATGCCGTTCGTCGCGCCGCACGTCGCCCAGTATCTCGTCGCGCGTACGCCGCGCGGCAGCATCGTCACCACCACGCTGCGGCGCGAAATCCAGGACCCGGCTGCACGACTGGCGACGGACGAGCGCACGCGGCTGGGCGACGGCGCCGACATCGCCATCGTCATCATCGACAACAGGCGCCACAGCATCGCCGCCTGGCATGGCGGCGGCTTCTTCGGCCGCCAGGGCCAGGTCGATCTCGTGCGGGCTCGGCGCTCGCCGGGCTCGACGCTCAAGCCGCTGATCTACGGCATCGCCTTCGACGATCGCGTGGCGCATCCCGACACGCTGATCGACGACGTGCCGCTGCGCTTCGGCGAATGGATGCCGCGCAATTTCGACCGCGCGCACCAGGGCACGGTGAGTGTGCGCCACGCGCTGCAGCAGTCGCTCAACGTGCCCGCCGTGGCCATGCTCGAGCGCATCGGCGCGCAGCGCTTCCTCGCCATGCTGCGCCAGGCCGGCGTCTCGCCGGCGCTGCCCCGGACCGGCGATCTCGGCGGTTCGCTGGCGATCGGCCTGGGCGGCGTGGCGATATCACCGCTGGAGCTGGCGACGCTCTACGCCGGGCTGGCGAACGATGGCGTGGTGGTGAAGCCCCGCCTGATCGCCGACGAGGCGGAAGGTCCTGGCATGCGCCTGATCGGCGCCCCGGCGGCATGGCAGATCGCCGACGCGCTGGCCAATGCGCCGATGCCCGATGGCTGGGCCTCGCTGCCGCGCTCCTATGACGGCCGCCGCACCGGCGGCCGGCAGATCGCCTTCAAGACCGGCACCTCCTACGGCTTCCGCGACGCCTGGGCCGCCGGCTACAGCGGCGCCTACACGGTGGTGGTCTGGGTCGGCCAGGCCGACGGCACGCCGCGCCCCGGCGCCTTCGGCCGCGAGACGGCGCTGCCGATCCTGCTGAAGATGTTCGACCGCCTGCCGGGCGAGCTGGCGAGCCGACCCAAGCCGCCGCCCGACACCTTGCTGGTGGCGCGCAACGCCGACCTGCCGCCGGCGCTGCGCCGCTTCCGCGGACCGGCCGCGCGCATGGCCGCCGCCACGGCGGCGCCGACGCGGCCGACCGGCGCGAACATCGTCGCCCCCGCCAGCAAGCCGCCTCGCATCCTCTATCCGCCCGCCGCCGCGGTGATCGACCTCGGCGCCGACGACGCCATCGTGCCGTTGCAGGCCGACGGCGGCTCGGGCCAGCTGCGCTGGCTGATCGACGGCAAGCCGCTGCCGCCCGACCGCTTCGCCAAGGACCAGACCTGGCGACCCGACGGTCCGGGGGTGACGCAGATCACCGTGGTCGACTCCCAGGGCCGCAGCGCCTCGGCGCTGGTCCGCATCCTCGCGCGACCCTGAAAACGACCACCGTAGGGGTGGAAATATTGCTACGGCCACAGCAACTATTGATGCCTTCCCGACAACCGTAGAGGTTGAAATAGGGACAGGGCGAGCTTCGCGGTACACCGCTGGCAGTCTCACTACAGGAGCCCGCCCCATGGCCCGCGACCGTCTGATCTCACCCGAATTCTGGACCCGGGAGGCCGTCATCGACTGCCAGCCGATGGCCCGCCTGCTGCTCATCGGCCTGTCGAACTTCGCCGACGATTTCGGCGTGCAGCCGCTGCGGCCGCGTACCATTCGCATGCAGGTGTTTCCCGGCGACGCGATCGACAACGACGCCGTGTGCGCGATGATCGCCGAGCTGGCGGCGCAGGGGCTGCTGCGCCTCTACGAGGTCGACGGCGTGGAATACGTCGCGATCGTCGACTGGGAGCAGTTCCAGCGCGTCAGCAAGCGCGCCAGGCGCCGCTATCCGGCCGAGACGGCGCCTGATGCCGGCGAAGCCGATGGCGGGCTTCCCGACCATAGCAAACCATCGCATCTCTTTGGGACCGCCGGCGTCTCGCCGGCATCTTCTGAAGCCGCCGAGACACCGGCGGCCCCAGGAGAGGCAAGCGGCCCGCATGCCGCTCCGCCTACGCCGCCAGATTCGCCTTTAGCGCCTGTGCCACCTTCGACGCCGGCTGACGCCCCAGCGCTTCACAGATGAAGCGGCCGGTGGCGGCGATGGCGTCGAGATCGACGCCGTGCTCGATGCCCAGGCCATTGAGCAGGTAGAGCACGTCCTCGGTCCCGACATTGCCCGAAGCGCCCTTGGCGTAGGGGCAGCCGCCCAGCCCGCCGACGGCGGTGTCGAACACGGTGATGCCGCGTTCCATCACCGCCAGGATATTGGCCAGCGACTGGCCGTAGGTGTCGTGGAAATGCGCCGCGATCTTCTCGCGCGGCATGCGCTCGGCCACCGCCTCGATCATCGCCACGCATTTCGCCGGCGTGCCCACGCCGATGGAGTCGCCAAGAGAAACCTCATAGCAACCCATGCGGAACAGCCGCTCCGAGACATCGGCGACGATTCTTGGGTCGACGTCGCCCGAATACGGGCAGCCGGCGACGACCGAGACGTAGCCGCGCACCCGGATGTTGTGGCGCTGCGCCGCCTCGATCACCGGGGCGAAGCGCTCGAAGCTCTCGTCGATGGTGCAGTTTGTGTTGGCCTTGCAGAACGCCTCGGAGGCGGCGGTGAAGACCGCGACCTCCTCGCACTTGGCCTCGATGGCGCCGTTCATGCCCAGCTTGTTGGGCACCAGCACGGGATAGGACACGCCCGGCTTGCGCTTGATCCTGGCCATCACCTCGTCGGTGCTGGCCATCTGCGGCACCCATTTGGGCGACACGAAGCTGCCGGCCTCCACGGTCGTGTGGCCGGCGGCCGTCAAACGGTCGATCAGCTCGACCTTGACGTCGACCGGCACCGGCCTGGCCTCGTTCTGCAGGCCGTCGCGGGGCCCGACCTCGACCAGTCGCACACGCTTGGGCAGGTTCATGGCGGTTCTCCTTGCTCCCTCTACTCTACCTTCCCCCGGAGGGGGAAGGTGCCCGAAGGGCGGATGGGGGATGTCGAAGACGAACGCAGGCGTCCGGCTTCGACATCCCCCATCCGTCGCGCTTCGCGCGCCACCTTCCCCCTCCGGGGGAAGGTAGATCAGTCAGCCCGCCGCCACCCGCGCCATGGCGCGGTCGGCGGCGGCCAGGGTCTCGTCGATGGTCGCATCGTCGTGCGCGGTGGAGAGGAACCACGAGCAACGCTGGTTCACCCGCACGCCCTCGTCCTGCAGCGCGCGGCTGAGCGCCATGGCGCGGTCGCGGTCGGTGGCCGCGGATTCGCGGAAGTTTCGTGGCGGTGGCCCAGTCGTGATGAAGGTCTGGAAGATCGTCGGCAGGCCCTGCGCGAGGATCGGCAGGCCGTGGCGCCTGCCCAGCGTCTCGAGCTCGCGCATCAGCCGCGCGCCGCGCTTCTCCATCGCCGCGTAGATCGCCCCGCCGTCGCGCTCCAGCAGGTCCAGCGCGGCCAGCGCCGCGGCCATGCTCTGGACATTGCCGTTGTAGGTGCCGCCATGCATGACGTTGCGGCTCTGCAGGATCTCCATCACCTCGCGCCGGCCCGCGACCATCGCCAGCGGAAAGCCCGCCGCCACCGCCTTGGCGTAGATCGACAGGTCGGCGGTGAAGCCGAAGCGGCCCTGCGCGCCCCTCAGCCCGGCGCGAAAGCCGGTGATCACCTCGTCGCAGATGAACAAGGTGCCGTGCCTGCGGCAGAGATCGGCGACGCCCTGCAGATAGCCGGGGTGCGCCAGGATCGCGCCGCCGTTGACCATGACAGGCTCCATGATCACGCCGGCGATCTCGCCGCCCTGCTTCGCGAACAGCGCCTCCAGTCCCTCGAGATCGTTCCATCCGCGCACGATCACGTCGTCGAGCGTGCCGGGCGCGATGCCCTCGGACTCCGCCACCGGCACCGGCTGGTCGGCCGGGCCGGCCTCGTTGCCGCCCGGCCGCACGCTGATATAGGTCTGGTCGGTCCAGCCGTGATAGTGGCCCTCGAACTTCACCACCTTGCGCCGGCCGGTGAAGGCGCGTGCGATGCGCAGCGCCATCAGCACCGCCTCGGTGCCGGAGGTCGCGAAGCGCACAAGCTCGGCGCCGGGCAGCAGGCCGCACAGCCGCTGCGCCAGCTCGGCCTCGCGGCGATGCTGGGCAGCGAACACCTGGCCGTCGGCGAGGCTGTCGGCCACCGCCCTGATCACCTCCGGCGGCGCGTGGCCGAGGATCGCCGGGCCGTTGCCCAGCACGTAGTCGATATGCACATTGCCGTCGACGTCGGTCAGCCGCGCGCCCTCGCCGCGGCTGAAGAACAGCGGCACCGGCACGCTGGCGTAGCGGACATTGCTGCTGACGCCGCCGGCCATATGGCGGCGCGACTCCTCGTAGAGCGCAATGGACCCTCGATAGTCGCGCATGGCTCCTCCCGGCGATTTCCGATAGCGTGGCGCATCGCATGATCGAAAGCGAGAGGACCGCATGACCGCCCTGTCGAATTCCCGCGTCGCCTGGTTCAACGGCCAGTGGATGCCCGAGGGCCAGGTGGTGATCCCCTTCCGCGACCGCAGCTGGAAGTACGGCGACGGCGCCTTCGACATGACGCGCACCTTCGACGGCCGCATCTTCCGCATCAAGGAGCACATCGACCGCTTCTACCGCTCGCTGCGCTACCTGCACATCGATCCCGGCATGGCGCCCAAGGAAATGGTGGCGCTGAGCGAGGAAGCCGTGCAGCGCAACGAGCATCTGCGCGAGAAGGACGGCGATTTCTGGGTCGGCCAGCGCGTGAGCCGCGGCGTCGACGCGATCGGCGACGAGGGCTGGGACCATACCGGGCCCAACGTGGTGATCGAGGTGCTGCCGCTGCCGCTGGCCAAGCGCGCGAAGTACTTCCGCGACGGCGCCGACGTGATGACCACGGCGATGCGGCGCACCGCGCCGACGATGCTCAGCCCGCGCGCCAAGACGCACAACTACCTCAACATGATCGTCGCCGAGCGCCCGGTGAAGGCGATGAACCCCGACGCCTGGGCGATCCTGCTCGACGAGAACGGCAACCTCGCCGAGGGCCTGGGCAGCAACATCTTCATCGTGCGCGAGGGTGTGCTCCTGACCCCCAGCGAGCGCTACGTGCTGCCCGGCGTCTCCCGGCAGATGACCATGGACATGGCGAAGAAGCTCGGCATCCGCTGCGAGCAGGCCGACATCGACCTGTTCGACGCCGCCAACGCCGAGGAGATGTTCCTGACCTCGACGTCGCTCTGCATCCTGCCGGTGCGCGCCTTCAACGGCGAGAAGGTCGCCGACGGCAAGGTGCCGGGGCCGATCACCAGACGGCTCACCGACGCCTATATCGCCGAGGTGAAGTGCGACTTCGTCCAGCAATACCTCAGCAAGCTGGCCGCCTAGAGATGCTGACGCTCTATCACGCGCCGCAATCGCGCTCCTCCCGCATCGTCTGGCTGCTGGAGGAGCTCGAGGCGCCGTACGAGCTGAAGATCGTCGACATCTCGCGCATGGACGGCTCGGGTAAGGCCGATCCGGACAATCCGCATCCCGACAAGAAGGCGCCGGCGCTCCTCGACGACGGCGCGCTGGTCACCGAATCGGCGGCGGTCTGCCTGTACCTGACCGACAAGTTCCCGGCCAAGGGCATCGGCCCGGCGGTCGGCGATCCATTGCGCGGACCCTACGTGTCGTGGCTCGCCTACAACGCCGGCGTGATCGAGATGATCATGCACATGGAGTTCGCCGGCCTAATGGACAACCAGGCGCTGCGCCGCACCTTCCGCGGCCGCGAGGAGTACGATGCGCGCATCCTCGGCGCGCTCCAAGCCGGGCCGTATCTGCTGGGCGAGCGCTTCTCGGGCGCCGACGTGCTGATCGGCAGCACCGGGATGTGGATGCGCAACATGATGCCCAAGGGCAAGGTGGTCGACGACTACCTCGCGCGGCTGGCCGCGCGCCCGGCGCTGGCGCGGGCCCGTGCCAGGGACGGCGCGATTCCCAAGTAAGGGTGGAGACGGACATGGACGGCGCGAGTCGCGTCAATATCGATCTGGCCTCGGCGCTGGCCGAGGTCGAGCGCGAGTACGTCGCGGCGCGGCCGAAAAGCCAGGCGCAGGCCGAGCGCGCCGGCAAGTCGATGCCCGGCGGCAACACGCGCACGGTGCTGTTCTACGGCCCCTTCCCCGCGGTGATCGATCGCGGCGAAGGGCCGACCTTGATCGACATCGACGGCAACCGCTACATCGACTTCCTCGGCGAGTACACCGCCGGTCTCTACGGCCATTCGCATCCGGTGATCATGCAGGTGCTGCACGAGACGCTCGACAAGGGCGTGTCGTTCGGCGGGCCCAACGTCAACGAGGCCGAGCTGTCGCGGCTGGTCTGCGAGCGCTTCCCCTCGGTCGAGCTGGTGCGCTTCACCAACTCGGGCACCGAGGGCAACATCATGGCGCTGGGCACCGCGCGTGCCTTCACCGGCCGGGAGAAGATCCTCGGCATCGCCGGCGGCTATCACGGCGGCGTGCTCTACTTCGGCAGCGGCGCGCCGTCGCCGATCAACGCGCCCTACCCCTTCGTGCTGGCGCCCTACAACGACATCGAGGGCACACGCGCGCTGATGCGGCAGCACGCGGCCGAGCTCGCCGCCATCATCGTCGAGCCGATGATCGGCAATTCCGGCATCCCCGCCGACGTCGACTATCTGAAGATGCTGCGCGAGGAGGCGACGGCGCACGGCATCGTGCTGATCTTCGACGAGGTGATGACCTCGCGCCTGTCGCCCGGCGGCCTGCAGCTCAAGCACGGCATCACCCCCGACATGACCACCTTCGGCAAGTATATCGGCGGCGGCATGTCGTTCGGCGCCTTCGGCGGCCGCGGCGACATCATGCGGCGTTACGATCCACGCCAGGCCGATGCCTGGCCGCACGCCGGCACCTTCAACAACAACGTGCTGACCATGGCCGCCGGCGTCGCCGGCCTGACGAAGATCTACACGCCGCAGAAGTCGATCGAGCTCAGCGCCCGGGGCGACGCCTTCCGCGCGAAGCTCAACGCCATCGGCGCGAAGGCCGGCGTGCCGCTCATGTGCACCGGCATGGGCTCGATCAACGTCGTGCATTTTCAGCGCACGCCCCTGCGCCGCCCCGCCGACGCCGGCAAGACGCCGATCGAGGCGCGCGCGCTGTTCCAGCTCTCGATGCTGGGTCGCGGCTACTACATCGCGCGCCGCGGCTTCAGCAGCCTCTCGGTCGTGCTCGAGCCGCAGCACTACGACGGCTTCCACGCCGCGGTCGAGGCCTTCTGCGAGGAGTACCGCTCGGTGCTGCAGGCATTGGACGGGTAGCACCTCTGTCATCCCGAGCGCAGCAAGGGATCCAGGGGTGCGGCTAGTCTAGATCCCTCGCTGCGCTCAGGACGACAGCCAACGCGCGACCGCGCGTCGCGGACGGCGAGGCATGCGGGCGTGCTACAGCCCTCGCCCTCATCATGGACGCGTTCCTCGTCTCGACCGCCGTCGTCGCGCTGGCCGAATGCGGCGACAAGACCCAGCTGCTTGCCCTGGCCCTCGCGGCGCGGCTGCGCCGGCCGATCCCCATCGCGCTCGGCATCCTCGCCGCGACCCTGCTGAACCACGCCGCCGCCGGCTATGTCGGCCACCTGCTGAGCGGCGTGCTGGAGGGCGACTGGCAGCGCTGGGTGCTGGGCGTGTCCTTCATCGCCATGGCCGCCTGGACGCTGATCCCCGACAGGGACGACGGCACTACGGCGCGCGAGGCGGCGAGCGGCTGGGCGGCCTTCGTCACCACCTCGATCGCCTTCTTCCTGGTCGAGATGGGCGACAAGACGCAGATCGCCACGGTGGCGCTGGCGGCGCGCTTCGACCTCTTGGCCGCGGTCGTCGTCGGCACCACCGCCGGCATGATGCTGGCCAACGCGCCGGTGGTCTGGCTGGGCCACACCCTGGCCGATCGCCTGCCCCTGCGCGCCTTGCGCCTCGCAGCCAGCCTGCTCTTCGCCGCGCTCGGCGTGCTGACCCTGGCTGGCGTCTCGCTGTGATCAGGCCAGCCCGTTGAGCCTGGCGTGCTGCAGCAGGATGATGGTCTTGGCGTCGAGGATCTCGCCCCGCGCCACCATCGCCAGCGCCTCCTCGAGCGTGGTCTCGATCAGCTCGATGTCCTCGCCCTCGCTCTCCGCTCCGCCGCCGGCGGAAACGCGCCTCGAGGCGTCGTAGTCGCCGACGAAGAGGTGCAGCCGCTCGGTCACCGAGCCGGGGCTGGGAAAGACCTGCATCACTTCGCAGAGCGCGGAGACCGCGTAGCCGGTCTCCTCCTCGATCTCGCGGCCTATGCCGGCGACGGGATCGGCGCCGTCGAGCCTGCCGGCGCAGACCTCGATCATCATGCCGTGATGGCCGTTGACCCAGGTCGGATAGCGGAACTGGCGCGTCAGCAGGATGGTGCCGCGCGCGCGGTCGCGCAGCAGCACCGCGACGCCGTCGCCGCGGTCGTAGGTCTCGCGCCGGAGTTCCTGCCAGCGCCCGTCGCGGCGCAGCCAGTCGAAGGTGGCGCGCCGGAGCTTCGACCAGCCCTCGTGCAGCGTCTCGACGCCCTTCAGGCGCAGGCGCGCGGCGACCCGATCCCTCACGCCTCGATCGTGACCTTGGGCACGAAGGGTTTGGAGGCGAAATGCTCCTGGTCCGAGCCGTCGGCGAATTTCACGCCGGCGCGGCGGATGGCGCCGTCGTCGACGCGCTCGAGCGGCACGTAGTAGCGGTCGTCGTCCTTCGTCACCGTGTCGTTGTCGACGCGGTTGTAGCAGACCAGCAGGGTCCAGCGCCGGTTGGCCGAGCGGTTGGCGTCGCTGCGGTGGATGGCGTTGCTGTGGAAGATCAGCACGTCGCCCGGGTCGAGCTCGCAGTACTCGACGGGATAGCGCGCCAGGATGTGCTCCATGCGCTTCGGGTCGACCTCGTTCTGTCCCTGGGTCAGCGGCGTGTGGTCGATGCGCCCGAGCCTGTGCGAGCCGCGCACGATCTGCAAGCAGCCGTTGCCGCGGTCCGAGCGATCGAGCGCGATCATGCACGACAGCAGGTCGGGCCGCAGGCAGCCATTGTGGTACCAGTAGCCGTAGTCCTGGTGCCATTCCCAGGCGCCGCCGACATGCGGCTCCTTGGCGGTGAGCTTGGACTGGTAGTGATAGACCTCCCCGCCCAGCAGGCGGGTCACGGTATCGACCATGCGATCGCAGCGTGCCGCCAGGCCATAGACGCTGTCGCCGGCGCGGTTCCACAGCGAGATGCGGGTCGAGCGACCTTCGCCGTCGAGGCGGTCGAGCATGTGCCCGCGCACCGACGGATCGCGCTCCATCGCGCCGCGCAGCAGCTCGACTTCGTCGGCGGCGAAGAGACCGCGGGCGATCACCAGCCCGTCTTCCTCATAGGCGCGGATCTGCGCCTCGTTCAGCGCGCAGGCCATGCGACGTCCTCCCGGCTTCCAGGCGCCGGGAGGACTATCGCGCCGCCTGACCCGCCCCGTCTAGTGGGCGATCAGGGTGGGCACCGTCATGTGGCCGAGCATGGTCCGGCTGGCGCCGCCGAACAGCGTCTCGCGCAGCTTGGAATGGCCGTAGATGCCCATGACCACCAGGTCGATGTCGAGATCGGAGACTCGCGAGAGGATGATGCTGCCGACATCGGTGCCGTCGGACACGTCGTTGATCAGCTCGACGTTGACGCCGTGGCGCGCCAGCCAGCCGGCCGCCTTGCTGCCCGGCGGGTCGTCGTGGCCGTTCTCGTTCGCCTCGCGCTTGTGGCCGTCGACCACCAGCAGCGTGACCTTCTCCGCAGCCTGCAGCAGCGGCATGGCGTCGGTCGCCGCGCGCATCGCCTCGGGGCTGTCGTTCCACGCCAGCAGGACCTTGCGGCCCACCGGCTTGCTGTAGCCGATATGCGGCACGACCACCACCGGCCGGTGCGACTCCATCGCCACCGCCTCCGGAAGGTTGGTGTACATGTCGCCGATGGACTTGTCGGGATCGCGCTGGCCGACCACGCCGATATCGGCGTAGCGCAGCTCCTCGTTCATCGCCCCGGTCGCGTCGGCGACGGCGCCGTGGAACTCGACCTCGACAGCGCTGCCTTTCGTCGTGTCCTCGAACAGCTGGCGTGCGACGGCGAGGCGTTCGCGGTTGGCTTCGGCCTGACGCGCCAGCACCGCGTTGCCGAGCGCCATGCCGTCGACGCCGGCGGGCAGACGGACGCGCGGCATGACGGCCAGACCGATCAGCCGGGCGCGGCAGGCCTGGGCAAGCTCGAGCGCGAGGCGGATGCGCGACACCGATTCCTTGTTGTCGTCGAGCTGCACGACGATTGTCTTGTAGGTCATGGATGCCTCCTGGCGTTCATGGTCGACGCCGGCGCATCGCCGCGAGAGCTCACAATCACCACCCGTGCGGCGGTACCGTTCGACCCTCAACCTGTGCCGACGGCCTGAAACGTCGGGCTGCGATCGAGATGGGATCGCAAGATCGCGCCGTCAAGCCGGCTACGGCACATGCGGCGGTGCAATATAAGGCCGCAATCAGGCGCGGGCGCCGTAGCTGCGGTCCTCGATCGTCAGTCGGCCTTCCTCGATGGCATGACAGGCCACCAGGCCACCTTCGATCGGAATCGACGCCGGCCGCTCGCGCTTGCAGCGGTCGTTGGCGAAGGGGCAGCGCGGATGGAAGGCGCATCCCGAGGGCGGGTTGATCGGGCTGGGCACCTCGCCCGCCACCGGCGCGCGCTGACGGCCCGTCATGTCCAGGTCAGGAATCGTGTCCAGCAGCATCCGGGTATAGGGATGCTTGGGCCGCCGGAACAGCGTGTCGGTGTCGGCGACCTCGACCAGCCGGCCGAGATACATCACGCCCACCCGCGTGCTGATGTGATAGACGACCGCGAGATTGTGGCTGATGAACAGATAGGTCAGCCCGTGCTCGCGCTGCAGCTCCATCATCAGGTTGAGGATCTGCGCCTGCACCGAGACGTCGAGCGCCGAGGTCGGCTCATCGCACACCAGGAACTCGGGACGGCTGGCGAGCGCGCGCGCGATCGAGATGCGCTGGCGCTGGCCGCCGGAGAATTCGTGCGGATACTTCGCGCCGTCGGCCGGCGTCAGCTTGACCTGGCGCAGCAGGTCATCGACACGCCTGCGAACCTCCTGCGAGGAGCTCGCCAGCCTGAAGGCGCGGATCGGCTCGGCGATGATGTCGAACACGCGCCAGCGCGGATTGAGGCTGGCGAACGGATCCTGGAAGATCATCTGCATGCGCCGGCGGATCGCCGCCATCTCGGCGCCGCCGCGCTTCTGCGCCATGTCGTTGCCGTCGAACTCGATCGAGCCGTCGGTCGGCGGATAGAGGCCGACGACGAGGCGCGCCACCGTCGACTTGCCGCAGCCCGATTCGCCCACCAGCGAGAAGGTCTCGCCCTTCCTGATCTCGATGTCGATGCCGGCCACCGCCTGCACGATGGCGCGCGGCTTGCGCTCCAGCACGCGCGCCAGCCAGGGCGGCGAGACGTCGAAGTAGCGCCTCAGCGAGGAGAGCCGCACCAGGGGCTTGCCGCCGCTCGATGGCGGACGGACCACTGCGACGCCGCTGTCAGGCATTCGCCGTCTCCCTCGCCAGGGCCGGACCGACGCCTCCGGCGTCATAGAGCCAGCACGCCGCGCGGGTCACGCCGGCCGGCATCAGCTCGGGACGCTCGACGGTGCAGCGCGCACCGGCCTCGGGGCAGCGCGGGTTGAAGGCGCAGCCGCTGGGGATCGCCGTCAGCCGCGGCATGGCGCCGTCGATCTGCGTCAGCCGCTCGCTGCGCACGCCGAGGCTGGGGATCGAGCCCATCAGGCCGCGCGTGTAGGGATGGCTGGCGTTCTTCACCACGTCGCGCACGGGCCCGATCTCGGCCAGGCGGCCGGCGTACATGACGGCGACGCGATCGGCGGTCTCGGCGATCACGCCCATGTCGTGCGTCACCAGCATTACCGCCGTGCCGTGCTCGCGGCACAGCCGCTTGAGCAGGGCGATGATCTGCGCCTGGATCGACACGTCGAGCGCCGTGGTCGGCTCGTCGGCGACGATCAGGCGCGGATTGGCGCAAAGCGCCAGCGCGATCACGACGCGCTGGCGCATGCCGCCGGAGAACTGGTGCGGATAGTGATCGACGCGCGTCTCGGCGGCGGGAATGCCGACCTCCTTGAGGAGATCGATCGCGCGCTTGCGCGCTTCGGCCACCCCCAGCGGCAGGTGCGTCTGGATGGTCTCGACCAGCTGGCGGCCGATCGAATAGAGCGGGTTGAGGCTGGTCAGCGGGTCCTGGAAAATCGCGCCGATGCGCGCGCCGCGGATCCGGCGCATCAGCTCGTAGGGCAGGTTGTCGATGCGCTCGCCCTCGAGCAGGACCTCGCCGCCGGCGATGCGGCCGGGCGGCTCGAGCAGGCCGATGATCGCCGCGCCGGTCAGCGACTTGCCGGCGCCGGACTCGCCGACGACACCCAGGACCTCGCCCGGCGCGATGGAGAACGAGACATCGTCGACCGCGACCAGGGTGCCGCGCCGCGTCGGGAACTCGACGCGCAGATTGCGCACCTCGAGCAGCGGCGGCTGGTTGGAACCGGGGATCATCGGCGCGACCTCATCGCAGCTTGGGATTGAGGGCGTCGCGCAACCAGTCGCCCAGCAGGTTCACGGCAAGCACCAGGATCGCCAGCGTCAGGCCGGGGAAGATGGTGATCCACCATTCGCCGGAGTTCAGGTACTCGTTGCCGATGCGGATCAGGGTGCCCAGCGACGGCTGCGTCGAGGGCAGGCCGACGCCGAGGAACGACAGCGTCGCCTCGGTGATGATCGCCAGGCCGAGATTGATGGTGGCGATCACCAGCACCGGGCCCATGACGTTGGGCAGCACGTGGCGGATCATGATCAGCCAGCGCGGCAGGCCGATGACGCGCGCCGCCTGCACGTATTCCTTGTTGCGCTCGACCATGACCGAGCCGCGCACGGTGCGGGCATACTGCACCCAGAAGGCCAGCGAGATCGAGGCGACGATGACGAAGACCGCGATCTCCTCGTGGCGCCGGACCGAGATGATGCCGCGCACCACGCCGTCGATCAGCAGCGCGATGAGGATCGCCGGGAAGGTCAGCTGCACGTCGGCGATGCGCATGATCACCGCGTCGACCGTGCCGCCGACATAGCCGGCGATCAGCCCCAGGCCGATGCCGAGGATCATCGAGACGAAGACCACGGCGAAGCCGACCTCGAGCGACAGCCGCGTGCCGTACAGGATCGCCGAGTAGAGGTCGCGCCCCTGATCGTCGCTGCCCATCGGGAAGCTCCATTCGCCGCCGAAGCCGACCGGCGGGCGCATGGCGTCGCTCAGGTTCAGGTTGGCCGGATCGAAGGGATTCTGCAGCGCGATCAGCGGCGCGAGAAACGACGCCGCGACGATGAAGAACGTGACAGCCGCCGCCAGCATGGTCATCGGCGAGGCGCGGAAGCTGTACCAGATGTCGCTGTCGGCGGCGCGCCGGAAGCTGTCGATCAGCACCATCTCAGTGCCTCCCCGCCGCCGCCGCGCCCAGGCCGCGCAGCCGCGGATCGACGACGAAGTACAGCAGGTCGACGATCATGTTGATGACGACGAAGAACAGGCTGACCAGCAGCAGATAGGCGGCCATCACCGGGATATCGGCGAACTGCACCGACTGGACGAAGAGCTGGCCCATGCCCGGCCAGGCGAATACCGTCTCGGTGACGATGGCGAAGGCGATGATGGCGCCGAGCTGCAGACCGGTGATGGTGATCACCGGCACGAGCGTGTTCTTCAGCGCGTGGCCGAAATTGATGGCGCGGTTCGACAGGCCGCGGGCGCGCGCGAACTTGATGTAGTCGGTGCGCATCACCTCCAGCATCTCCGAGCGCACCAGGCGCATGATCAGGGTGAGCTGGAACAGGCCAAGCGTGATCGAGGGCAGGATCAACGCCTTGAGCCCGGACCAGGTGAAGAAGCCCGATGTCCACCAGCCGAACGTCACCGTGTCGCCTCGGCCGAACGAGGGCAGCACATTGAGGATCACGGCGAAGAACAGGATCAGCATGATGCCTATCAGGAAGGTCGGCAGCGAAATGCCGACCAGCGATACCGCCTGCAATGCCCTGCTGGTCCAGTGTCGCGGATAGAGGCCGGTGTAGACGCCCAACGGGACGCCGGCGCCGACGGCGAACAGCGCGGCGCAGAACGACAGCTCCAGGGTCGCCGGCAGCTTCTCGAGGATCAGCCGTCCGACCGGATCGGAGGTGCGATAGCTCAGCCCGAAGCGCCCGGTGGCGGCGTTGCCGATGAAGCGCACGAACTGCAGCGGCGCCGGATCGTCCAGGCCCAGCTTCTTGCGCAGCTCCTGGCGGTCCTCCATCGAGGTGTCCTGGCCGACCATCGCGTTGATCGGATCGCCGATATAGGTGAACAGCGAGAAGGCGATGAAACCCACGGCCAGCAGGACGCCGACCGCCTGGGCGAGCCGTCGCAGAATGAATGCGATCATGACGGGCGATGTAGCATGAAACAGACCAGAGCCGCACCCAACCTTCCTTCCCCCGCTGGCGGAGGAAGGTGGCGCGAAGCGCCGGATGGGGGTGGCTGTCCGGTCACGTGCCGACAATCGAGTCTGGCCGCGATGCCGACACCCCCCATCCGCCCTTCGGGCACCTTCCCCCGCAAGGCGGGGGAAGGTGGAGGCGGCAGACGCTACTTCAGCGTGACGAAGCGCAGCGGGAAGCGGTTGTCCGCCGGCTGGTGCAGGCTGACGTTCTTGCGCGCCGCCCAGACCACCGCCTGCTGGTGCAGCGGGATGTAGGCGTAGTCCTGGGTGTAGAGCCTGGTGGCCTCGACGATCATGGCGTTGCGCTTTGCCGTGTCGGTCTCGCCTTCGATCTTGTCGGCCAGCTCGTCGATCGCCTTGTTCGAGTAGCCGCTGACGTTGAAGGCGCCCTTCTTGGTCGTGGCGCTGGGCGTCTGGATCAGCGCCTCGAAAACGTTGTGCACGTCGTAGGTCGCCGCCGGCGACCAGCCCAGCATGTAGAAGCTGGTCTCGCCCGGCTTGAAGTCGCTCTTGCGCAGGATCTTGGTGAAGTACTTGCTGCGCGTCTGCGCCAGCAGGTTCACCTTGACGCCGATGCGCGCCAGCATGCCGACGACCGCCTGGCAGATCTTCTCGTCGTTGACGTAGCGATCGTTCGGGCAGTCGAAGCCGACCTCGAAGCCCTGCGGGTAGCCCGCGTCGGCCAGCAGCTTCTTGGCCTCGTCCGGCTTCAGGAGCGCCGGCCGCTTGTCGAGCTCCTTGACGTAGCCGTTGATTCCCGGCGCCACCATCAGCGAAGTCGGGAAGGACTGGCCGCGCATGACCGTGCGCTTGATCGCCTCGACGTCGATCGAGCGGAAGAAGGCCTCGCGCACCCGCTTGTCCTTGAACGGGTTCTTGCCCTTGATGTTGGACTCCAGCAGCTCGTCGCGCTCGACGTCGAAGCCGAGATAGACGACGCGCGTCTCGGGGCCCTCGATGACATTGACGTTGGCGTCGCGCTTGAGGTTGTCGGTGTCCTGCGGCGGCACCTCGTACATCATGTCGATGTCGCCGGCCTTCAGCGCGGCGACACGGGTCGCCGCATTGGGCACCGGCGTGAAGATCACCTCGTCGAGGTTGTGGGTCGCCTTGTCCCACCAGTTCGGGTTCTTCACCAGGATGGTCTTCTCGCCCGCCTTGCGCTCCTTCAGGATGAAGGCGCCGGTGCCCATGGCGTTGCGGGTGGCGAAGTTCTCCTCGTTCTTGGTGGCGTCCGAGGCGACCGCGGCGTTGTTCTTCTCGGCCCAGGCCTTGGACATGATCAGGATCGCCGCCCACTTCGAGGCGAGCAGCGGATCGGGATACTTGGTCTCGACCTCGATGCGGAAGTCGCTGACCTTGCGGATCTCCTTCATCGAGGCGAAGTAGGCCTTCATGTTCGAGCCGCCGCTGTTGGCGCGGTTGAGCGAGAACACGACATCGTCGGCGGTGAAGGGCGTGCCGTCATGGAACTTCACGCCCTGGCGCAGGTCGAAGAACCACACGGTCGGCGAGGACTGGCCCCACTTCTCCGCCAGCGCCGCCTCGAGGCCGAGGTCCTTGCCGCGCCGGATCAGCGGCTCGTAGATGTTCTCGAGAAAGGCCAGCAGGAACGTCTCGTTGCGATAGTACGGGTCCATCGAGCTGACGTCGCCGGCGTTCGCCCACTTGAACGTCTTGGCCGAGGCCTGCGACACAGGCGCGATGACCAACGCCCCGGCCAACGCAAGCGCCGCCGCGCCCGCGAAGCCCCAACGCGAAATTTTGCCCATCAGGAAACTCCCTCTCATTATTAGGACCGGCGGCGACTTAACCCCGATAAGGTCGCGGGCCGGAACTTGTGCCGCCGAGCATACAGGAAATCGCCGGTACTCTTCACGTCCGAACATCGGCAGCTGTTCTGTCGATTTTTTCGCGGAATTTTCACGAATCGGTTGATTCCGGCGCAGGGGTTGTGTATAAAGAGACCTGTTAGTTGCAAACATATAAGCCATTGATTTCCGGGGAAGATTTACATGAGACTCCACATTATGAGGGGCTCCGCGGCCTCCAAGCGAGCATCGCTCGCCGCCTTCCACCCCGAAACAATGCTGTCCGGCCCCACGGCGTATCGCCGGGGCTGACATCGGCCATCGTCAACCCCGACCGCGCAGGCGAGGCAGCGCGTTTCGCGGATCGCCGGCACCGCCGACTGGAAGGAACGAGACATGACCGCCATCGCGCATGTTGCACGGGATCACCTGCCCGCGAATCGCGACACGCACCGTGTCACCGCCATCGCCGGCCTTGCATTGGCCGCGGCGGGCCTGGTGCTGCTTCACTATGGCTCCTTCGCCCAGGCCCTGGCCGCGCTCGGCCTGTCGCCGGCGAGCTGAGGGGGCCGCACATGCTGAAGCTGCTCCACGAACTGGTCACCGACCTCTGGTACGACGAGTCCGGCACCGTCGTCATCGAGTACACGATGCTCGCGACCCTCGTCGCCATGGCCATCCTGACGTCGGTGCAATTCATCGGCACGAACCTTGGCGCGAACGTCGCAAACACGGTCAGCCACTTCCAGTAGCCGCGACCATCCGTTCCGGCATCCGGGACCACGCGGACCGGCCGAGGCCACATGGACAGCGTCGTCTGCGCGACGCTAGAGTGCCGCCCGACGGTCAGTCCGGAGGGGTTCCCAAATGAATCAGATCACGCGCTCGCTGCGCGGCAATTCCAACGCCGCGCGCGACATCGCCTCCCATCTGCATCCCTACACCAACTTCAAGAAGCACGAGAGCGAAGGTCCGCTGACCATCGTGCGCGGCCGCGGCGTGCACGTCATCGACGACGACGGCAAGGAGTACATCGAGGGAATGGCCGGCCTGTGGTCGGCCTCGCTCGGCTTCGACAACGAGCGCCTGGCCAAGGTCGCCTACGACCAGCTGCGCCAGCTGCCGTTCTATCACTCGTTCAACCACCGCAGCCACGAGCCGGCGATCAATCTCGCCGAGAAGCTGCTCGAGATGGCGCCGGTGCCGATGTCGAAGGTGTTCTTCGCCAATTCCGGCTCGGAGGCGAACGACAGCGTCATCAAGATGGTCTGGTACATGAACAATGCGCTGGGCCGGCCGCAGAAGAAGAAGATCATCAGCCGCATCAAGGGCTATCACGGCGTCACCGTGGCCTCGGCCAGCCTCACCGGCCTGCCCAACAACCACAAATCCTTCGACCTGCCGATCGCCGGCATCCTGCACACCAGCTGCCCGCACCACTACCGCTTCGGCAAGGACGGCGAGAGCGAGGAGCAGTTCGCGACGCGCTGCGCCGAGGAGCTCGAGGCGCTGATCCAGAAGGAGGGCCCCGACACGGTCGCGGCGATGATCTGCGAGCCGGTGATGGGTGCCGGCGGCGTCATCGTGCCGCCCAAGGGCTACTACGAGAAGATCCAGGCGGTGCTGAAGAAGCACGACGTCCTGCTGATCGCCGACGAGGTGATCTGCGGCTTCGGCCGGACCGGCAATGTCTGGGGCAGCCAGACCATGGGGTTGAAGCCCGACATCCTGAGCTGCGCCAAGGCGCTGTCGGCGTCGTTCCTGCCGATCTCGGCGGTGATGGTGAACGAGCGCGTCTACCAGGCGCTGATGAGCGAGAGCGACAAGATCGGCGTGTGGGGCCACGGCTTCACCTACTCCGGCCACCCGGTCGCCGCCGCCGTCGCACTCGAGGCGCAGAAGATCTACGACGAGACCGATCTCTTCGGTCACGCCGCGCGCCTGGCGCCGCACTTCCAGGCGCGCCTGCATTCGTTCAGTGACCATCCGCTGACCGGCGAGACGATGGGCGTCGGTCTGGTGGGCGCCGTCGAGGTGGTCGCCGACAAGAAGACCAAGGCGGTCTTCGAGCCGGCCGGCGCGGCCGGCAACAGGATTGCCAAGCACGCGATGGAGATGGGCCTGATCATCCGCAACATGGCGGATCGCATCGCCATCTGCCCGCCGCTGGTGATCACCCAGGCGGAGACCGACGAGCTGTTCAACCGCCTGCGCAAGGCCTTCGACGCCGCGCTGGCCGAGATGCGCGCCGACGGCAGCTTCAAGGGCTGAGATCAAGGTGGCCGCTTCGCCTCGCGTTACCTTCCTCCGGAGGGGGAAGGTGGCGGCGCGAAGCGCCGACGGAAGGGGGATGTCGAAGACGAACGGCGGTGGTCGTCTTCGACATCCCCCTTCCGCCCTTAGGGCACCTTCCCCCTGCGGGGGAAGGTAAGTGACAACCACCACCGACATCGCGGCGGTGTCGCGCCGGCTGCGCCTGCGCTCGAACTGGGCCTGGGCGTTCTTCGCCTCGGCAGTCCCCGCCGTCGTCTTCGGCCTGGGCTTCGTCGGCGACAGCGAGAGGCTGCGCGACGTCGCGGCGGTCATGGCGCTGATCTTCTGGCTGTTCGGCATGATCCCCGCCGTCGCCGCCACCGTGGGCGCGTTCCGCCACTGGGACGCCCTGCCCGACCGCATCCGTTTCCTCGCCGTCTCGCCGATGCTGGCGGTGTCGTTCAGCCTTTCGCTCGGCGTGATCTCGCTCGTGCTGGCCTGAGCGCCGCGGCGGCGATCCAGCTTCGGAACGCCTTGAAGCCCTCCTCCACCGCGCGGTGCGGGCGGTAGACGAGGTACCAGCTGGTGCCCTTGGGGACGGAGAGCGGAAACGGCGCCACCAGCCGGCCGGCGGCGAGATCGTCGTCGATATAGGGACGGATGCCCATGGCCACGCCCAGCCCGTCGGCCGCCGCCTGCAGGGCGTGGCCGTAATACTCGAACAGCGGCCCGTCGACCCGCAGCTCGCCGAGGCCCGCCGCCTTCAGCCAGCTGGGCCAGTCCTCGCGCGCATGGGCGACGCGCAGCAGGGTCGCGCGCCGCAGATCCTCGGGCTTGCGCAGGCGTGCCGCGGCCGACGGCGCGCAGACCGGCGACAGATCGGCGGCGAACAGCCGCTCGGCGACGAAGCCGGGCCAGTCGCCGTCGCCCAGCCGGATGCCGCAGGTCCAGTCCTCGGCGAACGGCACGGTGGCGCCGCCCGTCGTGATACGCACCTCGACCTCCGGCGCCTCGGCGCGGAAGGCGGCCAGCCGCGGGATCAGCCAGCGGATGGCGAAGGTCGGGCCGACGCCCACCGTCAGCACGCGGCCGCGCGCGGCGTCGCAGATCTGCGCCGTCAGCGTCGCCAGCGAATCGAGGATCGGCGTCAGGCCGTCGCGAAAGGCGATGCCGGCCGGCGTCAGCCGCAGGCCGTTGGCGCGGCGCTCGAACAGCGGCACGGCCAGACGCGCCTCGAGCAGGCGCACCAGCCGGCTGATCGCCGCCGGCGTGACGCCGAGCTCCTCGGCCGCGCCGGCGAAGCCGCCGCGCCGGGCCGCGGCCTCGAACGCCTTGACGCCGTTGAGCGACGGCAGCGCGCGCATCGACACCCTCAGGAAAACTAGGCCTAAGCCTACTTAACGCCGTTTGCGGCCGGGCGACAAGCGGCGCATGAGGAAGCGCATGACGCCGCTGCTGATGGCCCTGCTCTTCGCGATCATGGTCGCGACCGCCTTCCTCTCGGGCATCTTCGGCATGGCCGGCGGCCTGATCCTGATGGGCGTGCTGCTCGCCCTGATGCCGGTGCCGGCCGCGATGGTGCTGCACGGGGTCACGCAGTTGGCCTCGAATGGCTGGCGCGCACTCCTGTGGCGCGACCACATCGTATGGAAGCCGGTCGGCTACTACATGGTGGGCTGCGCGCTGGCGCTGGGCCTGTGGTCGCTGCTGACCTTCGTGCCGACGCGGCCGCTGGCCCTGCTTTTTCTCGGCCTGTCGCCCTTCGTCGTGCGGCTGATGCCGGCATCGCTCAAGCCCGACCCGGGCAAGCTGCTGCACGGCACGATCTTCGGCTGCGCCTGCACCAGCCTGATGCTGCTGACCGGCGTATCCGGGCCGCTGCTCGACACCTATTTCCTCGGCGGCGCGATGGATCGCCGCCAGCTGGTGGCGACCAAGGCGACCTGCCAGGTGCTCGGCCACGCCATCAAGCTGGTCTATTTCGGCGGCATCGTCACCCAGGCCGCCGGGATCGATCCGATCCTTGCCGGCCTGGCCATCGCCGCCTCGCTGATCGGCACGACGGCGGCGCGGCGCATCCTCGAGGCCATGTCGGAAAAGCAGTTCCGCACCTGGGCCAACCGCATCATCCTGGTGATCGCGACCTACTATGTCGGTCACGGCGCCTGGCTGATGGCGACCTTATAGGAGACAGCGACATGAGCGATCCGATCGATCCGCTGATCGTCGACCTCGTCGAGTGGGTCGGCAAGGCGCCGCGCTCCTACGCCGAGCTGATCGACGCCTGGCGCACCTCGTGCCCGCGGCTCACGGTGTGGGAGGAGGCCTGCGCGCGCGGCTTCGTGGCGCCGCGCTCGGTCGCCGGCGCGGGCACGATCGTCGAGATCACCGACCAGGGCCGCGCGCTGCTGGCGCAGACGGCCACCTCGTCATCCTGAGCGCAGCGAAGGATCTTGCGGTATCGCGGTCACATACAAGCGCGGCGCACGATGGCACGACCGCCAGGTCCTTCGCTGCGCTCAGGACGACGCCGTGAGGTCAACGGACGCTCTTCAGATAGGCGATGATGTCGGAGCGGTCGTTGGCGTCGCCGACCGAGAAGCCCATGCGGCTGCCGCGGACGAACTGCCCCGGTGCCGCGAGCCACTTGTCGAGCGTCGCCTCGTTCCAGGTGTGGCCGGCATTCTTCAGCGCCGTCGAGTAGCTGAAGCCCGGCGCGGTGCCCGCCTTGCGGCCGAACACGCCGCGATGCAGCGGGCCGATGCGGTTGGCCTCAAGCGAGTGGCAGCCGGTGCAGCGCGCCTCCCACAATTCCTTGCCGCGACTGGCGTCGTTGGCGGCGAGCTGCGGGCCGATGCAGAGCTGGCCCGCGATCACCGCGCAGGCGAGAAGCGTATCCATGGGTCACCTCGGTGCGCGATCCCCGCCGCCGCGACGCGGCGGGGACCCTCGGATGCGGGGTTCAGCCGACGTAGAACGCCTTGGGCGAGAGCGCATCGCCCAGCGCCTGGCTCAGCACCATCCAGTGGCCGGTCTCGTCCGAGGCGAGCTTGGCCGAGACCTGCGATAGCGCCTTGTCGGAGAAGGACGGGATGACGCCGAGATAGGCGTTGGCCGCACCGCGCTCGAGCTTCTGCGCCAGGCGCAGCACGTCGGTCTGGTTCTTCAGCGAGGCGGCGTTGAGCGCCCGGGCGACCTCGGCGTCGGGCTTGGCCGCGACCGGCGTGCCACCGAGCTTGCGGATGGTGGCGATCAGCGCGTCGCGATGCTCCTTGTGATGGCCCTGGAAGGTCACCGCGACCGGCAGCACGGCCCTCGTGACCAGGCCGCTGCCGGCGGCGATCGAATAGGCGCTGATCGCCTCGTGCTCCAGCCCCAGCGCGACGTTGAGGATCTGCACGTCGCCGGCCGGGTTGTCTGCGCCTGCGCCTGGCTCGCCATGCGCTCGCAGCCGGCGATCAGCGCGACCGCGGTGGCCGACAGGAACGAGGCGCCGCCGACTCGCAGCACCTTGCGGCGGCCGCCGTTCACAGTGGTATCCATGATGATTGCTCCCTTCGTGGTCGACGAGGTCATGTCTTGACCGTCGTGCCCTGTTACGGGCGCCGCCAATGGGAGGATGCGATCAGCCGATCACGAGCGCGCGTGGCCGACGTGAGGAACTTGTGAACTCTGAATCATCGCGGCGATGCATCCGACGCGACGATCGCTGCGTAAGCTTATCCTTCTCCCCGCGAAGGCGGGGAGAAGGTGCCGAGCGCCAGCGAGGCGGATGAGGGGCTTCTCGCTCAACACCACCGACGTTGCCGATGGCAGCACCGCACAAGCCCCTCATCCGCCCTTCGGGCACCTTCTCCCCGCCTTCGCGGGGAGAAGGACTTATGGATATCCCTCGTAGATGGGCCCGCGGATGAAGATCACGCCGCCGTTGTGGCTGGTCAGCGCCGGGTGCTTCACGCCCGCCGTCGCGGCGTGGAAGTCGCCGGCATAAAAGACCGTGTCGCCGATCACCATGTCGCCCGACAGCACCATGCATTCCTCGGTCGTCGGATGATCGTGCGCCGGCACGTGGCCGCCGGGCGCCAGCCGCAGCAGGAACGAGCGCTCGCGCCGGACCCTGTCGACCAGCAGGATCTTGACCTCCGAGCCGCGCGCCGCAGGCGGTCGACGGCGCGGCGGCGCACCACCATCGCCATCCAGGCCATCGGCGCGCCGCGCTCGGGCCGGTACTGGCCGGCCTTGTCCCAGATGGCGACGAAGGCTTCCTGCAGCACGTCCTCGGCCGCGTCGCGGCGGCGCAGCACCGTCAGCGCGACGCCCATGAGCACGGGCGCGGCCGCCCGGTACAGCGCCGCGAACGCCTCGCGCTCGCCGCGTGCCGTGCCCGCCAGCGCCTCGACCAGCGGATCGTCCAGAACCCCGTGCACCGCGCCCAATCCAGCCGGCGGCGCGCGGCCTGTCCCGGCCCGCCAGCGTCACCATTTCCCGTAATGCGCGACCAGCCCGCGCCACAGCGCGTCGCGTTCGGCGCCGAAGCCGTCGTCGCTGGTCGCCGAGCGCTCAACCGCGGTGATCACCAGGGCGAGGCGCAGCCCGGGATCGACGAAGATCCCTTGTCCGTGCGCACCGAACAGCCCGAAACGACGAGCCCGGCCCGGGAAGAGCCAGAACTTGTAGCCATAGCCGTAGTACGGCGTCGCCGAACCCGGCTCGAAGGCCGGCGGATGGCGGCGATGGTCGGTCGCCTCGAGCAGGAAGTCGCGCGGGATGATCTGCCTGCCGTCGCGCACGCCGTCATCGGCCAGCAGCATCGCCAGCCGGCCAAAATCGCGCAGGGTGGCATTGAGGTAGCCCATGGTGGCCTCGACGCGCGAGGAATCAACGATCCAGGTCGCGTCGGCCTCGGCGCCCATCGGCCGCCACAGCCGGTCGGATATGTAGGACGACACGCTCTGCCCGGTGGCGCCGGTCAGCACGTAGCCGAGCACGGCCGTCTCGGTCGAGGCGTACTGGAAGCGGGTGTTCGGCGGGTGCCTGCGGTCGGAGAAGGTGCGCAGCGCCGCCACGCTGCCGACCGCCTCGTGCAGCTTGAAGAACCTGGTGAGATCGTCCTTGCCGTCGTAACGCTCCGCGAAGGCAACACCCGAGCCCATGCGCAGCAGCGCGCGGATCGGCGTCTCGCCGTAGGCCGATCCGGCAAGGCCCGGAGCGTAGACCGCGGCGTGATCGTCGAGCGAGCGGATGCGGCCCTCGGCCAGCGCGAAGCCGACGGCGATGGCGGCGATCGACTTGGCGATGGAGTTCGACAGCAGGCGATGGGCTGCCGTGCGGTCGTACTGATAGCGCTCGACCTGCACGACGCCGTCCTTGACCACCATCAGTCCGGTGACGCGTCGGCCGGCGAGGAAGTCGTCGATCGTCCGCTTCTCGCTGAAGTAGCGATAGGTATAGCCGGGAACCGCGGCGGCGATCGGCAACGGACGCGCGCTGTCCGCCCGCCCGATGCGGTTGTGCGGCAGGATGGTGTCGAGATGGCTGTACGAGCCGACGCGCAGCTTCTCGTCGGCGAACCAGGTCTCGCGCGTGCCGACGGGATAGCCGGCCGCCTTGCCCAGCGCCTCCTCGTCGGGGGCGGCGCGCGTGATCGATGGGATGAAGAGGAGGCTCAGGCACAGCAGCAGGCTGCGCACGGCGGCCGCGAACGCACCGCGGCTGCCGCCTGCCGATGGGTCGACCCGGGCTTCGAGCATGCCGCCCGTAGCCTGTCCCCCGGCTTGACATGCGTCAATGCGGCCTTGTCCGCCTGCGGGAATTCTGTTTGGTATGACGTGTTCCATCATTAGTTTGCCGAGCAGGCCCGCCCGCCCCGAAAGGTCCCGAGGCATGTCGTTCGACTACACCGGTTTCTTCGCCGAGCAGCTGGCGGCGCTGAAGGCCGAGGGGCGCTATCGGGTCTTCGCCGATCTCGAGCGGCTGGCGGACCGGTTCCCGCTGGCGCTCTACCGCGACGAGCGCGGCCGGGCGCGCGAAGTCACCGTGTGGTGCAGCAACGACTACCTGGCGATGGGCAGCCATCCGGTGGTCACCGGGGCGATGGCCGCGGCGATCCTCAGGCAGGGCGCGGGCGCCGGCGGCACGCGCAACATCTCCGGCACCAACCACCTGCATGTCGAGCTGGAGCACGAGCTCGCCGACCTGCACGGCAAGGACGCCGCCCTGGTGTTCACCTCGGGCTATGTCGCCAACGAGACGACGCTGGGCACGCTGGCCTCGCGCCTGCCCGGCTGCGTGGTGTTCTCCGACGCCTTCAACCACGCCTCGATGATCGCCGGCATCCGCAACAGCCGCGCGCCCTACCACATTTTTCGTCACAACGATCCCGACCATCTGCGCGAGCTGCTGGCGGCCGCCGATCCGAAGGTGCCGAAGCTGGTGGCCTTCGAGTCGGTGTACTCGATGGACGGCGACATCGCGCCGATCAGCACGCTGTGCGACGTGGCGCAGGAGTTCGGCGCGCTGACCTATCTCGACGAGGTGCACGCCGTGGGCATGTACGGCGCGCGCGGCGCCGGCGTGGCCGAGCGCGACGGCGTGATGCATCGCCTCGACGTCATCCAGGGTACCCTCGCCAAGGGCTTTGGCGTGGTCGGCGGCTATGTCGCGGCCGATGCCGGGCTGGTCGACTTCATCCGCAGCAACGGCAACGGCTTCATCTTCAGCACCTCGATGCCGCCTTCGATCGCCGCCGGCGCGCTGGCCGCGGTGCGCTATCTGAAGAGCGAGGGCGCCGAGCGCCGCGCGCGGCACCAGGAGCGCGCCGCGACGCTCAAGGCCCGGCTGGCGGCCGTGGGCCTGCCGGTGATGCCCTCGGTCAGCCATATCGTGCCGCTGTTCGTCGGCGACGCCGCGCTGTGCAAGGCGGCCAGCGACCTGCTGATGGATCGCCATGACATCTACGTGCAGCCGATCAACTATCCCACCGTGGGGCGCGGCGCCGAACGCCTGCGCATCACGCCGACGCCGGCGCACGACGACGCGGCGATGGATCGCCTGGTCGCCGCCCTGGTCGATGTCTGGCAGACCCTGATGCCCGAGCGGCGTCAGGCGGCCGAGTAGAGCCCATTCGCCGCCGCCAGGTTGGCGGCCAGCGCCACCATCACATCGAGCGTCGGCGTGTCGAGCCCCGCGACCCGGGCGAAGGCGTGCGGCGCCTTGACGATCGCCTCGATCTCCATCGGCCGGCCGAGCTCGTAGTCCTGCAGGATCGACGGCTTGTGGTTCTGGTAGACGCGGCCGGTGCTCGACATCGATGTCGAGGTCGACGCCGTGGGCGCGCGCGGTGGCCAGCCCCTCGGCCAGCGCGCGGCGGCAGACCTCGTTGATGCCCGGCTGCCGCAGCACCGGGATCGCCTGGCCGGTCAGCAGGCACATCACCGAGCCCGAGAGATTGGCCATCAGCTTGTGCCAGGCGTTGCGCCTGATGTCGCCGGTCGGCGGCGAGGCCATGCCGGCGGCGACCAGCGTCTCGCGCAGCCTGTCGACGCGCGCGCTCGCCCTGTCGTCGGTCTCGCCGACATGCAGGATGTTGCGGCTGGGTGTGCCGTTGTGGATCACGCCGGGCTCGACCACCTCGTTCGACGAATAGACCACGCCGCCGATCACCCGGTCGGGCAGCAGCGCCTTCGCCAGCGCGCCGCCGGGATCGAGCCGCGACAGGTCCGGCGGCCTTGGCCGCGACGGCGACAGGCCGTGCGCGTACCACCAGGGAATGCCGTTCTGCACGAACACGGCCGCGGTGTCCCCGCCCAGCAGCGGCCTGGCGCCCTCGACCAGCGCGACCAGCGCGTTCGCCTTCAGCGTCGCCAGCACGACATCCTGCGGCCCGAGCTCGGCGGCGTTGTCGGAGGCCCTCACCCTGGCCTCGATCACGCGCTCGCCGGTGTGCAGGCGGATGCCGCGTTCGCGGATCGCCGCGAGGTTCGGCCCGCGCGCGACGATCGAGACCTCGTTGCCGGCGGCCGACAGCTTGGCCGCGATGTGGCCGCCCACGGCGCCCGCCCCGAACACGCAGATACGCATCGTCGATTCCCGTGCCCCGCTACAGCGACCGCTCGCGCCAGATCCTGGAGGTCGCGAGCACGATGGCGATCACGCAGATCATGCCGACCACGGCGACCAGCATCGCCGCCGTCAGCCCGTGGCCGCTGGCGATGGTGCCGACGATCGGGGCGCCGATCGGCGCACCACCCATGAAGCCGAGCTGGAACAGCGCCAGCACGCGGCCGCGATGACTGGCGGGCGCCGCCATCTGCACGATGGTCCTGCCCTGCGTCATGGTCACGCCGGCACCGGTGCCCCAGATGAAGATCAGCGCCAGCACCACGGGAAACGGTGGCAGCAGCGCCATCAGCGCCAGCACGACGAAGCCCATGGCCAGCGCCAGCACCATGGCGCGGCCGCGATGGACGAGGCGCGTTCCGAAGCGGGCGATGGCGAAGCTCGCGGCGATCGTGCCGGCCCAGAACATCAGGTTGAGCAGCGCCAGCCGCGCCGAGCCGCCGCCATAGACGTCACGCACCGCGATCGGCAGCACGACGACGAACGGCGCGACGTAGAACAGGCCGATGGCGAAGATCAGCGCGATCACCGGCCAGATGCGCGGCTCGCGCATCGCGACGCGTACGCCGTCGACGAGACCGCTGCCTGCATCCGACGGCGGCCGCGCCGCGGCCTGCGGGTGGAGACGCACGATGGCGATCGCGCCCAGCCCCACCGCCAACGCCTGGACGACCAGCAGCGGCGCCGCCCCCGTGCGATCCGCCGCCATCGCCGCGGCGATGCCGAGCAGCTGGGTCAGGAACTGCATGCCGGTGGCGATCGCCACGGCGCGCGGCATCGGCAATCGCGTGACCCGCGGCAGCAGCCCGTCGCGCGCGGGAATGGCGAAGGCCGCGATGGTGCCGGCGACGGCGCCATAGGCGATCATCGCCAAGAAGCTCAGCTCTCCCATGACGACCAGCACGGCCAGCGCGACGGGCGGCACGGCCGCCAGCGCATGGCAGACGATGAGCTGGCGCCGCGCGTCGCCGCGATCGGCGACCGCGCCGCCATAGAGCATGAACAGCAGCGACGGCCCCATGGCGCACATCTGCACCAGGCCGAGATCGTCGGCCGGCCGGTGCAGCACGTCGCTCACCAGCCACTGCACCATGACCATGCCGATGCCCTGGGCGAGAAACCAGGAACTCAGGCCACCGAGATAGGCGCGGAAACCGGGATCGGGGGATGGCTCGGACGCGGACATGCGGCGGATGTGTGGCACATCCGGCGGATCGGGTGGGAACGATTGTTCCGCGCCGGGGACAACCAGACCTTGCTTGCTTTCACTGTGGATAACCCATATCTTGTGCCCAAGCCAAGAAAATTGGTCAGTCCATTGTTTCTCAAGATCAATGCCGGCCCTCCGCCCCCCGGAACCGGCTAGGGAGAGGGTCCCCAATGACCCAGTTCAGCAAGGCGACGCTGGCCAAGATCCTCGAGATTCTGGGCAGTGATCATGCCGGAGAAGTCATGGCGGCGGCAAAGCTGGCCACGACCATGGTCCGCGAGGCGGGATTCTCCTGGGAAGAGATCCTGCGTCCCGACCTGCACCCCAAGGGGCAGGTCGTCCGATCAGGCTCCGACTACGACATGAACGGCTCCGCCCGGTCGACCGCGGCAGCGACGGCGCCCGGCGCAGGCCCGATGGGCATGCGACGCGATCGCGAGCTGTCGCCCTACGAGCAGTTCTTCATGCTGCTGCTCAGCCCGCGCACACCCAGCCACGTGAAGAAGGAGCTGCGCTCCTGGGAAGCGCGCGTTCTCGACGGCGAGATCACGCCGCAGGAAAAGCAGGACCTGCGCCACCTCTTCCGCCAGTTCGTCGCGTAACGCCCACCGCCCTCACACCCCGCTGCATATGAACTTCGGCTTTACCTTCCTCCGGAGGGGGAAGGTGGCGCGCGAAGCGCGACGGATGGGGGATGCCTCAACGAGGCCGGTGTCCGTCTTCGACATCCCCCTTCCGCCCTCCGGGCACCTTCCCCCTCCGGGGGGAAGGTAAGACCAAGGCAAGTCCGTCATCCGGAACTGCCCACCTCACGTCGGATCGCGCTCGGGCACCTCGAGCCCGAAGGGGTCGTGGTGCAGCAGCACTTCGGCCTGCGGGAACGCGGCCTTGATGCCGGCCTCGATCTCGTCGCCGTAGCGATGCACGACGGCCAGCGACAGGTCAGGGTCGAAGGCGACGTGCAGCTCGATGAACTGCGTCAGCCCCGAGCTGCGCGTGCGCAGGCCATGCAGATGCCGCGCCGCCGGATGGGCGTGCACGATCGCCTCGATGCGCAGGCGATCGGCCTGCGGCAGCTCGCGATCCATCAGCACGTCGAGCGCCTGGCCGATGATGGCCCGCACGCCGACAAGCAGGTACAGCGCGATGGCGATGGCCGTCACCGAATCCAGCCACACGATGCCGTAGCGCGCCGTGACGAGCAGGGTCACGACGACGGCGAGATTGACCAGCAGGTCCGATCGGTAGTGCAGCGCGTCGGCGGCGATGGCCACCGATGCGGTGCGTCGCACGACATGGCGCTGAAACGCCGCCAGCCCGCCGGTCAGCACGATCGCCAGCACGCTGACCGCGATGCCGATCTCCTCGCGCACGATGGGATGCGGCATCATCAGGCGCTCGATGCCGGCGAGAAGCAGCCCGGCGACCGAGGCAAGAATGAATCCCGCCTGAGCCAGGGCCGCCAGTGCCTCGGCCTTGCCGTGCCCGAAGCGATGCTCGCGGTCGGCCGGATTCATCGCGTGACGCACGGCGAGCCAGGTGATCGCAGAAGCCACAAGGTCGAGTGCCGAGTCGACCAGAGACGACAGCAGGCTCACCGATCCGGTCAGTGCCCATGCGCCCAGCTTGGCGAGGACCAGGGTCAGCGCGACCGACGTGGAGGCGTATGTCGCTGCACGCACCAGCCGGGCGCGTTCATCGCCCGCCATCGTCGGGCCTCAGGGGTAGAGCTTTTCGGATTGCCACGTCGATGCGGTGACGTCCGGGCGTCGGAAGACGGTCCGATCATGCAGACGGAAGGGCATGTCGCGCCAGAACTCCATCATCAGCGGCGCGACGCGGAAGCCCGACCAGTGCGGCGGCCGCGGCACGCTGCCGATCAGATGCTTCGCGCCATACTCGGCGACACGCTTCTCCAGCGCGAAGCGGCTCTCCAGCGGCCGCGACTGGGTCGAGGCCCAGGCGCCGATCTGGCTGCCGCGCGCGCGGGTGGCGAAATAGGCGTCCGCCTCCTCCGGCGTCGTCCTGGTGACCGGTCCCTCGATGCGCACCTGACGGCGCAGCGACTTCCAGTGGAACAGCAGCGCCGCCTTGGGGTGCGCCAGCAGCTGCTCGCCCTTGCGGCTCTCATAGTTGGTGTAGAAGACGAAGCCGTCGCGATCCCAGCCCTTCAGCAGCACCATGCGCAGCGACGGCATGCCGTCGGCGCCCACCGTCGCCAGGGCCAGGGCATTGGGATCGTTGGGTTCGCTCTTCTCGGCCTCGGCGAACCACGCGCCAAAGCTCTGCCACGGATCGTCACTGGGCTCGCTCATGGTCGCGACTATGGCCGGCCGGCATGCCGGGAAACCAGTGGCCGATTGTCCCTGTTGGCGGGCGCGTTCCCCTTGCGGCCGTTCGGGCCGCCCGCTACAAGCTGACACAAACTGTTGAAAAATCGTCGCAATCGGCGACATCAACGACCTGATACGCAACGATTCCAGAGGTTTCCGTATGACCGCCCCGACGCAGCTCATGGCCGGCAAGAAGGGCCTGATCATGGGCGTCGCCAACGACCGCTCGATCGCCTGGGGCATCGCCAAGACGGTCCACGACCATGGCGCCGAGCTCGCCTTCACCTACCAGGGCGACGCGCTCAAGCGCCGGGTCGAGCCGCTGGCCGCGTCGATCGGCAGCAACTTCACGGCGCCCTGCGACGTCACGGACCCCGCCAGCATCGACGCGGTCTTCGCCGAGATCGACAAGCGCTGGGGCGGCGAGCTCGACTTCGTCGTGCACTGCATCGGCTTCTCGAACAAGGACGAGCTCAGGGGCCGCTACCTCGACACCTCGGCCGACAATTTCGCGATGACGATGAACATCAGCTGCTACTCCTTCACCGCCGTCGCGCAACGCGCCGTGCCGCGGATGAAGAAGGGTGGCAGCCTGCTGACGCTGACCTACTACGGCGCCGAGCGCGTCATGCCGCATTACAACGTCATGGGCGTCGCCAAGGCCGCGCTCGAGGCCAGCGTGCGCTACCTCGCTGCCGACGTGGGCGATCTGGGCATCCGCGTCAACGCCATCTCGGCCGGCCCGATCAAGACGCTAGCGGCCTCGGGCATCGGCGATTTCCGCTATATCCTGAAGTGGAACGAGCTGAACTCGCCGCTCAAGCGCAACGTCACCACGGAAGAGGTCGGCGGCGCCGGCCTGTTCCTGCTGTCGGATCTCGGCAGCGGCGTCACCGGCGAGGTGATGCACGTCGATTCCGGCTACCACGTCGTCGGCATGATCAAGACCTCCTCGGCGCCGCAGCTCGGCGAGCTGCTCGCCGATTTCAAGGACTGAGTGTGGCGGACAACACCTTCGGCCATCTCTTCCGGTTCACGAGCTGGGGCGAAAGCCACGGCCCGGCGATCGGCTGCGTCGTCGACGGCACGCCGCCGCGCATTCCCCTGACAGAAGCCGACATCCAGGCCTATCTCGACAAGCGCCGGCCCGGCACCTCGCGTTTCGTGACGCAGCGCCAGGAGCCGGACGCGGTGAAGATCCTGTCGGGCGTGTTCGAGGGCGTCACCACGGGCACGCCGATCTCGCTGCTGATCGAGAATGTCGACC
Source organism: Alphaproteobacteria bacterium (assembly GCA_019635875.1). Classification (NCBI taxonomy): domain Bacteria; kingdom Pseudomonadati; phylum Pseudomonadota; class Alphaproteobacteria; species Alphaproteobacteria bacterium. The sequence continues at coordinate 107,710 of JAHBYP010000003.1, forward strand.
AGCGCTCCAAGGACTACGGCGCGATCAAGGATCAGTTCCGGCCGGCGCATGCCGACTACACCTACCTGCAGAAATACGGCGTGCGCGACTACCGCGGCGGCGGCCGGCAATCGGCGCGCGAGACGGCGGTGCGCGTCGCCGCCGGCGCCATCGCTCGCAAGATCCTCGGCACGGGCGTCACGGTGCGCGGCGCCGTGGTGCAGATGGGCCGGCAGAGGATCGACCGCAGCAAATGGGATTGGGACGCGGTCGGAGACAATCCCTTCTGGTGCCCCGACCGGCAGGCGGCGCAGGTCTGGGAGGGCTATCTCGACGAGGTGCGCAAGCGCGGCTCTTCCGTCGGCGCGGTCATAGAAGTCGTGGCGTCAGGCGTGCCTGTAGGCCTCGGCGCGCCGATCTACGACAAGCTCGACAGCGACATCGCGCGTGGACTGATGACGATCAACGCCGTGAAGGGCGTCGAGATTGGCGATGGTTTCGCCGCGGCCGGGCACTCCGGCGAGGAGAACGCCGACGAGATGCGCATGAAGGACGGCAAGGTCACGTTCCTCGCCAACCACGCCGGCGGCATCCTGGGCGGCATCTCCTCGGGCCAGGACATCGTCGCGCGCATGGCGGTGAAGCCCACCTCCTCCATCCTCACGCCGGTGCGCAGCGTCGACCGGCACGGCAATGACATCGAGATCCGCACCACCGGCCGCCACGATCCCTGCGTCGGCATCCGCGCCACCCCGGTGGCCGAAGCGATGATCGCCTGCGTGCTGGCCGACCATCTGCTGCGCCATCGCGCGCAGTGCGGCTGATGCCCAAGCGCGAGCGCCTCGAGATCCGGTTCAGCCAGACCTTTCACGTCACGCTGGCGGCGGTGGGCATCATGCTGCCGGCCGCATCGGCGCTGTGGGTGCTGGCGAACTACGACAGGATGGTGGGCGAGGAATCTTCCGGCCGGCTGATCCTGCTCGGCCTCGGTGCCGCCGGCCTGCTCTACTACGCCATCCGCTCCATCCTGCGGCTGCGCGAGACGCGGCCGCAGATCGTCATCGACAACAAGGGCATCTGGCTCGGCTTCGGCCGCGACGTCCTGCTGCCCTGGGCCGATATCCGCCTCGCCCGCCCGCGCGGCATGCGCCGCACGCTTCAGATCGGCATCACGCCCGAGCTGTTCGGCCGCCTGAACCTGTCGCTGTTCAACCTGGACGACAACCTCACCGCCGTTCCCGGGGGCGGCGCGTCGGTGGGCGTGCGCTTCAACGGCCTCGACCGGCCGATGCGCGACGTGTACGACGCGATCCGGGCGTGGAAGCCCGGCCTGCCCCTGCAGTGAGGACCCCATGCCGCAGCCCGCCCATCTCTGGAAGCTCGACATCCCGTCCGCCGATCCGACCGAGGCGGATCTCGAGAAGTACTGGGCCAAGTGCGTCGAGAAGCTCGGCATGGTGCCCAATGTCATCCGCGCGGTTTCGACCAACCCGAAGAAGGCCCGCGCCTTCATCTCCATGTACAACGAACTGATGCTGGGCGAGTCGGGGCTGAGCAAGCTCGAGCGCGAGATGGTGGCGGTCGTCGTCTCGAGCGCGAACCGCTGCTACTACTGCCTCGTCGCCCATGGCCAGGCGGTCCGGCAGTACGCCGGCGACCCGCAACTGGGCGAGATGCTGGTGATGAACTACCGCGTCGCCGAGCTGCCGGTGCGACAGCGCGCCATGCTCGATTTCGCCTGGAAGCTGACGCAGACTCCCTTCGACGTCGGCGACGCCGATCGCGAGGCACTGCGCCGGCTGGGCTTCAGCGAGCGCGACCTGTACGATCTCTGCGACGTCGTGGCGTTCTTCAACATGTCCAACCGCATGGCGCATGGCACGGAGATGATGCCCAACCCCGAGTACCACACGCAGAGCCGCTGATGCGCGCCCGATTTCATACCTTCCCCCGCCAGCGGGGGAAGGTAACTCCGATGCGGTAGCCCATGCCAGACACGGCCCTGCCGATCGACACATCGACGCCCAGCCGCATCCGGCTGGAGGCGTCGTCGTTCTGCCAGCTGCGCTGTCCGTCCTGCCCGACGACGGATCGGGCGATCGACGCGCATGTCGGCAAGGGCTTCCTCAAGCCCGAGGACTTCGCCGCCCTGCTCGACGCCAACCCCGCGATTCGCGAGGTCGAGCTGTCGAACTACGGCGAGGCGCTGATGAACCCGCGGATGCCCGAGATCCTGCGCATCGCCCACGAGCGCGGTGTAGCGACGATGATCGCCAACGGCGCCAACCTCAACACCGCCTCGCCGGCGGCGCTCGAGGCGCTGGTGCGCTATCGCGTGCAGTCGATCATGTGCTCGATCGACGGCGCGACGCAGGAGACCTACGAGAAGTACCGGGTGCGCGGCGATCTCGCCAAGGTGCTGGCGAACATCCGGGCGATCAACGACTGGAAGGCCAGGCTCGGCGTCGACGAGCCGCTGCTGGTGTGGCGCATGATCCTGTTCGAGCACAACAAGCACGAGGTCGAGATCGCGCACGCCATGGCGACGCAGCTCGGCATGCGCTTCAAGCTCAAGCTCTCGTGGGACGAGGACATCGCGCCGACCGAGGTCTCGCCCGAGGTGATGCGCTGGCTCGACACGCCCGCGGTGCGCCGCTCCGACTGGGAAGCGCAGACCGGCGAGGCCTATCTCGCCGACATGTGCCTGCAGCTGTGGGACGAGCCGCAGATCAACTGGGACGGCAAGGTGCTGGGCTGCTGCCGCAATTTCTGGGGCGATTTCGGCGGCAACGTCTTCCGCCAGGGCATGGACGAGGCGCTCGGCCACGAGAAGATGCGCCATGCCAAGGCGATGCTGCGCGGCGAGGCCGGCGAACGCGCCGACATCCCGTGCACGACCTGCGACATCTACACCAAGCGCCGCGCCGCGGCGCAGTGGATCGACCGGCCGTAGATCACCTGGGACTGCCGGCGGTCCCGATCAGGCCGCGGCCTTCGCCGGCTTGGCGGGCGACGCGGCCGACGGCTTCTTCTTCCCCAGCTCCAGGATGCTGCCCAGGATGCCCTTGGGCATGAAGCGGATGAACAGCACCAGCAGCGCGCCGTAGATGAGATTGTCCCAGCCGACGGCCTTGGTGCCGATCCCGACGCGCAGCGCCTCGGCCATCAGGATCGTGATGACGGCGCCCACCGTCGGCCCCAGCGAGACGTAGATGCCGCCGACGACGACGGCGAACACCATCTGCAGCGACACCGCGATGCCGCTCACCGTGTCGGGCGAGATGAACATCTGGTACTGGCAGTAGAGCGCGCCGGCCAGCGCGGTCATGACTGCGCTCAGCACAGTGATCTTGAGCTTCTCGGCCGTGACGTTGACACCGACCGCCGCCGAGGCGTCCTCGTCCTCGGAGATCGCTTCCATGGCGTAGCGCGCCATGCTGCGGTCGACCACGTACCAGATGGCGAGCCCGCCAACCCAGACCGCCAGCGCGATCAGGTACCAGGTCTCCTTGTCGGTGAACTGCAGCGCGGCGAACCCGCTGCCCTTGGTGCGCTCCGGCGTGTAGCCCAGCGAACCGCCGGTCCAGTCGCGTGTCGCGGTGATCACCTGCAGCACGATGCCGGAGAGCGCCAGCGTCACCAGCGCGAAATAGTGGCCGGTGATGCGGAAGCGGAAGCACGGCCAGGCGACGACGAGCGCCAGCACACCGGCGGTCACCATGGCCATCGGGATTCCGATCCACGGCGAGACGCCGAGATGGTTCCACATCAGCGCCGTGACGTAGGCGCCGACGCCCATGAAACCGCCGTGGCCCAGCGACACCAGCCCGAAGCGGCCCATCATCGACCACGACGTGTAGGCGAAGGACCAGATCAGGATGAGGATCAGGATGTGCAGCGGATAGGGTGCGTGATAGACGAACGGCAGCACGAGCAGGACGAGCAGCCCCGCGCCGCCGAGAAGCTGGTTGCGCGACAGGTTCATGTGCGCCTCGCCAGCAGGCCGCCGGGCCGGATGAACATCATCACGATGAAGAAGCCGAAGGCCAGCACGTAGCCCCATTCCAGATCCGACGCCAGGCTGCCGACGGCGATGATCTCGGCGAACAGGAAGGCGGCGATGAAGCCGCCGATCAAATTGCCCAGCCCGCCCATCACGCAGATCAGGAAGGTGATCGGCCCGAAGCTCAGGCCGACGAAGGGATGCACGTCGTACTGCAGCACCAGCACGCAGGCGCCGAGCCCGGCCAGGCCGCCGCCCAGCGCCGAGGTGATCAGGTAGATGCGCCGGCCGTCGACGCCCATCAGGGGCATGATCTGGCGATCCTGGGCGATGGCGCGGATGGCGATGCCGGTGTAGGTGCGGGTCAGGAAGAGATAGACGACGACCATGCCGAGCAGCGCCGCGCCGAAGGCGATCAGGCGCGGATAGGAGATGAACATCTCGCCGATCTCGAGCACCGGCAGGCGGATGCCGAGATTGCGGAACTCGATGCCGAAGGCGACGGTGGCGAAGCTCTGCAGGAAGAACAGCACGCCGCCGGTGGCCAGCAGCTGGTTGATCGGTGCGGAGTTGAGCAGCGGTCCGATGACGATGAGGTGCAGCGCCATGCCGAGCACCGCCACCAGCGCGATGCAGGAGATCACCGCCAGCGGAATCGGCACACCGTAAACCGTGACCAGGAAGTACATGCCGTACATGCCGATCATGATCAGCTCGGCGTAGCAGATCCAGACGACGTCGATGACGCCGAAGATCAGGTTCAGCCCCAGCGCCAGCAGCGCCAGCAGGCCGCCCAGCAGCAGGCCGTTGATCAGGGCCTCGGCCAGCTCGATGCTGAACAGGAAATCCATGCGAGCTCTCCTCAGACGCCGAGATAGGCCTGCTTGATGGTGTCGCTCGCCAGCATCTCCGCCGAGGTGCCCGAGGCGCGGATGCTGCCGGCCTCGAGCAGGTAGGCGCGGTCGACGACCTTCAGCACCTGCTGCACGTTCTGCTCGACGATCAGCACGGTGAGCCCGCTGGCGCGGATGCGCCGAACCAGCTCGAAGACCTGCTGCACCACGACCGGCGCCAGGCCGGCCGACGGCTCGTCGAGCAGCAGCAGCTTGGGGTCCGACATCAGCGCGCGGCCGATGGCGCACATCTGCTGCTCGCCGCCCGACATCGTGCCGGCCATCTGCGTGCGCCGTTCCTTCATGCGCGGGAAGAGGTCGAAGACGAACTCCAGCCGCTGCGCGAACTTGGCGCGCGCGGCGGGAATGAAGGCGCCCATGCGCAGATTGTCCTCGACGCTCAGCCGCGGGAACAGCCGGCGGTTCTCCGGCACGTGGGCAATGCCCATCTCGATGATGCGATGCGCCGGCGTCGTCACGACGTCGGCGCCCTCCATCGTGATCGCGCCCGTGGTCGGACGGATCAGGCCCGAGATCACCCGCATCAGCGTCGTCTTGCCGGCACCGTTGGGGCCGATGACGCCGACCGCCTCGCCGGCGTTGACGTCGAGGTCGATTCCGAACAGCGCCTGGAAGGCGCCGTAGCCGGCATCGACGGAACGCAAGCGCAGCATGGCGCTCAAGCCCTGCCGCCGGCCGCGGCCTGCACCGCGTCGGCGTCGGTGCCGAGATAGACCTCGATCACCCGGGGGTCGTGCGCCACGTCGGACGGCAGGCCCTCGGAGATCTTCTCGCCGTGGTCGAGCACCATGACGCGGTCGACCACGCGCATCAGCACGCCCATGATGTGCTCGACCCAGATGATGGTGATGCCCAGTTCGGTGCGGATGCGGCGCAGCATGTCGGCGGCCTGGTCCATCTCGTGCTCGTCGAGCCCGCCCAGGCTTTCGTCGGCCAGCAGCAGCCGGGGGCCGGTGGCCAGCGCCTTGGCCAGCTCGAGCTTCTTCAGCCCGGCGGCGCCCAGGCCGTCGACCGGCGCGTCGCGATCGGTCGGCAGGCCGACCATCGCCAGCGCCTTCTCGGCCGCGTCGAAGGCCTTGGTCCTGGAATGGCCGCCCTGGCCGTAGTAGCCGGCCAGCGCCACGTTGTCGAAGATCGACAGCCGGCGGAACGGCCGCGGAATCTGGAAGGTGCGGCCGATGCCGTGATTGATGATCCAGTGCGGCGACAGGCCGGCGATCTGGCGGCCCTCGAACAGGATCGACCCGGCGGTCGGCACCAGCGTGCCCGACAGCATGTTGAAGATCGTGCTCTTGCCCGAGCCGTTGGGGCCGATCAGGCCGAGGATCTCGCCCTCCTCGACCTTGAACGACACGTTGCTGACTGCCGTGAAGCCGCCGAAGCGCTTCACGAGTCCGTCGACGCTCAGCACGAGCGGGCCGTACCGGTGGCCACGCCGCGGCGCCCGCTCACTTCGCCGCGTAGGGCGAGGTCGCCGGCAGCGGCAGCACCGCCTCGCGCTGCGCCTGGCTCTTGGGCCACACGATGTGCGCCTGGTCGTCGATGTACTGCACGATCACCGGGAAGGCGCGGTTGTTCTGGCCGGCCATCGCCGAGCCGTCGCCCTCGAACTTCACGCCGAAGCCCAGCATGGTGCCGCCCTCGGCAATGTCGACCTCCAGCGCCGCCTTGCGCAGCGCCTCGGCGTCGATGCCGCCGTGCTTGCTGATCGCCTTGGGCAGCACCTCGGTGAAGAAGACGTAGGCGTTGGACGCCGCCATGCCGACATGCGCCGACTTGATGGTCGTGCCCGGCCGCGCCTTCTCGTACTCGGCGCCGATCATGTCGATCAGCGGCGGCAGCTTGGCATCGAGCGTCTTGCGGTTGGCGAGCCAGATCGAGATCGGATCGACATTGAAGAAGTGGTTGACGTCCTTGCCCAGCGCCTCCTTGAGCTTGTCGTAGACGCCGTAGCCGGCGCCGTGGCCGACCAGGGCGCTGAAGCGCAGGCCGCCCTCGCGCGCCTGGCGCAGGAACAGCGAGATGTCCGGGTTGTAGCCGGTGTGGAAGATCACGTCGGGCCGCGCGCGGCGCAGCTTGGTGACCAGCGCCGACAGGTCGGGCGCGGTGGCGGCGTAGCCCTCCTTCAGCACGATCTGCAGGCCGTGCTTCTTGGCGCCCTCCTCGTTGCCCTTGGCGACGTCGACGCCGTAGGCGCCGTCCTCGTGGATGATCGCCACGCGCAGGTCCTTCGGCTCCTTGCCGAACTTCGCCTTGCTGCTGGCGGCGATGAAGTCGGTCGAGGTCAGGCCGAACTGCCGGCCGCTGGGCTGGCTGCGGAAGACGTACTTGAGATTGCGGTTCTCGAGCACCGCCGAGGAGATGCAGGTCGTGATCCACAGGAACTTCTTGAGCTGCTCGACGCGCGCCGCCACCGGCACGCATTGCGCCGAGGAGTAGAAGCCGAGCAGCATGTCGACCTTTTCCTGCTCGACCAGGCGCACCGCCTCGTTGATGGCGACGTCGGGCTTGCTCTGCGCGTCGGCGTAGACCGCCTCGATCTTGTAGCCGGCGACGCCGCCCTGCTTGATGAAGTGGTCGATCATGATCTTGGCGCCGAGCGCGTGCAGGTCGGAGCCGCCGCCGGCCAGCGGGCCGGTGTAATCGTAGATCACGCCGATCTTGAGCTTCTTCTCCTGGGCCTGGGCCGGCGCCTGGGCGACGCCCAGCGTCAGGGCGGCGAGAGCCACGCCGCCGAGCAGGCGGCTGATTGCGCGCACGATCATGGTGTCCTCCCGGGCGACATCGCGCCAGTTCTTGTTGGCGCGATCACACGGGCTGGGCACCGCAATGTCAAGCGCCGTCGCCCCGGAAGCGACGGCGCCCTTCCGTCATGCGGGCCAGATGCTGTAGACGTCGCGCGGCTTCTTGAACCGCCATTGCTTGTTCATGATGCCGGCGAAGATCGCGTCCATGCTGTGCGCGCTCTGGCCGTTCTTGGCCGGTGGCAGCTCGACTTCCCAGCCGACGTGGTAGCCGAACTCGCCGACGAAGTCGCCCTTGACCGTGAAGCAGATGCCGATCGTGTCGTCGGTGTTCTTCGACGTCGCCGAGCGCAGCATCTGCTGCGGCTTGAAGATGTTGAAGGCCGACATCTTCAGATGCGATTTCATGCCCGGCCCGTTGAACGAGACGAACGGGCAGCTGGCCCAGTTGCCGACGACCTGCGCCAGGCCGCCGCCCAGCGAATGGCCGCAGATCGAGATCGGCTTGCCGGGGTTCAGCTTCTTGGCCGCGTTGACCATGGCGAAGGCGCCGCCTGCCATGTTGGGAATGACGTTGACGCCGATGCGCACGTTGCCGGTGTTCTGCGAGATCGGCGCCGTGGTCGGGCCGCCCTTGGTGCCGGAGAAGGCGACGACCACTTCCTTGTCGTTCTTGAAGATGGCGCCCTGGAAGCCGTTGCCGTACCAGGTCGCCCATTCGCGGGTCTGCGTGTCCCAGCCGCCCGGCGGATCGTTGTGGTTGCCTTGATTGCCGTAGGCGGCGTTCGCCATGTCGACATATTCGTCGAAGGTTGCCATTTATCTCCCCATATGAAATTAGTTGGCACTGAACGTTCAACTTATACTTCAACTTGAGTGAAAAGTCAGGCCGGCCCTGAGAAATCGATCATTTGATTAAATTTTTCAGCGGGTTATAGTTTGTGCATGCCGGGTTAGCTCAGGGGTAGAGCAACCGCCTTGTAAGCGGTAGGTCGTCGGTTCAATTCCGACACCCGGCACCAGACGCGCGGCCGACGGTCCCCTCCCGGCGGTGCCAACGCGAGGAAAAGCCGTGCCGGAAACCGGCGCCAAGAAGATCCGCGTCGCCTATCTGGTGACGCACCCCATCCAGTATCAGGCGCCGCTCCTGCGCATGATCGCGGCCGACCGCGACCTTCATCTCGAGGCGTTCTTCGCCGCCGATTTCTCCGCCCGTGCCTTCCACGATCCCGAGTTCGGCCGCGCCGTCGAGTGGGACGTGCCGCTGCTCGACGGCTACCAATCGGAGGTGCTGCCCGCCTGGCCCGGCACCCGCTACCCCGGCGATGCCTACTTCGACGCCTGGCGGCCGTTCAGCCGCGGCCTGCGCCGACGATTGCGCGAGGGGCGCTTCGACGCGCTGTGGGTCCACGGCTACGCGCGCCTGCCGCATGTCGCGGCGATGCTGGCGGCGAGATCGGCCGGCGTGCGCGTGCTGCTGCGCGACGAAGCCAACGGCATCGGCCAGGCCCACCCCGGCGCCCGCGCCGCGATCAAGCGCGCGCTGTTCGGCCTGATCGACCGGCTGGTCGATCGCTACCTCACCATCGGCACGCTCAACGAGGCGCACTATCGCGACCTCGGCATCGACCCGGCGAAGTTCACGCCGATGGGCTACGCCGTCGACAATGCCTGGTTCCGGGCGCGCATCGCAGAGGCGGCCGCGAACCGCGAGACGCTGCGCCGCTCGCTGGATCTCGCGCCGGGCCGGCCGGTCGCGCTCTACGCCGCCAAGCTGATCGAGCGCAAGGCGCCGCTGGACCTGGTCGAGGCCTTCGCCGCGGCGACACGGGATGGCGAGGCCGTGCTGCTGATGGCCGGCGACGGTGAGCTTCGTGCGCGCATCGAGGCGCGCATCGCCCAGCTGGACGCGGCCGGGCGCATCCGCCTGCTCGGCTTCCAGCCGCAGCGCCAACTCGCCGCGCTCTACGAGCTGTGCGATCTCTTCGTGCTGCCCTCGCAGCACGAGACCTGGGGGCTGGTGGTCAACGAGGTGATGAACGCCGGCCGGCCGGTGATCGCCAGCGACCGCGTCGGCTCGGCGCGCGATCTGGTGCGCGACGGCGTCAACGGCTTCGTCTATCCCTTCGGCGACGTCGCCGCGCTCACCGGGCGGCTGCGTGCGTCGCTGGCCGATCGCGACCGGCTCGCCGCCATGGGCCGCCAAAGCCTGAACATCATAGATGGCTGGGGCTTCGAGCAGAATCTCGCCGGGCTGAAATCGGCGCTGGCGCGTCTCTTCCCCGATCGCGGCATCGCGGTGCCGCCGTGAGCCGCCGGCGCCTGCTGATCGCCCATCCCGGCGCGACCTCGCTGCTCTATCCGCTGGTCGCGCTGCTGCAGCGCATGGATCTCGACACGCGCTTCGAGACGCTGTTCTACGACCGGCCCGGCGATGCGCTGCACCGTCTCGCGCGCATCCTGCCGGCGAGGCTGGGCGGCGCGCTGGCGCGCGAGCTGGGAAGGCGCAGCCATCCCGACATCGACCCGACGCGCGTCGCCACCGCGCCCTTCAGCGAGCTGCTGCACGTCGCCTCGGCGCGCTTGCTGTCGCCGGCGACCACGGCCGCGGTGCTGCGCTGGCGCAACGCCCGCTTCGACGCGCGCATCGCGCGGCTGATCCGCCGCGAACGGCCGGATTTCTTCATCGGCTTCGACGGCTCGGCGGAGCGGAGCTTCGAGGCCTGCCGCGCGGTCGGCACGATCAGCCTGCTCTACCAGGCGATCGGCCATCTGCGCAGCGGCTTGCGCACGCTGATGGAGGAGAGGCGCCTGTCGCCGGAATTCGCCGGCGTATCGTTCGGCGACACGTCTGAGGCATGGATGGCGCGCAACACGCACGAGGCGCTGCTGGCCGACCGCGTCGTCGTGCCGTCCGAGTACGTGCGCGACACCATGGTCGAGAACGGCCGCGATCCCGCGACCATCGACCTGCTGCCCTTCCCGATCGACGTCGCGCGCTTCACGCCGGCGAGCTCGCCGCGCGACGACGGCCGGCTGCGCGCGCTGTTCGTCGGCCAGATCGGCCTGCGCAAGGGCGTGAAGTACGCCCTCGAAGCCGCGCGTCTGCTGGCGCGGCCGGACATCGAGATCGTGCTGGTCGGCGGCATCGTCGACGGCACGGGGTGGCTGGCGCGCTACGACGGCCTCTACCGCCACGTCGCCAACGTGCCCCATGGCGAGATGCCCGACATCTTCAGCTCAGCCGACGTCTTCGTCTTCCCCTCGCTGCACGAGGGCTCGGCGATGGCGGTGAACGAGGCGCTGGCCAGCGGCCTGCCGGCGATCGTCACGCCCAACGCCGGCGCCATCGTGCGCGACGGCGTCGAAGGCTTCGTCGTGCCGTTGCGCGACAGCGCCGCGATCGCCGAGCGGCTGGCGCGTCTCGCCGACGACAAGGCGTTGCGCCGGCGCATGGGCGCGGCCGCGCGCGCGCGCGCCGAAGCGCACGATGCCGCGGCCTACGCGGCGCGGCTGGGCGCGCTGCTCGACCGGCTGAAGCCGCCGGCATGAGGCGCCTGCCGCTCGCCCTCGCGCTGCTGGCGCTGCCGGCTTTCGCCGCCTCGGTGTGGTTCGCCTTCCTGCGGCCGATCGAGCCGATCATGCCGTCCTATCTCGCGCTCGCCGAGGCGCTGAGCCGCGGCGAGGCCACGCGCGGCTTCGAGCCGCTGGGCTACCCGGCGCTGATCGCCGGCTGGCTCGGCGGCGTCGAGCGCACGCTGCGCATCGTGCACGCGCTCTGCCTGTGGGGCACCTGGGTGCTGATCGCCTGGCTGGCGCTGCGCATGGCCGCGCTCGACCGCGACGGCCAGCGTCGCGGCCGGCCGTGGTGGCTGTGGGCGTGGGTCGGCTTCTGGCTGGCGGCCATCTTCCTCAACCCCTATTTCCTGATCGGCCTGCCGCGCGTCAGCGACAGCGCGGTCGACATCCTGCTGATCGGCGTCCTGTTCACCTGCGCCCTGGCGGCGCGCGAGGCCCGCCTGCGCGACTGGCTGCTGGCCGGCGTGGCGCTCGGCCTCTTCGTGCTGGTGCGGCCCAATTCGATCACGCTGCTGGCGGCGCTGGCGATCGTCGCATGGCGCGCGCGAACGCCGTGGTCGCGGCCGCTGGCGCTCGCGGTCGCGAGCCTGGCGGCCTTCGTCGCGCTCTCGTGGAGCCTTACCGGCACGCCGTTCTTCTGGCCGAAGAACGGCGGCTACAACCTCTTCGCCGGCAACAATCCCTTCGCCCATGCCGAGCTGGTCGGCAACCACAACGCCGAGTACTCGCTCGACAAGGCGCTGCAATGGTGCGGCGTCGAGGGCGATCGCTACGCCGTGCCGGGCGATGTCTATGTGGACTGCACGACGCGCTTCATCGGCGAGAACCCCGGCGAGTTCCTGCGCCTGACGGCCTACAAGGCCTACACCATGCTGTGGCGACCCAACCTCAAGCTGGCCGACACGCCGATCAAGGTCGCCGTCCAGTACGCGATCCTGCTGCCGGGCCTGATGTGGTGGGCGCTGTTCGTCGTCAGCCGGCGCTTTCGCGCCTCGCTGCCGGGCGTCGCCGGGTTCCTCTTCGTGCTGCTCTACGCCCTGCCCTTCGCGCTGACCAACGCTGATCCGCGCTTCCGCATCCCGCTCGACGTGGTCTATGCGATGTCGGCGCTGGCCTTCGCGCTGGGCGATCGGCAGCCGATCCGTCACTCCTCGCGGTCGCGTCCGTAACGGCCGGGGCCGCCATCGGGCTGGCCGCCCTGCTCGACCACCGGCAGCGCGCTCATGCGGCGGCCGGGTGACGGCCTGGCCCAGCGCACCGGCCGGCGCACGTTGTACACCGGCTGCGGCGCGCCCGGCGCCCAGGATTGCGGGGCCTGCGGCGCGTAGCCGGCGCGCCGCGCCGCTTCCTGCGCCAATGCCATCCGCTCGACATAGGGCAGGCCCAGCGCCAGGCCGATGGTAAGGTAGAAGTAGTAGTTCATCGGCTCGACGTCGAGCGTCCAGCCCTTGAACGACACCAGCGCAGAGAAGGCGATCATGGCGCAGGCGATCGAGGCGATGCCCTTGAAGCGCTCCAGCCTCATCTGCGAGCGGATCTGCAGGCAGTAGAGGAACAGCATGCCGTAGCAGCCGAGCATGACGAAGAAGCCGAGCACGCCCAGCTCGACCACCGCCTTGCCGTAGAAATTCTCGATGAAGGCGCCGCCGTCGGCGAGGAACGCCAGCTCCGATCGGTCGAGGCCGTGGCGCGCGGCGCCAGTGTTGGTGCCGGCGCCGAGCCCGAACAGGCCGCCCTTGGCGACGGCGTCCATCAGGCCCTGCGCGGCGAACTCCTTGCCGTAGACCGTGGTCAGGGTCGCGACCTCGCTCGCCATGTTGGCGCCGTCGAGCCCGGAGACCGCGAGGAACAGCGCCAGGCCACCGCCGACCATGAAGACGTTCCAGAACATGCCCTTCGACTTCATGCGGAACATCTGGATCATGATCATGACCATGGGCATGAACAGGAAGTTGCCGCGCGCGCCGGAGCTGAAGCCGGCGATCATGCCGACGCCGAGGCTGAACCACAGGAACATGCGCCAGCCGCGCGACCTCTCCAGCTCCAGCAGCATCATCAGCGGGAACAGGATGTACCAGCAGAACACGCCGTACTGGGAATTGTACTGGAACGAGCCCGTTATGCGGTACAGGTACGCGCCCATGTAGTGGAACTCGCCCATGATGTTCTTGGCGTACTCGCCGTAGAAGAACGTCATCGTCTCCTTGTAGTCGTAGGTGACGGCGCCGATGACCATGATCAGGCCGACCAGCCACGGAATCCAGCCGGTGACGATGATCGTGCGCAGCATGCCGCGCAGCTCGAACTCGTCGCGCGCATAGGCCGCGCCGATGAACAGCAGCGGGATATAGAACAGCCACACCTTGGTGCCGATGCCGGCGACCATGGCGTTGGGCACGGTCGGCTTGGTCAGCGAGATCAGCACCAGCAGCAGCAGCGCGCCGTACATCGCCAGCACCTGCACCGGCACCCGTTTGGCCTGGGGCGAGCCGGCGAGCAGGAAGTAGGAGATGTAGAGCGGGATCACCACGATGAGGTCGCGCATCAGCGTGCCCAGCGGCGACGGATAGAGCGCGACGATGATCGGGCCGGTGAGCGGCGTGTAGTAGGCGAGGCCCAGCACGCCCCAGCGCCAGTTGACGATGATCGCCACCCAGATGGCGAGGACGAACGGCACGCCGAGCAGGAAGATTTCCATCGCCGCCCCTCAGCCCGCCGTCGGCGCCGCTTGCGCGCCGCTGCGGAAGGCGTCGAAGACGTCGAGCGCCCAGGCGCGCCAGCCGCGCAGCCTGGCGCCGGCATGCGAGGGCACGCCCAGCCAGTCGCGCACCGGCACGACGAAGCCGCGCTTGCCGCTTCCGGCCAGCGAGGCGGCGACCTGGGGCGACAGCAGCGCCGGCAGCTCGGCCTTGGTCAGCGGCTGCGGCGCGGCGATCAAGGGCGCGAGCGCACGGAAGAAGCCGGCATCGACGAACGGCGTGCGGATCTCCAGGGAATGCGCCATGCCCGCCCAGTCGGCGTCGCGAAGCAGCTGGTTGCGCAGGTAGAACGACAGCTCGAGCGCCGCCACCCGCGCGTTGGCCGAGCGCACGCCCTCGATCGCCGCCGCCAGGGTCGTCTCGGTGTGCAGATCGGCCAGGCCCTGGCGCACGAGGTCTCCGTCGAGCAGCGCGGGAAGCTCCCACGGCATGAACAGGCCGCGCCGCAGCAGGTAGGCGCCGCCATAGGTCGAGCCATACTCGAACAGCCCGGCGTATTTCGGCGAGGTGAAGTGCCGCAGCACCGGCTCGCTCACCAGCCGCAAGCCGCGGCCCAGCGCTGCGAAAGGCGACGCCAGCCCGACCATCTTCGGAATCTGCCGGAAGCTCGGGTAGCCGGCGAAGACCTCGTCGCCGCCGATGCCCGACAGCGCCACCTTCAGCCCGGTCGAGGCGGTGGCCTTGCTGACGAAGTACACATTGGTACCGTCGATGGTCGGCTGGTCCATCGCGCGCAGCAGGTGATCGCGCGCGGCGGCGAATTCGGCGCGGCTCACCCACACGGTCTGGTGCTGCGTACCATGCGTGCGCGCCGTGGCTTCGGCGATCGGCGTCTCGTCGAGCGCGCCGCCGCGATATTCGTCGAAGCCCAGGGTCACGGTGCGCAGCGGTTGCGCGTTCTCCGGCGTGGCGTACTGCGCCACCAGCGAGGAATCGAGCCCGCCGGACAGGAAGACGCCCACCGGCACGTCGGCCACCATGTGATGGCGCATGGTGTCGACGATCTGCTGGCGCAGGAACTCGACGCGCGCGGCGCCCGAAGGCGCCGGCGGACCGGCCTCCGCCTCGGCCAGCACATTGGCGATCGAGTGGTAGCGGCGCAGCGTCGGCGCTTCGCCTGTGGGCTGCCACAGCGTATGCCCGGCGGGCAGCGCGCGGATGCCGCGATGGAGCGTGAACGGCTCGGGCACCGAGCCCCAGAGCAGGAAGCCGACCTCCGCCGCCGGCTGCGGCGTGGTGTCGATGCCGCCGCCGGCGATCAGCGCCTTGACCTGCGAGGCGAAGCGCAGGGTCCTGCCGTCATCGGCGATGTAGAGCGGCTTGATGCCGAACGGGTCGCGCGCCAGCAGCATGGCGCGCCGCTCGCGGTCCCACAGGGCGAAGGCGAACATGCCGCGCAGGCGTTCGACCATCGCCGGCCCCTCGACGTCGTAGAGGTGCAGCAGCACCTCGGTGTCGGAGTTCGAGGCGAAGCGCCGGCCCCTGGCCTCGAGCTCGGCCTTGAGCGCCCGGTAATTGTAGATCTCGCCGTTGAAGTTCACGACCAGGCGGCCGCCGTCGAGCGCCATCGGCTGGAAGCCGCGGTCCGAGGTCTCGATGATCGCCAAGCGGCGCTGGGCGAAGAGCGCCACGCCGCCCTCGTCCTGCCACAGCCCGGCGCTGTCGGGACCGCGCGACAGCATGACCTCCGACATCCGGACCATGCTCTGCAGGTCGTCGGGGCTGGCCGTCGCCTCGCCGGCGCGCCGGCCGCCCACCATCACCTCGATGCCGGCCAGACGCGACGATCCACCCCTGCCCGCGACAGCAGGCGAGCCGTAGTGGAAAAGGCCGGCGATACCACACACCTGGAGGGGACCTCTCTGGAAACCTGACACTCCCCCACAACACCTCGTGGCGAGCCGGCTCCGGAAACTATAATTGTAGTATTCTGAACATGTTATGATAATTTCTTGACCTCTGCAATCGGATCGGTCCCGGCTGGACCCGATGCCCAACACCGACGCCCCGCCGCCCGCTGCATGCGTATCCTCCACCTGATCGCGACCTTGAACCGGGAGAGCGGCGGCCCGGCCCAAGCCTGTGTCGAGATGGCGGCGGCCGTCGCCCGGCGCGGCCACGATGTCAGCATCTACACCACCAACTGGAAGGAGGGCGGTGTCGAGGACGTGCCGACCGACCGGCCGGTCGAGCGCGACGGCTTCGCAGTCCGCTATTTCCCGGTCCATGCGCCGCGATTCTGGAAGCCGTCGCTGGCCATGGCACGGGCGCTGAGCCGCGACATGGCGGGCTTCGACGTCGTGCACCTGCACTCGATCTACCTGTTCCACGACCTGGTCGGCGGCCACTACGCGAGGCGGCGCGGCGTGCCCTATATCGTGCGCCCGCACGGCATGCTCGACCCGTACATCCGCGCCCATCACCGTGCCCGCAAGTGGCTGATGGAGGCCGCGTTCCAGAACCGCGTGCTGCGCCACGCCACGGCGATCCACTACACCTCCGACATCGAGCGCGAGATCAGCACGCCCTTCGCCATGGGCGCGCCGCCCAGGGTGGTGCCGCTGGGCGTCGACCTCAGCGGCTTCGATGCGCTGCCCTCGCCCGAGATCTTCCACCAGCGCTTTCCTGAAACGCGCGGCAAGACCATCGTGCTGTTCCTCAGCCGCCTGCACTTCAAGAAGGGCCTCGACCTGCTGCTGCCGGCCTTCGCCCAGCTCGCCGCGACTGATCCAACGCTGCATCTCGTCATCGCCGGGCCGGACGACGGCATGCTCGGCCAGTGCCGCGAATGGGCGGCGCGCGATGGCGTGGCCGGGCGCGTCACCTTCACCGGCATGCTGCGCGGCGCCGACAAGCTCTCGGCCTTCGCCGCCGCGCGGCTCTTCGCGCTGCCCTCCTACAGCGAGAATTTCGGCATCGCCGCGGTCGAGGCGATGGCGGCGGGCCTGCCGGTGGTGGTCTCCGACCAGGTCAATATCTGGCGCGAGCTGAAGGCCGGCGGCGGCGCCACGGTGATCGCCTGCACGCGCGATGCGCTGACCACGGCAATGACACCGCTTCTGGCCGATGCCGGCGCCGCGTCCGAGGCCGGCCGCCGCGCCCGTGCCACAGTCGATCGCCTCTATCGCTGGGACAACGTCGCGGCCGCGCTGGAGACCCTGTATCGCGAGGCCGCCGACAGCCGCATCGTTTCCCGCACGTCCGGAGCAGCCGCATGAGTCGCAGCGTATTGGTCACCGGCGGCGCCGGCTTCATCGGCAGCCAGGTGTGCAAGGCGCTGGCCCAGGCCGGCTTCACGCCGATCGCCTACGACAGCCTGGAGAAGGGCCACGCCTGGGCGGTGAAATGGGGACCGCTGGAACAGGGCGACATCGGCGACCGCGCGCGGCTCGATGCGGCGTTCGCGCAGCATGAGCCCGAGGCCATCATCCATCTCGCCGGCTATATCGAGGTCGGCGAATCGATGCGCGATCCCGAGCGCTATCGCCACAACAACATCGACAAGAGCCTGGTGCTGATCGAGGCGGCCGAGGCGCACGGCGTGGCGCATTTCGTGTTCTCCAGCACCTGCGCGATCTACGGCACGCCGCAGCGGCCGCTGCTCGACGAGAGCCACTCCTTCGGCCCGGTCAGCGTCTACGGCGAGACCAAGCTCGAGGTCGAGAAGGCCCTGCGCGCGCCCGGGCGCAAGCTGCGCACGGTGTGCCTGCGCTACTTCAACGCCGCCGGTGCCGATCCCGACGGCGAGATCGGCGAGGCGCACGAGCCGGAGAGCCATCTGATGCCGCTGGCGATCGACGCCATGCTGGGCGTCGGCAAGCCGCTCACGGTGTTCGGCGACGACTGGGACACGCCCGACGGCACCTGCGTGCGCGACTACATCCATGTCGCCGACCTCGCCGACGCCCATGTCCGCGCGCTCGACTACATCGAGAAGGGCGGCCGGACGCCGGCCTTCAATCTCGGCTCGGGCCACGGCTACAGCGTCAGGCAGCTGATCGAGACCACCGGCCGGCTGGGCGGCCGCGCCGTGCCGCACAGCGTCGGCCCGCGCCGGCCCGGCGATCCGCCCGAGCTGGTGGCCGACACCGCGCTGGTGCGCCGCGAGCTGGGCTGGCATCCCGGCCGCGACCTCGACGCGCAGATCGACGACGCGATACGCTGGCGCCGCAAGATGCCGCGTTGACCACCCCTCCCGTCATTCCGAGCACAGCGAGGAATCTCCCGGCGACAAAATCTCGTTTCGAGGAGATTCCTCGCTGCACTCGGAATGACGGGTGGGAAATTCGGGGGGATCCATCATGTTCGCGCCGCTGCAGGGCGTGCGAGTCGTCGACCTGACGCATGTGCTCGCCGGACCCTACGTCACGCACGTGCTGACCCAGCTCGGCGCCGACGTGGTGAAGATCGAGCGGCCGGGCGTCGGCGACGTGATGCGCAACGGCCGTCCCGGCCAGTCGCCGCCCGGCCTCGCCGCCGGCTTCGTCGGCATGAACCACGGCAAGCGCTCGCTGACGCTCGACCTGAAGGACGCGCGCGGCCAGCAGGTGCTCACCCGCCTGGTCGAGCGTGCCGACGTGCTGGTCGAGAACCAGCGGCCGGGCGAGCTCGACCGGCTGGGCTTCGGCTACGCGACGGCGGCGACGCTCAATGCGCGGCTGGTCTACGCCTCGATCTCGGGCTGGGGCCAGAGCGGCCCGATCGCCGGCCGCACCGGCTACGACCAGGTGATCCAGGCCGCCACCGGGATGATGATGATGCAGGGCGAGACCGGCACGCCGCCGCTGAAGACCGGCTTCCCGGCGATCGACATCGCCACCGGCATGAACGGCGCCTGCGCCATCATGGCCGCGCTGCTCGAGCGGCAGCGCAACGGCGGGAAGGGCTGCCACATCGACATCGCCATGAGCGATTCGGCGCTGATGCTGATGTTCGGCCCGACCTCGGCCTGGCTGGTCGGCGGCCTGCCCAACGAGCGCATGGGCAACCGCTCGCTGGCCAGCAGCCCGACCTCGGGCGTCTTCGAGACCGGCGACGGCTGGATCTCGGTCGCCGCCAACACCGTCGAGCAGGGGCGCAAGGCGCTCGATGTGGTCGGCCGCCCCGAGCTCAAGAGCGACCCGCGCTTCGCCCCGGCGCGCCAGAGCGGCTTCTTCTTCGTCGCCGATCTCGACGGCGCCGAGGCCGAGTTCGTGCGCGCGCTGAAGGCCAAGGACGCCGAGCACTGGGAGCGCGCCTTCAACGCCGCCGGCATCGCCTGCGCCAAGGTCCGCAGCATCAGCGAGTTCCTCGCCGGCCCCTACCGCTTCATGCCCGGCATCCACCGCACCATCGCCGACCAGCCGGGCTACGACCGGCCGGTCGAGGCGCCCGGCGCCGGCTTCCGCGTCGACGGCACGGTGCCCGCCGCCACAAGACCGGCCTCGCCGCTGGGCGGCGACTCAGCCGCGGTGCTCGCCGAGCTGGGCTTCACGGCCGCCGAGATCGAGGCGATGGCGAAGGACGGGGTGACGTAGCTTCTTCCCTTCTCCCCGCGAAGGCGGGGAGAAGGTGCCCGAAGGGCGGATGAGGGGCTTCGCGGAGGCTCGACAGCATCGATGCTTGTCGTTGCGCGAGGAAGCCCCTCATCCGCCTCGCTGACGCTCGGCACCTTCTCCCCGCCTTCGCGGGGAGAAGGAAGGCCGGAATGACGGGTGAATCGGTTCAGCCTTCGCCGAAGGCCGGCGACGCGACAGCGTCCGCCTCCGGCGGAATACCTGTTCCTTTCCCCTTCCTTTCCCTTCCCTTCCTTTCCCCACCGTACCGGCACAGTGCCGGCACATCCTGCCGCGCGACGCGTGCCTCACGCGTCGAGGCGCAGCGGCAGGCTGCGCAGCCGCTTGCCGGTGAGCGCGAAGATCGCGTTGCCGACGGCCGGCGCGATCGGCGGCGTGCCGGGCTCGCCGACGCCGCCCATCGCCGCGTCGGGCGAGCCGACGATCAGGGTCTCGATCACCGGCATGTCGGCCAGGCGCACCACCTCGTAGTCCGGGAAGTTGCCCTGCTCGACGGCGCCCTTGCTGATCGTGATCTCGCCATGCAGCGCCGCCGACAGGCCGTAGACGATGCCGCTTTCCATCTGCGCGCGCACGATGGCGGGGTTGACCACGCGGCCGCAATCGACGGCGCAGACCACGCGCTTCACACGGATCGCGCTGCCCTCGACCGCGACCTCGGCCACCTGGGCGACGATCGAGCCGAACGACTCGCGCAGGGCGATGCCGCGGCCGATGCCGGATGGCGGCGCCGTGCCCCAGCCCGCCGCCTTGGCCGCCGCGTCGAGCACGGCGAGATGACGCGGCTGGTTGGCCAGCAGCTCGCGGCGCAACACCAACGGGTCCTTCTTCATCGAGTGCGCCACCTCGTCGAGGAAGCACTCGTCGAAGAAGGCGGTGTGCGAATGGCCGACCGAGCGCCAGAAGCCGACCGGCACCGGCCCCTTGGGCACCACGGCTTCCAGCCGGTAGGAAGGGAAGCCGTAGGGCGGGCGCTCGACGCTGTTGCCGTCGGGATCGCCCTGCTCGCCCAGGCGCAGCACGCGGTTGACGAACTGGCCGGTGGCCGATTGGCCGACCAGCCGGCAGCGCCACTCCCAGGGCGCGTCCTTCGACGCGCGCGCCTGCATGCGCGCCACCGCCATCGGCCGGTAGAAGTCGTGGCGCATGTCCTCCTCGCGCGACCACAGCAGCTGCACCGGCCTGCCGGGCAAAGCCTTGGCAATGGTTACGGCCTGGCGCACGAGATCGGGCTCGGCGCGCCGGCCGAAGCCGCCGCCGAGATAGGTGGTGTGCACCCTCACCGCCGACTGGTCGATGTCGGCGGCCTTGGCGGCGACGTAGCGCATCAGCGAGGGCGACTGGTTGGGCATCCACAGATCGAGCCGGCCATCGGCGAAGCGCGCCGTGCAGTTCATCGGCTCCATCGTGGCGTGCGCCAGATAGGGCGCGCGGTAGGTCGCCTCGATGCCGCGCTCCATCGGCGTCTGCGTCGTCGGCGTGGTCTGGAAGCTGCGGGTCTTGGTCGGATCGCTGACGGCGCGCGACTGCGCCTGGTAGTCGGCAAGCAGCGCTGCGCTGCTCAACGCCGCATTCGGCCCGAGATCCCACTCGATCTTCAGGCCCTCGTTCAGGAAGCGCTGTGCCTTCCACCAGCTGTCGCCGACCACGGCGATCGCCTCGGGCAGCTCGACGATCTTGACCAGCCCCTTCGGCAGCTCGCCGCCGGGCAAGGTGAAGCCCTTCGGCTTGCCGCCGAACACCGGGCAATTGGCGACGGCGGCGTAGAGCATGTCGGGCAGGCGCACGTCGACGCCGAAGGTCGCGGTGCCGGTGACCTTGGCGGCGATGTCCAGCCGCGGCAGTTCCTTGCCGATCAGGCGGAACGCGGCCGGCTCCTTGAGCGGCACGTCGCGCAGCGGCTGCAGCTCGCCGATGGCCTCGACGAGCTCGCCGAAGCGCGCGATCGGCTTGCCCTCGCGCGTGCGCACCTCGGAGTCGACGACGACGAGATCGGCCTGCTTCACGCCGGCCTTCTGCGCCGCCGCGCGCAGCAGCAGCTCGCGCGCCGAGGCGCCGGCCAGCCGCATCGGCTCCCACGCATCGCGCGTCGCGGTGCTGCCGCCGGTGGCCGAGACGCCGAGGATGCCGGCGACGCGCGAGCCGGCCCACATGGCGATGTCGCGCATGATGCCGGGATCCTGCGAGCGGGCGCCCTCGAGCAGCATCTCGACGTTGCGGTAGATGCCGAGATCGGCGGCGTCCTCGACGCGTACGTCGTCCCACTTCGCGTCCATCTCCTCGGCGACCAGCATGGCCAGCGCGGTATGGATGCCCTGGCCCATCTCGGCGCGCGGCACGGCGACGATGATGGTGCCGCCCTTCGACACCTTGACCCAGCCGTTCAGCGCCACCTCGCCCTGGCGCGTCCTGAAGGCGTCGCGTCCGCCCAGCCGGTCGCGCTCGTGCGCGAACCACCAGCCCACGACCAGCGCGCCGCCTCCCAGCGTGCCGCCGACGATCAGCTTGCGCCGCGTGAGCTTCATCGCCGCGCCTCCATGAGCGCCGCCGCGCGGTGCACGGCCTTGCGGATGCTCTGATAGGTGCCGCAGCGGCAGATGTTGGTGAGCGCCGCGTCGATCTCGGCGTCGGTCGGCTTCGGCGTGTCCCTGAGCAGCGCCGCCGTCGCCATCATGAAGCCGGGCTGGCAGTAGCCGCATTGCGGCACCTGCAGCTCGATCCAGGCCGCCTGCACCGCATGCAGGCGATCGCCGCCCAGGCCTTCGATGGTGACGACCTCGCGGCCGGCGACCTGTTCCAGCGGCACCGAGCACGAGCGCATCGCCTGGCCGTCGACATGCACCGTGCAGGCGCCGCAGGCCGCGACGCCGCAACCGTACTTGGTGCCGACCAGCGCCAGATCCTCGCGCAGCACCCACAGCAGCGGCTTGTCCGGCTCGACCTCGATTTCGCGCCGTTCGCCGTTGATCGTGACCGGGATCATCGCTCGCTTCCGCAATCTATATTGACAGCGTTAAGATAGCGCAGTTCCCGCCCGTCGCCTATGGCCTGCTGGCATGTGAGGCGATCACATTCGGCCGATTCGTCTGGGCTGATCTTCCCCCGGAGGGGGAAGGTGCCCGAAGGGCGGAAGGGGGATGTCGAAGACGGACTCCTGCGTTCGTCTTCGACATCCCCCTTCCGTCGCGCTGCGCGCGCGCCCTTCCCCCTCCGGGGGAAGGGCGCTGGCGACTGTGATCGCTACGTGTGACCCAGCAGCGCCTGGCGGAAGCGGTCCTTGAGGTGGGCGCCGTCCTGCGGCGGCATGACGAATTCCAGCTTCTCGACCATCACCTTGACGACGCGGAACACCGGGCCGTTCTTGCGGCGCAGATCGGCGATCAGCTGCGCCACCTCGGCCTCGTCGCGCACCATGGCGCTGTCGGCGATGCCGCAGCCCCGGGCGATGAGGCTGAGATCGGCGCCGGCGCCGGAATCGGTCGGCCCGTTGTTGCGCGGGCTGGTGTGGGTCGCCTGGTTGCCGGTCTCGCCGAACTTCTCGTTGTCGAGCACGCAGATCGCCAGGTTGTGCGGCTGCTGCGTGGCGACCGTGGCCAGCGAACCCATGCCCATCAGCATGTCGCCGTCACCGGTGATCACCAGCACGCGCTTCGTCGGCTGGGCGATCGCCAGGCCGAGCCCCATGCCGACCGTCGCGCCCATGGCGCCCCACAGCGGCATGTTGAGCGGCCGGTCGCCGGCCTCGGTGATGTCCCAGTTCGACGAACCGAGGCCGGCGATCACCAGCAGATCGTCGGTGGCGCCCTCGAGGATGCGCTTGACCAGCGGGCGGCGGCGCAGCGTTGCGTTGCTCATCTCACTTCTTCCCGAAATCCTTGATGCCGATCAGCTTCTGGCGCAGCAGCACCGCCACCGCCTGGCCGCCGTTGAAGGCGGCGCGCGTGGCGGCGTCGACCGTGGCCTTGACCTCCTCGGCCTTGTCGACCGAGTAGAGCAGCACGCCCATCGCCTCGAGCACCCTGGGCGTGCCCTGGCCCATCGGGTATTGCCACGAGTTGAACTCGCCGTAGTCGCCGCGCATGGTGATCAGGGTGAGCAGCGGGAAGCGCAGCGTCTTGGTCAGGCCCATCAGGTTGATGGTGTTGCCGACGCCCGAGCTCTGCATCAGCAGCACCGAACGCTGACCGCCCAGCCAGGCGCCGGCGGCGAGCGCCACGCCTTCCTCCTCCGTCGTCAGCGCCAGCGTGCGCATGGCGTTCGACCGCTGGCAGGCCTCGATCAGCCGCGAATGGCCGGCGTCGGGCACGTGATAGACCTGCCTGATCTCATGCGCCTGCAGGACGGCGAAGATGTCGTCGCGCCAGTCCGGCGCCGCGGGGGCGTTCATGCGTCACTCACTCTCACTCGAATGGACAGCGGGGGTTGCAGCATCACCATCTCGGCGGCGGACCGGGCGGCGCGAAGGGCCGTTCCAGCGCACGCTCGACCATCATCAGGCGGTCCTGGCCATAGAACAGATCGCCGTCGACGACGTAGGTCGGCGAGCCGGGCACGCCGGCGGCGATCGCTCGCTCGGAACACTGGTTGAACGCGGCCTGAACGTCTTCGGAGCGCGCGGCGTCGAGGATCGCCGTGGCGTCGGCGCCGACGCCGCTCACCAGGCTGGCCAGCACCTCGGCGCTGGAGAGGTCGCGGTCGTCGCGCCACAGCGCGGTGAGCATGTCGACATGCAGGCGATCGACATCCGCGCCCGCCGACTGCGCGGCGAGGATGACGCCGGCCGACAGCGCGCGGTCGCCGAAATGGTGCACCGGATCGACCAGCGCGGGGATGCCGAGATACTCGCTCCAGCGCTCGATCTCGCGGCCGAACTGATAGGCCTTGTGCGCGGCGGAGCGCTTGTCGAAGGGCTGGCTGCCGGCGGCCGGCACGACGCGCGACAGATCGACCGGACGATGGACCAGCCGGCGGCCGAAGCGGCGCGCCAGATCGACGATGCGCTGCGCGCCGAGATACGCGTAGATCGAACGGGTCGAGTAGTAGTAGTCGATGGTCTTCATCGGGTCGCACTCTTAGCCGGAATCGCAAAGGCCTGATACAGCCTCGCTGTCACTGCGAGCGCAGCGAGGGGTCTCTTTGGGACCGCCGGCGTCTCGCCGGCATCTTCATGAGCCGGCGGGACGCCGGCGGTCCCAGGAAGATGCTCTCGCTCTACGCCTTGCGCTCGATGAACGTGTCGCCGAGCACCAGCACGTCCATCTTCGTGCGCAGGAAGCAGTCGATCGCCTCCTCCGGCCGGCACACCACCGGCTCGTTCTCGTTGAAGCTGGTGTTGAGCACGATCGGCACGCTGGTCTGATCGCGCACCGTCGAGATCAGGCGGTGGTAGCGCGGGTTGGTGTGTGCATCGACGGTCTGCAGGCGGCCCGAGCCGTCGACATGCGTGACCGCCGGGATCCTCGGCCGCTGATCCGGCCTGATGCGGAAGACCTGCATCATGAAGGGCACGTCGTCGTCGGTCTCGAACCAGTCCTTCACCGCCTCGCGCAGGATCGAGGGCGCGAAGGGCCTGAACGACTCGCGGCGCTTGATCTTGAGGTTGAGGATGTCCTTCATGTCGGCGCGGCGCGGGTCGCCGAGGATCGAGCGGTTGCCCAGCGCGCGCGGGCCCCACTCCATGCGGCCCTGGAACCAGCCGATCACCTTGCCCTGGCCGATCGCGCTCGCCGTGCGGCGGCAGAGCTCGGCCTCGTCGGCGATGGTCTCGATGGTGCAGTTGGCCGTATCGAACTCGGAGCGCCGTGCGGCGACCGCCGCGTCGATCTCCTCGGGCTTCGCTGATGGTCCCCAATAGGCGTGATCCATCACGAAGTGGCGCTTGGCACCGTTGGCCTGCGGCAGGCCGTGCCAGACCTGGAAGGCCGCGCCGATCGCGCCGCCGGCGTCGCCGCCGGCTGACTGGATGTAGCACTGCTTGAACGGCGAGCGCTCGTAGACCTTGCCGTTGGCGACCGAGTTGTAGGCGCAGCCGCCCGACAGCACGACGGCGTCGCAGGCGTAGCGCCGGTGCAGCGCGCCCAGCAGGTTGAAGAACGCCTCCTCGTATATGGCCTGGGCCGAGCGGGCGATGTCCTTGTGGCGCTGCTCCAAGGGGTCGTCCTTGCCCCGCGCCGGTCCGAGCAGCTCGACCATCGCCTGCGACCAGATGCGGCCGCCCGAGGGCGTGCCGTCGCGCACCTCGTATTTCGATCCCTCCCGGGCGTGCGTGTAGTAGCGCAGGTCGAGCTCGAAGGCGCCGTCGTCGCGGAGCTTCACCAGCCGGCGCATCTGCTCCAGGTATTTCGGCTCGCCGTACGGGGCGAGGCCCATGACCTTGTACTCGTCGCCGTAATTGGGGAAGCCGATGAACTGGGTGATGCCCTCGTAGAAGATGCCCAGCGAATTGGGGAAGTGCACGCGGCCGTCGATCGACAGCCGGTTGCCCTCGCCCATGCCCCAGGCGGCGCTGGCGAAATCGCCAAAGCCGTCGACCGACACCGCCACGGCGCGCTCGAAGGGCGAGACGTAGAAGGTCGAGGCGAGATGGCAGAGATGGTGCTCGACGGCGTGCACCGTGCCGGCGAACCTCGCTTCGGGCAGCTGGGTGGCGAGCTGCTGGGCGACGTCGTCCCACTGACGGCGGTTGCGCACCCGGCTCATGATCAGGTCGAGGCTGGGCCGCCGCGTGACGATGTAGCCGACCTTGCGCCAGAAGCTCGCCCGGCTGTCGCGGTTGATCGCGACATGCGCCACCTGGTCGAGGCCGATGCCGGCCTCCTTCAGGCAGTAGCGGATCGCCTCGCTGGGAAAGCCGCCCCAGTGCTTCGCCCTGCGGAATCGCTCTTCCTCGGCGGCGGCGACCAGGACGCCGTCCTTCACCAGGCAGGCGGCGGAATCGGCGTGGAAGGCGTTGAGGCCCAGGATGTAGGTCATTTCTTGAAGTCGCGCTGCAGCAGGAGCATCGAGAGGATCAGGTCGGCGGTGGCGCGCTGGCAGGCGTAGAGCAGCCCCGCCCTGCCGTCGAGCAGCAGGCCGCGCCCGAGCAGGCAATAGAGGAACACGACAGGCGGCCCGAGCACCCGGGTCAGGCGCAACCGGTCGCCCCAGGACAGCTGCGCCCACGGCGTCGCGGTCAGCTTGTCGACCTCGCGCCGCTGATAGCGGTACTGCGAGACCAGCCAGCGCTCCAAGGACTTGCGATCGTCGTGGTCGATGCGGCCGCGCAGGCTCGGTACGCTGCCCGAGACATGCGCCTTCTCGGTGTGGCCGTCCTGCACGAAGCTGACGCGGTCGCGGCGCAGCAGGGTCGGCATCGGCGGATAGAGCGAGCCGCGCAGCTTGCGCCCCTCGATGCGGTAGTCGAAGGCGGTGCGGTAGCCGCCGATGTCGTCGCTCGGCGTCAGGGCGGCGATTTCATCGATCGTCGCCTGCGGCACGATGTAGTCGGCGTCCAGCCGCAGCACCCAGGGCGTGGCGATGCCGGTCTCCTGCACGGCGTAGGTCCATTGCCGCTCATGGCTGTCGAAGGCGCGGCTGAGCCAGCGGACATTGGGATAGCCTTGGGCGATATCGGCAGTCTCGTCGTCGCTGCCGCTGTCGACCACGACGATCTCGCGTGCCCATGTGAGCCGGTCGAGGTTGCGCCCGATGTTCGGGGCCTCGTTCCAGGTCAGGATCACCGGCGTGATCTGGTCGAGCATGGTCAATTTAATAGATCATCGCAAATTACTGAAATAACGCACATTTCCTCTAATTTCTCAGATCATGCTATAATTCAGATCGCGGCCTCAGGCCAGCGATTTTCCATGCATGCGGTAGCAGTAGACGCACTGACCATCGACGATCCAGTCGAAGGGTCGAGCCGAAAGGGCGGCGAAGGCCAGCCCGCCGGCGCCCTGCCCGGGCGCCGCCCAGTCGCTGGGCATGTAGATCACGTGCTGGGTCCTGTCGAGCCACCCGAGGTCGCCGCGGAACACCGCCCGCTCGGCACCCTCGATGATCAGCTTGACGACGAGCAGCTCGCTGGCGCCGGCCCGTTCCATCAGTTGATTGATGGTGACGGCCTGCACCGTCGGACCCTCGCCCGCCACGTCGCTCACGCGCACGCTCCATGGCTCGAAGCCCTCCTGCTGCAGCGACAGTGCGGCCGGGCGATCCCACAATCCGGCCTGCACCGGCACGATATTGGGCCAGGCGGCGGTGTTGCGCTCGACCATGGCGAAATTGGCGGGATCGGGCTCGACGGCGAAGACCGTCGCCTCGGGATAGTCGCGGGCCAGCCAGACGCTCGACAGGCCGATATAGGCGCCGCCATCGACCACCACGCGCGGGCCGGGCGCCGTCCGGGCATAGGCTTGCAGCGCGCGGCCTTGTGGGAAGCGGCGCTGGTCGAGCGCGCCGTACAGGAAGACCTGCTCGAAATTGGCGACGTCGGTGGTTCCGGCCCGCAACCGTATCGGGTGATCGAACCCGGGTACCCGGATAGCGCGCAGCCCCGTGCCCGGAGCGCTCAACGCCCACCACGCTTTCAGTCCCGCCGCCAGGCCGAACCGGTCGACCGCCCTGTAGAGCAGACGGAGGCCGTTCTTAAGTCCCATACGGATTGAAATACATATTACATTCTATTGATTCAACTCGATAAATATCGATATCGATAGTTATCATGCAATATGTTCACTGCGTCCGCCACAAGCTTCCGCGCAAAAGACTTCATTGACCGCGCGAATGGATTATTTCACAATAGCAGACACTTAGCGCGGAATTCATAGCCGGCGCCGGTTTGCGGCGGCGGGAAGTTATATTCGGGACTCCCGTATGGCGGGGACGACATGGATAAGTCGAAGGCCTATTCCGAAACCAAGCTGCTCTGGCTTACCCGCATCGCCGACATCCTGGCGCCGGCGGTGGTCGCGTGGATCGCCATCGCCGCCTGGCTGCCGCAGCACTTCGACCAGTTCGACGACCAGTACTTCCTCGCCATGGCGACCAGCTCGCTGCTGGTGGCCAACATCTTCCAGGCGCTCAACCTCTATTCCATCCGCAGCCTCGGCAACGTGCCGCGCCAGGTCGGCCGGGTCACCGTGGCCTGGACGGGCGTGCTGGCGCTGCTGATCGCCGCGGCCTTCGTCACCAAGGTCTCGGCCAACTTCCCGCGCGGCTGGGCCATCCTCTGGTACGTCTGGACCCTGGGCGGCTTCATCGCCGTGCGCTTCGTCGTCGCCGGCATCATCGGCCGCTGGATGGAGTCCGGCCGGCTGACCCGCGACATCGCCGTGGTCGGCGCCGGCCCGCACGGGCGCCGCCTGATCCAGCACCTGCGCGAGGCCGGCGGCGCCGACTACCGCATCGTCGGCGTCTTCGACGACCGCGCCCAGCGCGAGATGGAGCCGATCGAGGGCGTGCCGGTGCGCGGCACGGTCGACGACCTGATCGCCTACGCCCGCGAGCACCAGGTCGACCAGATCGTCGTGGCGCTGCCCTGGGCGGCCGAGATCCGCGTCATGACCATTCTCAAGAAGCTCTGGGAGCTGCCGATCGACATCAGGCTGGCGCCCGACATGATCGGCTTCCGCCTGGCGCACTGCTCCTACAGCGAACTCGGCAACGTGCCGGTGCTCAACGTCCTCGACAAGCCGCTGTCGGAGGACAAGCTGCTGCTCAAGCGCATCGAGGACATCGGCCTGGCGCTGCTGCTGCTGCTGGTGTTCTCGCCGGTCATGCTGGCGACGGCGATCGCCATCAAGCTCGACAGCCGCGGGCCGGTCCTGTTCCGCCAGACGCGCTACGGCTTCAACAACCAGCGCATCCAGGTCTGGAAGTTCCGCTCGATGTACGCCGAGGAATGCCGCGACATCGCCCCGGTGCAGGTCGGCCGCGACGACCCGCGCATCACCCGCGTCGGCCGCTTCATCCGCCGCACCTCGATCGACGAGCTGCCGCAGTTCTTCAACGTGCTGGGCGGCAGCATGTCGATGGTCGGGCCGCGCCCGCATCCGATCGACACCAGGGCCGAGGACATGCTGTTCGAGGAGGCGGTGGCCGAGTACGCCGCGCGCCACCGCGTCAAGCCGGGCCTGACCGGCTGGGCCCAGGTCAATGGCTGGCGCGGCGAGACCGACACGATCGAGAAGATCCGCAAGCGCGTCGACCACGACCTCTACTACATCGAGAACTGGTCGCTGCTGCTCGACATCAAGATCGTGCTGATGACCATCGTCACGGTGCTGCGCGGCAAGAACGCGTATTGAACGATACTGGCGTAAACACCGCTGTCATCCCGAGCGCAGCGAGGGATCTAGTCGGCGCCCTGGATCCCTCGCTACGCCACAGGGGCCGCGGACGGCCCCGAGGATGACAGAAGGTCCGCAATGCGCATCCTGCTGCACGACAATTCCGGCCATCCCTTCCAGGTCCAGCTGGCGCGCGAGCTGGCGCGGCGCGGCCATGTCGTGCGCCATCTCTTCAACGCCCGCTTCCAGACGCCGCGCGGATCGCTGGCGCAGCTGCCCGGCGATCCCACGACCTTCGAGGTCGCGTCGATCGATCCGGGCCGGCCGATGGCGAAGTACGACTACTTCACCCGCTTCCGCCAGGAGCGCGCCTATGGCCGGCTGCTGGAGCGCGAGCTGGCGGCCTTCCAGCCCGATGTCGCCCTGCTCAGCAACACGCCGCCCGATTCGCTGCTGGCGCCCCAGCGATGGTGCCGGGCCAACCATCGCGGCTTCGTCTTCTGGGTCCAGGACATCTACGCCGAGGCCATCGCCCGCCTGGTCGCGCCGAAGCTGGGCCCGCTGGGCGCCCCCGTCGTCTGGCACTATCGGCGCCTCGAAGCGGGGCTGCTGCGCCACAGCGATCAGGTCGTGGCCATCACCGACGACTTCCGGCCGCTGCTGAAAAGCTGGCGGATCGAGGAGCAGCGCATCTCGACGATCGAGAACTGGGCGCCGCTGGAGGAGCTGCCGCCGCACCCGCGCGACAACGATTTCGCGCGCGAGCATGGCCTGAACGGCAGGCTGGTGTTCATGTACTCGGGCACGCTGGGCCTGAAGCACAATCCCGGCCTGCTGCTGGGCATCGCCGAGCGCTATCGCGACGATCCCGGCGTGCGCGTGGTGGTAGTCTCCGAAGGGCTCGGCGCCACCTGGCTGGCCGAGCGCAAGAAGGCCGGGCGGCTCGACAACCTGGTGCTGCTGCCCTTCCAGCCCTTCGCCCGCATGCCCGACATGCTGGCCTCGGCCGACGTCCTGATGGCCATCCTCGAGCCGGAGGCCGGCGTCTATTCGGTGCCGTCCAAGGTGCTGACCTATCTCTGCGCCGGCCGACCGCTGCTCGCCGCGATGCCGGCCGAGAACCTCGCCGCGCGCATCGTCGCCGCCCAGGGCGCCGGCCTCGTCGTCGCCCCTGACGACGCAACCGGCTTCGCCGGTGCCGCGGCACGGCTGCATGACGACCCTGCCATCCGGACAACGTTGGGTTGCAATGCCCGTCGCTACGCCGAGGCCACCTTCGATATCCACAGGATCGCCGACCGGTTTGAGGCGATCCTCACGAATGCCAGCCATCCGTCATGAGCGTCCACCATCGATGGACCAGCAGTAGCGGCTGACTGGCCAGGCACCCACAAGATGCGCGGGGAGCCTCGCAAGGAAAATTAAGCGCCACCTCATAAACTTCTCGCAAACCGCTGCAAAATTTATATAATCATTGCCGATTTAATGCATGAATTTACGGGTGTAAGTAATGCGCAACGAGGACATTGTTCTGGTGACCGGCGCCGGCGGTTTCATCGGCGGTCACCTGGTCGAGCATTTGCGCTCGGTCGGCGGCTTCACCCGGATCCGGGCGGTCGACATCAAGCCCACCGACGAATGGTACCAGTTGCACGAGGGGGTGGAAAACCTGCAGCTCGACATGAGCCGGCGCGAGGCCGCCTTCAAGGCCGTGAAGGGCGCGCATCAGGTCTACAACCTTGCCGCCGACATGGGTGGCATGGGCTTCATCGAGACCCACAAGGCCGAGTGCATGCTCTCGGTGCTGATCAACACCCACCTGCTGATGGCCGCGCACCAGTTCGGCGTCGAGCGCTACTTCTTCTCGTCCTCGGCCTGCGTCTACGCCGCCGACAAGCAGACCGACGCCGCCGTCACGGCGCTCAAGGAGGAGGACGCCTACCCCGCCATGCCCGAGGACGGCTATGGCTGGGAGAAGCTCTTCAGCGAGCGCATGTGTCGGCACTTCCGCGAGGACTACGCGCTGCAGACCCGCATGGCGCGCTACCACAACGTCTACGGCCCGCACGGCACCTATGACGGCGGACGCGAGAAGGCGCCGGCCGCGATGTGCCGCAAGGTGATCGAGGCCAAGCTCTCGGGCCGCCACGAGATCGAGATCTGGGGCGACGGCGAGCAGACCCGTTCGTTCATGTACATCGACGACTGCACCTACGGCAGCGCGCGGCTGATGAACAGCGACGTGCTCGAGCCGATCAACATCGGCAGCGACGAACTGGTGTCGATCAACACCCTGGTCGACATCGTCGAGAGGATCGCCGGCGTCAAGCTGACGCGCCGCTACAACCTCGATGCCCCCAAGGGCGTGCGCGGGCGCAACAGCGACAATGACATGATCAAGCGCGTACTCGGCTGGGCGCCCTCCACCCGCCTGGAGGACGGCATGGAAAAAACCTATCGCTGGATCCACGACCAGATGGTATCGGGCGGCATGTCGAAGGCCAACGGCGCGCCCAGGTTCGCCGTCGCCAGTTAACCAGTGGTACAGCGGATGGCGCAGCCGGATCCGACTTCGTCATCCCACCTGATCCAGCCGGTCATCCTGTCCGGCGGATCCGGCACGCGGCTGTGGCCGCTGTCGCGCGAGGCCTACCCCAAGCAGTTCCTGCCGCTCTCCGGCGAGCGATCGCTGCTGCAGCAAACGGTGCTGCGCGTCGCCGATCCGCAGCGCTTCATGCCGCCGGTGATCGTCTGCAACGCCGAGCACCGCTTCCTGGTCGCCGAGCAATTGCGCGCCGTCGGTGTCACGCCGGCCGCCATCGTGCTCGAGCCGGCGGCGCGCAACACCGCGCCGGCCGTGGCGATCGGCGCCATGATGGCCACCGCCGGCGGGCCCAACCGGCCGCTTCTCGTACTGCCTTCCGATTCGCTGATCCGCCGTCCCGAGGCCTTCCAGGCGGCGATCGCCCAGGCCACGCCGGCGGCGGTGCATGGCGGCTTCGTCACCTTCGGCATCGCGCCGACATCGCCGGAGACCGGCTACGGCTACATCAAGATCGGCGCGGCGCTGCCGCACGCACCGGGCTGCCACGTCGTCGAGCGCTTCATCGAGAAGCCCGACCTCGAGCGCGCCCGGCAATTCCTCGCCGACGGCGGCTATGCCTGGAACGGCGGCACCTTCCTGCTGCGCGCCGATCTCTATCTCGGCGAGCTCGGCGAGTTCGAGCCGGCCATCGCCGAGGCCTGCGTCGCCGCCTTCAGGGGCGCCACGCGCGACCTCGACTTCATCCGGCTGGACGCCGAGGCCTTCGGCCGCTCGCCTTCGAAGTCGATCGACTACGCGGTGATGGAGCGCACCCGGCGCGCCGTGACCGTGCCGGTCGACATGGGCTGGAGCGATATCGGCTCGTGGGCGGCGCTGCACGAGCAGTCGCCGCAAGACGCGCAGGGCAACGCGCTGGTCGGCGACGTGCTGGCCGAGGACACCAGGGGCAGCTACGTGCGCGCCGAGCACGGCGTGATGGTCGCGACGCTCGGCGTCGAGGACCTGATCGTCGTCGCCACCGGCGACGTGGTGATGGTGACGCGGCGCGACCGGGCGCAGGACGTCAAGAAGCTGGTCGAGCGCGTGAGGGCCAGCGGCCGCTCAGAGGCGACGATCCACACCAGGGTGTTCCGTCCCTGGGGCTACTACGAAACCGTCGACATCGGCGAGCGCCACCAGGTCAAGCACATCCAGGTGCTGCCCGGCCGCTCGCTCAGTTTGCAGAAGCACAACAAGCGCGCCGAGCACTGGGTGGTGGTGCGCGGCGTGGCGCGCGTCACCCGCGGCAACGACGTCTTCGACCTCAACGAGAACGAATCGACCTTCATTCCGCTCGGCATCCGCCATCGCCTGGAGAACACCGGCAGCGAGCCCTTGCACCTGATCGAGGTGCAGTCCGGCTCCTATCTCGGCGAGGACGACATCGAGCGCTTCGAGGACAAGTACGGCCGCGCGTGAGCCTCTCTCTGTCATTCCGAGCAGCGAGGAATCTCGTGAAGACCCTGGATCCCTCGCTCCGCTCGGGATGACAAGCCAGTCATGTCGCCGATCCGCATCCCCTCCGCCGCCGACGAGGCCGCCCTGCTGGCGCTCAACAACGCGCATGCCGCCGAGCTCTCCGAGCTCGATGCGCGCGAGCTCAGCCGCCTGCTGGCAATCGCCCTGGCCGCGCGCGTGATCGGCGACGCCGAGGCCTTCCTGCTGACCTTCGACCAGGCCGCCGACTACCACAGTCCCAACTTCCTGTGGTTCCGCCGGCGCTACGAGCGCTTCGCCTATGTCGACCGCATCGTCGTCGCGCCGACGGCGCGCCGCGGCGGTCACGCGCGACGCCTCTACGAGGAGTTCTTCGCCATCGCCCGGGTCGCGGGCCACCAACGGGTCTGCTGCGAGGTCAACAGCGATCCGCCCAACCCGGTCTCCGATGCCTTCCATGCACGGCTGGGCTTCACCGTCTGCGGCGAAGCCCACCTCCCCGACCGCGGCAAGAGTGTACGATATCTGACTCGCGCGCTGTGAGTTCCCTTCTCCCCGCGCAGGCGGGGAGAAGGTGCCGAGCGCAGCGAGGCGGATGAGGGGCTTCTCGCGCAACGACTCCATCGTGGTTGTCGAAACGCCGTGAAGCCCCTCATCCGCCCTTCGGGCACCTTCTCCCCGCCTTCGCGGGGAGAAGGAAAGGGAGGAGACAATGAAGATCACACGCGTCGAGGCGTTCCAGGTCGCGTGGAATGCCAACGACCGGCCGCAGCAGCGCAGCGCCTTCGTGCTGGTGCATACCGACGAGGGCATCACCGGAATCGGCGAGGCCTCGCCGATGCAGGGCGGCCGCGCCTCGCTCGGCATGATCCGCGACGACATCGCGCCGATGCTGATCGGCCAGGACCCGCTCGACCACGCCGTGCTGCTCGACCAGGCGATGCACACCCTGGTGAAGCTCGGGCCGGAAGGCGCGCTGACCGGCGCGCTGGCCGCTCTCGACATCGCGCTGTGGGACATCAAGGGCAAGCGCACCGGCCTGCCGATCCACAAGCTGATCGGCGGCGCGTGGCGGACGGCGATCCCCTTCTACGCCTCGATCGGCGGCAATGGCGATCGCAGCGTCGACGAGGTCTGCAAGGTCGTCGAGCAGCGGCTGAAGGATCAGCCTGCCGCAGTGAAGATCCGATTCGACAACACGCGCACGTCGCTCGATGCCGACATTCCCGGCGACATCGAGAAGGCCCGCGCCGTGCGCAGGCTGGTGGGCGACGGCTTCCCGTTGGCCTTCGACGCCAACAACGGCTACTCGATCGGCGGCGCGATACGGGTGGGCCGCGCCCTGGAAGAGCTCGGCTACTGGTGGTTCGAGGAGCCGGTGCAGCACTACCACGTCAAGGCGATGGGCGAGGTCGCGCAGCGCCTCGACATCACGGTCTCGGCCGGCGAGCAGACCTACACGCTCGCCGCGCTCGCCGACCTGATCGATTCAGGCGTGCGCATGGTGCAGCCCGACATCGTCAAGATGGGCGGCATCACCGGCCTGCTGCGCTGCGCCGCGCTGGCCCATGCGCACGGCGTCGAGCTGGTGCCGCACCAGACGCAGCCGACCATCGGCCATGTCGCCAACCTGCACGTGGTGGCCGCGCTGCTGCAGGGCACGAAGCCGGCCGAATGGAACGACCCGTCGACACGCACCCACGCGGTGTTCGAGAACCCGCCGGTGCCGGTGAACGGGCTGTTCAAGCTGTCGGACGAACCCGGTCTCGGCCTGCGCCTCAATGACGCCGAGCTGGCAAGGCGGCGGGTCGATTAAATCGCCGTCGTCCTGTCGACCTCGTCATCCTGAGCGAAGCGAAGGATCTGGCGGTATCGCGATCACACACCGGCGGGGCGGCCGTTCATGTCACCGCAAGGTCCTTCGCTTCGCTCAGGACGACGGGACGAATTGCGGGCGACGCCCATCAGTTCCCCCGCTCACCGTAGGGCACGCCGGTCGTCAGCAGGTGGTCGAAATATGCGATGGTCTTCTTCAGGCCCTCGTCGAGCCTGATCTTCGGCTGCCACTTCAGCGCCTTGCGCGCCAGGCGGATGTCGGGCTTGCGCTGCAGCGGGTCGTCGACCGGCAGCGGCTTGCGGATCAGCTTCGACCTGGAGTTGGTGTGCTTGATCACCTTCTCGGCCAGCTCGCGGATGGTGAACTCGCCGGGATTGCCGAGATTGACCGGGCCGGTCACCGAGTTCGGCGCGTTCATCAGGCGGATGAAGCCCTCGATCAGGTCGTCGACGTAGCAGAACGAGCGCGTCTGCTTGCCGTCGCCGTACAGGGTGATCGGCTGGCCCTTGAGCGCCTGGACGATGAAGTTCGACACCACGCGCCCGTCGTTGGGATGCATGCGCGGGCCGTAGGTGTTGAAGATGCGCGCGACGCGGATGTTGACCTTGTGCTGGCGATAGTAGTCGAAGAACAAGGTCTCGGCGCAACGCTTGCCCTCGTCGTAGCAGGCGCGCGGGCCGATCGTATTGACGCTGCCGCGATAGCTCTCGGGCTGCGGATGGACCTCGGGGTCGCCGTAGACCTCGCTGGTCGAGGCCTGGAAGATCTTGGCCCGCGTGCGCTTGGCCAGCCCCAGCATGTTGATGGCGCCATGCACGCTGGTCTTGGTCGTCTGCACCGGATCGTGCTGGTAGTGCACCGGCGAGGCCGGGCAGGCGAGATTGTAGATCTCGTCGACTTCGACATAGAGCGGGAACGTGATGTCGTGGCGGATCACCTCGAAATGCTTGTGATCGAGCAGCGGCACGATGTTGCGCTTGGTGCCGGTGAAGTAGTTGTCGACGCACAGCACGTCGTGGCCCTGCGCCAGCAGGCGCTCGCACAGATGCGAGCCGAGGAAACCGGCGCCGCCGGTCACCAGGATACGTTTCGGCATGGGAAGCTCAGTCCTTCGGACGGGATCGTTGAGGGGGTCTGGTCGTTGGTTGTCGGTGGTGGAGCCTATTGCGCGGCGACGCGCACCCAGGCGGGCGCGCCGGTGCAGATGAAACGGCGGCTCTCGCCCTCGAGCACGACGGCGGTCAGCACGCCGCTGGCGAAGGCGCCGGTATCGACGCCGATGCGGTTGGGCCGCACCTCGGGCTGGTCGACCGGCGTATGGCCGTGCACGACGACCTTGCCGTGGTCGAGCGCGCTGTCGAGGAAGGTGTCGCGGATCCACAGCAGGTCTTCCTGCCGCTGCGCCGAAAGCGGCACGCCGGGGCGCACGCCGGCATGGACGAACATGTAGTCGCCGGCCTCGACCGAGGTCTTGAGCGCGCGCAGGAAGGCGACGTGGCTCGCCGGCATGTTCTCGATCATCTGCTGGCGCATGTCCTCCCAGCGCGCCAGCCCGATGATCCCGGGCCTGGCGCGCACGCCGTAGCTCAGCAAGGTCGCCTCGCCGCCGTAGCTCGACCAGCTCGGGCCGATCGCCGGATCGTCGAGGAACTTCAGCAGCGCCTCGTCGTGGTTGCCCATCAGCCGGACGCTCTCGAAGCCGGGCAGCGGATCGGACATCAGGCAGTCGATGACCTCGCGGCTGCAGGGCCCGCGGTCGACATAGTCGCCGAGATAGATCAGCACGTTGCTGCCGTCGTGCGGATGGCGGGTGGCGTCCTCGAGGATGTCGCTGTGCAACGCCGCCAGCAGGTCGAGGCGGCCGTGGATGTCGCCGATGGCGTATACGCGATAGCCCCCCGGCACGGCCGCGCGTCGCGCCCGCGCCGGTTGCGTCTTCCTCCCGCCGCCGAACCATTTGCCGAACATTGCGCGCACAGTATCCCGATTCGGCCAATTTTTCCACGGAAGACTTCGCGTCAAACGCCTGTCAGGCCTAGAGAATCATCCGAATCCGACCGGAATTGCTGTAGCATGCGCGGCCAGCCCGCCAAAGGGGAGGAACGGGGTGCAACCCAGGATCATCGCCGACATCGTGCGCAAGCACGCCGCCGAGCGGCCGCAGGAGATCGCCGTCGTCTTCGAGGACGTGCCGACGAGCTATGGCGAGCTCGACCGGCGGGCCAGCCAGGTCGCCAACGGCCTGATCGCCGCGCGGCTCAAACCGCAGGCGCGCGTGGCGCATCTCGACAAGAGCAACGGCGTGTTCTTCGAGCTGCTCTACGGCTGCGCGAAGTCGAACACGGTGATGGTCTCGGTGAACTGGCGGCTGGCGGCACCGGAGATCGCCCATATCGTCAACGACGCCGAGGCCGAGATCCTGTTCGTCGGCGAGGAATACTTTGCGGTCGTCGAGAAGATCCGCGACGAGCTCAAGACCGTGCGCACGATCGTCGCCTTCAGCGGCGCGCACCCCGCATTCGAGTCCTTCGCGCGCTGGCGTGATCGCCAATCGCCCACCGATCCGACGCTGCCGATCGATCCCGACGACGTGGCGGTGCAGTTCTACACGTCGGGCACCACCGGCCTGCCCAAGGGCGCGCAGATCACCAACGCCAACCTGCTCGAGCTGCTGCCGACCTGGACGCCGACCTGGCACATGGGCCCGGGCGTCGCCAACATCATCGTCCTGCCGATGTTCCATATCGGCGGCGCCGGCTGGGCGCTGGCCGGCACCTACGCCGGCTGCACCAACTACGTGATGCGCGAGGTCGTGCCGCTGCAGATCCTGCGGATGATCGAGCAGCGGCGCATCGAGGTGCTGCTGCTGGTGCCGGCGATCATCCTGTTCCTGGTGCAGACGCCGCAGATCCACGAGACCGATCTGTCGTCGCTGAAGATCATCATCTATGGCGCAGCCCCGATCCCGGCCGAGCTGCTGCGCCAGGCATTGAAGATCTTCCCCTGCGGCTTCCAGCAGGTCTATGGCGCGACCGAGACCACCGGCGCGATCACCCTGCTGCCGCCCGAGGATCACGATCCCGACGACCCCAAGAAGCTGCTGTCCTGCGGCTACGCTCAGAAGAACGTCGAGCTGCGCATCGTCGGCGACGACGGCAAGGATTGCGCGCCCAACCAGGTGGGCGAGATCGCCGTGCGCTCGCGCCAGATCATGAAGGGCTACTGGAAGCTGCCCGAGGCCACGGCGCGCTCGATGCGCGATGGCTGGTATTTCACCGGCGACGCCGGCTATCTCGACGAGAAGGGCTATCTCTACATCTACGACCGGGTGAAGGACATGGTGGTGTCGGGCGGCGAGAACATCTATCCCGCCGAGGTCGAGAGCGCGCTGTTCGGCCACCCCGCCATCGCCGACGTCGCGGTGATCGGCGTGCCCGACGATCGCTGGGGCGAGGCGGTCAAGGCGATCGTGGTCAAGAAGCCCGGCGCCGAGGTCACGCCCGCCGAGCTGATCGCCTGGGCGCGCGAACGCATCGCCGGCTACAAGCTGCCGAAATCGGTCGACTTCGTCGAAACCCTGCCGCGCAACCCCACCGGCAAGATCCTCAAGCGCGAGCTGCGCGAGCCGTACTGGCGCGGCAAGGAACGGCGGGTCAATTGAGCATCAGGGCGCTGATCTTCGATTTCGACGGCACCATCCTCGACACCGAGACGCCCGAGTTCGAGTCGTGGCGGCTGGAATACGCCGTGTTCGGCGTCGAGATGCCGATGGACCTGTGGGTCCAGCTGATCGGCAGCAACACGCAGGGTGTCTTCGATCCCTATGCCTGGCTCGAGGGCAAGATCGGCAGGGGTCTGGATCGCGAGACGCTGCGGGTGCGCCGCCGCGCGGTGATGATGGACCTGATCGCCGCCGAGCGGCCGCGGCCGGGCATCGAGGACTGGATGGCCGGCGCCCGCCGGCGCGACCTGGGCCTGGCGATCGCCTCGACATCGCGCCGGCCCTGGGTCGAGCAGCACCTGAGCGCCATGGGCCTGCTCGAACACTTCGACCATCTCGCCACCGGCGATCTGGTCGAGCATGCCAAGCCGGCGCCCGATCTCTATCTGCTGGCGGCGCAGAAGCTCGGTGTCGCGCCGCACGAGGCGATCGCCATCGAGGATTCGCGCAACGGCGTCGCCGCCGCCAAGGCCGCCGGCATGTTCACCATCGCCGTGCCCAACGCCATGACGGCGGGACTCGATCTGTCGGCCGCCGATCTGCGGGTCGACAGCCTCGCCGCGCTCGAGCTTGGCGAGGCTATCCGGCTGGCAAGCGGTCGGATGTCGTCCTGAGCGGCAGCGAAGGACCTTGTGGTGGCGCTGTCGGACACAGCGCGGCCGTGTGTCCGCGGTACCACTGGATCCTTCGCTGCGCTCAGGATGACGGGTGAGTCAGGCCGGCACGCCGAGGAAGCTGCGGTCGAGCTTCATGCTCTCGGCGGCGCCCTTCTCCGCCTCGAGCGCGGCGGCGAAGGCCTTGTCGGTGAGCATGCGGCGGAAATGCGCTGCAAGCTTCGGGTAGCGCGCCTTGTCGATCTCGTAGCCGAGGTAGTGGAAGTTCACCAGGTTCGAGGCGATGGCGATGTCGGCGATCGACAGCTGGCCGCCGGCAAAGTAGTCGCCGGCGAGCGCGCCGTCGAGATAGGCCAGCTTCACCGGTGCCACGTCGTCGATGATGGTGGCGACGGCCGCATTGTCGGTCGGCTCCTTCAGGATGCCCGGGCGGATCACCTTGTTGAAGAACAGGCCGTGCACCACGTCGCGGAAGAGCGTGCCGTCGGCGTATTCCTCGAACCACAGCGCCTGGGCATGGGCCTTGGCGTCCTGCGGATGGATCGACGGCGCCGGATGGACGCGCTCGAGATAGGCGCAGATCACGGTAGAATCGGCCAGCCTGAAGCCGTCGATATCGGCCACCGGGATCTTGCCGGTGGGGCTGAGCTCGGCCCAGTTCGCCGGCGGGTTGAAAGGCACGACGGGCTCGACGCGGAATTGCAGGCCCTTGAGCAGAGCGGTGACGATCACCTTGCGGGTGTGCACCGAGACGGGGACGCCGTAGATGGTCAGCATGGTTCTATCCTCTTTCGCCCCCGGAGTTGCGCAGGGACGCGTGTCCCCGTTCCGGGAGCGGGGGCGCTCCCGGTCGAATGCTTTCTGTCGCTGTGTCGCGGCTTCTAGCCGGTGCGCTCCACCGGGAACTGGATCTCGACCACCATGTCGCCGCCCTGGAACGGCGGCTCGAGGAACACCTCGCGGCAGGGCCCGCAGATGCTCAAGCCGTTGGCCTCGATCCATTGGCCGAGCGCTCCGAAGGCGCGATGGCTGTCGAGATCGGCGTCGCGGCGCACGATCGCGGCCATCGACGGCACGGCTGGCAACTCACCGAGGCTGAGCGCGCGGCCGTCGGCCAGCGCCACGCGGCGATTGATGGCGCGCGTCAGGCTGAAGCCGATCTCCAGGTCGAGCCGCTCGTCGTCGAAGTCGGAATGCGCCAGCACGGTGAGCCTGTCGCGCGACGCTTCGGGCACGCGCGCGCTCACCTCGCGCAAGGTGGCGATCACCGGGTCGAGGCCGGCGAACTGCGCGCGGATGGCGAGGAAGGGCTGCGCCGCCACCGGCTTGAGCAGGACATCGAAGCTGCGACTGCCGTCACCCTCGTCGATCTGGCGCAGGCGGGCCTCGATGCGCCGCAGCCGCTCCTCGCCCTCGCGCAGCTCGGCCTCGACCTCGGCCTTCTTCAGCGCCAGCATGCGGCGGATTTCGTCGGTCGAGATGTCGTCGTCGACGAAGCGCGCGATCTGGTCGAGCGCCAGGCCGAGATCCTTCAGCGCCAGGATGCGGTTGAGCCGCGGCAGCTGGGCGGCGCTGTAGAAGCGGTAGCCGGTCTGCGGGTCGATGCGCTGCGGGTGCAGCAGCCCCAGCCCGTCGTAGTAGCGCAGCAGGCGCGCCGAGACGCGCGCGATCTGCGAGAACTCGCCGATCCTGAACATCGCGGGAACGCCTCCAGCCGTTGAGCCGGAGGCGACCTTGCGGCTTGACGCTACGTCAAGGTCAAGCGGGTTTTTCGGCCCCTACTCCGCCGCGATCTGGACCGGCGGCGTGGTCTCGCTGCGCACCCGCGTATATTCCTCGTCGGACATCGCCACCATCTGCTTGTAGCGCGCCTCGGGGTAGATCATGTGCGGCTTGGCCGGATCGATGGCCGGCTGCGGCAGCGGCTTGCCGCTGTCGTTGCGGTAGGAGGCGGGCTGCTTGAAGCGCGCCAGCTCGGCCTCGCTGATGCCGGCCAGGCGCACCACCTCGGGATCGATCCAGGCGCGCGCGTCGATCGCAGCGGCCGAGGTCGACAGCTCGAGGCTGAGGTTCTCGGGTCCGGCGAAGTAGATCGACTTGCAGAAGCCGTGGTCGATCGGGCCGAAGACGATGATGCCGCGCGAGCGGATGCGGTCGCGCATCGCCAGCAGCTCGGCGTCGTCCTTCACGTTCAGCGCCAGGTGCTGCATCACGCCCGGCGCGCAGGGCGCGCCGGCATTGCCGGAATGGGTGACGCCGATCTCTGGCTTGACCTTGGCGATGTCGGGCGACTGCACGAAGGCAATCGAGCAGGTGTCGTTGAGCTTCACGAAGCCGTGCCAGGCGCCCTTCACGCCGTGCATCCAGTAGAGCGCCACCAGCTCGGTGCCCAGCACGTCGCTGAAGAAGGCGATCTGCGTCTTGATGTCGGCGGTGGTGACCGCGAGGTGATGCAATCCGTCGGGTTTGGTCATGGTTTCGTCCTCCCGCTGGGTTGCCGCCATGGTGCGCCCGTCGCCCGTGGCGGTCCAGTAGGCACTGATCCGTGACCGGATTGTGTTGAACATGTCCGCAGTTGTGCCCGATCGCCGCGGCGCTATGGTGCGCCGATCCCGGCGAGGAACCCGTATGTCCTCCTACGAAGCCTATCTCGACAGCGTCGGCCGCGACGCCATGGACCGCTGCACGACCTGCGGCAAATGCGTCGAGGCCTGCCCGACGGCCGCCGAGATCGGCCTGGACCGTACCGCCTCGGTGCGGATCGTCGGGGAACTGAAGGCGGTCACGGCGGGCACCGCCTATCCCGAGACCGCCGGCAGGTGGATCGAGGCGTGCAACGGCAGCGCCCAGTGCACCGCCGCCTGCCCTGAGCAGATCAACGTGCGGCAATGGATGTCGGTGGCGCGCATCAAGAAGCGCACCGGCACGGTGCCGGAGAGCGAGCGGCGCAGCATCGGCGCGCAGAAATACCGCAACATGGCGCACGCCATGCGCCTGCTCGCCAGCATGCAGATTCCCTCGGCGACGATGAAGCGCATCACCGCGCGCGGCGAAGGGCGCAACTGCGAGCTGGTGTTCTATACCGGCTGCAACGTGCTGCGCACGCCGCACATCGTGTTCAACATCATGGACATCCTCGACACGCTGTCGGTGAAATACGACGTGATGGGCGGCGCCGCCAATTGCTGCGGCATCTACCAGTTCAACGAGGGCGACACCAGGACGCACGAGCGCATCGCCGGGCGCACCTACGAGAGCTTCGGCCAGACCGGCGCGACCAAGGTGCTGACCTGGTGCCCGACCTGCCAGAAGCAGTTCTCCGAGACCCGCCACGAGGCGGCGCCGCGCGATTTCGGCATCGGCCACGTCACCGGCTTCCTCGCCGACAACATCGAGCGCATGCGGCCCCATTTCGTCGACCTGCCCAGGCGCCGCGCGGTGCTGCACGAGCACGATTCGCTGGCCGGGGTCACCGGCAACGTGCGCCGGCTGATGGCGGCGATCCCCAATCTCGAGGTGGTCGAGATCCCGCAGCATCGCGACTGGTCCTACACCTGCCAGGCCGGCAAGGTTTGGCCGGGCAAGGTGGCGCAGATCCACCAGGCGGTGGCCGAAGGCGCCGCCTCGGTGGGCGCGGACCTGCTGGTGACGACCTATCATTCCTGCCACCGCCAGCTCGCCGG
Source organism: Alphaproteobacteria bacterium (assembly GCA_019635875.1). Classification (NCBI taxonomy): domain Bacteria; kingdom Pseudomonadati; phylum Pseudomonadota; class Alphaproteobacteria; species Alphaproteobacteria bacterium. The sequence continues at coordinate 151,387 of JAHBYP010000003.1, forward strand.
GGCTGAGGCACACCATCCGTTCAAGGTGATGAACTTCACCGACCTCGTGGCCGAGGCGCTGGGCAAGGGCGGCCGGCACGACTGGTTCAAGCAGTACAAGCTGGGCGGCGACATGCAGCAGGCGGTCGAGCTGGCGCGCGGCTACCTGGCGCAGAACGGCGTCGAGCTGCGCGAGGAGGACGTCGCCACGCTGACCGCCGAGGTCTTCGGCGAGAACGGCTTCAGCGGCGATCGCACCGCCTTCGAGGGCGCGCTGCGCGACCTCGTGGCGCCGTAGTCTTTTCTTCCCCCCTCTCCCCGCTTGCGGGGAGAGGGAGCAACGGGAAAATCGTCCGGCGAAACGCGGCCATCGACGGCCCGCGCTCGCGGCGATAAACAGGCGGCCAGCCGAGGAACCGCCTGATGACCGACCTGCCCGCCAATCTCACGCCCGTGCGGCCCAACCACGTCTTCGACGAGGCGGCCCTGGCCGCCTTCATGAAGGACAAGGTCGAGGGCTACAAGGGACCGCTGCGCGTGCTGCAGTTCGAGGGCGGCCAGTCGAACCCCACCTTCCATCTCACCGATGGCGGCGGGCGCGAATACGTCATGCGCAAGAAGCCGCCGGGCAAGCTGCTGCCCTCGGCGCACCAGGTCGACCGCGAGTACCGCGTGATCAAGGCCTTGGGCGAGAACACCGACGTGCCGGTGCCCAGGGCCTATGCGCTGTGCCAGGACGCCAACGTCATCGGCGTCGATTTCTACATCATGGAATTCAAGCCCGGCCGCGTGCTCGACGATCCGATGATGCCCGGCATCTCGCCGGCCGACCGCGGCAGGATCTTCGACTCGATGAACGACGTGCTCGCGCGCATCCACAACGTCGACTACAAGGCGATCGGGCTCGGCGACTACGGCCGCGAGGGCCAGTACATCCAGCGTCAGATCGGACGCTGGACACAGCTTTACGATCTCGCCCAGACCGAGCACATCGAGTCGATGGAGAACCTCAAGAAGTGGCTGCCGGGCAACATCCCGGAAGGCGACGAGACGCGCATCAACCACGGCGACTACCGCCTGGGCAACACCATCGTGCATCCCACCGAGCCGCGCATCGTCGCCGTGCTCGACTGGGAGCTGTCGACTCTCGGGCACCCGCTGGCCGACCTCGGCTACAACTGCATGACCTATCACTTCGGCAAGGGCTTCGGCGCCTCGAGCGGCTATGCCGGCCAGGACCTCAGGGCGCTGGGCATTCCCGAGGAGAAGGACTACATCGCGCTCTACGCCAAGCGCACCGGCCGCGACGGCATCCCGCACTGGGACTTCTATCTCGCCTTCTCGCTGTTTCGCCTCGCCGGCATCGTGCAGGGCGTCTACAAGCGCGGGCTGGACGGCAACGCCTCCTCGACCACCGCGACCAAATACGGCAACCGCGCCCGCAATATGGCCGACATGGCGTGGGATCTGGTGAAGCACAGGGCGTAACTGCCTCTCTCCCGCCCCTCCCCCTCCTCGTCATTCCGAGCGAAGCGAGGAATCTTCCGCAAGTTGCGCACGAGGGCTGAACGATGCGCGGTGGCGCCTACGTCTACATTCTGGTCAACCGGCACAAGACAGTGATGTACGTAAGCATCACGCGGAACGTCGAACGTCGACTTGTCGAGCATCGCTCGAAGACACTCGGTGGCTTCACCACGAAATACAACGTCGATCGCCTGGTGCTTGTTGAGGAGTATCCGACTGCCCCCGAAGCGATCGCGCGCGAGAAGCAGATCAAGGGTTGGAGTCGCGCGAAGAAGGATGCGCTTGTCTCGGCATCGAATCCTGAGTGGAGCGATCTGGCACCCGATCTGTGGCCGGGAGATTCCTCGCTACGCTCGGAATGACGAGAGGGCGGGTCGCAGCCGGCCGGCGCGCATCATCAGCCAGACGACGATGGCGACGTTGAGCACGTTCCAGGCCACGCCGTTGGCGAAGGCGGCCATGTAGGAGCCGGTGACGTCGAAGATCACGCCCGAGAGCCAGCCGCCGGCGGCCATGCCGAAGATGCTGGCCATCAGGATCGCGCCGACCCGCTGGCCGGCCTCGCTGGGCGGAAAGTACTCGCGCACGATCATCGTGTAGCTCGGCACGATGCCGCCCTGCACCAGGCCGAACAGCGCGGTGACGACGTAGAGCGACCAGGGCCCGTCGAACACGAGATAGAACGACAATGCGATACCCTGCAGGGTCGAGCCCAGCAGCAGCGTATAGAGCCCGCCCAGCCGGTCGGCGATGAAGCCCGACGCGATGCGGCTGACGATGCCCAGGCCGAGCATCACCGACAGCATCTGCGCGCCCAGCGCCACGCCGTAGCCGAGATCCTTGCAGTAGGCGACGATATGGACCTGCGGCATCGACATTGCGACGCAGCACGCGAACGACGCGAAGGCCAGCAATGCCTGCAGGCCGCCGAGCGACAGGCCGAGATTGTTGCGACCCCCGGCAATCGGCGTCGGCATGACCATCGCCGATCGCGGCGGCTTGCGGCGCAGCATCAGCACCAGCGGCAGCATCGCGCAGATGCTGAAGATGCCGATGTAGAGATGCGTCTGGCGCCAGCCGATGGTCTCGACATAGTGCTGGATGACGTTGGGCCAGAAGGCGCCGGCCAGATAGTTGCCCGAAGCGGCGAGCGCCACGGCGATGCCGCGCCGCCTGGTGAAGAAATGCGAGATGTCGGCCATCAGCGGCCCGAAGGTCGTCGAGCTGCCCAGCATGCCGATCATCACGCCGTGCACGATGGCGAACTGCCACAGCGTCTCGGCCTGGCTGGAGACGATGTAACCCAGGCCGAGCGACAGCGCGCTGCACAGCATCGGCCAGACGATGCCGAAGCGGTCGGCCATGCGGCCCATCAGCAGGCCGCCGAAGGCGAAGCCAACCATGGTCAGGGTATAGGGCAGCGAGGCGCCGCCGCGCGCGGCCTGGAACTCGGCCTGCACCGTTGGCAGCACGACGACCACTGACCACATGCCGACGCCGCCCAGCGCGCCGAGCGCGACGCAGGCTACCAGCCGCCACCATGCATACACGGAATCGACCTCGGCCGCGTCCGCACCCACGCCTACCACGCATTCCCTCCGTTGATTGGCCGGCACCCTATCATTGCCCGCCGCCCTGCCCGCCCGTCAGATGCGCAGAGCGGACAATCGAATTGTGCCGATCACGGCGGGACATCTGATGGCGGCCCAGCCACGCGTGACACAGCGTCCACTGTCATCCCGAGCACAGCGAGGAAGCCAGGCTGGCCTGGATCCCTCGCTGTGCTCGGGATGACAAGGAAGATCAGGTCGCGACGGCGTTGGTCCAGGGATCGTAGCTGCCGAAGCTCCACAGATGTCCCTCCGGATCGCGGCAGGAATAGTTTCGGCCGCCGTACTCCTGGTCCTGCGGCTCCAGCACGATGCGCGCCCCGGCCCCCTTGGCGCGCGCGCAATGCGCGTCGACGTCGCGCACGACGATGTAGATGCTCTGCGTATTGGCGCCGCCGACCATGCCGGGCACGGCCATGTGCTTGCCGAACGCGTCGTCGTTGGGGCTGGCCAGCATGATCATCGCCCTGCCGCTGGTGAGCTGGGCATGGACGATCCTGCCCGGCTCGCCCGGCACGACCAGGTGCTCCTCGAAGCCGAAGGCCTCCTTCAGCCATCTGATCGCCGCCGGCGCGTCGCGGTAGCGCAGCGAGGGCACGAGGTGGAGTCCGGTGATCGTCGCGTCGCTCATGCGCCTCCTCCCTTCGTCGTCGGCGTCAGGATGTCGAACATCAGCGGAAAATCGTCGAGCATGGAGAACAGCTCGTCCAGCATCCCGGCGTCCCCCTGCACCTTCAATCCGCCGTTTTCCAGGCATTGCGTGACGGTCGATTGCCTGACCATCAGGGAGTCGAGCACAGGCCGGGTCGTCGTCACGACCAGCGTCGCGTCGGCCGCCGGACCCGGCATGTGCGTGAGCGTCGAGTTCTCGAGATTGAGCACCAGCGACTGGCCGGTATCGCTGAACCGCCAATCGATGACGAAGCGATGGCCGGCCGCGCGGTCGGCGTTCAGTCGCACGCCCATGAAGTCGAAGAACGTCTCGGTCGTGATGGCGCGGATCAGGTCGGGGCTGAGGATGCTGCGGGGGTTGAGCTGCAGCGGACCCATGCGCAGCTCGCGTGCGCCGAACAGGTAGGCGTTGCGCCAGGTCGCCGACTCGGCCTGGTAGCCGAGCTGCTCCAATGCATCGGCGCAGAGCTCGCGTGCCGCGCGGTTGGCAGGATCGGCGAACACCACCTGGTTCATCACCTGTGCCACCCAGCGGAACTCGCCTTTGGCGAAATCGGCCCGCGCCCGCGCGATCACCGCGTCGGCGCCGCCCATGTACTCGACCAGCTTGCGCGCGCCGGGCACCGGCGGCAGCGGGTTGAGGTTCGACGGGTTGCCGTCGTACCAGCTGAGATAGCGCTGGAAGACGGCCTTGGCGTTGTGGCTGACTGTCCCGTAGTAGCCGCGCACCGTCCAGTCGCGCTGCAGCTCTCTGGGCAGCTGCAGCGTCTCGGCGATCTCCGCCGGGCGCAGGCCGAGATTGGCCATGCGCAGCGCCTGGTCGTGGATGTGCTTGTAGAGGTCGCGCTGGCGGGCGAGGAAGCGCATGACCTTCGCACGGCCCCAGGTCGGCCAGTGATGCTGGGCGATCAGCGCCTCGGTGCGATCGCCGTACATGCGCATCGCCTCGGCGATGTAGCGCGACCACAGCCGTGTGTCGCGCGCCACCGCGCCGCGCAACGGGATGAAATTGTGCAGCAGCGGCGTGGCGTTCTCGGCCATGTTCAGCACGGCGAACTGCGGGAAGAACATGTGCATCTCGGCCGGCGCCTCGCTCCCCGGTGCGAGCTGGAACTCGATCTCGACGCCGTCGATCGTGCGTCGCTCGGTCTTCTGCACGATCAAGTCGTTGGGCGGGATCAGCGTCACCTGGCCGCGGGCGATGTTCTTGCCCAGCCCGGCATCGACCTGGCCGCGCTCGCCCGGCAGCAGCAGCGGGCCGAACTGGAACATCGCCCGGCGCGTCATCGCCACGCCGGCCAGCACGTTCTCGCCACCGACCGCCTCCATGAAGCCGTCGGGCGCGATGACCTTCACGCGGCCGGCCCTGGCGTCCTCCTCCGTCGCCACGCCCTTGGCGCCACCATAGTGATCGACATGGCTGTGGGTGTAGATCACCGCGTGCACCGGCCGCTGCGGGCGATGCTGGAAATAAAGGTCGAGACCGCAACGGGACACCTCGGCCGTGCCCAGCGGATCGATCAGGATCAGCCCGGTATCGCCCTCGACGATCGTCATGTTGGCGAGGTCGACGCCGCGGATCTGGAAGACGCGGTCGACCACCTTGAACAGGCCGTTGTTCATGTTGAGCTGGGCGTTGCGCCACAGGCTGGGATTGACCGTCGGCGGCGCCTCGCGGCCGTTGAGGAAGCCGTAGGCGCCGAGGTTCCACATCACCGAGCCCGCAGGCGTGCGCACCACGCCCTCCGGCAGCGCCGCGATCAGCCCACGCGCCGCCTCGACATAGTCCTCGCGATCCTCGAACGGCAGGACGTCAAGCATGGCCCGGTTGGCGGCCGCGGTCGCGGGCTCGGCATCCTTCGGCTCGGTCGGCGGCACGTCGGCCATGAATTGTCCCCCTCCTGCGCTTCGCCTCAGCTTACACCGATTGTGCGGTGACAAGATTGGCGATGGACGCGGCGCGCGAAGCGACGGCATCTCACGGACATGTCCACGAGTGCCCTCACCGTCGACGAGACTTCGCGCGGCTACGCCGGCTGGAAGACCGTCTTCGCCTGCTTCCTGCTGGCGGTCGCCGCCTGGGGCTTCGGCTTCTACGGCCACACGGTCTATCTCGCCGAGTTGCGCAAGCTCTACGACTGGCCGACCTCGCTGATCTCGACCGCGACCACCGCCTATTACCTGTTCGGCGGCGTGATCGTGATCTGGGTCAGCGACGCGGTGCGCCGCTTCGGCCCGCGCAACGTGGCGCTGGTCGGGCTGGTGACGCTGAGCGGCTCGGGCGCCCTTCTGGCGCTGGTGCGCGAGCCGTGGCAGCTCTACGGCGCCTTCCTGCTGATGTCCTTCGGCTGGGCCGGCTCCAGCATCGCCATCATCAACAACATCCTCGGCCTGTGGTTCAGCGCGCGGCGCGGCATGGCGATCAGCTTCGCGCTCAATGGCGCCAGCGTCGCCGGCATCGTCTTCGCGCCGGCGCTGGTGGCGCTGATCGGCGTCTTCGACTTCGCCACGGCGATGACCGTGGCGGCGATCGCCACCCTGCTGATTGTCGGACCGGCGATCCTGCTGTGGGTCGACTGGCCGCCACATCGTGCCCATGCCACCGCTGCCTCGCCCGCCCCGTCGGGCACCTGGACCCGTCCGCGTGCCTTGCGCAGCCTGCAGTTCTGGACCGTGGCCGCGCCCTTCGCGCTGGCGCTGGTGGCCCAGGTCGGCTTCCTCGTGCACCTCATCGCCTTCCTCGAGCCGACGATCGGCCGCTACCTCTCCGGCGTGGCCCTGTCGCTGGCCTCGATCTGCGCCGTGATCGGCCGGGTGGGAATGGGCTTCTTCATCGACCGGCTCAACCAGCGCCTGGTCACCGCGATGTCGCTGGCCAGCCAGGCGGCGGCGTTGTTCCTGATGATCCACACGTCGGACACCGTGGCGCTGATCGCGCTCGCCTCGCTGTTCGGGCTGTCGGTCGGCAACCTGATCACCCTGCCCTCGCTGATCGTGCAGCGCGAGTTCGAGGCCGCCTCCTTCGGCATGCTGATGGCGCTTTCCGCGGCCATCAACCAATTCACCTACGCCTTCGGGCCGGCGCTGCTGGGCGTGGTCAAGGACTTCGCCGGCGGCTATCCGGCGGCGCTGGGCGTCTGCATCGGCTGCCAGCTCGTGGCCATCGCCATCATCCTGTCCCGGCGCTCGCCGCCCCAGCCGCTGGCGTGATAGGACTCGGGCCATGACGACGACCATCGCCCAGATCTCCGACACCCATCTCAGCGACGACCGGCCTTATTTCAACGCCAATTTCGAGCGCCTGGCCGAGGCGTTGCGGGCGGCGAAGCCCGACCTGGTGATCAATACCGGCGACGCGACGCTCGACGGCTGCGACCGCGAGGCCGATCTGCGCCGCGCCAAGGCGATGCACGACGCGCTCGGCCTGCCCTACCACGTCATTCCCGGCAACCACGACACCGGCGACAGCCGCAATGTCGGCTCCAGGCAGGCGATCGACGATGTCCGGCGCGAGCGCTATCTGGAGGTCTTCGGCGCCGATCGCTGGAGCCGGGACGTCCCGGGCTGGCGGCTGGTCGGCATCAACGCCCAGCTCCTCGACTCCGGCCTCGCAGCCGAGGCCGAGCAGGCGCATTTCCTGCGCGACGCGCTGGCCGGGGCGCCGGGCCGCGCCGTCGCGCTCTTCCTGCACAAGCCGCTGTTCCAGCACACGGTCGAGGAGCCGCAGATCGGCGGCTGGTTCCTGACGCACCAGGCGCGCAACAACCTGCTCGGCCTGATCGCCGGCGCCGATGTGCGGCTGATCGCGTCAGGCCATCTCCATCTCTTCCGCCAGACGACGCCCTCGATGCGCCATGTCTGGGCGCCCTCGACCTCGTTCATCCTGCCCGACTATTTCGAGCCCGACTGGGGGCCGAAGGTCGTCGGCTATGTCGAGCATCGCCTGCACACGGACGGCCGCTCCGAGAGCCGCTTGGTCGAGCCGCCCGGCATGGTGCGCAACGACATGCAGGATTTCCCCGGCGCCTACGGCGACATCCGGGCCCGGGCGCTGAAGACGGCGTCACACGACTGAGACGGAGATCGGGCAGGTTGGCCCATGCCACCGTGGAGGCAGCCATGACCGTGCACGTCGCCCAGATCTCCGATACCCATCTCAGCGCCGACAAACCGTTCTTCAACGCCAACTTCGCCCGCCTGGGCGAGGCGCTGCACGAGGCGGCCGTCGACCTGGTGATCAACAGCGGCGACGTCTCGCTGAACGGCGCTGATCTCGATGTCGACCTGCGCCGCGCCCACGGCCTGCACGAGGCGCTCGACCTCGACTGGCTGGCGATCCCCGGCAACCACGACATCGGCGACAGCCAGGGCATCGGCTCGAAGCAGCCGATCGACGAGAACCGCCGCGCGCGCTACCGCGCGGTCTTCGGCGAGGATTATTGGGCGCATGATGTCCCCGGCTGGCGGCTGATCGGCGTCAATGCGCAGCTCGCCGGCTCCGATCTCGCGGCCGACGCCGACCAGGGCAGTTTCGTGCGCCACGCGGCGTCGACCGCCAATGGCCGCTCGATCGCGCTTTTCGTGCACAAGCCGCTCTACGACGCCTCGCCGGCCGAGACCATCCTCGGCGGACGTTTCCTGCCGCCGGCGGCGCGCGGCGGTCTGCTGTCGGCCTTCAACGGCGCGAAGCTGCGCCTGGTCGCCTGCGGCCACGTGCACCAGTTCCGCGACACCGATGGCGGCGACTGGCGCAACGTCTGGGCACCCTCGACGGCGTTCATCCTGCCAGACTTCTTTCAGCCGGCGTACGGGCCGAAGGTCGTCGGCTATGTCGACCACGCCTTCCACGCCGACGGCACGGTCGACAGCCGCCTCGTCCAGCCGCCGGCTTTGACGCAGCACAATCTCGAGACGATCCCCGAAGCCTACGGCGATCTGCGCATGCACCGGCATTGATCATCTGTCATCCCGAGCGCAGCGAGGGACCCAGGCCGAACGCCCTCGATCCCTCGCTGCGCTCGGGATGACAGAGTAGCGAATCAGATATGCACGGGGCCGCTCACACGGCCGGAATCGGGCGGACCGTCGATCAGCTTCGACGTGGCACGCCTGAGCACCTCGAGATAGCCGCGGCGCAGCTCCATCCTCGGCCCGAAGCCGCCGCCCAGCAGGGCGCGATGCGCAGCGGGCAGACGCCAGCACGGCACGAACAGGAACAGGTGGTGCTCGAGGTGGTAGTTCACCCAGTAGGGCGCGATCAGCAGCCGCTCGAGCCAGTTCGCCTTCGTCGTGCGCGTGTTGCGCAGCGGATCGTCGTTGTCGGGCACGACGGCGTGCTCGGCGATGTTCCTGACGCGGCTGACGAGCTGGTACCACGTCGCCATCGGCAGCAGCCATAGCGCCGGATAGAGCCACCAATGGCCCAGCGCGCTCAGGCCCGCGAGCAGGATGGCGTTGGTGACGAAGAAGCCACGCTCGTTGCGCAGCAGGTTGAGCAGGCGCCTGCCGAGAGCCTGATCGCGCGGCCCGATGGCGCGCAGGACCTGCTCGCTGCGGCGCTGATAGGCGGTCTGCCCGGTCATGTCGCGCAGCACCTTGCGCCACAGGCTGTTGCGCGTGATCGGGAACGGCGCCGACAGGCCAAGATCGGGATCCTCGGGCTGCTGTGTATGGCGGTGATGCGAGAGGTGATAAGGCCGGTACAGCGCCAGGCTGGCACCGACCGGCGCGCCGCACAGCCAGGTGCCGGCCCAGTCGTTCAGCCGCCTGTCGTCGAACAGCACGCCATGCGCGGCGTCGTGCATCAGGATGGCGATGCCGAGCTGGCGCGCGCCGATCACCGTGACGGCGACGATGAAGGTCAGTGGGTTGGGCCACCACGCGAAGAGCGCCATGGCGCCGAAGATCAGGCCCCAGGCGTGCAGCAGCAGCAGCGCGCCCACGAGGTCGGACTTGCCGCGCAGGGCGGCGATCTGCTCGCTGCTGACGTAGTCGTGCGGTTTGGCCAGCATCTGGCGCAAGCCTGAGCGCGCCATGCCGGCCTGTCAACGCGGCAGGAATGGCCTAAGTTAGGCCCATGACCAACAAGCACATTCGCACCGACGTTCTCGACATTGCCTGGGAGGACCACGGCTCTGCGGTCGGCGCGCCGGTGATCCTGCTGCACGGCTTCCCCTACGACGTGCGCGCCTACGACGAGGTGGCGCCGCGGCTGGCGGCGGCGGGCATGCGCGTGCTGGTGCCCTACCTGCGCGGCTACGGCCCGACGCGCTTCCTGTCGCAAGACACGCCGCGCTCGGGCGAGCAGGCGGCGCTGGGTCATGACCTGCTGCAGTTCATGGACGCGCTGCGCATCGCGCGCGCCACGCTGGCCGGCTACGACTGGGGCGGCCGCGCCGCCTGCATCGTCGCCGCGCTGTGGCCGGAGCGCGTCGCCGGCCTGGTAAGCTGCGGCGGCTACAACATCCAGGACATCGCCGCCTCGGTCGAGCCGGCGCCGGCCGAGCAGGAGCACCGCTTCTGGTACCAGTACTACTTCCACACCGAGCGTGGCCGCGCCGGCCTGACCAGGAACCGCCGCGAATTCTGCCGCCTGCTGTGGCGCCTGTGGTCGCCGGAATGGCAGTTCGACGAGGCGACGTTCGAGAAGACTGCGTCCTCCTTCGACAATCCCGACTTCGTCGATGTGGTGATCCAGTCCTACCGCCACCGCTACGGCTACGCGCCGGGTGACCCTGCGGTCGCGCCGATCGAGGCGAGGCTGGCGCAGCGGCCAAAGATCACCGTGCCGACCAAGGTGCTGCACGGCGGCCACGACGGCGTTGGGCCGGCCGCGCAATCAGAGAAGCACCAGCGCTTCTTCACCGGCCCATACCAGCGCCGCCTGCTGCCGCGCATCGGCCACAACGTGCCGCAGGAAGCCCCGATCGACTTTGCCGCCGCCATCCTCGACCTCGCCAAGGAACACCGTCCATGACCTCGATCGCTCTCATCGGCGCCGCCGGCAGTATCGGCAGCCGCATCCTCGACGAGGCGCTGGGTCGCGGTCATCCTGTCACCGGCACGACCCGCGATGCCGCGAAGTTGCCGCCTCGCGCCAACCTCACGCCAAGGGTGGTCAACACGGCCGATGTCGGCGCGCTGGCCGCCGTGCTTGGAGGTCACGACGTGGTTGTCGCCTCGATCAAGTGGAACGAGGCGGACATCCATCAGGTGCTCGACGCGATCCGTCGCGCCGGCGTGAAACGCGCATTGTTCGTGATCGGTGCCGGCAGCCTTCTGCGCAGCGACGGCCGCACGCATTTCGAGCACATGGCCGAGAAGGGCGTGCAGCCGCCGACCTCGAAGCCGGCGGCGCTGGCCTACGACGCGATCCGGGCCGCCGACGATCTCGACTGGACCGCGATCTCGCCGGCGGCGTCGATCCAGCCGGGCGAGCGCACGGGCAAGTTCCGCCTCGGGCTCGACCACCTACTGGAGGACGACAAAGGCGTGAGCCTGATTTCGCGCGAGGACTTCGCCGTCGCCATCCTCGACGAGATCGAGACGCCGAAGCACGTGAGGCGGCGCTTCACCGCGGCATACTAGGGCGCGGCGAGCGCGCGCTGGAATGCGGGCCGCCCGTGCAGGCGGGCGCGGTACGCGGCGGTGCGCGGGCCGAGCAGATTGTCGAGGCCGAACAGGCCGACGAGGTGCAGCGGATAGCCGAGCGAAATGTCGGCCAGCGTGAACCGGCGGGCAGCGAGAAACTCGCATCCCTCCAGATGCTTCTCCAGCGAGGTCAGCCGGATGCCGGCGTTGTCGCGCGCGTCGGCCATGATGGCGTCGATGTCCGGGCTCTTGCGCTCGAGGCGGCCGACCGTCGCAATGCGCGACAGCGGCGTCATCAGCGTCGACTCGCCGTACCACAGCCATTGCAGGAACTGGATTCGATCCGACTCGCCCGGTGCAACGATCAAGGATGGATCGTGCTTCGCGGCCAGGTGCTCGCAGATCGCCATCGACTCGGTCAGCACCTGCCCATCATCGACCAGCGCCGGCACGGCACCGGTCGGATTGACCGACAGATACTCGGGCTGCAGCCTGCGTGGCGGAAACTGCAGCGACTTCACCTCGGCCTTGATTCCGAGCTCCTCGAGAATCCACAGCACGCGCAGCGAGCGCGTATTGCGGGCATGGAAAACGGTCAGCATCAGTCGAGCGTCTCGAAGAGGCGTGCCGCCAGGTAGGTGCGCGACATCAGCGACGAATAGTAGATCTGCTCGAAGGCGGCATGCGCGCCCTTGCCGTCGGCGCCCAGGCCGTCGAGCGTCGGGATGCCGAGCGCGGCGGTGAAGTTGCCGTCGCTGCCGCCGCCGGTCAGCGGCACGTCGTTGAGCTCCTTGCCGATCTCGGCGTAGATCGCACGCGCCTTGCCGAACAGCGCCTCGATCCCGGCATCCTTGCGGTAGGGCGGCCGGTTCATGCCGCCTTCGACCTTCACTTCGACATCCTCGCCGATCGCCTGCAGGCCGAGCAGCGCCGCCTCCATCTCGGCCGCGGTCGCGGCATCGGGCACGCGCAGATCGACCTCCGCGGTGGCCTCGGCCGGCACGACGTTGACGCCGGTGCCGCCGCTGACCAGGCCGACATTCACCGTGATGTCGCGGCCGTAATCCGTCATCGCCTCGATGCGCACGATCTGGCGCGCCAACTCGAGGATGGCGCTGCGGCCGTCCTGGTGGCGCACGCCGGAATGGCTGGCGCGTCCTCTCACCGTGACGACAAAGCGCCCGACGCCCTTGCGCGAGGTCACCACGCGATCGCCGTCGCGGCCGGGCTCCATCACCAGCGCGTACTTGGCGTGCCGCGCCGCCGCCTCGATGCGCGCGCGCGAGGTCGGGCTGCCGACCTCCTCCTCCGGAATGAACAGGAAGGTCACCGGCAGCCGGCTCTTCTTGCCCTGCCGGATCAGGTGGCGCATGGCGTAGTAGGCGATGTAGCCGCCGGCCTTCATGTCGTAGATGCCGGGGCCGAAGATCGCGTCGCCCTCGCGGCGAACCTTCAGGTCCTTCTCGATCATGCCGATCGGATGCACGGTGTCGAGGTGGGCCAGCACCAGGATGCCCGGCCCCTCGCCCCACGGCGTCCTGCATTCGAGGATGTCGCCGAAGCCGTCGCGCCCGGGCGTGCGCTCGATCTTCATGCCCAGCCCGGCCATCTGGCCCTCGACCTTGTCGACGACGCGGTTGACCGCGGCCGCATCGTGGCTCGGGCTTTCGATCTCCACCCACTCGACGATGCCGGCGAGCACCTCGTCGGCATCGATGCGCGGTTCGTTCTTCAGCGGCGTGTCCATGTCCTCCTACTCCTGTACTCCCTTCTCCCCGCGAAGGCGGGGAGAAGGTGCCGAGCGCAGCGAGGCGAATGAGGGGCTTCGCGGCGCATCAACAGCATCGATCCAGTTGCACGGTCGCGAAAGCCCCTCATCCGGCGCTTCGCGCCACCTTCTCCCCGCCTTCGCGGGGAGAAGGAAAATCAGTCAGATCGGATCCCAGGTGAAGTACTCGGGCGAACGCCGCATGTCGATGAAGCCGGGCTTCAGCGCCGGCACCGCCGTCTCGGCGATCTTCTCGAGCGTCCAGCCGTCCGACATGTGCACCGAGCGCACCGGGCGGTTGGCCGAGAACAGCATGATCTCGTTCATGCGCACGCCGAAGATCTGCGAGGTCACGCCCTCGGCCGCGTCGCTCAGCAGGAACACCGCCATCGGCGCCACCTTGGCCGCGGTCATCTTCTTCGACCGTTCCAGCCGCGCCACCTGCTGCGGCGTGTCGGCGGGGATGGTGCCGATCATGCGCGTCCAGGCGAAGGGCGAGATGCAGTTGGAGCGCACGTTGAACGCCGCCATGTCGAGCGCGATCGAGCGCGACAGGCCGACGATGCCCATCTTGGCCGCCGAGTAGTTCGCCTGGCCGAAATTGCCGACGAGGCCCGAGGTCGAGGTGAAGTGCACGAAGGCGCCCGACTTCTGCTCCTTGAAGTAGTTGGCGGCGGCGCGGCTGACGTTGAAGCAGCCGTTGAGATGCACGTCGATGACCTGCTTCCAGTCGAGATGGCTCATGCGGTGGAAGATGCGGTCGCGCAGGATGCCGGCGTTGTTGATCACACCATCGATCCTGCCGAAGGTCTCCACCGCCTGCTTGATCATCGCTTCGGCCGAGGCCGGATCGGACACGCTGCCGAAATTCGGCACGGCGACGCCGCCCGCCGCCTTGATCTCGTCGCAGACCTTCTGCGCCGGGGTGGAGCTGCCGGCGCCCTCGCCGTCGACCGCGCCGCCCAGGTCGTTGACCACGACCTTGGCGCCCTCGGCGGCCGCGAGCAGCGCCATCTCGCGCCCGATGCCGCCGCCCGAACCGGTCACCAGCACCACCTTGTCCTTCAGCATGTTCGGCATGTCGGGCTTCCCTCTCCAATCGATTCGCCGCGGCCATTTAGGCCGATTGGCGCGCCGATGGAAAGCGCGGCAGCTATGCGCGGGCCCGTGCCGTTTCGCTATTCGTACCCGCCGATGATCGGCAGGATCTCGCCGGTGATGTAGCTGGAGCAATGCGACGAGGCGAGGAAGACGAAGGCCGGCGCGATCTCCTCGGGCTGGGCCGGCCGCTTCATCGGCGTCCTTGCACCGAACTCCGCCACGTCCTCGGCCTTCTTGTCCGCCGGATTGAGCGGCGTCCACACCGGCCCGGGCGCCACGGCGTTGACCCGGATGCCGCGCGGCAGCAGGTGGCTGGCCAGCGAGCGGGTGAAGGCATGGATGCCGCCCTTGGTCATCGAGTAGTCGAGCAGCGCCTTGCTGCCGTGCAGACCGGTCACCGAGCCGTTGTTGATGATCGCACCGCCCTTGCCGAGGTGCGGCGCCGCAGCGCGCGCCATGAAGAAATAGCCATAGAGATTGGTCTTCAAGGTGCGGTCGAAGTGTTCCTCGGTCAGCGCCTCGATCTCGGTCTCGTGCAGCTGGAAAGCGGCGTTGTTGACCAGCACGTCGAGCCGGCCCAACCGATCCACGGTGCGCTTCACCGCCGTCTCGCAGAACCTGGCCTTCGATACGTCGCCGGCGATCACCAGGCATCGCCGGCCCTCGGCCTCGACGGCCTGGCGGGTGATCTCGGCGTCTTCCGCCTCGTCGAGATGGACGATGGTGACGTCGGCGCCCTCGCGCGCGAACAGCACGGCGACGGAACGGCCGATGCCGGAATCGCCGCCGGTGATCAGCGCCACCTTGTCCTGAAGCTTGCCCGAGCCCTTGTAGAACGGCGCGTCGTAGAGCGGCGCCGGATCGAGACGCGACTCCTCGCCCGGCTTGGCCTGATGCTGCCTGGGAAACGGCGGCTCGGGATAGTGGCGCGCCCCGGCCTGGATCGCCAAGCGGCTCTTGCGGCTCGGCCGCCGCCGATCCGCCCGATCCACGCGACGCTGCAGGGCACGATGCTTGGACGCCGTACGGCGCGCCGCGCGAGTCGCATTCGCTGACGAGGCCATGTCCATCCCTCCGCCGATCCGTGGTGTCAGGCCAACGCCACGTCCGGCGGCGAGTTCCTGCTAGTCGTCGAGCTCCAGCGCCTGCCGGGCGGGACAGGCGAACGTCCAGATGACGCCAGCCGGCGCGTACTCGAGCTTCGCCTTGCCGCCCAGCGTGCCCGACACCATGCGCTCGATCACCGTCTGCCCGAACCCGGTGCGTGTCGGCGTCTGGACGGGCGGCCCGTCGTGCTCCGACCAGCCCATCGAGAAATCGCGCCCCTCGCCCTGGCCGGTCAGCGACCAGACGATACGGACCCGGCCGCCGTCCTGCGACAGCGCGCCGTACTTCACGGAGTTGGTCGCCAGCTCATGCAGCGCCATGCCGACCGCCTGGGTCGCCGACGGCAGGAGCCGCACCGGCGGCCCGTCGATGCGGAGGCGCCGGCCGGCATCGGCGAAGTGCGCCACCTGCGATTCGACGAGCCGGGCCAGATCCACGCCGTTCCAGTTGCCCGACACCAGCAGGTTGTTGGACGCGGCGATGCCCGAGATGCGCTGCGACAGGCGTTCGGCATAGGTCCTGGGGTCGCCGCTGTCGACGGTCTGTCGGGCGATGGCCTGGATCACCGCCAGGAGGTTGTTGGCCCGATGATTGACCTCGTGCATCAGCAGGCGGTTGTCCTCCTCCGCCTTCTTGCGCTCGGTGATGTCGAGCGCCGAGGTCAGCAGGCACTGCTCGCCGCGCAGCTCGACCAGGGCACCGGACAGCAGGTAGGTGCGCGGCCCCCGGCTGCCGCGCAGCACCGTCTCCAGCTCGGTGAAATAGCCCTGCTTCTCCAGCAGGTCGCGCACGAGGCGGTGATTGTCCGGATCGTTGTAGAACCCCAGATCGCGCACGGTGCGGCCGATGACCTGCTCGCGCGTCAGCCCGCTGGCACGCAGGCCGGCGGCGTTGATGTCGACGTAGCGGCCCTCCTTCAGCGTCGTGATGCTCATGGGATGGGCGGCGGCGTTGAACGCCTTGGAGAAGCGCTCCTCGCTCTCACGCAGTGCGCCCTCGAAACGCTTGCGCTCGGTGACATCGATGTCGACGCCGCTGTAGCGCACCGGCTTGCCGGACCTGTCGCGCACCACCCGCCCGCGGCCGAAGATCCAGCGCAGCTCGCCGTCCGACGGGCGGATGATGCGGTACTCCGAATCGTACACGTCGATCCCTTCGGCCACGGAGCGCTGGAAGCCGTCGATGACCCGGGGCGCGTCGTCGGGATGGCGCACCGCGCGGATCACATCGGCATGCACCGGCGCAGCCGAGGGCTCCAGCCCCATCAGCCGGAAAAAGGTCGGGGTGGCGCGAACCAGGTCGGTGGCGAGGTCGCGATCCCAGATGCCGATGCCGGCCGATTGCTCGGCCAGTGCGAGCAGCTCGTAGCTCTCCCGCAGGGCATCGCTGAGGTCCCGAGGATCGTCGGTGTCGGACGCGAAGAACGACGGGGTCGGGGTTGTCATGGGCCTGACCAGCGGGACGGCCGGCAACCCTAGGCAACACGCCGGATTTCGACAAGGACACTCGATCAGCGCTGGCCGGCCGTGCGCAGCAGCCGGGCGGCGAACAAGGCGGCGAAGGCAAAGGGCAGCTGCGCCAGGATCAGCGGCATGGGGATGGCGCAGGCCCTGGTCGTGCAGCCGATCCATTCGCCGACCAGCGGCAGGGCGCGGTCGTAGCCGCCCAGGCCGGTGGTGATGGCGACCGCGACGGTGCCCAGAGCGCCCATGCCCATCTGCGCCAGGCCGACCAGCGAGGACGCCGTGCCGGCCAGTCGCGGATAGAGCCCGACGGCGCCGGCGTTCGAGTTGGGCACGACCAGGCCCGAGCCGAAGGAGCAGATCATGAACGGCACCATGATCGACCACCACTCGAGGATGCCGCCGATCGACAGGGCGGCGATGATCGTGAGGCCGGTGATGTGAAACAGCGGCGCCACCTGCAGGATCGTCGTCGGTCGCACCCGGCCGATCAGCCGGTTGTTGGCGAAGCCGCCCAGGGCGAAGCCGGCGACGCCGATGACGCTGAGATAGCCGACTGTGCGCGGCGTGAAGCCCAGCGTGTCCTGCAGGATGAACGGCGTGCCGGCGATCATGCCGAAATTGATGCCGAAGATGAATCCCATGGTCAGCGCGAAGCCGAGGAAGCGGCGGTCGCGCAGCATCTCGCCACTGCCGCGCGCGAAGGCCAGCAGGTTGAGTGTCACCGCGCGATGCCGGTTGGTCTCGGCCACGCCCAGCGCGACGATCGCGAACAGGCCGAGCGAGAACACCGTCAGCGCCCAGAACGTCGCCTGCCAGCCGAACCATTCGCCGAGATGGCCGCCGATCAGCGGCGCCAGGGCCGGCGCGATGTTCACGCCGATCGAGATCCAGCTCATCACCCGCGGCAGTTCGGCGAACTCGTAGATGTCGCGGGTCAGCGCCCGGCCGATCACCGAGCCGGCGCAGGCGCTCAGGCCCTGCATCACGCGCAGCACCACCAGCTCGCCGATCGTGCCGGCGAGCGCGCAGCCGGCCGAGGTCAGCGCGAAGAGCAGCAGGCCGACCAGCAGCACCGGCCGGCGGCCGAAGCGGTCGCTGAGCGGGCCGAAGAAGATCTGGCCGGCGGCGAAGCCCAGCATGTAGGTGGTGAGGGTGAGCTTCACGCCGTCGGGCGTGGCGCCCAGCGATGCGCCCACCACCGGCATCACCGGCGAATAGATGCTCATCGACAGCGGGCCGAACGAGGCCAGCGCCACCAGCAGGACGGTATAGCCGGCGGAGCGCGGTACCAGGGCGAAGCTCACGCGTTGGCCGCCGTCTTGGTCTCCGCTTCACCCTCGGCGGCGAAATCGCCTTCGATCGACCCACCGCTCATCGCCGCGTGCATCCTGGGATACTCGCGTCGGAAGCACTCGGCGATGGTGTCGAAGGGGATGTCGGCATAGACCCCGCGATAGGCGAGGTACTCCATGTGCCGCCGGCCGGCCATGTCGAAGGGATGGTAGATCGAGTCGCTCTCGCCATCCCATTCCAGCGGCTTCAGGCCGAAACGCTCGGTGAGCTGGCGATTGAACGCGGGCGTCGCCTTGATCCAGCGCCCGTCGAGGCCGACATCGACATAGCCATGGAAGTAGAAGACGTCGGTGCCCATGAACTCGGTCATGCGCCTGGTCGTCATGTGGTTGCGCACGTCGGCGTAGCCGACCCGTGCCGGCACGCCGACGGCGCGGCACGCCGCGGCCATCACGCCGGCCTTGTTGATGCAGTAGCCGTGGCCCGCCGCCAGGGTCGCGCTCGCCCTGTAGGCGTCGGGCCGCAGCGGCGTGGTGTAGGGGTCGTAGCGAATGTCGTCGCGCACGGCGTGATAGAGCCGCAGCGCCTTGGCGCGCGACTCGCCGGCGTCGCCTACCACGTGGCGCGCCCATGCCGCGATTTCCGGGTGGTTACTGTCGATCAACGCGCCCGGCTTCAGCCAGTCGGCCGGGCCGCTGCCGTCCACCACTACGTCGTCGCGCGGAAAGGTCCTGAGGTCGATGCTCATCGCAGCCCCATGCCCGCCGCACGCACCGCCGTCAACTGAAGTTGCGCGCCGCCGCTCGCGGCCCGAAAGTGGGGATTGGAGGACCGTCCATGAAGCTCAGCACCGATCGAATCCTGGTCACCCATGTCGGCAGCCTGCCGCGCCCCGCCGTGCTCGACGACCTGCTGATCCGTCAGGAGGCCGGCGAGGCGGTCGACGAGTCGCTGCTGGCGCGCGAGGCGGCCGAGGCGGTGCGCAACGTCGTGGCACGGCAGATCGAGGCCGGCATCGACATCGTCAACGACGGCGAGCAGCCGCGCGTCGGCTTCCAGACCTACATCGTGCGCCGCATGTCGGGCTTCGGCGGCGAGTCCAAGCGCCCCCGCGCCAAGGACATGCAGGAGTTCCGCATCTACGCCCGCCAGCTCGCCCAGCGCCTGTCGCGCCGGCCGAAGGTTGCAAATGCTCCACAGGCCATCGCCGACGTGCGCTACGGCACGCTCGAGGAGGCGCAGGCCGAGGCGACGATGATGAAAGAGGCGCTCAAGGCGCAGAAGACGCAGCCGCTCGAGACCTTCATGACCGCGCCCTCGCCCGGCATCATCGCCACGACGATGCTCAACGCGCACTACGACAGCCACGAGGCCTATGTCATGGCCCTGGCGCGCGAGCTGGTCCGCGAGTACCGCTTCGTCGTCGACCAGGGCTTCACCCTGCAGATCGACGCGCCCGACCTGGCGATGGAACGCACCATGCTGTTCCAGGACAAGTCGCTGGCCGAGTTCCTCGCCATCGTCGAGCTGCACGTCGCGGCGATCAACGTGGCGCTGGGCGACATCCCGCGCGAGAAGGTCCGACTGCATTGCTGCTGGGGCAATTGGGAGGGCCCGCACATCCACGACGTGCCGCTTTCCGACATCCTGCCGCTGCTCTACGCCGCCAACGCCGGCGCGCTCAGCCTGGAGTTCGCCAACCCGCGCCACGCCCACGAGTACCCGGCGTTCAAGCGCTTCCCCCTGCCCGCGGACATGTCGCTGATGGCCGGCGTGCTCGACACCACGACCAATTTCGTTGAGCACCCCGAGCTGATCGCCAACCGGCTGTGCGAGGCGGCGGCCGCGATCGGCGATCGCGAGCGGGTGATCGCCAGCACCGATTGCGGCTTCGGCACCTTCGCCGGCTCGGCCTACGTCGCCGAGGACGTGGTCTGGGCCAAGCTCGCCGCCGCACGCGAAGGTGCGGATATCGCGAGCAAGCGGCTGTGGAGCTGAACCCTCCCTGTCATCCCGAGCACAGCGAGGGATCCAGGGCGGTCCGAGATCCCTCGCTGCGCTCGGGATGACAGTCAGGTCGGGGCGTTCACCAGGAAATGGATCTGCGCCGCGGCCACCGGCCGCGCGCGATCCTCCTGCCAGGCCTCGACCGATACGTTGACCACGCGGCGGCCCTGCTTGGTCACCGTGGCCTTGGCGATGGTGTCGACCGGCCGGCCGGAGCGCAGATAGTCGACGGTGATGTTGACGATCTTGGGCAGGGTCTCGTTGTCGAGCTCCCACAGCAGGTGGAAGATCGCCGCCATCTCCATCAGCGCGCCGATCGTGCCGCCGTGCAGCGCCGGCAGGTGCGTGTTGCCGATCAGGTCGGGCCTGTAGCGCAAGCGGGTGAGCAATTCGCCGGTCGAGTTCTCCGGCGCCATGCCCATCCACTGCGCATAGGGAATCGCCTCGGCCAGCGCCGCGAGATTGCCCTCGTCGCGGGCCTTGCGCAGGCGTTCGAGGTGGAGGCTCACGACGGGCCCCCGGCGAAACGCGCGCCCAGGGTCTGGGCCTGGATCACCGAACCCTTGGTGCCCATCATGAAGGTGCCGGCCGACGAGGCGATCGGATCGGCGGGATCGCCGTGATGCGCCACGGCGCGGGTGAAGGCGACGTTGTTGGTGAGCTTGAAGCACTCGGCCTCGGCGATCACCGCCTGCCGGGGCGTCGCCGGCTTGATGTAGTCGATGCGCAGATCGAGCGTCGCGAAGGGCAACGGCTCCTTCAGCATCGTCGCCACCGCCATGCCGCTGCAGGCGTCGAGCATGGTGGTGATCGCACCGCCGAACAGCACCCCGGTCTCGGCATCGCCGACAAGGTGCGGCTGCCACTGCAGCTGCATCGTGACGACGCCCCGGCGCACGCCGACGACCCGCAGGCCCAGCGCCTTGTTCTGCGGGATGGTGTCGGAGAACCATTCCTGGAACAGCGCCAGGGCTCGTTCGGGCATGGTCTCGAAAATGGAGGTGGGCTTGTCGGCCATCGCCTACAGCCCCATCTGCCGCGCCGCGAGGTCCTTCATGACCTCGAGCGAGCCGCCGCCGATAGTCATGACCTTGGTCTCGCGATAGATGCGCTCGACCTTGGCGCCGCGCAGATAGCCGGCACCGCCGAAGATCTGCATCGCCTCGTTGGCGACGTATTCCAGGGTGGTCGTGGCGAAATTCTTCAGCATGCAGATCTCGGCCACCGGCCGCTCGCCCTGGTGCACGCGCCAGGCCAGCAGCTCCAGGTTGGCCTTCACCGCGTTCACCCGCATCGCCATGTCGACGATCTTGTGGCGGATCACCTGGTTGGCGATCAGCGGCTTGCCGAACGTATGGCGCTCGCGCGCGTAGGCGATGGATTCGTCGAGGCAGACGCGGGCGAAGCCGTGCGCGCCGGCGGCCAGCCCGATGCGCTCCTGGTTGAAGTTCAGCATGATGCCGATGAAGCCGCGGTTCTCCTCGCCGATCAGGTTCTCGACCGGCACCCTGACGTCGTCGAAGAAGAGCTGCGCGGTGTCCGAGGCCCACCAGCCCATCTTGCGCAGCTTGGTGCGCGAGAAGCCGGGCCGGTCGCGCTCGATCAGCAGCAGCGAGACGCCCGACGCGCCCGGCCCGCCGGTGCGCACTGCCACGGTGTAGTAGTCGGCGCGGAACCCCGACGTGATGAACATCTTCTGGCCGTTGACGACGTAGTGATCGCCCTCGCGCCTGGCCGTGGTGCGCAGATTGGCGACATCGGAGCCGCCGCTGGGCTCGGTGATGGCCAGCGCGCTGATCTTCTCGCCGCTCAGGATCTCCGGCAGCACCTTGCGCTTCATCCAGTCCGGCCCCAGCGCGGCGATCGGCGGGGCGCCGATGGAATGGCTCATCAGCGAGGCGTTGACGCCGCCGCTGCCGGCCTTGGCCAGTTCCTCGCTGACGACGATGCGGTAGAACGGGTCGGTCGGCACGCCGCCGTATTCCTCAGGGTAGCCCAGCTGCAGCAGGCCGATGGCCGACGCCTTGCGATAAAGCTCGCGCGGGAACTCGCCGGCTTCGTCCCATTCGTCGACATAGGGCGCGATCTCCTTCGCCACGAAGCGGCGCAGCGTGTCGCGAAAGGCCTCGTGCTCGGCGGTGTAAAAAGGGCTCGCCGGCGAGGCCGGCGGAATTGATTCCCGCAGGGCGGTACTCATGGTCGGCTGTCGTCTCCCGAAGTCCAGCCCATTCATAAACGGATTCACGGAAACCTGTCTCGCTCGGCGAGACGCGGCGGCTTTACAGCGCGGGACGACTCCGATATTGGCGATGAGGTGATGGTGACGCGAGATCGCCCACGGGAGGACAGAAGCTGGTTACGTTTCTGCAGTTGCTGCTCAACGGAGTCGCGGTCGGCTGTATCTATGGCTTGGTCGCCCTCGGCTTCGTACTGATCTACAAGGCGACCGAGCTGGTCAACTTCGCCCAGGGCGATCTGCTGATGCTGGGCGCCTTCGTCGCCTACATGGCCGTCGTCTGGTGGGGCTGGGACTACTGGCTCGGCTTCGCGCTCGCCGTGGTCGTCGTCGCCCTGTTCGGCGCTCTCCTCGACCGCACCATCCTGCGCAAGGTGATCGGCCAGCCGCAGTTCGCCGTGGTCATGCTGACCATCGGCCTGGGCGCGATGTTCCGCACTTTCGCCAGCGTCACCTGGGGGTCGGAGATCTACACCCTGCCGACGCCGTTCTCCGGCGCCACGGTGATCGCCGGCGTAACCTTCAGTGACCAGTACCTGTCGATCGTGGTCGGCACCTTCCTGCTATGCGGCGTGCTCTACGCCTTCTTCAACTACACCCGCATCGGCGTGGCCATGCAGGCGACCTCGCAGAACCAGCTGGCTGCCTACTACATGGGCATTCCGGTCAAGCTGATCTTTTCGCTGATCTGGGCGATCTCGGCGGCGACGGCGGCGATCGCCGGCATCCTGCTGGCGCCGGTCACCCTGATCGACATCAACATGGGCCTGCCGGTTGCGCTCAAGGCCTTCGCGGCGGCGGTGCTGGGTGGCTTCGGCTCGATCCCCGGGGCGCTGGTCGGCGGCATCATTATCGGGCTGATCGAGCTCTTCGCCGGCCGCTTCCTGCCCGAAGGCTTCAAGGACGCGGCCCCCTACGTCGTGCTGCTGATCATGCTCGCGGTCCGCCCGCAGGGCCTGTTCGGCACGCTGGGCCGCAAGAAGGTGTAGGGGCGGCCATGCGTTTCCTCTTCAAGACCTCGTACAACCAGGACATCGGTCTGTTCCGCGACCGCGTCGACATGTTCTGGTACGGCCTGCTCGGCGCAATCGTCGTGGCCTTGCCGCTCTGGCTCTCGACCTACTACGTCACCGAGATCAGCCTGGTGCTGATCTACGGCATCTGCGGCGTCTCGCTGATGGTGCTGGTGGGCTATACCGGGCTGATCTCGCTCGGACACGCGGCCTTCCTCGGTATCGGCGCCTACGCCCACGGCTACTTCCTCAAGATCGGGATCCCGTGGATTCCGTCGATCGTCATGGCCGTCGCGATCACCACCGCCTGCGGCCTGATAGTCGGCCTGCCGGCGCTCAGGATGACCGGCATCTACCTGGCCATCGCCACGCTGGCCTTCTCCCTGATCATCCAGGAGGTCTTCAACCGCTGGACGACGGTCACCCAGGGCTTCGACGGCCTGCCGGTCGCGATGCCGGAGATCCTCGGCATTTCCTTCGACAAGACGGCCTTCTACTACCTCTGCCTCTTCTTCCTGGTGCTGTGCCTGTGGCTGACGCGCAATCTGCTGCGCTCGCCGACCGGCCGCGCCTGGGTGGCGATCCGCGACAGCGAGATCGCGGCGCAGTCGATGGGCGTGCACCTGGCGATCTACAAGTCGAGCGCCTTCGCCTATTCGGCCGGCCTGATGGGGTTGGCCGGCGCGCTGTTCGGCCACAAGGTGTCGTACCTCGCGCCCGACACCTTCAACATCCTGCTGTCGATCAACTTCCTGCTGCTGGTGATCGTCGGCGGCCTGGGCTCGCTGCACGGCGCGATCTTCGGCGCGATCTTCGTCGTGCTGCTGCCGCCGGCCATCTCGATCCTGCGCGACGAGATTCCGGCCGGGTTGTCCAGTGTGGCGGCAGCCACCGGCATCGGCGTGATCGGCGGCATCGGCCAGGCTGTCGGTGCCTTCCTCAGCAAGCCCGGCGTCGAGGCCGGAATTCTCGGCCTGATCCTGGTGCTGGTGATCCTGCTCGAGCCGCGGGGAATATACGGCCGCTGGGTGAAGATCCGGGTCTTCTTCTCGACGTTCCCGATGTACAAGCGCGCCACCTTCAAGCGCCAGAAGAGCTACATGAAGTCGGAGCGGCTGCGGTGAGTCTCTTCCAGGTCGACAACCTCTCGATCAACTTCGGCGGCATCAAGGCCGTCGACGGCGTGACCTTCGACGTGGCGAAAGGCGAGGTCTTCACCATCATCGGCCCCAACGGTGCCGGCAAGACGACGATCTTCAACCTGGTCAGCCGCATCTACGAGCCCAGCGGCGGCCGTCTGGTCTTCGAGGGTAACGAGATCACCCGCGTGCCGCCGCACCGCATCGCGCGGCTGGGCATCGCGCGAACCTTCCAGAACATCGAGCTGTTCGAGCACGCCACGCTGCTGCAGAACCTGCTGCTGGCGCGCCACGCCCACAAGACATCCGGCTTCTTCGCGGAGCTGCTGTTCCTGCCCTCGGTGCGGCGCATGGAGGTCGAGCACCGCGAGGCCGTCGAGAAGGTCATCGAATTCCTCGACCTGCAGCAGTACCGCGACAGCTTCATCGTCAACCTGCCTTACGGCGTGCGCAAGGTGACAGAGCTGGCGCGCGCACTGTGCACCGATCCGAAGCTCTTGCTGCTCGATGAGCCGTCCTCCGGACTCAACGTCGAGGAGACCGAGGACATGGCGTTCTGGATCCAGGACATCAAGAACCTGCTGGGCGTCACCGTGCTGATGGTCGAGCACGACATGAAGCTCGTGTCGGCGGTGTCCGACCGGGTGCTGGCGCTGAACTACGGCCGACCGATCGCCACCGGCACGCCTTCGCAGGTGCAGAGCCACCCCGACGTCGTGCGCGCCTATCTCGGAGGCTGAGGTCCGCATGTCCGAAGCCCAGCTCAGGGTCAGCAACATCGAGACCTACTACGGTCCGATCATGGCCATCCGCGGCGTGTCCTTCGAGGTGCGCCAGGGCGACATCGTCACCATCCTCGGCGCCAACGGCGCCGGCAAGACCACGGTACTGAAGACGGTCAGCGGCGTGATGGACCCGCAGAAGGGCTCGGTCACCTTCGAGGGCCGGGAAATCCAGCGCATGGACCCCGACAAGATCATGCGCCTGGGCATGAGCCACGTTCCGGAGGGCCGCGAGGTCTTCCCCTTCCTCAGCGTGCGCGAGAACCTGCGCATGGGCGCCTATACCCGGCGCGACACCGATGAGGTCGCCAAGGACCTCGAGACGGTGTTCGGCTACTTCCCGGTGCTCAAGGAGCGCGCCGACCAGCGCGCCGGCTCGCTGTCGGGCGGCGAGCAGCAGATGCTGTCGATCAGCCGCGCGCTGATGGCGCGCCCCCGCCTGATGCTGCTCGACGAGCCGTCGCTGGGCCTGTCGCCCAAGCTGGTGAAGGAAATCTTCGATATCATCGTGCGCATCAACAAGGAGCGCGGCGTCACCATCCTGCTGGTCGAGCAGAACGCCAACATGGCGCTGCAGGTCGCCGACTACGGCTACGTGCTGGAGGTCGGGCGCATCGTCATGGCCGACACCGGCGAGCGCTTGCTGCAGAAGGACGACATCAAGGAGTTCTACCTCGGCATCAAGGAACAGGGCGCCCGCGGCCAGCGGCGCTGGAAGAAGCGCAAGACATGGCGTTGACCCTCTGTCGTTCCGAGCGGAGCGAGGAGGCCGGGAACCGGCATGGATTCCTTGCTTCGCTCGGAATGACAGGGCAGCCGGGATGCGGTAGGTAGGACGCAACGAGAGCAGGCCGATCAGGGAGGGCCGCCTGACATGAATGCGGATGTCCACGCGGGCTCGATCGGGAAGATCGAGATCGAGGGCCGCGACACCATCCCGAAGCTGTTCTGGCACCAGGTGCGCGCGCGCGACTCCAGGACGGCGTTCCGCGAGAAGACGCTTGGCATCTGGGGCTCGACCAGCTGGCGCGAGTATGGCGAGCGGGCGCGGGCGGTGGGCATGGGTCTGGTGTCTCTCGGCCTGGCGCGCGGCGATGTCGTCTCCATCCTCGCCGAAACCATCCCGGCGTGGCTCTACGCCGACATGGGCATCATGGGCGCCGGCGGCGTATCCAACGGCATCTATCCGACCGACGCGGCCAAGCAGGTCGAGTACATCCTCAACGACAGCGCCTCGCGCTTCGTGTTCGTCGAGAACGAGGAGCAGCTCGACAAGTTCCTCGAGGTCCGCGCGCGCACGCCGCAGATCCGCAAGGCCTTCATATTCGACATGGAGGGCCTGGCCGGGTTCAGCGACCCGCAGGTCATGCCGTTCGAGGAGCTGCTGAAGCTCGGCCGCGAGTACGACACGGCGCATCCCGGCAAGTGGGAGGAGCTGGTCGCCGCCTCGCGGGCGGAGGAGCTGGCGCTGCTGGTCTACACTTCCGGCACCACGGGGCCGCCCAAGGGCGCGATGCTGTCTCACCGCAACGTTATCTTCCAGCTCAGCAACGCCGACGCCTTCATCCCCATGCGCGAGGGCGAGGAGCAGCTGGCGTTCCTGCCGCTGTGCCACGTGGCGGAGCGCACCTTCACCGCCTTCCTGCCGCTGCGCTCCGGCGCCATCGCCAACTTCGCCGAGAGCGTCGAGACGGTGCCGGACAACGTGCGCGAGGTGGCGCCGACGACATTCTTCGCCGTGCCGCGCATCTGGGAGCGCTTCTATACCGGCATCGCCATCCGCATGAAGGAGGCGACCTGGATCGGCCGCACCGCCTATCGCTGGGCGCTCGGCGTCGGCATGAAGCTGGCCGAGACGAAGCTCGAGGGCCAGGAGCCCTCGGCGTGGCTGAAGCTGCAATACGCCGTCGCCGACTACTGCGTGCTCGACAACATCAAGCGCGCCATCGGCATGCACCGCGTGCGCTTCGCCGGGACCGGCGCCGCGCCGATCGCCCCCGACCTGATCCGCTGGTACCGCGCGCTGGGCATCGACATGCGCGAGGTCTACGGCCAGACCGAGAATTGCGGCCTGGCCACCGGCATGCCCGACCGCATCAAGCTCGGCACGGTGGGCGTGGCCGCGCCGCGCACCGAGCTCAAGCTCTCGCCCGAGGGTGAGATCGTGCTGCGCGGGCCGCATGTCTTCATGGGCTACCTGAACCAGCCGGAGAAGACCGCCGAGGCGCTGCGCGACGGCTGGCTGCACACCGGCGACGTCGGCACGATCGACAACGAGGGCTATGTCCGCATCACCGACCGGATGAAGGACATCATCATCACCGCCGGCGGCAAGAACATCACGCCCTCGGAGATCGAGAACCAGCTGAAGTTCTCGCCCTACATCTCCGACGCGGTGGTGGTGGGCGACCGGCGCAAGTTCCTGACCTGCCTGGTGATGATCGACTACGACAGCGTGTCGAAATTCGCCCAGGACAGCAACGTGCCGTTCACCGACTTCACCTCGCTCTGCCGCGCGCGCGAGGTGCAGGACCTGATCTGGTCGGAGATCGAGAAGGTCAACCAGGGATTCGCGCGGGTCGAGACGATCAAGAAGTTCAGGCTGCTCGAGCACCAGCTCACGGCGGAGGACGACGAGGTCACGCCGACCATGAAGCTCAAGCGCAAGTTCGTGAACGAGAAGTACAAGGGATTGATCGAAAGCATGTACGCGGAAGCCGCGTAGGTTCCCGCCCACAGGGGCTGTGTCAACAACGGGAGGAACAAGGGATGCGTCAGAAACTGGCTATCGCTACGATCGCGGCGCTCGGCGCGGCGATCGCGACGGGCGCGGCCGCGCAGACGCGCGGCGTCAGCAAGACCGAGATCACCCTGGGCATGCACACCGACCTGAGCGGCGTGGCGGCGACCTACGGCGTGTCGTCGTCGAACGCGGTGCGCATGCGCTTCGACGAGATCAACGCCGCCGGCGGCATCAACGGCCGCAAGATCAAGCTGATCATCGAGGATCAGGCCTACCAGGTGCCCAAGGCGGTGCAGGCCTGCAACAAGCTGATCAATCGCGACAACGTGTTCGCCTTCGTGGCCCCGCTGGGCACGCCGATGAACAACGCCTGCTTCAAGGACCAGCTCGCGGCCAACGTGCCGAACCTGTTCCCGCTGTCGGCGGCGCGACAGATGTACGAGCCGTTCCACCGCCTGAAATTCTACGGCGCGGCCTCGTACGTCGACCAGATGCGTTCGGCGGTCGACTACTTCGTCAAGCAGAAAGGCAAGAAGAAGATCTGCACGATGTACCAGGACACTGACTTCGGCAAGGAGGTGATCGAGGGCGTCGAGCAGCAGGCCAAGAAGCTCGGCATCAAGGTCGTCGAGCACGCCGCCCACAAGCCGACCGATCAGGACTTCACCGCGCCGATCACCAAGCTCAGGGCGGCCGGCTGCGACCTGATCGCCATGGGCACCATCGTGCGCGACTCGATCGTGCCCTACAACACGGCGCGCAAGATGGGCTGGACCGATGTCGACTTCGTCGGCTCGGCCGCGGTCTATGATCTCGTGGTCGGCGCCGCGCAGGGCATGGATGGCTTCTACGGCATGGGGCTCACCGAGATGCCCTACGCAGACAGCCCGGTCGCCAGCGTCAAGAAGTTCGTCGCCGACTACAAGGCGAAGTACAACATCGATCCCAACATCGGCGCGGTCTACGGCTATGTCGCCGCCGACCTCACGGTCGTCGGGCTCAAGAACGCCGGCGCCGACCTGACGCTCGACAGCTTCGTCAAGGGCCTGGAGTCGATCAAGGGCTACAAGGACATCTTCAACGGCCCGGAGGTGAACTTCAGCGATAAGACCCGCCAGGGCGCCGCCTCGTCGTTCCTCGCGGTGGTCAAGGGCGGCCGCTGGACCCGCGTGACCGAGCCGCTCGGCTTCTGACCGGCACGTTCCATCAAGCGAGAGGCCCGGGCATGTCCCGGGCCTTTTCTTTTCCCTGCCATCCTCCGCGCGGCTAATCTCCGCGCGATCCCTGAAGGAGGAAAGGCATGGCAGGTCGCGTCGCAGGCAAGGTCGCGCTCATCACCGGCGGCGCGTCGGGGCTGGGCCTGGCGACGGCCAGGCTGCTCGCCGGCGAAGGCGCGAAGGTGGTGATCACCGACGTGCAGAAGGACAAGGGGCCGAAGGCGGCGGCCGAGATCGGCGGCGAGGCGATGTTCCTCGAGCACGACGTCACCAGCGAGTCGCGCTGGAAGGACGTCGTCGACGAGACGGTGAAGCGCTTCGGCCGGCTCAACGTGCTGGTGAACTCCGCCGGCATCGCCTGGCCGGACGGTTCGATCGAGAGCGTCAGCCTCGCCGACTTCAAGCGCATGATGAGCGTGAACTGCGAGGGCACGTTCCTGGGATGCCAGAACGCGATCCGCGTCATGAAGGGAAACGGCCAGCCCTGCTCTATCGTCAACATCTCCTCCGTCGCCGGCCTGGTGAGCGGCTGGCAGATGGCGGCCTACTCGCCCTCCAAGGGCGCGGTGCGGCTGCTGACCAAGAGCGTGGCGCTGCACTGCGCGCGCGCCGGCTACGACATCCGCTGCAACTCGGTGCATCCCGCGTTCATCGACACGCCGATGGTGCAGCAGGGCCTCGCCGCCGACACCGATCCCGACAAGGCGCGCAAGCGGCTGCTGCGCATGGTGCCGATGGGCAAGATCGGCGAGCCCGACGACATCGGCTACATGATCCTCTATCTCGCCTCGGACGAATCGAAGTTCACGACCGGCGCCGAGATGGTGGTCGACGGCGGCTGCACGGCGATGTGAGGGGCAGATGGCGGATCTCGACAACCGCGTCGCCATCGTCACCGGCGGCGCCTCGGGCATCGGCGCGGCGAGCTGCCGCCTGCTGGCGCGCGAGGGCGCCATCGTCGTGGTGGCCGACGTGCAGGACGATCTGGGCGAGAAGGTCGCGCGCGACATCGGCGGCACCTCCGTGTACCGCCGTCTCGACGTCACCCGCGAGGCCGACTGGCAGCGCGTCGTCGACGACACGCTGCAACGCTGCGGCCGGCTCGACATCCTGGTCAACAACGCCGGCATCTCCGGCGGCATGGGCAATATCGAGACCACCACGGTCGAGAACTGGGAGCGCGTGCACGCCATCAACCTCGACGGCGTCTTCCTCGGCTGCAAGCACGGTATCGGCGCGATGAAGCGCACCGGCCCGGCCAAGCCGGCGTCGCAGGGCGCGATCGTCAACATCTCCTCGATCGCCGGCATCGTCGGCGCCGCCGGACCCTGCGCCTATACCGCCAGCAAGGGCGCGGTGCGGCTGCTGACCAAGAGCGTGGCGCAGCATTGCGCCGAGAAGGGCTACGCCATCCGCTGCAACTCGGTGCATCCCGGCGGCATCGACACGCCGATCTTCAATCTGCTGTGGCAGGTCATGGGCCATGAGGCGGGCAAGGCCTTCATCGGCGCGCGCCATCCGATCGGCCACATGGGCGAGCCCGAGGACATCGCCGAGGCGGTGCTCTATCTCGCCTCCGACCGCTCGCGCTTCGTCACCGGCTCGGAGCTGGTGGCCGATGGCGGTATCACCTCAGGCATCCAGAGGACGGCGCTCAATGCCCCGCGTTGACCAAAAGACGGTGATCGTCACCGGCGGCGCCTCGGGCATCGGCGCCGAGAGCGCGCGGCTGCTGGTGCGTGAGGGCGCCAGGGTCGTGATCGCCGACCTCAACGAGGCCGGCGGCGGCGCGCTGGCCGCCGAGCTGGGCGACGCCGCCCTCTTCTTTCGCCTCGACACCACGGTCGAGAGCGAGTGGCAGGCCTGCATCGCCGCCGCCCTGCAGCGCTTCGGCGGGCTGCACGGCGTGGTAAACGCCGCCGGCGTCGGTGTGGGCGGCGACGTCGAGGAGGCCTCGCTCGAGGACTTCCAGCGCGTCTGCCGCATCAACGGGCTGGGCGTGTTCCTGGGCTGCAAGCACGGCGTGCTGGCGATGAAGGGCAATCCGCCCGACCGGCCGGGCTCGATCGTCAACATCTCCTCCGTCCTGGGCCTGCGCGGCATGGCGCGCGCGCCGGCCTATGCCGCCAGCAAGGGCGCCGTGCGCCTGCTGAGCAAGAATGTGGCGATCCATTGCGGCACCATGGGCTATCCGATCCGCTGCAACTCGGTGCATCCCGGCTGGATCGACACGCCGATGATCGCGCCGCGCCTGGCCATGACCATCGACAACATGAGCGGCCGGCAATACCTCGAGAGCCTGCATCCGATGGGACGGCTGGGCCGGCCGGAGGAGATCGCCCGGCTGATCCTGTTCCTGATCTCCGACGAATCCTCGTTCAGCACCGGGGCGGAATTCGTGGCCGATGGCGGGGTGACGGCCTGAGCCTTGCCCGCCGCCCGGCCGCGTGATACCGGGCGTCATTCCCCCTCATTGCGAGAGAGCGTCATGTTGCCAGCCAACATCCGTTTCGACGACGACGATGACGACGAGCCCGACAAGAAGGAGAAGATGGCCGAGCACGGTGAGGCGCGCGACAAGACCGCGGCGATCGAGGAGCGGCTGTTCAAGGCGCGCACCGTCCTGATCTACGGCGGCATCGACCAGAAGCTGGCACGGGAGGTCTCGGCGCGGCTGCTGGCGCTGCAATCGGCCGGCGACGATCCGATCACCGTCTACATCAACAGCCAGGGCGGCCACGTCGAATCGGGCGACACGATCTACGACATGATCAAGTTCGTGAAGCCGGAGGTGCGGGTGGTGGGCACGGGCTGGGTCGCCAGCGCCGGCGCCCTGATCTACGCCGCGGCCAAGCGCGAGAACCGCTACAGCCTGCCCAACACCCGCTTCCTGCTGCACCAGCCCTCGGGCGGGGCGATGGGATCGGCCTCGGATTTCGCCATCCAGGCCAAGGAGATCCTGCGCATGCGCCGTCGGCTCAACGAGATCTTCGCCGCCGAGACCGGCCAGCCGCTGGAGCGCATCGAGAAGGACACGGAGCGCGACTACTGGATGAGCGCGCAGCAGGCAGTGGAATACGGCCTGGTCGGCAAGATCGTGCAGAACGCCACCCAGATCGCCTGAGCGCGGGGCGGCCCAACGACAGATACCGGCGGCCGGCGATCAGCCGGCCGTTTCCGTTTCGGGGTCGGCCTGAACGCTCAGGCGATGGTGATCACGCGCAGCGAGGCGGGCACGGCGAGCATCACGAACGCCAGCGCAATGCCGATTTCGACGAACGGCGTGACGAACCTGCGGACCTTGGGTGCGTCGGCGGCGACGAACATCGTCTCTCTCCAAATATATGCGGTCGACAATGCGCGCCTGGGCCGGGGGAGCGGACGCGTCCTTCTTTTCATCAGGTGGCGCCGCACGGTGGGAAATCCGCAGGAGCGTCACCGGTCGACATCGATCAGCCCAGCCAATCTCCGTCTTACCAATGCATAAACTGCTCCCGCTAAAGCGGACTGTCAATTGGATTCACACAGTCATTGAAAATATAACCGTGTATAAACAGTATGTTACAGTCATTTGGTAAAGTGGCATTTTGGGTGACGGTTCATGGACACCTCAAAAAGTTCATTGAATTCAATGTATTATGACGATTATTTAACGATTGATCTTGGAAGCTTCGTGCGCCGCCTAGGCTAACTCGCAATGGTCACGCCGGCATCGGCGATGATCGTCTGACCGGTGATGAAGGCGCCGGCCTTGGAGGCCAGCAGCACGGCGATGCCGCCGATGTCCTCGGGCTCGCCGATGCGGCGCAGCGGCGCCGACTGCAGGCGCTTGTTGAGGTAGGCCGGATCGTCCCACAGCGCCTTGGCGAAGTCGGTCTTCACCAGGCCCGGCGCGATGGTGTTGATGCGGATGTTGTCCGGCCCCAACTCGATGGCGAGGTTGCGCGCCAGCTGCATGTCGGCGGCCTTGGAGATGCCGTAGGCGCCGATCACCGGCGTGCCGCGCACGCCGCCGATCGACGAGACGATGATGATCGCGCCGTCCTTCTTGGCCCGCATGTCGGGCAGGCACTGCGTGATCAGCCAGATGTTCGACAGGATGTTGTTCTGCATGATCTTCATGAAGGCGTCGTCGGGCATTTTCTCGGTCGGCCCGTAATACGGGTTGGTCGCGGCGTTGCAGACCAGGATGTCGATCGGCCCGAGCTGCCTGCGGGCCTGCGCGATCAGGTTCTCGCACTGCGCCTTGTCGGAGATGTTGCAGGCGATGGCCACCGCCTGGCCGCCCGCCTCGTTGATCCTGGCGGCCACCTCCTCGCAGGCCGGCAGCTTGCGGCTGGAGATCACCACTTTGGCGCCCTGCAGCGCGAGTTGCTCGGCGATCGACCTGCCGATGCCCTTGCTCGAGCCGGTGACGACGGCGACCTTGCCGGTGAGGTCGAAAAGCGGCGACGCCATGGGATTGCCTCCGGGTGACGAAACGGCGCGCAAGGTGGCGTGGCGACAGCCCGGCGGCAAGCGCGCGTGGCTGTGCGGTTCGTCAGGCGAACGTCGCTTGCCTGCCGCCCGGCGACGTGCTGCAACAGGCACGCTCCGTCCACGGAGGCCGCCAATGACGACAGGCGATACGCTGTTCGCGGGCTCGATCCCCGCGCTCTACGACCGCTTCATGGGCCCGATGCTGTTTCGGCCCTATGCCGCGGATCTGGCCCACCGCCTTGCCGACCTCAAGGGCGGCCGGCTGCTGGAGACCGCGGCCGGCACCGGCATCGTCACCGAGACCTTGGTCGCGGCGCTGCCGTCGGCGGTCGAGATCGTCGCCACCGACCTGAACCAGGCGATGGTCGACTTCGCGGCCACCAAGACCGGCATCATGCGCGCCCAGCTGCGGCGGGCCGATGCGCTGTCGCTGCCCTTCGACGACGGCAGCTTCGACGTCGTCGTCTGCCAGTTCGGCGTGATGTTCTTCCCCGACCGCGTCGCCGGCTATCGCGAGGCCAGGCGCGTGCTGAAGCCCGGCGGCCGCTTCCTGTTCAACGCCTGGGACAGCTTGGCGCACAATCCGCTGCCGGCGCTGCTGACCGAGACGCTGGCTACCCGCTTCGCCGCCGATCCGCCGCGCTTCTTCGAGCGTACGCCGCACGGCTACCACGATGTCGATCGGATCCGCGCCGATCTCGGTGCCGCGGGCTTCGCCCGTATCGCCATCGACACGGTCAGCCTGCCCAGCTGCGCCGACAGCGCGCGCGAGGCGGCGACCGGCTTCTGCCAGGGCTCGCCGCTGCGCGGCGAGATCGAGGCGCGCGCGCCGGACGGGCTGCAGGCCGCCACCGACGCGGTCGCCGACGCCCTGGCCGCGCGCTACGGCTCGGGTGCGATCGAGGCGCCGATGCGGGCGCATGTCGTCACCGCGCGGCCGTAGAGCCTTACTGCTGTCATTCCGAGCGTAGCGAGGAATCCAGTCGCTTCCCTGGATTCCTCGCTGCGCTCGGAATGACAAGAGGTCCCCATTACGCGAACCACTCGCTCTTCATCGTCAGCGTCGTGTCGTCGAGCCGGTTCAGCAATGCCGCGAGATAAGCCGAGCGCGGCACCTCGTAGGTGAAGAAGTAGCGGCAGGCGGCGAGCTTGCCGTCGCGGAAGGCGCGCTCCGCGTCGCCGGCGGCCGGCGGCAGGTCGTGCACGGCGCTGGCCTGCCACAGCCACATCCAGCCCATCACCAGCAGGCCGAACAGGTCGAGGAAGTGAAAGGCGTTGGCCAACGCCAGCGATGCCTGGCCCTTGCCCATCGCATCCAGCAGGGTGGCGCGCGTCGCCTCGACCGTCTCGACGAGAGCGGCGAGGTCGCGGGCCATCGGCTTGAGCTGATCGTGGGCGCTGGCGATGCCGATGGCGCGCGCAATCTCGGCCTTCACCGCGTTCCAGCCGGCGCCGCCCTTGATCGCCATCTTGCGGCCCAGCAGGTCGATGGCCTGGATGCCGTCGGTCCCCTCGTGGATCGGATTGAGGCGCTGGTCGCGATAATACTGCTCGACCGGATAGTCGCGGGTGTAGCCATAGCCGCCCAGGATCTGCACGGCGTGCTCGTTCGACTTCAGGCAGACCTCCGACAGCCAGCCCTTGACGATCGGGGTGAGCGTGTCGAGCAGCAGCTCGAGCCGCGCCTTCTCCGCCGCGTCAACTGCCATGGCGATGCGATCGACCAGCGAGGCGGCAAAGAGGCACAAATGCAGGCCGCCCTCGCTCACCCATTTCTGGTGCAGCAGCATGCGCCTGACGTCGGCGTGCTCGACGATCGGGATCATCGGCGAGGCCGGATCCTTGCTGTCGGGCGCACGGCCCTGCGGCCGGCCGCGCGCGTATTCAAGCGAGAACAGATACGCCGCATAGGCCAGCATCACCGCGCCCTGGCCGACGCCGATGCGCGCCTCGTTCATCATCTGGAACATGTATTCCAGGCCGCGATGCGGCTGGCCCAGCAGGTAGCCGACGGCGCCGCCCTTCTCGCCGAAATTCAGCACCGTGTTGGTCGTGCCGCGATAGCCCATCTTGTGGTTGAGCCCGGCCAGCCGCACGTCGTTGCGCTCGCCCGACGAGCCGTCGGGATTGACGACGCGCTTGGGCACGATGAACAGGGAAATGCCCCTCACGCCCGGCGGGCCGCCGGGGATCTTGGCCAGCACCATGTGCACGATGTTCTCGGAAAGCTCATGGTCGCCGCCGGAGATCCACATCTTGTTGCCGATCACGCGATAGCTGCCGTCGGGCTGCGGCTCGGCGCGGGTGCGGATGTCGGCCAGTGACGACCCCGCCTGCGGCTCGCTCAGGCACATCGTGCCGAAGAAGCGGCCGGCCAGCATCGGCGCCATGTAGAGCGCTTTCTGCTCCTGCGAGCCGAAGCTCTCGATCAGGTTGGCGGCGCCCACGGTGAGGAAGGGATAGCCGGCGCTGCCGATATTGGCCGACTGGAACATGGCGTTGCAGGCCTGCGCCACGGTCAGCGGCAATTGCATGCCGCCCAGCTCGTAGTCCTTGGTCGGCGCGAAGAAGCCGGCGTCGCGGAAGGCGGCCAGCGCCTCGGCGACCTCCGGGATCATGCTCACCACCTTGCCGTCGAAGACCGGCTCGTTCTTGTCGGCCTTGGCGTTGTGCGGCTGGAACTTCTCCAGCGCCAGGCGATGCGCCGTCTCGATCGCCGCCTCGAAGGTCTCGCGGCTGTGATCGGCGTAGCGCGCGTGCTTCGTGAAGCCGCCGACGTCGAGCAGTTCGTAGAGCACGAAGTCCAGGTCGCGGCGATTGATCAGCGGCGATGTCATCTCGATGTTCCACCTATGACGGGTCTGCATCCCGACGCCGTCGGCGCCGGCTGCCCCTGGTCAAAGACCCGCCGATCGCCAGTTCTCGGCGGGCGCGGCGGGATGTGACGCCAAGCCGGCGGCCTGCACGCCCATGATCGCGGCATACTCGTCGCGATCGGATGCGTCGCCGCTGATACCGATCGCGCCGATGGCGTGGCCCTGCGCGCCGATCGCCAGCACGCCGCCGGGCACCGGCACGAAGCGGCCGTCGGAGGCCGCCGCCAGCGCGCCCTGGAAAGCCGGTCGGTTGGCGAGCCGATCGCGCAGGGTACGACTGGAGATGCCCATGCCCAGGGCGCCCCACGCCTTGCCGAGCGCGATGTCGAAGCGCAGCACGCCGCTTCCATCCTCTCGCTTGTAGGCGACGAGCTGACCGCCGGAATCGAGCACGGCGACGGTGAGCGGCAGCAGGTCGGCGGCGCGCGCCGCGGCGAGCGCACCGGCAATCATCGCATCGGCCTGCACCAGGGTCAGGCTGGAGTGCACCGGAAACAGGGTATGGTCGCTCACGGTCTCGCGTCCTCCCTCGATCCATATCCCATCAGGTCGGCCGAGACGGCGCGTCGAGGCATGAGCGAACGTCGCACGGACCCGGCTTTGCCTCAACCCGCCGCAGGCCGCATTGGCCGCGCCGCTGATCAACGGCGATCGAGGCGCAGCTCGATGGACGGCTCAGTCAAGCCGGTTGCGAGGCAGAAGCGGTCGGCGCGGCCGATCTCGACGAAGCCCAGCTTGCCGAGCACGCGAGCCGATGCCGGGTTGCCGGCGAAATGGCCCGCGGTGATCGATGTGAAGCCCCCGACTGCGAAGCCGTAGTCGAGGATCGCACCCGTCGCCTCCGTGGCGAGGCCCCGTCCCCAAAGCGCCGGGGCCAAGTAGTAGCCGAGCTCCGCCACGTCGCCGTCGTCGGTGGGCGTGAGGCCGGCCATGCCCACCAACCGCGCCGAGGAGCGCAGCGCAAGCGCCCAGACCAGCTCGCGCGGCACGATCTCGTCGAGGAAGAAGCGCGCATCGGCCTCGCCGTAGGGATGTGGAATGCGCGCCAGCTGCCGCGCGACCCTGAGGTCGCCGACGATGTCGATGATCGCCGGAATGTCCCCGTCGCTGGGCTGGCGCAGCACGAGTCGCCCGGTCGTCAGCACGGGCCGTTCGCCGGCAAAACGCGTCGCGTCGACCATCCCTTCCCCATTTGCATGCCGCGACGCTATGCTGGCACGCAGCAAGGAGAGTTCATATGCCGCATGACGTGTTGGACGCGCTGAAGACATCCGAGGACGAGTTGGTCGCCCTGCGCCGCGACATCCACAGGCACCCCGAGACCGCCTTCGAGGAAGTGCGCACCGCCGACATCGTCGCCGCCAAGCTCACCGAATGGGGCATCCCGATCCATCGCGGGCTGGCGACCACCGGCGTGGTCGGCACGCTCAAGGGCGCGCGGCCGGGCCAGAAGACCATCGGCCTGCGCGCCGACATGGACGCGCTGCACCTGCAGGAGAAGAACGATTTCGACCACCGCTCGGTGATCGACGGCAAGATGCATGCCTGCGGCCATGACGGCCATACCGCCATGCTGCTGGGCGCCGCCAAGCACCTCGCCGCCGATCCGGATTTCGCCGGCACCGTGCACTTCATCTTCCAGCCGGCCGAGGAAGGCCTGGGCGGCGCGCGGGTGATGATCGAGGAAGGCCTGTTCGACCTGTTCCCCTGCGACGCGGTCTACGGCATGCACAACATGCCCGGCCTGAAGCTCGGCCACTTCGCGATCTGCCCCGGCCCGATGCTGGCCTCGAGCGACTCCTGGACGGTGACCTTCAAGGGCACCGGCGGTCATGGCGCCATGCCCGATCGCGGCACCGATCCGACGACGCCGGCGGCCAGCTTCATCCTCGCCATCCAGGGCATCATCGGCCGCAACGTGGCGGCGACGCAGACCGCGGTGCTGAGCGTCGGCCACATCGCCGCCGGCAGCTTCGGCTCGCCCAACGTGATTCCCTCGGACGTCATGGTGCGCGGCACGGCGCGCAGCTTCAGCGCCGCGACGCGCGACCTGCTGGAGCGCCGCATGGGCGAGATCGCGCGCTCGACCGCCGAGGCCTGGGGCTGCAGCGCGGAGTACCACTACCAGCGCCGCTACCCGCCGCTGGTCAATGCCGCCGAGCAGACCGCGATCGCCATGAAGGCGGCCGCGGCCACAGTCGGTGTCGAGCACGTCGACGGCAAGATGGCGCCGATGACCGGCGCCGAGGATTTCGCCTTCATGCTCGAGAAGAAGCCCGGCGCCTACATCGTCATCGGCAACGGCGGCGAGGCCGAGGGCGGCTGCCACCACGTGCACACGCCGATCTACGACTTCAACGACAAGGCCCTGCTCACCGGCTCGGCCTACTGGGTCAACCTGGTGCAGCAGGAGCTTGGCGAGGACGCCTGACATACCCTGTCATCCCGAGCGCCAGCGAGGGATCCAGGCCGTCACTGGATCCCTCGCTACGCTCGGGATGACACCGCAATCAGCGGCGGGCGCGGCGGGCGGTGCAGCGCGAAGGCGATCTGCGCCGTGCCGCCGAGCAGCCCGAGCATGACCGCGAGCTGCCAGGCGAGATCGTAGGAGCCCAGCGAGTCGAAGATCACGCCGCCGCCGAAGGCGCCGACGAAGCTGCCGACCTGATGGCCCATGAAGGCCAGGCCGGCGATCATCGCCTGCCAGCGCAGGCCGAACATCTCGGCCACCGCGCCGGATACCAGCGGGCCGACGCCGAGCCAGACGAAGCCCATCACCGCGGCGAAGACCAGCGTGCCCAGGGGCGTCGGCGGAAACATGAAATAGAGCGCCAGGGTCAGCGAGCGCACGACGTAGATGCCGCCGAGCAGCGCCAGCTTGTTCCAGCGCCCGCCAGCCCAGCCGAAGAACAGGCAGCCCAGCACGTTGAAGCCGCCGATCACGCCCAGCGCCTGGGCGTTGAGCATCGGGTCCATGCCGCACAGGGCGAGATAGGACGGCAAGTGCGTGGTGAGGAAGATCAGCTGCATGCCGCAGACGAAATAGGCCGTCGCCATCACCACGAAGGGTGCGCTGGAGAAGGCGGTGAGCGCCGCGCCCTTCATGCTGGCGCTGGCGATGTCGCCGCCGCTCGCCGGCGGCAGCGGCACGCGATCGACGCGGCCGGCGATCCATGCCGCCGGAATCATGATCAACGCCAGCGCGACGAAGGACGCCACGCCGATGCGCCAGCCGTGCTCGTCGGTCAGCACCTGCCCCAGCGGCGCGGAGATCAGCGCGCCCAGCGAGCCCGCGCCGCTGACGATGCCCAGCACCGTGCTGCGTGCCGCCGCCGAGACCGAGCGCGTCGCCACCGACAACGAGATCGCCGCGGCCGTGCAGGCCAGCGCCATGCCGATCAGCACACCGGCGCCGATCAGCACGCCGACGAAGCCCTGCGCCATCGCCATCAGGGCGAGGCCGGCGACATAGAGCACCGATCCAGCCACCATGATCGGCCGGAAACCCCAGCGCACGGTGAGCGCGCCGGCCAGCGGCTGCAGGAAGCCCCAGGCCAGGTTCTGCACGGCGATCGCCAGGGTGAACTGCGAGACCGTGATGGCGATGTCGCGCGTCAGCGGCTGCAGGAACAGGCCGAAGCTCTGGCGCAGGCCCATGCTCAGGGAGAGCATCACGGAAACGCCGATCAGGATGGGCAACGCGGCACGCATGGGACGCTCGCTTGAGAATTACACCGATCTGTGTAATTCCTGATCCCCGTAAGCCCTGCCGTCAATGCAGAATTACACAGGTCTGTGCACTATGCGGAAATCGCCAAAACTGCCTATGAAAGAGCGGATCCTCGAGACCGCCGACCGGCTGTTCTACAGCCAGGGCATCCGCGCCGTGGGTGTCGACACCATCGCCGCCGAGATCGGCATCAGCAAACGCACGCTCTACAACCACTTCCCGTCCAAGGACGCGCTGATCGTCGCGTATCTGGAGCGCCGCAACGTGCAGACGCCGCCGTCGGACCGCGAGCCGGCCGACCTGATCCTGCGCTCCTTCGACCGGCTGGAACGCAGTTTCGGCACGCGGGCGTTTCGCGGCTGTCCCTTCGTCAACGCGGTGGCCGAGCTCGGCGAGGGCGAGCACGAGGCCAAGGCGGTGGCGCTGGAGTTCAAGCTGGGCCGGCAGGCCTGGTTCCACGACCTGCTGGTGAAGCTCGGGCTGCCCGAGCCCGACCTGCTGGCGGCCCAGCTGGCGATCCTGGTCGACGGCGCCATCGCCACCAACCTGGTGCGCGGCGATCCCGCCATGGCGCGCGCCGCCAAGGCGGCTGCGATCACGTTACTCAGTCAGGCGGGCGTGGCGATCCCCGGCGAGCATGTTATGACAGTCGCCGGGGAATAACCGCACGCACCAGAGGAAACGCCAATGCTCGGCCTGATGCAGGACCGCCCGCTGCTGATCTCGCAGATCATCGACTTCGCCGGCCGCTACTATCCCGATGTCGAGATCGTCTCGCGTACCGTCGAGGGGCCGATCCATCGCTACGGCTATCGCGATGCGCTGATCAGGGCCAAGAAGCTGGCCGAGGCGCTCCAGGGGCTGGGCATCAAGCTCGGCGATCGCGTCGGCACGATCGCCTGGAACACCTTCCGCCACTTCGAGTGCTATTTCGGCATCTCCGGCATCGGCGCGGTGCTGCACACAATCAACCCGCGCCTTGCGCCCGACCACGTCGCCTACATCGCCAATCACGCCGAAGACCAGATCATCTTCGTCGACCTCAACCTGCTGCCGATCGTCGAGGGCGTGATCGATCACCTCAAGACGGTGAAGCATGTCGTGGTGATGACCGACCGCGCGCACATGCCGGCCTCGAGCAAGATCGCCAACCTGCTGTGCTACGAGGAGCTGATCGCCAACCAGCCGGGCACGCTCACCTGGCCGACGTTCGACGAGAAGACGGCCTCGTCGCTGTGCTACACGTCGGGCACGACAGGCAATCCCAAGGGCGTGCTCTACTCGCACCGCTCGACGCTCATTCACACGATGATGGCATCGAATGGCTCGGTGATCCCGATGGATCCCGACACCACGCTGCTGCCGGTGGTGCCGATGTTCCACGCCAATGCCTGGGGCCTGGTCTACGGCGCGCCGATCGCCGGCGCCAAGCTGGTGTTCCCCGGCGCCAAGCTCGACGGCGCCAGCGTCTACGAGTTGCTCGACAAGGAACAGGTGACGCTCAGCGCCGGCGTGCCGACGGTATGGCTCGCCCTGCTCGACTATTGCGCACAGAACAAGCTCAAGATGTCGTCGGTCAAGCGCACCCTGATCGGCGGCTCGGCGGTGCCGATCTCGATGATCTCCCGTTTCTGGTATGAGCACGGCGTCGAGGTCGTCCAGGGCTGGGGCATGACCGAGATGAGCCCGCTCGGCACGACGACGCGCTTCAATCGCGGCGAGCGCCAGCTGCCCGACGCCGAGCGCTTCGCCATCACCGCCAAGGCGGGCCGCCCGGTGTTCGGCTGCGAGATGAAGATCGTCGACGACGCCGGCAACGACCTGCCGCAGGACGGCAGCGTCTCGGGCAACATGGTGGTGCGCGGGCCGTGGATCGTGAAGGGCTACATGAAAGGCGACGGCCAGAGCCAGTTCGGCAAGGACGACTGGTTCGCCACCGGTGACGTCTGCAAGATCGAGAAGGACGGCTCGGTGGTGATCACCGACCGCTCCAAGGACGTCATCAAGTCGGGCGGCGAGTGGATCTCCTCGATCGACCTGGAGAACGCCGCCATGAGCTGCCCCGGCGTCGCCGAAGCCGCCGTGATCGGCGTGGCGCATCCCAAGTGGGACGAGCGGCCGCTGCTGATCGTGCATCCCAGGCCCGATGCGAAGGTCACCAAGGAGCAGATTCTCGCCTTCCTCCAGGGCAAGGTCGCCAAGTGGTGGCTGCCCGACGACGTGCAGTTCGTCGAGGCCATCCCGCACGGCGCCACCGGCAAGATCCTCAAGACCCGGCTGCGCGAGCAGTTCAAGGACTACAAGCTGCCGACGGCGTAGGCACCGTCTCCTCTGTCATCCCGAGCGTAGCGAGGGATCCTGGCGAAAGTGAAAGATCCCTCGCTGCGCTCGGGATGACACGCGTTCGGGGCCCCGTCTGCGACGGTTGCATGTCGGCGCCGCCTCCGTGACAATGCGATCGGGGAAGACGCCGAATAAGGTCGGGAGACCCGTGTGTGGCGGCTATCTAGAGACGTCGCGGCCGAGCCTAAACTGAACCGCGCGCCCCTGACCGCACCCGCCAGGGAACAGGCGCCGCCGGCCGCGAAGGTCGGCGGGATTCGCATTGCATCGCTCCTGGTTCTGTTCGGCGCCTGCCTGGTCCTGCCCGCGCTCGGAGGCACCGCCTACCTGCTCGAGCGCCGCTGGACCGACCGTCAGCAGGAGATCGAGCATCGGCTCGAGCAGGTGGCGGGTGCCCTCGCCGGGGAAGTCGACCGCAGTCTCAACCTCCTCGCCGCCACGCTCACCGTGCTGGCGAGTTCGCCGCAATTCGACGCCGAGCAATACAAGGAGCTGCATGAGGGAGCCGTGCGGTCGCTCAAGCCGTTGGGGCTCGATCTGCTTTACCGCGATGCCGGTGGCCAGATGCTGTTCAACACCCGCGTCGCCTGGGGCACCCCCCTGCCGCGCGTCGATGTGCCCGAGATCGACGCCGCGATACGCAACACGCTCGTGCCGTACATCTCCAACGTCTACGTCGGCGCCATGGCGCGTCAGCCCTTGGTTAGCATCACCGCGCCGGTGATCCGCGACGGCGAAGTGCGCGGCTTCCTGCACATGTCGATCGACACCGTCTGGCTGCAGCACATCCTGCGCGCCCAGGGCCTGCCGCCGCAGTGGAACACGGGCCTGTCGGACCGCAGGGGCATCATCATCGCGCGCCTGCTGCGCCACGACGACTTTGCCGGCAAACCCCTGCCGCCCGAGCTCGTCGCAGCCAGCCGCAGCCGCAGCCGCGACAAGGCCTTTCGCACCGTCAGCGTCGAGGGCGTCGAGATCTTTCGTGCCACCAAGGTGTCGCCGAACTCCGGCTGGCTGGCGTCGGCGAACGTGCCGGTCGCCGTCGCACGCGCCTCGCTCATCGCCGGGGTCTGGGAAATCCTCGGGCTGGCCGTCATCCTGCTGCTGCTCGTGCTGGTTCTCGCGCTGGCGCTGGGCCGCCTCGTCGCCCGCCCGATCCGCGAGATCGCCGCCATCGCGACGGTGATGGAAGACGAACGCATCCCGCCGGCGCTGCGCTCGTCGGTGCGCGAGGTCAACGAGGTCGCCGGCGCCCTGCAACTCTCCTCGCAGCGCCTGAGCGAGCGCACGCGGGCGCTGCGCCAGGCGCTCGATCGCTTCAACGTCGCGCTGCGCGGCGCCGACATCGTCGTTTTCGCCCAGGACCGCCAGCGCCGGCTGACCTGGATCAGCGAAAGCGCCACGCATCGCGGCCAGGAGCTGCTTGGCAGGCGCGACGAGGAGCTGCTGCCGGCCGGCTGGAGCGACGAGGCGATCGCGCTCAAGGAACGCGCGATGAAGACCGGCCACGCCCAGGAGGCCGAGCTGAAGATCGGCGTCGACGAGGAGGCGCGCTACTTCCGCCTGCGCATCGAGCCGGTGCGCGATCTGCACGGCGACACGG
The DNA here is from genome assembly GCA_019635875.1 of Alphaproteobacteria bacterium. Classification (NCBI taxonomy): domain Bacteria; kingdom Pseudomonadati; phylum Pseudomonadota; class Alphaproteobacteria; species Alphaproteobacteria bacterium. The sequence goes on from JAHBYP010000003.1 coordinate 195,668, forward strand.
TCGGGCTGCTCGGCGTCTCCGCCGACATCACCTCGCTCAAGCAGTCGGAGCAACGCAACGCCTTCCTGGTGCGCGAGCTGGCGCACCGCTCGAAGAACCTGCTGAGCGTGGTGCAGGCGATCGCCACCGAGACGGTGCGCAGCGGCGAGGATCCGGCCGAGCTGGGCGAGCGCCTGGCGCAGCGCATCGCCTCGCTGGCGACCCTGCAGGATATCGCCGTCGCAGGTGCCCGCGGCGGCGTCGGGCTGCGGCCTCTGGTCGAGGCGCAGCTCAAGCCCTTCGTCGACACCTCGGGCGGTCGGGTGACGATCGAGGGGCCCGACCTGCGGGTCAAGCCCGAGGTCTCCAACATCCTCGGCATGGCGCTGCACGAGCTGGCAACCAATGCCGCCAAGTACGGCGCGCTGTCGGTGCCCGAGGGCCGCCTGTCGATCGCCTGGCGCCTCGAAGGAACCGACGGCGACGATCGGCATTTCCACTTCAGCTGGCGCGAGAGCGACGGCCCGCCCGTCACGCCGCCCACCCGGCGCGGCTTCGGACGCAAGCTCACGGGAAGGATCACCGCCGCCTCGCTGAAGGCCGATATCAATCTCGACTTCCCGCCCGAGGGCGTGACGTGGCTGGTCGACGCACCCGCCTCGGCCGTCCTCGATCCCGCCGGCCAGCCCGCCACGGGATCGGTCCAGCGCCCCGCCACCCTGTCCGTCTGAACCGGGAGCACGACGACATGCCCCTCGACGAGCCGCCATCATCCGGATCGGGACGCAGGATACTGATCGTCGAGGACGAGCCGCTGATCGCCTGGTCGCTGGCCGACATGGCAGAGGCTCTTGGCTACGACGTCATCGGACCGGTGGCCACCGAACGCGAGGCCGTCGACGAGGCCACGCGCCAACAGCCGGACGCGATCCTGATGGATCTGCGGCTGTCTGGAGGCGGCAGCGGCCTCGCCGCGGCGCGCGAGATCCGCACCGCTGCCCAGACGCCGATCATATTCTGCACCGCCTATGCCGGAGAGAAGGGCCTGCGCGATGAGATGATGGCCGTCGCCCGGTCGGCCCTGATCACCAAGCCCGTGCAGCGCAGCCAGCTGCAGCAGGCGCTCGCCGCCGCGCTGGACGGCTGATGGCGCCTGTCGACTTCACCTTCCTCGGCTGCGGCGACGCCTTCGGCAGCGGCGGACGATTCAACACCTGCTTCCATATCAGGGCGCCCAGTGCCACGTTCCTGATCGACTGCGGCGCCAGCTCGATGATCTCGATCCGCAAGCACGGCATCGATCCCAACGCCATCGATGCGATCCTGATCACCCACCTGCACGGCGATCATTTCGGCGGTCTGCCCTTCTTCATTCTCGACGCCCAGCTCGGCAGCCGGCGCACCCGTCCGCTGGTCATCGCCGGTCCGCCCGGCCTGCGCGATCGCCTGTTCCAGGCGATGGAGGTGTTCTTTCCCGGCTCCTCCGGCATCGCGCAGAAATTCGACCTCGACATCGTCGAGCTCACGCCCGATGAGCCGGCGACTCTCGGCGCGCTGACGGTGAGACCGCATCTCGTGCGCCATCCCTGCGGCGCGCCGCCGCTGGCGCTGCGCGTCGAGGTCGACGGCAAGTCGATGTGCTACACCGGCGACACCGAATGGGTGGACGCCATCGTCGCGGCGGCGAAGGGCGTCGATCTCTTCGTCTGCGAGGTCTATTTCGACGACAAGCCGGTGCGCTTCCACCTCAACTGGCAGACGGTGAAGCAACATCTGCCCGAGATCGGCGCCCGGCGCGTGGTGGTAACGCACATGAGTCCCGAGATGCTTTCGCGCGTCGGCTCGCTGGGCATCGAGGCGGCCGAGGACGGATTGCGCCTGTCGGTCTGAGGCGGTACGAGTCCCTCAACGCTCAGAACGCGCTTTCGCGGCGCGGAACGATGCTTCGGAGGGAAACAGCGACATGTCAGAGCCAGCCGTCATCCGCTCGACCAATGGCGAGATCGGCATCCTCACCGTCAACAATCCGCCGGTGAACGCGCTCAGCGCCGCGGTGCGCACCGGCCTCGATGAAGGCGTCAAGGCCTTCGGTGCCGATCCGGCGGTCAAGGCGATCGTGCTGATCGGCGGCGGCCGCACCTTCATCGCCGGTGCCGACATCCGCGAGTTCGGCAAGCCGCGCGCCGGCACCGACCTCAACGAGGTCATCCGCATCATGGAGTCCTCGCCCAAGATCATCGTCGCCGCCCTGCACGGCACGCCGCTGGGCGGCGGCCTGGAGACGGCGCTGGGCGCGCACTACCGCATCTCGGCGCCGACCACGCGGCTCGGACTCCCAGAGGTTCATCTCGGCATCCTGCCCGGCGCCGGCGGCACGCAGCGCCTGCCGCGCCTGACCGGCGCGGCCTACGCCCTCGAGGCCATGGTCTCGGGCCGCCATATCCCGGCCAAGGAAGCTGCAAGCAAGGGCATCGTCGATCGCATCGCCGAGGGCGACCTGCAGGAGGCGGCGGTCGCCTACGCGCGCGAGCTCGTCGCGCAGAACGCGCCGCTCAAGCGCGTGCGCGATCAGCAGGTGAAGCTCGAGAGCCCGACCGCCATCGCCGATTTCGAGAAGTCGATCGCGCGCAAGGCGCGTGGCTTCAAGGCGCCGTGGAACATCATCAAGACCGTGCAGGCCGCCGTCGAGCTGCCCTTCGACCAGGGCCTCGCGCGCGAACGCGAGCTGTTCCAGGAGCTGCTGGTCTCCAGCGAATCGGCCGCCCAGCGCTACTACTTCTTCGCCGAGCGCGAGGCCGCGAAGGTCAAGGACGTGCCGGCCGACACGCCGCAGCGCGAGATCAAGACCGCCGGCATCATCGGCGCCGGCACCATGGGCGGCGGCATCACCATGAACTTCGCCAATGCCGGCATTCCCGTCACCGTGCTGGAGAACAACCAGGAAGCCCTCGACCGCGGCCTGAAGACCATCCGCACCAACTACGAGAACACCGCCAAGCGCGGCGGCATGAAGGCCGAGGACGTCGAGAAGCGCATGGCGCTGATCAAGCCGACGCTCGACTACAACGACCTCAAGGACGCAGACGTCATCATCGAGGCGGTGTTCGAGACCATGGAGGTCAAGGAGGGTGTCTTCAAGAAGCTCGACGAAGTCGCCAAGCCGGGCGCGATCCTGGCGACGAACACGTCGGGGCTCGACGTCAACCAGATCGCCTCCTACACCAGGCGGCCGGGCGACGTCATCGGCATGCACTTCTTCTCGCCGGCCAACGTCATGAAGCTCTTGGAGAACGTGCGCGGCAAGGCGACGTCGAAGGACGTCATCGCCACCGTGATGAGCCTGTCGAAGAAGATCGGCAAGGTGCCGACCCTGGTCGGCGTCTGCGAGGGCTTCGTCGGCAACCGCATGCTGCGCCAGCGCGGCGTGCAGTCGGCCTACATGCTCGAGGAAGGCGCGCTGCCGCAGCAGATCGACAAGGTGATCTTCGACTTCGGCTTCCCCATGGGCCCGTTCCAGATGAGCGATCTGGCCGGCAACGACGTGGGCTGGCGCATCCGCCAGGGCAAGAAGGAGAAGGAGCAGCGCAACGTGCGCTACACCGGCTACGTCGCCGACGCGATCTGCGAGCTCGGCCGCTTCGGCCAGAAGACCGGCGCCGGCTACTACAAGTACAACCTGCCCGACCGCACGCCGATCCCCGATCCCGAGGTCGAGAAGATCATCGAGGAGAACTCGAAGCGGCTGGGCATCACGCGCCGCGCCATCTCCGACCAGGAGATCCTCGAGCGCACGCTCTATCCGATGGTCAACGAGGGTGCCAAGATCCTCGAGGAGGGCATGGCCCAGCGCGCGCTCGACATCGACGTGATCTGGGTCAACGGCTATGGCTGGCCGGTCTATCGCGGCGGCCCGATGTGGTGGGCCGACAACGTCGTCGGCCTGAAGGCCATCCACGACGCGCTCTTGAAGTACAAGGAGATGTCGGGCGATCCCTTCTGGGAGCCCGCGCCGCTGCTCAAGCGACTGGTCGCCGAAGGCAAGAAGTTCGCCGACGTTTGATCTAGACTGGGATCATCACAAGGATATCCGGAGGGACACATGGACGCCGTCATCGTATCAACCGCCCGCACGCCGATCGGAAAGGCCTTCCGCGGCGCCTTCAACGACACCCATGGCGCCGAGATGGGCGCGCATGTCATCAAGCACGCCGCCGAGCGCGCCAAGCTCGAGCTGGGCGAGGTCGAGGACGTGCTGCTGGGCTGCGCCGCGCCCGAGGGCACCACGGGCTCCAACGTCGCGCGGGTCTCGGCGATCCGCGCCGGCGCGCCGGTCAGCGTCTCGGGCGCGACGGTCAACCGCTTCTGCTCCTCGGGCCTGCAGACCATCGCCATGGCCGCGCAGCGCGTGCTGGTCGACAAGGTGCCGGTGATGATCGCCGGCGGGCTGGAGTCGGTGTCGCTGGTGCAGGGCGGCGGCGGCAACAAGCACCGCCTGGTGAACCCCTGGGTGCAGGAGCACGTGCCCGGCATCTACCACAGCATGATCCAGACCGCCGACACGGTGGCGGCGCGCTACAAGATCAGCCGCGAGTACCAGGACGAGTACTCGCTGCAGAGCCAGATGCGCACCGCGGCGGGTCAGCAGGCCGGCAAGTTCGACGACGAGATCGTGCCGCTGGAAACCGAGATGCTGGTGACCGACAAGAACACCGGCGAGACCTCGAAGAAGAAGGTCAAGCTGACCAAGGACGAAGGCAACCGCGCCGACACGACCAAGGAAGGCCTCGCCAAGCTGCAGCCGGTGATGGGTCCCGACAAGTGGATCACCGCCGGCAACGCCAGCCAGCTCTCCGACGGCGCCTCGGCCGCTGTCGTCATGAGCGACGCCGAAGCCGCCAAGAGGGGCTTGAAGCCGCTGGGCATCTTCAAGGGCCTGGTGGTGGCCGGCTGCGAGCCCGACGAGATGGGCATCGGCCCGGTCTACGCCATCCCGAAGCTGCTCACCCGCTTCGGCCTGAAGATGGACGACATCGATTTGTGGGAGCTCAACGAGGCCTTCGCGGTGCAGGTGCTGTACTGCCGCGACAAGCTCGGCATCCCCAACGACAAGCTCAACGTCAACGGCGGCTCGATCTCGATCGGCCACCCCTTCGGCATGACCGGCGCGCGCTGCACCGGCCACATCCTGATCGAGGGCCGCCGGCGGAAGGCCAAGAACGTCGTCGTCACCATGTGCATCGGCGGCGGCATGGGCGCGGCCGGCCTGTTCGAGGTCGTGCAGTAGGCGCTGCTCAAATGTAGATGCGATCGAAGGGCGGAGCCGAAAGCTCCGCCCTTTTTCGCTCTTGGCAAGATGTCGATGCGCCACCCCTATCAACGCGACGAGCCGAACAACCCGATCGATGTGGAGAGCACGGTCGACGGACTTCGCTTCATCGGCCCCGGTGGCCCGTCTAAGACGATCCCGTGGGCAGACGTTCGAAGTGTGCGCCTCTATGTTGAGTTTCGGCGTTCAGGTAGATTTATCCTCGGGCGGAAGCCCCGAGCCATCTTTGTGTGCGAGGTCGGTTTTCGCGGATTTCCAACACTGGCTGTGCCGCACGACTCGATCAATCCGTCATCCGGTGGCGACTATTGCGATCTGGTCGAGGACATTCACCGACATCTGGCCCGCGCCGGCAAGCGCTATAGTTTGCGCGCAGGCCTTACCTGGCGACGCTTCATCGCTCTGCACTGGTGGGATTCCATTGCCTTCTTCACAGAACATTGGGCATGGGCTGGAGTCCTCGTGCTACTTCACCTCGACCGCACTGTTCGTGCCGAGACAGCGGCAGCATTGAGCAATCGGCCGCGGCAATATCGCGTTGACGCGATACCGCAGGCCCTGCTGCCTGATCGGTCGGCCGCGTATCCCCCTACTTCACCGGCACCAGGATCGCCGCAGCCTTGAACGTCGCAAGCTCGATCCGGGTCGTCTGCTCGAGGTTGGCGCCGTTCCAGATGGTGATCGCCGCCTCGCGCTTGCCGATGTAGCGCGGCTGGTCGTTCTCCAGGCTCATCGGCAAATCGTGGCCGGGCACGAGGATGTTGCCGGGCCGCGCGCGCCAGAAGCGCCACATCATGTCGATCGAGCGGCGGGTCTGGCCGGGATCGTCGGTCATGTCGGCGGTGCGCGACAGCAGCACGGCGCGGTTCTTGGCGGCGTCGCCGGTGAAGATCACGTCGCGCGTGGTGTCCTGCAGGCGGAAGACCAGGCAGCCCGGCGTGTGGCCAGGCGCGAGGTGCGCGGTGATGCCGGGCATCACCTCTTCGCCGTCCCTGGCGCGCGTCAGCTTCGGCCAGCGGTCGAGCTCGCGCATATAGAATTCGGGCACCGGCGTCTCGCCGGCCGGCTGCTTCAGCGCCCAGTCGAGCTCGGTGTCGGCGATCACCACGCGCGCGTTGGCGAACATCGGCCAGTTGATGCTGTGATCGTGATGCGCGTGGGTCAGCAGCAGGTCGGTGACGTCTCCCGGCGCGACGCCGCGCTCGTGCAGGCGTTCGCGGATCAGCTTGCGCATGCCGATCGGCCCGGTATCGACCAGGGCGACGCGGCCATGGCCGCGCACCAGCACGACGCTGCTCCAGCCCAGCCCGGCATGGCACACCGACTTGCCCGGGAAGCCCTGCACGACGATGTCGATGTCGTAGGCGTCGCTCATGGCCACCGTCCTCCTGCTCAATCGACCGGCTTGATGCCCGCCTCGCGGATCACCTTACCCCACTTGACGATCTCGGACCGGATCAGCGCGTCGAGCTGCTCGGGACTGCCGCCGGCGACCGACATGCCAAGAGCGGCGAAGCGGCTCTTGACGTCGGGCGCGGCCAGCGCCTTGGCCACCTCCGCATTGAGACGCGCCAGCACGTCGCGCGGCGTGCCGGGCGAGGCGGTCAGCCCGAACCAGGTCTCGCCCTCGAAGCCCGGCAGACCCGACTCGGCGACGGTCGGCAGATCGGGCGCCACCGGCGAGCGCGCCGGGCTGGTGACGCCCAGCGCGCGCAGGGCGCCCGACTTCACGTGCGGCAGACACACCGAGATGTTGGAGAACAGCACCGGCAGCTGGCCCGACAGCAGGTCGTTGAGCGCCGGCGCCTCGCCGCGATAGGGCACCGACGTCATCTTGATGCCGGCCATGGTCATGAACAGCTCGCCGGCCATATGCGGCGTGGTGCCGACGCCGCCCGAGCCGATGTTGATCACGCCGGGCCTGGCCTTGGCCAGCGCGATCAGCTCGGCCACCGACTTGGCCGCCACCGAGGGATGCACCACCGGCACCAGCGGCGAGGCGCCGAGCAGCGCCACGCCGGCGCAGTCCTTCTCGGCGTTGAACTTCACCGACCGGTAGAGCACCGGCGCCACGCAGTAGGTCGTCTGCGACGCCACCATCAGCGTGAGCCCGTCGGGCGGCGCCTTGGCCAGGATGTCGGCGGCGATCAGGCCGCTGGCGCCGGCCTTGTTGTCGACGATCACCGACTGGCCCAGCGACTCGCCCATCTTCTGCGCCAGGATGCGCGCCACCACGTCGTTGCCGCCGCCGGCGGCAAAGCCGACCAGGATGCGGATCGGCCGACCGCCGCCGATCTGCGCGCGTGCCCCGCCCGCCAGCGCGACGCCGCCGAGCGCGCCGGCGATGACGGTGCGCCGCTGCAGACGCCCTGCCCGTGTGACCATGGTGTCCTCCCAGATGCCGCTGTCGCGATCTTGGCGCGAACCGTACCCAAAGCCCGTCCCGGCCGCTAGACAGCGCCCGATGTCGGCAAAGCCGGGCGCGGCACGGGCGTCGGCAGCGCGCTGCTGCGGGGCATGGCGAAGGTTGCCCGCGACCAAGGCTATTGCCGCGTCGACTGGACGACCGATCGCGGTATTGCCGGCGGGCGGCGCCTCTACCGCCAGCCGGGCGTGCCGCGCCGGGAGAAGGCGTTCTATCGCCTTGCCGGCGCCAATCTTCTGCGCTTGGCTGCCGACGGGTAAGTCGTCGCCGGAGGAATAGCCGTCATGTGTCGCCTTTTTCTGGCCGTCATCGCCGGCCTGCTCGCGCTGGGCGGCGTCGCGCACGGCCAGGCCTTCCCGACCCGGCAGATCACCCTGATCGTGCCGTTCTCCGCCGGCGGCCCGACCGACACGCTGGCGCGCATCATCGCCGAGCACATGAGCCGCTCGCTGGGCCAGACCGTCGTGGTCGAGAACACCACGGGCGCGGCCGGCACGGTGGGCGTCGGCCGCGTGGCGCGCGCCCAGCCCGACGGCTACACCATCGGCATCGGCCACTGGAGCACGCATGTCGTCAACGCCGCGGTCTACCAGCTGAACTACAACGTGCTGACCGACTTCGAGCCGCTGGGCCTGATCGCCACCAACCCGCAGATCATCGCGGTGCGCGACGGCTTTCCCGCCGCCGACCTGAAGGAGCTTGCGGCGCACGTGAAGGCCGAGCCGGACAAGGTGACGGCGGGCACCGCCGGCGTCGGCGCCGCCTCGCATGTCTCGGGCGTCTACTTCGAGCAGAAGACCGGCGGCAAGCTGCGCTTCATCCCCTATCGCGGCGCCGCGCCGGCGATGCAGGACCTGATCGCCGGGCAGATCGACCTGATCTTCGACCAGGCCGCCAACTCGATCCCGCAGGTCAAGGCCGGCAAGATCAGGGGCTTCGCCGTCACCGCCAGGACGCGGCTCGCGGCGATGCCCGACATCCCGACTGTCGACGAGGCCGGCGTGCCCGGTCTGTACATCGCCATCTGGCACGGGCTGTGGGCGCCCAAGGGCACGCCGAAGGAAGCCGCGGCGAAGCTCAGCGCGGCGATCATGGAGGCGCTGGCCGATGCGCAGGTGCGCGAGCGCTTCGCGGCACTGGGCCAGGACATCCCGCCGCCGGCGCAGCAGACGCCGCAGGCGCTGGCCGCGCACCACAAGGCCGAGGCCGATTTGTGGTGGCCGCTGATCAGGGCGGCGGGCATCAAGATCGAGTAGCGCTTGATCCTCCACCACTACGATTTCTCCAACTACTCCGAGAAGGCGCGGCTCGCCCTGGGCTTCAAGCGGCTGGCCTGGGGCTCGGTGATCATCCCGCCGATCGCACCCAAGCCCGACCTGACGCCGCTCACCGGCGGCTATCGCCGCACGCCGGTGCTGCAGGTCGGCGCCGACATCTACTGCGACACGGCGCTGATCGTGCGCGAGCTGGAACGGCGCGTGCCCCAGCCGACGCTGTTCCCGCCGCATCTGAGCGCGCTGGCCGAAGCCGTCGCCTACTGGGCCGAGAACCGTCTGTTCCGGCCGATGTCGCTCTACGTCTCGGGCAACAACATGGACGTGCTGCCGCCCACCCTGCAGGCCGATCGCGCGCGCATGCGCGGCCTGCCCGAGCCCGACGCGGCGACGATGGCCCGCGCCGCGGCGCGCAGCGCCACGCAGTTGCGGCCGCAGATCGCCGCCGTCGAGTCGATGCTGGCCGACGACCGCGCCTGGATCGCCGGCGACGCGCCGAGCGTCGCCGATCTCGCCGTCTATCATGCGCTATGGTTCCTCACCGCGCGCACCGACCGGCTGGCGCACGAGCTTGAGCCCTACGGGCGCATCCGCGCCTGGATGGCCAAGGTAAAGGCCTTCGGCCACGGCACGCCGACGCCGATGAGCGCCGAGGACGCCATCATGGTGGCCCGGAACGCGGCGCCCGAGCCATCGCGGCCCTCCTCGCCGCAGCCCGAGGACCCCAGGCCCGGCGACTTCGTGCGCATCCGCGCCGACGACTACGGCCGCGATCCGGTCGAGGGCGAGCTGCACTTCATCGACGATCGCGAGATCGCGATCTGGCGCAGCGATCCGGTCGCCGGCGAGATCGTCGTGCATTTCCCGCGGCTGGGCTACGACCTGCGGCCGCTCTGAGCGAGGGCCACCATGGACTTCCAGCACCTCACCTGGCACCGCGACGATCGCGTCGCGACCATCACGCTGAACCGGCCCGATCGCCTCAACGCGATCCACCGCGACATGCCCGACGAGATCCGCGAGGCCGTCGAACTCGCCAACCGCGACGACCTCGTGCACGTCATCGTGCTGCAGGGCGCCGGCCGCGCCTTCTGCGCCGGCTACGACTTGAAGGCCTATGCCGAGGCGCCGCGGGCCGAGACCGGCACCCAGGACGGCGCCTACGATCCCTTCCTCGACTACCAGTTCATGGACCGCTGCACGCAGAACTTCATGAGCCTGTGGCGCAGCTACAAGCCGACCATCTGCAAGGTGCACGGCTACGCCGTGGCCGGCGGCAGCGACATCGCGCTTTCCTGCGATCTCGTCGTCATGGCCGAGGACGCCCGCATCGGCTACCCGCCGGCCCGCGTCTGGGGCTGCCCCACCACCATGATGTGGGTCTATCGCGTCGGCGCCGAGCGCGCCAAGCGCATGCTCTTCACCGGCGACCTGATCGACGGCCGCGAGGCCGAGCGCATCGGGCTGGTCACCAGGGCGGTACCGGCGGACCAGCTCGACACCGAGGTGGCGCGTCTGTGCCATCGGATGAAGGGGGTGCCCAAGAACCAGCTGTGGATGCAGAAGACCGCGATCAACGCCGCCTTCGACAGCATGGGCCTGCGCACCACCCAGACCCTGGCGACCGTGTTCGACGGGCTGACCCGCCACTCGCCCGAGGGCCTGTGGTTCAAGGGCCGCGCCGAGGCGGTCGGCTTCCAGCAGGCGGTGAAGGAGCGCGACAGCGGCGATCCGATTCCCGGCAGCAGGCCGCCGCGCAACAACTAGGACGGGCGGCCGCGTTGCAAAAACGCCGGCTTGCGGCCAGCCAAGGCGAAGGCTAAGCAGCCCTGACCAGCATCGGCAGATCGGGGACCGGACCGGGTGAATCTCCACGGCAAGACTCTTTTCATCACGGGCGCCAGCCGCGGCATCGGGCTGGCCATCGGATTGCGCGCGGCGCGCGACGGCGCCAACGTCGTGATCGCCGCCAAGACGGCGGTAGCCGATCCGCGATTGCCGGGCACCATCTTCACCGCCGCCGAGGAGATCGAGAAGGAAGGCGGCAAGGCGCTGCCGATCGCCGTCGATATCCGCGACGAGCAGGGCGTCGAGGCCGCCGTGGCCAGGACGGTCGAAACCTTCGGCGGCATCGACATCCTGGTCAACAACGCCAGCGCCATCAGCCTCACCGGCACGCTCGCCACGCCGATGAAGCGCTACGACCTGATGCACCAGATCAACGCGCGCGGCACCTTTCTCGTCTCCCAGAAGTGCATCCCGCACCTGAGGAAGGCGGCCAACCCGCACGTGCTGACGCTCTCGCCGCCGCTCGACTTCTCGGTGCACTGGTTCGCGCCGCACGCTGCCTATACGCTCGCCAAGTACGGCATGAGCGTCTACGCCTGGTCGATGGCCGAGGAGTTCAGGGCCGACGGCATCGCCTTCAATTGCCTGTGGCCGCGCACTACCATCGCCACCTCGGCGATCAGGAACCTGCTGGGCGGCGACGAGCTGATGAAGCGCAGCCGCAAGCCGCAGATCATGGCCGACGCCGCGCACTTCATCCTCACGCGGCCGAGCCGGGAGTGCACCGGCCGCTTCTTCATCGACGACGAGGCGCTGAAGGAAGCCGGCGTCAGCGATCTCTCGGGCTACAGCGTCGTGCCGGGCGCCGAGCTCGCCCCCGATTTCTTCGTGCCGGCGCCCGGCTCGAAGAACCTCGTCGGCCGCGCGTAGAATACTGTCATGGCAACATTCATTCTGATTCACGGCGCCTGTCAGGGCGGCTGGTGCTGGGAAAAGGTCGTGCCGCTGCTCGAGGCGCGCGGCCACAAGGTGCTGGCACCCGACCTGCCGGGCAGCGGCGACGATCAGCTGACGCCGCCGGCGGCGGTCAGCCTGCCGCTCTATGTCGACTTCGTCTCCAAGATGCTCGACAAGGAGCCCGAGCCGGTGATCCTCGTGGGCCACAGCGTCGGCGGGCTCACCATCACCCATGCCGCCGAGGCGCGACGGCGCAAGATCCGCGCCCTGGTCTACGTCACCGGCGTCGTGCCGCCGCCGGGCAAGACCAACCGCGACATCACCGGCAGCGATCCCGACTCGATGATCCGCCGCGCCTACGAGGCCGGCCCGGGCGGCGTCACTTACACCTTCAAGCGCTCGATCATCCCGACGCTGTTCTTCAACGACTGCGATCCCGCCGACGTCTATCGCGCCATGTCGCGCATGCGCCCGCAGGCCACCGCGATCGTCACCACGCCGATGACCTACACCGAGGAGCGCTATGGCGGCGTGCCGCGCTGGTACATCGAATGCCTGCGCAGCAACGCCATCACCCTGCCGATGCAACGCATGGTCAACAGCTCGATGAAGTTCAACATCCTGCGGCTCGATTCGGGCCACTCGCCGAACTACTCGATGCCTGAGGAGCTGGTCGAGCACCTCGAGACCATCGCCCGGGAAACCGCCTGATATCGGCTCATTGATTCCACTGGGGGAGCAATCGACATGGCCAAAGTCGTCGCCATCTGCGGCAGCCTGCGCAAGGCATCGATCAACCGCGCGCTGATGCGCTCGCTGCCGGCGCTGGCACCGGAGGGCATGGAGATCGCCGAGGCACCGCCGATCGACGGCCTGCCGCTCTACAATTTCGACATCCAGGCCAAGGGCTTCCCCGAGCCGGTCACAGCGCTGGCCGAAGCGGTCCGCGCCGCCGCCGGCGTGATCATCGTCACGCCGGAGTACAATTACTCGGTCCCCGCCCCGCTGAAGAACGCCATCGACTGGCTCTCGCGGGTCCAGAACCAGCCCTTCCAGAACAAGCCGATCACCCTGTTGTCGGCTTCACCGGGCGCGCTGGGCGGGGCGCGCGCGCAATATCACCTGCGCCAGATCTTCATCTTTCTCGAGGGCATCATCGTCAACCGGCCCGAGGTCATGGTGACCATGGCCGGCTCGAAGTTCGAGATGGTCGACAACGCGCCGACGACCCTCAGCGACCAGCCGACCAAGGACGTCATCAAGCAGAACCTCGCCGCCTTCGCCAGGCTGATCGCCAGGGCGGGCTGAGGCTCAGGCCGCCTGCGACAGCGGCTCGGGATCGGTGAACTGGGCTTCCCTCTCCCCACGAGAGTGGGGAGACGGCGGCCGAGGGTCCGATGTCGGACTTCGCGGCGATTCATCATCGATGGCCGTTGCAGGCGAGGCAGAAGGCCCCTCCTCCACCCCGCCGACAACTGGCGACTTGTCCTGGTTCTCGACCGGCACAGGAAACGGGGGATAGCGGCGCCGCGCGTTCTTGCCGACGCGCTGATATTGCTCCCAATCGACGACTGCCAGGTATTCCACGCCGTCGACCTGGTAGATGCGCACCAGCTTGCGCGCCGCCAGCTCCTCGATCATCGCGCGCACGTCCTCGTTGTCGAGCGCGTCGCCGGGAAGGACCTGCAGGCGGATGGTGCGGGGCCGAAGCGGCTGCACGCCGTGATCGTCGGCGAAGTTCCACAGGCCGAGGAACAGGAGGCGCGTCATCGGCTTGCAGTCGATGACGGCCTCGCAGGTCCAGAACTCGGGAGGGATGGTGCGATTGCGGGCCATGCGAAGGACTCCGGTTGGAAAGACTGCTCCCGGTTTACCGTCGATTCCCGCATTCTCCAATTTCCACCCCTAGGGTGGTCGAAACGCCCTGCTTTTCACCGGCGCGCGCGGGCTTCTCCTCGTGATTTCAGCGGCTTACGCTTGCGCCGTATTCGCCCTTATCCGTGTCGGCCCATTGCGTCGTCGGCCCTCGTCACCGCCCCTGAAACTTCACCGGCCGCTTCTCGATGAAGGCCTTCAGGCCTTCGAGGTGATCTGCCGTGGCGGCGCAGGCAGCGAGGTTCTCGGCCTCGCGGTGGGAGTGCTCGTCCCAGGAATTGTCGAGCGAACCCTTGATCAGCAGCTTGGCCTTGCCCAGTGCGAAGGTCGGCCCGTCGGCCAGCTTGCGCGCCAGCTTCGCAGTCTCGGCGCCGAGCTCGGCGCGCGGCACGATCCAGTTGAGGATGCCGACGTCCTTCGCTTCGGGCGCCTTGAACCGCTCGCCCAGCAGCGCGATCTCCAGCGCCTTGCGCTCGCCGACGATGCGCGGCAGGAAATAGGTCGCGCCGCCATCAGCCGACAGGCCGATATGGCGATAGGCCAGGGTGAAGAAGGCATCGTCGCTGGCGATGGCGAGGTCCGACGCCAGGATCAGGCTGAGGCCGAAGCCGGCCGCTGCGCCCTGCACCGAAGCGACCACCGGCTTCTCCATCCGGCGCAGGTGATAGATCAGCTGGTGCGCCTTGACCACGCGCATCTCGAAGTTGGCGAGATGGCGCTCGCGATCCTCGGTCAGCGATTTGTGGAAGCCCTTGATGTCGCCGCCGGCCATGAAGTGGTCGCCGGCGCCGCGGATCACCACGCAGCGCACGGCGGCGTCCCTCTCGAAGGCGCGCGTGATCTCGATCAGCCCCTCGGTCATCTGCGCGGAGAGCGCATTGAGCACCTCGGGCCGGTTCAGCGTGATGGTGCCGATGCCGTCCTTCACCTCGGACAGCACGTGTTGCTCGGTCATGAATCAGATCCTCTTTTCTCTTTCTGTCATCCCGAGCGCAGCGAGGGATCCAGGGCGACGACTAGATCCCTCGCTGCGCTCGGGATGACAGGGGTGGTTACGCCGCCGCGCGCGAGGGTGGGCGGAAGGCCGGCATGACGCGCTCGGCGAAGAGCCGCAGGCTCTTCAGCGTCTTATCGCGGCCGTAGTACGGGGGATAGTGCAGCAACAGCGAGCTGAGCCCGGTGCGTGCCTGCAGCTCGCGCAGCTTGACGGTCACCGTCTCGGGCGAGCCGTGCAGCAAGGTGGTCGCCAGCAGGTCCTCGTAGCGCAGCTCGCCCTTCTTCTCCGACACCGAGCCGAGATAGCCCGCGGTGCCCGAGCCGCCGAAATGCGCGATGTGCCTGATGATGCCGGCCTCGGTGTCGGCGCGCGCCTCCGCGTCGGTGTCGGCGACATAGACCCAGCGCGCGATGTCGACGCAGCCGGCGCCGGGATTCTTCTTCAGCTTCTCCGGCGCGTCCTTCAGCGCATCGCGATAGATTGCGATCTGCCTCTCCAGCGTGTCGTGCCCGCCGAGCGTCGAGAGCATCAGTCCGAAGCCGTGGCGTCCGCAATAGGCGATGGAGCGGTCCGTGCCGCCGGCCATGAACAGCGGCGGATGCGGCTCCTGGATCGGCACCGGCAGCATCTCGTACTCGCCCTCGACCGTGCCCCTGAAATGCTTGCCGTCATGCGTCCAGCGCCTTCGATGGAAGGCCTCGAGCATCCAGTCGACCGCCTCCTCCTGCACGTCGCGGCGCGCGTCGAAATCCTTGCCGAAGCCGGTGAACTCGTAGGGCCGATAGCCCGAGCCGATGCCCAGCATCACGCGCCCGCCGCTCAGGATGTCGACGAAGGCGGTGTTCTCGACCACGCGAATGGGCTCGTAGAGCGGCAGCGTGATCACCGCCGAGCCGATCTTGATGCGGCTGGTCTTGGCCGCGAGATAGGCCATGTAGGCGAAGCAGTCCGGCATGATGCCGTAGGTCGTCGAGAAGTGATGCTCGGCGATCCAGGCGATGTCGTAGCCCAGGCGCTCGGCCTCGAGCACCTCCGCCGTGACACGCGCGTGCACGTCGCGGTGCGGATAGGGCTCGGTCGCCGGATTGGCGTGCGAGGTGAAGAGGATGCCGAATTCCATGGAACGCTTCCTCCCGACGTTCGTTGACGCAGGTTCCCACAGCCGCTGCTGGCGCAAAAGCCCGCTGGTTCTCATAGTGAAACGATGAGCGACTTCGCCGACCTCATGCTGCGTTTCGCCGGCGCGCTGGCCATCGGCCTGCTGGTGGGCGCCGAGCGCGAGCGGCGCAAGGGCGAGGATCAGACGCATTCCCCGGCGGGCGTGCGCACCTTCGCCATCGCCAGCCTGTCGGGCGCCGTGGCCCTGGAGATCGGCGGCGTGCCGATGCTGATCGCCGCCAGCGTCGCGATCTTCGGCCTCACCGCCGTCGCCTACTTCCATTCCAGCCGCGAGGATCCGGGTCTCACAACGGAAGCGGCGCTGGTCGCCATGCCGTCGCTGGGCGCGCTGAGCCTGCGCGAGCCGGCCGCCGCCGGTGCGATCGCCGTGGTGATGACCGTGCTGCTGGCCTTCCGCAGCGACATCCACCATTTCGTGCGATCGGTGCTCACCGCCGACGAGCTGCGCGACGGCCTCGTGCTGGGCGCCGCGGCACTGGTGATCCTGCCGCTGATGCCCGATCGGCCGATGGGTCCATGGGAGGCAATCAACCCGCGCACGATCTGGCTGATCGTGATCCTGGTCATGGCGATCGGCGCCCTGGGCCACGTCGCCGTGCGCATCGTCGGCCCGCGTTTCGGACTGCCCATCGCCGGTTTCGCCGGCGGCTTCGTGTCGAGCACCGCCACCATCGCCGCCATGGGCGAGCGCGCCACCAAGGAGCCGCAGTCGCTGCGCCCGATCGTGGCCGGCGCCGTGCTGTCGACGGTCGCCACCGTGGTGCAGCTGGCGATCATCGTCGCTGCCTTCCATCGTCCGACCCTGATCGCGCTCGCCATCCCGCTGGCCCTGGCCGGCGCGGTCGCCGTCCTCTATGGCCTGTTCTTCGCCTGGCACGCCGCGCGGGCCGAGGAGCCGCGCGATGTCGGTACCGACGAGCGCGCCTTCAATCCGCTGACCGCGCTGCTGCTCGCGGCCATCGTCGCCATCGTGCTGCTGGCTTCGGCGGCATTGAAGGAGTGGCTGGGCGAGGCCGGCCTGGTGATCGCCGCCGCCGCGGGCGGCCTGGCCGATGCGCATGCCGGCGCGGCATCGGTGACCTCGATGGCGGCGTCCGGCCGCATCTCGCCGCAGGAAGCGTCATGGCCGATCCTTGCCGCCTTCACCAGCAACTCCGTCGTGAAATGCGTCATCGCCGCGACCTATGGCGGCGCGACCTACGCCTCGCGCGTGGTGCCCGGCGTGATCCTGGTCTCGATCGCCGCCTGGGCCGGCATGTTCGTGCCATCGTTCTGACTTGCCTTCCCCTGCGGGCGGGCTGGGCGAACGCATATGGCCCGCAAGAGGCTGGGCGCGCGCCTCTCCAGTGGCGCGCCTCGAGCAGGCAGCTTCTTTCAAGGCGTTCGGGCCGCGTCGCTCCAGCGACGCATCATGCGCGCCGCTGGAGCGGCGCGGCCCGAAGACAGCCACCAGATCATCTGCGATCGCCCTTCGTCGGCGGGGGAAGGTACTCGACGGCGGCACTGGACGGCGACGCGCCCGCCGTCCTAGGCTTGGCCCGCGCAGTCGAGGTCGTCCCGCCAGCGCTGCCCGGTCCGGGCGCCGAGGGATGCACGCCGGTCAATCGGGCTGAAGACGACCTCAATGCCCCGATCTTCCCGCCCCCAGGAGGAGAGAGCCCATGCAACGTCGTCTGTTGCTTGCCGCGTCTGCCGCGGCCCCGTTCGCGTCCACCCTCGCGCCATCGCCCGCGCGCGCCACGCCCAGCACGGCGGCCGGCAAGTGGCGCAGCTTCGACATGACCTATGCGGTCGAGATTCCGGCGAGCAGCGGCGCCACGAAGATCTGGCTGCCGCTGCCGCACGACGCGCCCTACCAGCGGCTGGAATCGATGAGCTGGAGCGGCAACGCGCCGATCAGCCTGCACACCGATCTCGGCTCCGGCGCGCGCGCCGTGCACGCCGCCTGGGCCGAGGGCGGCGAGGCGCGCAAGGTGACGCTCAACGTGCGCGTCGGCGTGCTGCCGCGCGCGGTTGCGCTCGCCAGCGGCGCGCAGGGCGGCGCGATGCCCGATGACGTGGCGAAGTTCCTCAAGCCCAACGCGATGATCCGCACCGACGGCATCGTCAAGGAGACCGCCGACAGGATCGTCGCCGGCAAGCGCGATCCGCTGCTCAAGGCGCAGCTGATCTACGACTGGATCGTCGAGAACACCTTCCGCGACCCCAAGGTGAAGGGCTGCGGCATCGGCGATATCCGCGCCATGCTCACGACGGGCAATCTCGGCGGCAAATGCGCGGACCTCAACGCGCTGTTCATGGGCCTGGCCCGCGCCGCCGGCGTGCCGGCACGCGGCGTCTACGGCGTGCGCGTGGCGCCCTCGGCGCACTACCCGGCGATGGGCACGCGCAACGTCGACGTCAGCAAGGCGCAGCATTGCCGCGCCGAGTTCTGGACCGCCGGCACCGGCTGGGTGCCGGCCGATCCGGCCGACATTCGCAAGGTCGTGCTCGATGACAAGCTGGCGCTCGACGATCCGAAGATGCCCGACCTCAGGCGCTTCCTGTTCGGCTCGTGGGAGGCCAACTGGGTCGCCTTCAACCACAGCCGCGACGTCAGGCTGGCGCCGAGCTCGACGGTGGTGAACTTCTTCATGTACCCCGAAGGCGAGACGGCGAAAGGCCCGCTCGACGGCGTCGATCCCGAGGCTTACGGCTACAGGATCACGGTGAAGGAAGTGACCGCCTAGAATCGCTTCCCCCGGAGGGGGCAGGGCGATCGCATATGGGTTGGCCTTCTGCTCCCTCTCCCCGCAAGCGGGGAGAGGGTTGGGGTGAGGGGCTGCCGCAAGCGACGCACCACGGCTGTGCGCAACCTGAAACGCCCCCTCACCCCGACCCTCTCCCCGCTTGCGGGGAGAGGGAGGAAAACGCCATGTGCGATTGCCCTGCACCTCCAGGGGAAGGTAGTTCAAGATGGCGGCATGCTGAACTCCATCGATATCACCGCCGTCGAGACGCTGGCCGACGGTGCGGCTTTCGGCGATGCCGGGGCCTATGAACGCGTCGTCGGCGTCGCCCGCGGCGAGCTCGATCCGCAGCACCCCGGCAACCGCGGTATCGCTCTGATCGCCCAGGCGCCGCTGAACGCGCGCGGCCGCGTCGAGTACGCCACCGACTTCTTCATCCTGCGCCCGGCCGATGCGAAGCGCGGCAACGGCCGCATCCTCTACGAGGTCAACAATCGCGGCCGCAAGATGCTGGTCGGCAACATCTGCGACGGACCGCAGGGCATGAACGATCCGCGCACCGTCGCCGATCTCGGAAACGGCTTTCCGCTCAGGCGCGGCTACACCATCGTGTGGTCGGGCTGGGATCCCGATGCGCCGCGCGCGAATTTCGGGCTCGGCCTCACCGCGCCGGTCGCCACCGACAACGGCCAGCCTATCGTACGCCGCATCCGCGACGAGTTCGGCTGCGGCACGCGCCCCGGCGGCGCGACCGAGACGTTCCGACTCTCCTATCCCGCGGCGAGCCTCGATCCATCGAAGGTGCGTGTCACGCTGCGCGAGCGCGAGGCCGAGCCGCGCCGCGACGTCCCCTGGACCTTCATCGACGACCGCACCATCAGGCTGCTGCCCGACGGCACCAAGCCGACACCGGGCTCGATCTACGATGTCTTCTACGAGGCGACGTCGCCCAAGGTCCAGGGCATCGGCTTCGCCGCGACGCGCGACTTCATCAGCTACCTCAGGCACGACCCCGGCGGCCGCGCCGCAACGGGCGGGCCGATCACCCATGCGCTGGCGATCGGCTTCTCGCAGGCCGGCCGTTACCTGCGCGACCACGTCTGGCAAGGCTTCAATCGCGACGAGGACGGCAGGCGCGTCTTCGACGGCATCCACTGCCACATCGCCGGCGTCGGCCGCGTGTTCCTCAACCAGCCCTTCGCCCAGCCATTCCGTACCAACACCCAGCACGAGGACCACGGCTTTCCCGAGAACGCCTTCCCGTTCTCGACTGCGACCATGGAAGACCCGCTCACCGGCGCGCGCGGCTCGCTGTTGCGTGGCGACGGCAGCGATCCGCTGCTGATCGAGACCAACACGTCGACCGAGTACTGGCAGAAGGGCGCGTCGCTGCTGCTCACCGATCCGCTGGGCGCGCGCGACGCGACGCTGCCGGCGAATTCGCGCGTCTACATGATCGCCGGCACGCAGCATGCCGGCCGCGCCGGCGCGACCACCGATCCCGGTCCCAACCGCAATCCGCGCAACCCGCACAACCCGATGCCGGCGGTGCGCGCGCTGCTGGTCGCGCTCGACGAGTGGGTCGTGTCGGGCAAGCTGCCGCCGCCCAGCCGCGCGCCGACGCTCGCGGCCGGCACGCTGGTCGCGCCGGACGCGACGGGCTTCCCGGCGATCCCCGGCGCCGCGATCATCAGGCGCACCAACGCCGTCACCCCACCCGGCGACTGGACGGATTTCGTCGAGCCGTCGCGCGCCTATCGCACGCTGGTGTCGGCGGTCGATGCCGACGGCAACGAGGTCGCCGGCATCCGCCTGCCCGACATCGCCGTGCCGCTCGCTACCTATACCGGCTGGAACGAGTACAAGGCGCCCTATCCCAACGGCGAGCTGGCCGATCGCGACGGCAGCTGCCTCGCCTTCACCGCGACCGCGGCCGAGCGCGAGTCGCGCGGCGATCCGCGTGCGTCGATCGCCGAACGCTATGCGGATCGCGCGACCTACGTCGCCGCCGTCGAGGCCGTCGTCGATGCGCTGGTGAAGGATCGGCTGCTGCTGGCCGAGGATGCCGAAGCCTACCTCGCACGCGCGAAGAATATGCGCATGCCCTGAAACGAAGAAAGCCGGTCATCACGGAGATGACCGGCTGCTCCATCGAGCGAGACAGGGCCGCAGGGGTTGGGGGAGAGCGGCCCTGAGAGGAGAGACGCGCATTGGGGGAGCACATCTCGACGCCAACCATTGCACAGGCTTGGCCGTGCTCGACGTGATAAACACGTCAATGATGCAATCGGCGCGTGAGGAAAACGGGAAACCGCGCCGACTGACTGTTCACTACTCAGAACGCCGCGGCGTCGAGCGCCATCATGGTGGATGCGCCCGCCTTGATCTGGTGCGACAGCGACGTCGTCTGCGGCAGAACGCGCTGCACGAAGAAGCGGCCGGTCATGAGCTTGGCGTTGTAGAAATCGTTGTCGCTGCCTTTTGCAAGGCCGGCATGCGCCGCCTTGGCGATGCGCGCCCACATGTACGCCATCGCACTGAGCCCCATCAGGCGCAGGAAGTCGGTCGCGGCACCGCCGGCCTCGTCGGGATTCTTCATGCCGTTCTGCATCAGCCACAGCGCCGAATCCTGCACGCGGCCGATCGCCTTCTCGAGCGGCTCGACGAACTCCGCCATCGCCGCATCGCCCTTGTGGGCCGCGATGAAGCCGTTGATCTCGCCCAGCAGGCGCTGCGCCGGCCGGCCGCCCTTCATCGGCAGCTTGCGGCCCACCAGGTCAAGCGCCTGCACACCATTGGCGCCCTCGTAGAGCATGGTGATGCGCGCGTCGCGCGCCAGCTGCTCGACGCCGTGCTCGCGGATGAAGCCGTGGCCGCCATAGGTCTGGATCGCGAGGTTCGCCGACTCGAAGCCCATGTCGGTGAAGTAGGCCTTGGCGATCGGCGTCAGGATCTGGATCAGATCGTCGGCCTTCTCGCGCTCCTCCTGGCTTTCGTGGCGGCGCGCGACGTCGATCAGCGAGCCGATCCAGTAGGCCATGGCGCGCGCGCCCTCGGCGAACGACTTCTGGATCAAGAGCATGCGGCGAACGTCGGGATGCACGATGATCGGATCGGCCGGACCCTGGGCGTTCTTCGGGCCGGTCAGCGAGCGGCCCTGCAGGCGCTCCTTGGCGTAGCTCGCCGCGCTCTGGTAGGCGGTCTCGGCGATGCCGAGGCCCTGCATGGCGAC
Source organism: Alphaproteobacteria bacterium (assembly GCA_019635875.1). Taxonomy (NCBI): domain Bacteria; kingdom Pseudomonadati; phylum Pseudomonadota; class Alphaproteobacteria; species Alphaproteobacteria bacterium. Next base: position 217,429 of record JAHBYP010000003.1, read on the forward strand.
GCCCAGCCGCGCGGCGTTCATCATCACGAACATGGCGTTGAGGCCCTTGTTGGCCTCGCCCACCATCCAGCCGCGCGCGCCGTCGAGATTCATCACGCAGGTCGACGAGGCCTTGATGCCCATCTTGTGCTCGATGGCGCCGCAGCGAATGCCGTTGCGCTCGCCGGCCTTGCCGTCCGCCGTGGGCAGGAACTTCGGCACGACGAACAGGCTGATGCCCTTGGTGCCGCCTGGCGCATCCGGCAGGCGCGCCAGCACGAGATGGATGATGTTTTCCGTCAGGTCGTGCTCGCCGGCGCTGATGAAGATCTTGGTGCCGCTGATGTCGAAGCTGCCGTCCGAGCGCGGCTCGGCCCTGGTGCGCAGCATGCCGAGATCGGTGCCGCAATGCGGCTCGGTCAGGCACATCGTGCCTGACCACACGCCCTCGCCCAGCTTCGGCAGGTAGGTCTGCTTGATGGTCTCGTTGGCGTGCGCGTGCAGTGCCTCGTAGGCGCCGTGCGACAGGCCGGGATACATGCCGAACGACAGGTTCGACGAGGTGATCATCTCCTGCATCACGAAGCCCACCGTCGCCGGCAGGCCCTGGCCGCCATATTGCGGATCGGTCGTGACGTTGGTCCAGCCGCCCTCGATGAACTGCCTGTAGGCTTCCTTGAAGCCCTTGGGCGTGCGCACCACGCCGTTCTCGTAGCTGCAGCCCTCCTCGTCGCCGCTGCGGTTGAGCGGCAACAGCACGTTCTCGCAGAGCTTGGCGCCCTCCTCGAGGATGGCGTCGATCAGGTCGGGCGTCGCCTCGCCATAGCCCGGCAGCGCCGACACGCGCGACACGTCGATCACCTCGTTGAGCACGAAGCGCATGTCCTTCAGCGGTACCTTGTAGGTCGCCATGGCGTCTCTCCCCTGAACAGGCTTTGGCTTAGTCTACTCCGATTCCGGATCGGCGCCCTTGTCGCGCAGCATCTGCGCGGCATGCGTCTCGACCTCGCGGAACTCGGCGATCTGGGTGCGCAGGTCGCGCAGCTTGGCCTCCAGCTCCGCGACGTGCTCGCGGCTCTTGCGCACCACGGCGCGCAGCTGCTGCACGCCGGAGCGGTCGGCGTGATAGAGGTCCAGCAGCTCCTTGATCTCCGCCAGGCTGAAGCCCAGCCGCTTGCCGCGCAGGATCCAGCCCAGCCGCCAGCGGTCGCCCTGGCTGTAGATGCGCGACATGCCGAGCCTGGTCGGCGACAGCAGGCCCTCGTCCTCGTAGAATCGAATCGCGCGCGGCGTGACGTTGTGCTCGCGCGCCAGCTCGGCGATGGTCCAGGTCTGTGCGGCCGGCGCCTTGGCCTGGCTGCGCGCGGAATCGATCGTCGGCGTCGATGTCATGGTGCGAAACTATATGCCGTTTACGTAAACGTCAATGAGACCTTACGTAAACGTCAAGTCACCATATGGGAGTCATGTCGCCTGCACCTGTGTCCGATCCGCACCGCAGCTGGTTCCGCAAGGTCATCGTCATCCTGGCGATCGCCGTCTGCCTGGCGCTGGCAACCCTGGGCGGCTTCCTGCCGATCATTCCAGGCTGGCTGTTCCTGGTGCCGGCGCTCTACCTGCTGGCCTCCGAGTTCGAATGCGGACGCCGCTGGCTCAGATGGGGCCGCGGCCGCTGGCCATGGCTGTCGCGCCAGATCAAGGCGGCCTGCGAGAGCCGTTGGGCGCCGCGATTCGCGCGCACGCTCGACGAGCTGACCGATCCGCAGAAGTAGACGCATCTACCGCCGCGTTCCGTGCGTATCGCCGGCAACAAGGGGAGCGTCGTCATGAGCGAGAGACTTGTCGTCGACTACGAGGGCCGCATCGCCCGCCCTGCGGCCGAGGTCGGCGCGCAGTTCGGCGACATGCGCCACCACGCCTCGCACACCGTGCACAAGGGCATCGTCTTCACCGTCCACTCCGACGACCGCACGACCTGCAGGTTCCGCCAGGCCGTGCGCCTGCTGGGGATGATGCAGGTCGACGAGGTCGTGCTGACGCGCAACGCCGACGGCAGCCTGACCAGCGACGTCGTGTCGGGCACCAATGCCGGCACGCGCTTCACCCAGCGCTTCGAGGGCGGCGGCAGGGGCGGCACCATCGTGCATTTCCGCGCCGACCTGCCGGTCAGCGGCATCAGGAGGTTGCTCAAGCCGCTGTTCCGCCGCGCCGTCTACGGCACCATCGACAAGGCCTTCCGCGAGGACATCGTCGACCTCGAGCAGAAAGGCTATCCGCGCCAGGCGTGACTGTTACAATTTTGTTGCAACGATCGGCGCGGCGATCAATCGTCCCTCCAACAAGGGAGGGAGCCCATGAGAACCTGGAAGGCCGCGATCCTCGCCATCGCGCCGATGGCATTGGTCAGTCCGTCGGCCGTGCAGGCGCAGGGGTCGCTCAACGTCTACTGCTCGGTGCAGGCGGAGTGGTGCACGCTGATCGCCAACGAGTTCCAGAAGGCGACCGGCGTGAAGGTCTCGATCACCCAGAAGGGCTCGGGCGAGACCATCGCGCAGATCAAGGCCGAGGCGGCCAACCCCAAGGGCGATATCTGGTTCGGCGGCACCGGCGATCCGCATCTGCAGGCGGCCGAGGAGAACCTCACGGACGTCTACAAGTCGCCGGCGCTGGCCAGCCTGCATCCCTGGGCGCAGAAGCAGGCCGCCGATTCCGGCTTCCGCACCACCGGCATCTACGCCGGCGCGCTGGGCTTCGGCATCAACACCGAGCTGATCGCCAAGAAGAAGATCGCGCCGCCGGCCTGCTGGGCCGACCTGCTGAAGCCCGACTTCAAGGGCGAGATCCAGATGGCCAACCCGAACTCCTCGGGCACGGCCTATGTCGCCATCGCCACGCTGGTGCAGGTGATGGGCGAGGACAAGGCGTTCGACTTCCTCAAGAAGATGCACGTCAACGTCAACGCCTACACGCGCTCGGGCACGGCGCCGATGAAGGCGGTGGCGCGCGGCGAGACCACGGTCAGCATCAGCTTCGTGCATGACGGCGTGACCGAGGCGCTGGCCGGCTTCCCGGTGAAGACCGCCACGCCGTGCGAGGGCACCGGCTACGAGATCGGCTCGATCAGCCTGATCAAGGGCGCGCGCAACCTCGACAACGCGCGCAAGTTCGTCGACTGGGCACTGTCGCCGGCGGCGCAGAAGCTCGGCGCCCAGGCCAAGCAGTTCCAGGTGCCCTCGCACAAGGACACGCCGGTGCCGCCCGAGGCGCCGAAATTCGCCGACATGAAGCTGATCCAGTACGATTTCGCCAAGTACGGCAAGGCGAACGAGCGCAAGCGTCTGATCGCGCGCTGGGACACCGAGATCGGCGCGCTGCCGCGGTGAGCCGCGTCTCGCCCACCCGCGCGGTCGCGGCGTGGGCGCTGATCGGGATTGCCGGGTTCCTCCTGCTGCCGTGGTACGCGCAGCAGGAGGGCATCCTCGCTCTCGACTGGATCAGTGGCACGTGGTCGCACGCGGACTCCGCCAGCGGCCTGGCGCTGATTGCCACCCACGGAAGCTGGTGGCTCGCGCCGCTGCTGCCGATCCTGCTGGCCTGCCTTGGCGTCGGCTTCATCGGCGGCGAGCGGCGGCAGCGCGGCACGTTGCTGGTGCTGCTCGCCGGCCTCGGGCTGGCCGTCTTCTGGCTGCAGGCGCTGAGCATCGGCCTGCGCGGCTGGAACGCCGAGTGGCTCACCCTGGCGCTGGGTACGATCGACGGCCGGCAGGTCGGCATCGGCGGCGGCGCCACCCTGGTGATGATCGCGCTGCTCGGCCTGCTCTCGCTCGGCCTCGCCCAGCGCGGCGCCTTCGGCGGCGATTCCTTCGTCGCCGGCGCCATGGTCGGCTTGGTCGCCTGCATCGTGCTGTTCACCGCCTGGCCGGTGCTGCGCATCCTGCTGCAGGCGTTCAACGCCACCGACGGCGCCTTCGCGCCGGCGCTGCTGGTCGAGCGCCTGACCACGGCGAAGATCTGGAGCCTGCGCTGCCTGAGCGGCGGCGGGCGCTGCGGCGTGGCGTGGAACACGCTCTTCCTGGCGCTGGCCTGCGGCGCCGGCACGACCCTGCTGGGCCTCGCCTTCGCGCTGATCGTCACCCGCACCGGCTTTCGCATGAAGAGGACGTTGCGCGTGCTGACGGTGCTGCCGATCATCACGCCGCCCTTCGTCATCGGGCTCGGCCTGATCCTCGTCTTCGGCCGCGCCGGCATCGTCAACCAGGCGCTCGAGGCCTGGTTCGACGTCGCGCCGACGCGCTGGATCTACGGCTTCCAGGGCGTGTTCCTGGCGCAGCTCTTCGCCTTCACGCCGGTCGCCTTCCTCGTGCTGATCGGCGTCGTCGAGGGCGTCAGCCCGACTCTCGAAGAAGCCTCGCAGACCCTGCGCGCCAATCGCTGGGACACCTTCCGCACCGTCTCGCTGCCGCTGATGAAGCCCGGGCTGGCCAACGCCTTCCTGGTCGGTTTCATCGAGAGCATCGCCGATTTCGGCAATCCCATCGTGCTGGGCGGCGACTACGGCGTGCTGTCGACCGAGATCTATTTCGCCGTGGTCGGCGCGCAGCTCGACTACGGCCGCGCCGCGTCGCTGGCGCTGTTGCTACTGGCCTTCGCGCTGGGCGCCTTCTTCCTGCAGCGCCGCCTGGTCGGCACGCGCTCCTACGCCACCATCGCCGGCAAGGGCGATGCCGGCCTGCCGGTGCCGATGCCCGACGGTCTGCGTCGCCTGGCGCAGTGGATCGCGCTGCCGTGGGCCGGCTTCACCGCCCTGCTCTACGGCTTCGTGCTGGCCGGCGGCTTCGTGAAGATCTGGGGCCGCGACCACACGCTGACCCTGCAGCACTACGCCAAGGCCTTCTCCGTCGAGAGCGGACCCGCCGGCCTGATCTGGACCGGCGCGGCCTGGGGCTCGTTCTGGACCACGGTGAAGCTCGCCGCGATCGCCGCGCCGCTGACCGCCCTGCTCGGCCTGCTCGCGGCCTGGCTGCTGGTGCGCCAGCGCTTCATCGGCCGCTCGACGCTGGAATTTGCCACCATGCTGAGCTTCGCGGTGCCCGGCACGGTGATCGGCGTCGCCTACGTCTTCACCTTCAACGTGCCGCCGCTGGAGATCACCGGAACGGCGCTGATCCTCGTGCTGTGCTTCGTCTTCCGCAACATGCCGGTGGGCGTGCGCGCCGGCATGGCGGCGATGAGCCAGATCGACCGCAGCCTCGACGAAGCCTCCGCGACGCTGCGCGGCCGCGCCTGGCAGACGCTGGCGCATGTCGTGCTGCCGCTGATGCGGCCGGCGATGGTGGCGGCGCTGGTCTACGGCTTCGTGCGCGCGGTGACGACGGTGAGCGCCGTGGTCTTCCTGGTCACCGCCGAGTACGAGCTGGCGACGACCTTCATCGTGCTGCGCGTGATCAACGGCGATTACGGCCTGGCCATCGCCTACAGCTGCGCGCTGATCCTCCTGATGCTGGCGGCGATCCTGCTGATCCAGCTGCTGGTGGGCCAGCGCCGGCTCGGCCGGCGCGCCGCGCCGGCTCCCTTGGCGGCGAGGGCTGGCGCATGAGCGCGGGCGTCGAGTTCCGTGATGTCGTCAAGCGCTACGGCGAGACCACGGCCGTCGCCGGGGTCAGCTTCACCGTCGCGGCGGGCACGCTGACGACGCTGCTGGGACCGTCGGGCTGCGGCAAGACCACGGTGCTGCGCATGATCGCCGGGCTGGAAGCCGCCAGCGCCGGCAGCATCCTGATCGACGGCGCGGACGTCACCGTGCTGTCGGCCACCGAGCGCGACGTCAGCATGGTGTTCCAGTCCTACGCGCTCTTCCCGCACATGAGCGTGCTGGAGAATGTCTGCTACGGGCTGCGCCGTTCCGGCGTCGACAAGACCGCCTCGGCGGCCCGCGCGCAGGAGGCGCTGGAGCAGGTCGGTCTCGACGGCTTCGCCCGGCGTCAGCCCAGCGAGCTGTCGGGCGGCCAGCAGCAGCGCGTGGCGGTGGCGCGCGCCCTGGTGCTGCGGCCCTCGGTGATGCTGTTCGACGAGCCGCTGTCGAACCTCGACGCGCGCCTGCGCCGGCAGATGCGCGAGGAGATCCGCGAGCTGCAGCAGCGGCTGGGGCTGACCGTGGTCTACGTCACGCACGACCAGCAGGAAGCGCTGGCGGTGTCCGACCGCATCATCGTGATGAACCGGGGCCGCATCGAGCAGGACGGCGCGCCGCGCGATCTCTACGAGCGGCCGGCCACCGCCTTTGTCGCCAATTTCATGGGCGAATCGAACCGCCTGCGCGGCACGTCGCGGCGGCTGGACGGCGAGCGCGCCGCAGTCAAGCTCGGCGAGATCGAGGTCATCGTGCCGGTGCGCAACGCGGCCGAGGGCGAGACCGAGGTCGCGGTGCGGCCGGAGTCGATCACCGTCGAGCCGGCGCCCGGTGCGTCGGGCACGCTCGCCGGCCGCGTCGCCAAGTCGACCTATGTCGGCACGCATATGGAGTACACGATCGAGACCGCGGCCGGCGCGCTCTTCGCAGTTTGCCCGCGGGTCGATCGTCCGCTGTCGGCTGGCGATCGGGTGGCGCTGAGCCTGGCGCCGCGCGGCGTCCTCGTCGTCGGGCGTTGACCGCGCCGCACCCGCGGCATAACCATCGCGGCAAAGAAAGAACGGGAGAGGGGCGATGGCCGGCAACGAGTACGACTACATCATCGTCGGCGCCGGCTCGGCCGGCAGCACGCTGGCCTACCGGCTGGGCGAGGATCCCGATGTGAAGATCCTCGTGCTCGAGGCCGGCAAGCCCGACAACCACATGTTCATCCACATGCCGGCCGGAGTCGTCAATCTCGCCGCCACCGGCCAGTTCAACTGGGGCTACGAGACCGTACCCCAGGCGAACTGCAACAACCGGCGCATGCACTGGCCGCGCGGCAAGACCCTGGGCGGATCCTCGTCGATCAACGCCATGCTCTACATCCGCGGCCACGCCTGGGACTACGATCACTGGCGCCAGCTCGGCAACGCCGGCTGGAGCTACGCCGACGTGCTGCCCTACTTCAAGCGGGCGCAGAACAACGAGCGCGGCGCCAGCGAGTTCCACGGCAGCGGCGGGCCGCTCAACGTCGCCGACCAACGATGCCCGGCGAAGATCAACGACGCCTTTCTCGCCGCCTGCGAGCAGGCCGGCCACAAGCGCGTCAGCGATTTCAACGGCGCGGAGCAGGATGGCGTCGGCTACTTCCAGGTGACCCAGAAGGGCGGCAAGCGCTTCAGCGCCGCCGTCGCCTATCTGCGCCCGGCGATGGCGCGCGGCAACGTCACCGTGCAGACCGAGGCGATGACGCAGAAGGTATTGTTCGAGAACGGCAAGGCCGTCGGCGTCGCCTATCACCACGACAAGATCGACAAGGCCGCCTATGCCAGCCGCGAGGTGATCCTGAGTGGCGGCGCGATCAACTCGCCGCAGACCCTGATGCTCTCGGGCATCGGCCCGGCCGACCATCTGCGCGCCCATCACATCGACGTGGTGGCCGACGTGCCGGGCGTGGGCGGCAATCTGCAGGACCATGTCGATGCGGCCACGCTCTATCACTGCAGGACGCGCGACACCTACGACACGGCCAACGAGCTGGTGACGCTCGCCAAGTACCTCTTCGCCAAGACCGGGCCAGGCACCTCGTGCATCGCCGAGACCGGCGGCTTCCTGCGCACGTCGGACGGGCTGGCGGCGCCCGACATCCAGCTGCACTTCATCCCGGCCTTCGTGATCGATCACGGCAAGACCAAGCTCAAGACCAACGGCATGACCCTGCACATGTGCCTGCTGCGACCGGAGAGCCGCGGCACCATCAGGCTGAAGAGTCCCGATCCGTTCGACCATCCGGCGATCGACGCCAACTACCTCGCCGAGCGGCGCGACCTCGACGTGCTGGTCAAGGGCACGAAGATGGCGCGCGAGATCTTCGCGCAGAAGGCCATGGAGCCGTATCGCGGCGAGGAGATGGAGCCCAGCGCCTCGCGCAAGAGCGATGCCGAGATCACCGAGTGGATCCGCGCCCGCTGCGAGACGATCTACCACCCGGTCGGCACCTGCAAGATGGGCCCGGACTCCGACCCCGCGGCGGTGGTCGACAACGAGCTGCGCGTACGCGGCGTGCAGGGCCTGCGCGTCGTCGACGCCTCGGTGATGCCCACCCTGATCGGCGGCAACACCAACGCGCCCACCATCATGATCGCCGAGCGCGTCAGCGACATGATCCGCAAGGCCGCCTGATGCCACGGACCGGGCCCGCCGGCCTGCGCGTCATCGCCGTCGCGCTGGCGATGGGCGGCGTGATGATCGGCATCCTGATGCCCGTGCTGCTGTTCCACCTCGGCATCACGGTCGCGGAGATCGCGCCGGGCTTCGACGTGATCTGGGTGCTGTTTCCCGCCATCGCCATCGTCGACTGGATCGTGGCCTACCATTTCTGGCGCAAGGCCAGCCCACCGGCCTCGCGCGACGGACCGGTCGTCGGCTGACGCGGCATCCCTGACCTCGTCGCCGCCGCCACAATGGCGCGGCGCAGCCAGACGTGGCGCGGTGCGTCCTGGTGGCGGGCGTGCCAGACCAGGCTCATGGCGAAGCGGCCGAGATCGAGCGGCGGTCGCAGCGCCGCCAGGCGGCCCTTCGCCGATTCGGTGTGCGCCAGGATCGAGGGCAGCGTCATCACCAGGTCCGAGCGGGCGGCGATCTCCACGGCGGCGAAGAAATTGGGCACGCGCAGCTTCACGCGCCGCGCGTGTCCCAGGCGCGCCAGCCGTTCATCGAGCGGCGACGGCCCGACGCCGGTGACGCTCACCGCCATGTGCTCCAGCGCCAGGAAGCGTGCGAGGGTGAGCCGTCCGGCGGTCGCGGGATGGCCCATGCGCATCAGCGTCACCAGCCTGTCGTGGTAGAGGCGGCGGCGGCGAATGCCCGCCGGCGCCTCGTCGATCACGCCGACAATGGCATCGGCCTCGTCGCGTTCCAGCGCCTCGATCGGGTTGGCGCCCGGCGGAGCGATGTCGAGGTCGAGCCCGGGCGCCTCCTCGGCGAAGCGCACCAGCAGGTGCGGCGCGAGCGTCGCGGCCAGCAGGTCGGGCAGCAGCAACCGCACGCGGCCCCTCGCCGTCGCCGGATCGAAGGCCGGCGCCTGCAGCACCTCGCCGATGCAGGCCAGCGCCCGCCGCAGCGCCGGCCGCAGCGCCTCGGCGCGCGCGCTCAGCACGTAGCCGCCCGGGCCGTCGACCAGCAGCGCGTCCGAAAACAGCGCGCGCAGCCGCCCCAATGCGCGGCTCGCCGCCGGCTGGCTCATGCCCAGCCTGCCGCCGGCGCGCGTGACGTTGCGTTCCTCGATCAGCGCGTCGAGCGCCACGAGCAGGTTGAGGTCGACGCCGCGTAGATCCACTTCCGTCATGACCACTATATAACCCATGCATTAGACGCATGCCAATCCGGCGCTTACCTGTACCCCCATCGAGCGCACCAACGACGGAGGAGCGGGTCATGTACGTAGTGCTGGGGGCGAACGGGCGGGCCGGCGGCGAGACGGCACGGGCCCTGATCGAGGACGGTGCGGCCGTGCGCGTCGTGCTGCGCCGTGCGGAACAGGGCGCGGCGTGGCGCGCGCGCGGCGCCGAGGTGGCCGTCGCAAGCATCGACGATGCCGACGCGCTGGCCGAGGCCTTCGCCGGCGCGACGGGCGCCTTCCTGCTCAACCCGCCGCCGGTGTCGGGCGATCCCTACGCCCGCGCGCAGCAGGTCGGTACCGCGCTCGCCGCAGCCGCGCGGCGCGCCGGCCTGCCGCGGGCGGTGGTGCTGTCGTCGATCGGTGCCCAGCACGCTGCGGGCACCGGCGTCATCGCCACGCTGAACCAGATCGAGGCGCTGCTCGACGGCGCGGCACCTTCCGTCGTCTTCCTGCGCCCGGGCTACTTCGTCGAATCCTGGGGCGAGGTCGCCCAGGCCGTCGTTGCGCAGGGCTTGCTGCCGACCTTCATCGAACCCGAGCATGCCACCCCGATGGTGAGCACGATCGATGTCGGCCGCGCGGCCGCCGCGCTGCTGCGCGAGAGAGGCACCGGGCGGCGCATCGTCGAGCTGAGCGGGCCGCGCGACTGGAGCGCCGCCGACGTCGCGGCCGCGTTCGCGGAAGTCCTCGCACGCCCGGTGGCGCCGGCCTTCGTGCCGCCGCCGGCGCGCGCCGCATTGCTCGCCGGCCAGGGTGTTCCCGCCGAGGTGGCTGACGCGCTGCTCGCCATGTACGAGGGCATCGCCGACGGCCGGGTCGGGCGCGATGCGGCCAGCGAGCAACGGCGCGGCACGGTCGACCTGAAGACCGCTGTCGCGCGCCTCGTCGCGCCCTGATGCGCCAGCTCGGACTCAGTCGCCTTCCTCCGCCTCCAGACGGATATTGGCGAGGCGCTCGACCTCGTTGATCAGGCCGGCGAGCTCGGGCTCGTTGCCCCACATGTCGAGCTCACGCGTGGCGATCAGGCCCATCGAGAACGGGCCCGGCCGCTCCTCGCGCGGCTCGCCCAGCGCGAACGCACGGCACCAGCGCAGCTGGCGCTCGATGCTGTGGGCCGGCGCCCAGCCGGCCTGGGCCATCGGCACGATCTGCGCCAGCGCCGCGTCGAGCTTCGCCAGGAAGACCGCGTCGTCGCCGCCGGGCCCCGGCAGGTTGGGAAAGTTCCTCGCGTGCTCCTCCCGATAGGCGCGCATCGCCGCCTCGTGATCGTAGGGCGCGGCCGCGCGCAGGCCAACGCCGACATCCAGCGCCGCCTTGAGGATGCGCCTGGCGCTGTCGGGCTCTGCGGTGCGCTCCGACGCGCGGCGCAGCAACGCCGCGACCTGCGGCCAGGCCTGGGGCGGCAACATGCCGAGAAACACGTCAAAGCTCTGCAGCTGGCTTTCCAGGTCGGCGCCGCTGAACTGCGGCAGCACGTCGGCCAGCTGCCGCAGCACCGGCGGAATCGCGGTCCTGTCCGCGGGGATGCCATCGCGTGGCTTGTCGGCCATGGCCGAGCCTATCATAGTCATCGCATGCGCATCGCCCTCGCCCTCCTTGCCTCGCTCGCCCTGCTGTCGGGCTGCTACGACACCGAGCAGCGCGTGCTGCAGCGCGGCCAGGATGTCGGCATCGCCGCCGGCACCTGGCAGTGCCGCAACACCGGCGACAAGGATGGCGGCAGCGTCGTGCTGTCGGGTCCGAACCAGTCGTCGCCCGGCGACCACGTCTATCGCGCCATCGTCGACAACAGCGGCTATGCGCTGCGCATGGAGAAGTCGGGCGACCTGGTCATCGTCGAGGCCGACGAGTCGGGCGGCCGCATCAACCACGTCTTCCTGCGCCGCGAAGCCGACGGCGCCTACGCCATGCTGGTGCCCGACAATCGACCCATGCTCGAGGCACTGGCGAAGACGCACGGCGTCGCGCTCGCCTTCGACCGGCTGGGCCCGCCCAAGCCACGCGGCACGCCCGAGAAGCTGCTGGCCTTCCTGCGCGCGCACAAGGGGCCGGAGCTGAAGCAGACCTCGACCTGCCGCAAGGCCGGCTGACCTCTCTCATCCCGAGCGCAGCGAGGGATCCAGTCAACATCCTGGATCCCTCGCTGCGCTCGGGATGACAGAGGGCTGCTAAAGATCGCGCAGCGCCTTCTTCAGCGCGGAGATCGCGCCCTCGTCGCGGCGGTAGAACGTCCATTGCCGGATGCGCTTGCCGCGCAGCAGGCCGGCCTGCACCAGGATCTTCAGATGCTCGCTGGCGGTCGGCTGGCTCACGCCCAGCTTCTCGGCGATCAGCAGGCCGCAGACGCCGTCCTTCACCAGGTCGCCGTCGACCTGCGGGCGGAAATGCGCGCGCGGATCGCGCAGCCAGTCGAGGATCGCCAGGCGCCGCTCGCTGGCCAGCGCGCGCAGGGCGGCGCGGGAATTGTCGGCCGAACGCATATTGCCAATTAGCCAAGTGCCTAATTATAGTCAAGCCATGCCCGACACGATCGATCGCGCGGCCATCGCCGCCAACTACGCCCGCATCGCGCCCTATGTCCGGCGCACGCCCGTCATGGAAGTCGCCGGCGGCGATTTCGGGCTGTCCCTGCCCGGCCTGCACCTGAAGCTCGAGCTGCTGCAGCACAGCGGCTCGTTCAAGCCGCGCGGCGCCTTCACCAACCTGCTGACGCGCGACGTGCCCAAGGCGGGCGTCGTCGCGGCCTCCGGCGGCAACCACGGCGCGGCCGTGGCCTACGCGGCGATGGTGACGAAGGTGCCGGCGAAGATCTACGTGCCCAGCATCGCCGCGCCGATGAAGATCGCGCGCATCCGCGGCTATGGCGCCGATCTCGTGGTCGGCGGCGAGCGCTACGCCGACGCGCTGGCGGCCTCCGAGGAGTGGCTGGCGCGAAGCGGCGCGATGGCGATCCACGCCTATGACCAGCCCGAGACCCTGATCGGCCAGGGCAGCGTCGGGCTCGAGCTGGAGGAGCAGGTGCCCGGGCTCGACACGCTGCTGGTCGCGGTCGGCGGCGGCGGGCTGATCGGCGGCATCGCCGCGTGGTTCGGCGGCAAGGTGAAGGTGGTCGCGGTCGAGCCCGAGGCGGCGCCGACCCTGAACATGGCGCTGAAGGCCGGCCGGCCGGTCGAGGCGCCGGCCGGCGGCGTCGCCGCCGATTCGCTGGCGCCCAAGCAGATCGGCGGCCTGATGTTCCCCATCGCGCAGCGGCATGTCGCGCAATCGGTCCTGGTGAGCGACGAGGCCATCCTCGCGGCACAGAAAATGTTATGGGACAGGCTTCGACTGGTTGCCGAACCCGGCGGCGCGGCGGCGCTGGCGGCGCTGACGAGCGGCCGCTATGTGCCGAGATCGGGCGAAAAAGTGGCAGTTCTCGTTTGCGGCAGCAATCCGACCAGCACGGACTTCGTCGCCGGCTGACCACAGATTTCCTAATCGATGCGCCGATAATGCTCCTTTGACCCCGGCGGGGCCCGCTCCCATGTTCGGCTCAGCAACTCGAGCCGGGAGCAGCGCATGGACGCCCTGACCGTCACCACCAGCACCACCGAAGTGGTGGCGCCGATCAACTACATCGCGCCGACGGCGGAGAAGCCGTTCAGCTACACCTACGAGCCGCCGCCGGGCAAGCCGTGGCGCAACACACGCTACGAGCCGCAGCCGATGGCGGTGCGCGACGCACGCCGGCTCGCCGAGGAACCGACGCTGGAGAGCGCCGGCTTCACGCTGGTGAATGCGCCCAGCACCGTGCGCGACTTCCACGACGAGCGGCAGCTCGAGGGCACCTACTACGCCGAGGTCGAGGCGCTGGTGAAGAAGCTCACCGGCGCGTCCAGGGTCGTGGTGTTCGACCACACGATCCGCGACGGCCGCAACGCCCAGCGCGACGAACGCGGCGCGCGCGAGCCGGTGAAGCGCGCACACAACGACTACACCCTGAAATCGGGCCCGCAGCGGGTGCGCGACCTTCTGCCGGCCGACGAGGCCGAGCGGTGGCTGAAGGGGCGCTACGCCATCATCAACGTCTGGCGCTCGATCGCGGGCACCATTGAGCAGTCGCCGCTGGGCATCGTCGATGCGCGCTCTGTGGCGTTCGAGGATTTCATCGCCTCGGACCTGATCTACCGCGACCGCCTGGGCGAGACCTACGGCGTGCGCCACAACCCGGCGCATCGCTGGTTCTACTACCCGGCGATGACCGCCGATGAGGCGATGGTCTTCAAGTGCTACGACTCGGCGACCGACGGGCGCGCGCGCTGGACGGCGCACTCGGCCTTCGACGACCCGACCAGCAGGCCCGACGCCCGCCCGCGCCAGAGCATCGAGATCCGCACCCTGGTGTTCTTCGACGAGGACAATCCGCAGGCGTAGTTGCCGGCCGGGGCGCGCCACTCCAGTGGCGCGTCTTGTCGATGATCACTCGCGCCACTGGAGTGGCGCGCCCCAGTCTCAGAACTTCCCGGTCACGAGAAGCATCGCGATCCACGGCTGCCACATCACGACGACCAGGCAGGCCAGCATGATCAGGATGAACGGCAGCGCGGCGCGGCAGAGCAGGCCGAAGTTCTGCTTGAAGGCGCTCATCGCCACGACGAGGTTGAGCCCGACCGGCGGCGTCAGATAGCCGATCTCCAGGTTGAGGATCATGATGATGCCGAAGACGACCTTGTCGTAGCCGTAGGCGGCGGCGAGCGGCGCAAGCAGCGGCGCCAGCACGAGGATCGCCTCGCCCGTCGTCATCAGGCAGCCGACCAGCAGCAGCAGGACGTTGATGATCAGCATGAACACCCAGGGATTCGTGATGTACCCCTGGACATAGGTCACCATCGACTGCGGCACCTGGTGCTCGATCAGGATGATGTTGAGGCTGAGCGCCACCGCGAGCACGGGAAACAGCGAGCCGCCGAGCTTCGAGGCGTCGAGCACGACCTTGTAGAAGTCGCCGATCTTCAGCTCCTTGTGGACGAAGATCTCGATCACCATGGCGTAGGCCAGCGCCACGGCGGCGGCCTCGGTCGCCGTGAACCACCCGGAGTAGATGCCGCCCAGCAGGATCACCGGCATCAGGAAGGCCCAGATGCCGCGGACGCAGGCATTGACGAACTCGTCCAGGGAGAAGCGCTGCCGCGGGATGCGGCGGTTGTACCAGACGGCGTAGCCCGACAGCGCCAGGGTCAGCAGCAGGCCGGGCCCGAAGCCGGCGGCGAACAGGTCGGTGATCGAGGTCTCGGTCACCAGGCCGTAGATGATCATCGGGATCGAGGGCGGGATGATGATGCCCAGCGTGCCGCCCGACATGATCGCACCCAGCGTGAACTTGTTGTCGTAGCCGGCCTGGCGCATGGCCGGATACATCACCGAGCCGACCGCCAGCATGGTGACGATCGAGGAGCCCGAGATCGCGGCGAACACCGCGCACGACAGGATGCAGGCCACCGCCATGCCGCCGGGCACCGACCGCGTCAGCGCCTGCAGCATGCCGACAAGGCGCTGCGCGATCGAGCCGCGCGTCATGACGTTGCCGCACAGGATGAACAGCGGGATCGACAGGATGAGCTCCTTGTCGATGCCGACCCACATGTCCTCGACGATGTAGTCGAGCTGGCCCCTGCCCCAGACCATGTGGACATAGGCCGCGACCCCCAGGAGGATCACGATCAGCGGCTGGCGCAGGAAGAGCAGCAGCGCGATCAGCGCCGCCAGGACGAGACCGCTCATTCCTGGAACTCCGGCGGGCGCGGCCGCGCGCCGGGCCAGGCGGCGAAGACGAAGTAGCGCAGGGCGGCCGACAGGAAGCCCAGCGGGATCGCGGTCTGGATCGGCCAGACCAGCCAGTCGAGCACCGGCATGCGCAGCTCGGTGGCCGCGGTCGAGCGCACGAACTCGACGCCGAACCAGACGAAGCCGAGCAGGAACAGGCCGGTCAGCACGTCGGCCAGCCGGTCCATCGCCGGTCCCCACGCCTTGGGAACCCAGCCAAAGCCGACGCGCGGCACCAGGTGGGCGCCCGTCGCGGTCGCGATGCCCACGCCCATGAAGGCGCCGATGATCAGCCCGATCATGGCGAAGCGCGCTGCGGCGAAGATGCCGGTGGGTCCCACGTCGACGCCGATGGCCGCCAGCACCGGGCCCAGCAACTCGCGTCCGAACACGTCGACGATCATGATCAGCGCGATGAAGGCGAAGCACGCCACCGCCACCCAGCATTCCACCCGATGCCATATCTCGAGGACGCGGCGCACGGCCGGCGGCGCGTCGGATCGCGTCGGATCGACGTCGCCCGAAGGGGACAGGCTCATGGGACTCCGCTGGCCAGGGTGCGCGCGGCACGACGGCGGCGCGCCGGATAGAGAACGGCCGGCGCCACCGGGCGCCGGCCGGACGGGACGCGACGCCTCAGGCGCCGCAAGCCTTCTTGCCGTCTTCCATCAGCTTGAAGAAGGCCGCGGCGTTGCCGCCGACGGTCTTGACGATCTCCGGCCAGGCCGTCGACAGCGCCTTCTGCCACACCGCCCGCTCGGCCGGCGTCAGCGTGACGATGGTGCCGCCGTTCTTCACATGCAGCTCGAGGATCTTCTCCTCGAAGCCGCGGATCTCGGCGCGCAGCTGCGAGGCCGGGCGCTTCTCGACCGTGCGGTGCAGCGCGTTGCGCTGGTCGGCGCTCAGCCCGTCATAGACCCGCTTGGCCATGACGACGACGCCGCCGGAGTCGACGTGGTTGGTGCGCGTGTAGACCGGCGCGATCTTGCCCAGGCCCGACGGCACGTAATAGGTCACCGGCGCGTCGGAGACGTCGACCAGCCCGGTCTGGTGCGCCGAGGACCACTCGGTGATGCCCAGCGGGTTGGGATTGGCGCCCAGCGCCACCCAGAACGCCGCCGCCGTCTTGGTCGGCGCCGAGCGCGCCTTCAGCCCCTTCACGTCGGCCGGCGACTTGTAGGCCTTCTTGCCGACGATGTTCCCCGAGCCGACATGGGTCCAGCCGAGGAACACCACGCCCTTCTGGGCCAGCGCGTTCTTGCTGTAGTTCACCAGGTGCTGGTCGTAGACGCAGTCCTGCTGCCTGGAGCTGCTGAAATAGAACGGCAGGCTGGTCAGCGACAGCTCGGGCACCAGCGCCGCCGCCGCGGCGACCGAGAAGCCGCCGAGATCGATACGGCCACGCGCCGTCTGCTGCATGGTGTCCTGCTCGTTGCCGAGCTGGGCGTTGATGAAGGGGATGATCTTCATCGCCGACTTGGTCTCTTCGTCGAGATCCTTGACGAAGCGGTTGAGCTGCATGACCCAGGGCGTGTTGGGCGGCGCGCCGGTCGTGTAGCGGAACTCCGCCGGCTTCTGCGCCAGCGCGGCGCCAGATACCGCCATGCTCGCCGCCACCGCGATCGCCGCGGGCAATTTCATCAGGTCGCGCATTCCGTCTCGCCTCCCATTGCATGGCGCCGCCGACCTCGGCGGGCCTTCACAACCCGGATACGGCTCTTTCGGTGCGCGCGAGACAGGCATGCGTGGCGACATCCGCACGGCGTGCGGGAAAGTTGCCTCCCCATGCGCCGCCGTTGCGTGCGGTGGCCGCTTCCTTGGTTGAGGCGAATGTCGCCCGACTCGCGGGCGAAGGCCAGCGGAAAGATGACGCCCCGTTCGTATTACGCTGCGAGCGGCACGCCCTCGATGGTGATGCGATGCATCAGGCGGCGTTCGCCCTGGTAGTCGTTGACCGCGCAGTGCCAGGTGGCGCGGTTGTCCCAGAAGGCGATCGAGCCTTCGCGCCACTGGAAGCGCGTGGTGAATTCCGGACGCGCGGCGTGCTCGTACAGGAACTTCAGCAGCGGCGCACTCTCCTGCACCGTCCAGCCCTCGAAGCGCACGGTGAAGGACGAGTTGACGTAGAGCACCTTGCGGCCCGAATCGGGGTGGCGCACGACGACGGGATGGATCGCGTCCTGGGTCGCGAGCTCGGTGTTGCCCATACGGCCCTTGATGTCGGTCTGCAGGTAATTGGCGCCGGCGCCGAAGACGTGGCGGCTGGAGTGGTGCGCGCGCATGCCCTCGAGCGTCTTCTTCAGGCCGTCGGACAGCGCGTCGTAGGCCTTGGCCATGCAGGCGAACATCGTGTCGCCGCCGCGCGGCGGCACCTCGCGCGCCAGCAGGATCGAGCCCAGCGCCGGGATCTGGTCGTAAGTATGGTCCGTGTGCCAGCCGCCGCCGATGTTTGATTTCTGCTCCGGCTCCTTGCGCACCTCGGCGATCTGCGGATAGCCCGGCGCATGCTGGAAGAAGCGGTTGACGTTGATCGGCCCCATGCGCCCGGCAAAGGCGATGTGCTGCTCGGGCGTCAGCTTCTGGTCGCGGAAAAAGACCACGCCGTGCTCGGCCAGCGCCTGGCGGATCTCGGCCACGCCACTGTCGTCGAGCGGCTGCGCCAGGTCGATGCCCAGGATCTCGGCGCCCAGCGCCCCGTTGGTCGGGCGGATGTCGAAACGGCTGTTGCGCAGCATGGCGATCCTCCAGATTGGCTCTTAACAAGAACCATAATTCTAGTTTAAGATTGAGTCAATGGACGCCACCCTTGTTTCCCAGCTCGATATCCCGGGCATGCGCCCGGCGCGGCAGAAGCGCAGCCGCGACCTGGTGGCCGAGTTGATGCGCGCCGGCCTGGAGCTGCTGAAGGATCGCGATTTCGACCGTCTGTCGATCGCCGACCTCTGCGCCGCGACCGGCATCACGGTGGGCTCCTTTTACGCCCGCTTCGACGGCAAGGAGGCCTATATCCGCGCCCTGCAGCTGGGCGTGGTCGAGGAATCGCGCCGCGCCATGCGCCGCGACTACCGCCTGGACATTGCCTGGCCGCGCGGGCTGGCCGGCTTCATCGAGTGGGTGGTAGGCACCTCGGTGACTTGGAACCGACGCTACGAGGGCTTGGTGCGCGCCTCGCTGCGCCAGGCCGGCAGCGACCCCGCAGCCTGGACGCCGCTGCGCGAGCTGGGCCAGGAGCGCGTCTCGCTGGCCCTGCCGATCGCGCTCTCCCTGCTGGGCCGCGAGCCGGTCGCCGCTGACGAGGACGCGATCCGCTTCGCCTTCCAGATCCTGTCGGGCACCATGAACAACATGACCCTGATCAACCCCGGTCCCTTCTCGATCCACCACGAGGCCACGCCGCGCATGCTCAGCCGCGCGATGCTGAAGCTGATCGAGGGGTGAGTCCTTCCCCCGGAGGGGGAAGGTGCCCGAAGGGCGGAAGGGGGATGTCGAAGACGGACTCCTGTGTTCGTCTTCGACATCCCCCTTCCGTCGCTGCGCGCCACCTTCCCCCTCCGGGGGAAGGGAAAACTCACCGTCCCGCCAGGGTCGCCTTGTCGTACTGCGCCACGCGCTTGTAGCTGTCGGAGATCGCGGCGAGTTCGGCCGGGCTGATCACGTCCTCGATGCGCGCGAAGGGCTTGTCGCCGGAGCGCACGAAGACCTCGCGCAGGATGGCGTCGGGCGGGTTCTTGCGGTTGGTCAGCACCACGTCGGTCGTGGGCCCGAGCCGCGCCGCCTCGTAAGCCTTCAGCGCGGCGACGGGATCGGCGTGCTGCCTGAGGCAACGTGCGATGGCATCGGCATCGAGGATCGCCTGCCCCGCCCCGTTCGAGCCGCGCGGCACCATGGGATGCGCCGCGTCGCCCAGCAGCGTCAGGCGGCCGAAGCTCCAGGCCGGCAGCGGATCCTGGTCGACCATCGGGAACTCGAGCACGACATCGGCGGCGCGCAGGAACGCCGGCACGTCGAGCCAGTCGAAATGCCAGTCCGCGAAGGCCCAGAGGAAATCCTCGAGCCGCCCGCCGCGGTTCCAGTCGCGGCTGGTGTCGGCCGGCGTCTCGATCTCGGCCACCCAGTTCACCAGCTGGCGGCCCTCTGCGTCGATCTGCTCGCGGATCGGATAGATCACCATCTTGCCGCAGGCCAGCCAACCCGCACGCACCATGGTCGCCCCTGACAGGAACGGCCGCCAGCGCGTCACGCCGCGCCACATGTTGACGCCGGCGTAACGCGGTGCGCCCTCGTGCGGATAGAGCTGCTTGCGCACCAGCGAGTGGATGCCGTCGCAGGCGATGGCGAGCGAGCCGCTCGCGCTCGATCCGTCGGCGAATCGCGCCACGACACCCGTGTCGCCGGTCTCGACGGCCATGCATCGACGGTCGAGCGCGATGTCGCCCAGCCTCGCGCGCACGGCCTCGTGCAGCACGCGCTGCAGATCGCCGCGATGGATCGAGAATTGCGGATGCGCGTAACCCGCGGCGCGGCCCAGGGGCTCGCGATAGATCAGCTGGCCGAAGCGGTTGAAGAACGCCGACTCCGTCGTCTGCACCGCGACCGCCGCCAGCGCCGGCTCGAGGCCGAGTCGTGCCAGGATCGCCGAGGCATGCGGCAGGACGTTGATGCCGACGCCGATCGGCTCGATCGACGGCGCCGCCTCGAACACGCGGCAACGAATGCCGGCTTCGTGCAGGCTGAGCGCCGTGGTCAACCCGGCGATGCCGCCGCCGATGATCAGAACGTCGTGCATGCGATCCCTTTACCTTCCCCCGGAGGGGGAAGGTTAAGAGAGGCTAATCGCGCTTGTCGACGACGGCGAACCAGGGGCGGCCGCGCACCGGCCGCAGGCCGCCGCCGGCATCTGCCGGGAAGAAGCTCATCGAGACGCTGTCGCTGACGTTGCCGCCGACCACGCGCACGCGGCCGTTGCGGTTGTCGATCACCACGTCGCAATGCGTGACCTCGCGGTCGACCGCGGCGCGCAGGGCGTGCGCGTCGCGATGGCCGCTCGCGCGCGTGCCGGCGCAGACCAGGTCGCCGCTCTTGGGCGCGACGTCGCGCCAGTCCCGCACGACATAGCGGCCCGGCCGGCCGGCGAGCTGCAGGTCGAGCATCGCCTTCAGGTAGTAGGCGTGGCGGCCGCCGCGCCGGAAGTCGCGACCGTTGATGCCGGCGTCCTTCGCCACCCAGCTCACGAAGGCGCCCGACCACGGCTTGTTGCTGCGGCCGTCCCATTCGGGATGGCCGGCGGCGCGCCAGTAGGTGCCGATGCGCGAGGCCAGCGGATCGCGGCTCTCGTGCCCGCCGCCGTTGCGGCCGTTGCGGCCGCCGTAGTCGATGATGTTGCCGCCATAGCGCCTCCACTCGTGCCAGGCGGCCGCCGCGACGCGGTCGTCCGGCGGGGATTCGCCCGGCCCGGAGCCGCACGCCGCCACGCCCAGGCAGAGCGCGGCTGCGAGAAGCGGTCGTCGGCAGGGGATCATTCTCAGTCGAGGGGGCCTTGATTCAACCGTTTGGCGAAATATATCGTAATATCTGACTATTGAGAAGTTCTCTTTATGTAACAGCTTAAGTCAAATGGGTAAGCTACCCTGCCTGTTGCGCTTGACCCCTCGCGGGGCCTCAACTCATAGTTCGCGCAACGAAATCTGCAGGGCTGGGAGACGTCAGATGGCCGATTTTCCCTGGGTGAAGAGCTACCCGCAGGGCGTGTCCTGGGATCTCGACATCCCCAAGCAGGCGCTGCACGAGGCCTTCGAGGAGGCCTGCGCCAAGTACGGCGACCGTCCGCTCACCGACTTCCTCGACAAGATCACGACCTTCAAGGAGTACAAGGAACTCTCCGACCGGGCGGCGGCGGGCTTCCAGAAGCTGGGCGTGAAGCCCGGGGTGCATGTCGGGCTCTATCTGCCCAACACGCCGCACTACATCATCGCCTTCTTCGGCGTGCTGAAGGCCGGCGGCAAGGTGGTGAACTACTCGCCGCTCGACGCCGCGCGCGAGCTCGAGTTCAAGATCGGCGACAGCGAGACCGACTTCCTGGTAACGCTCGACGTCAAGGCCCTCTACCCCAACATGGCGGGCATGCTGGGCAAGACGCGGCTGAAGAAGCTGATCATCGGCTCGATCGCCGATTATCTGCCCTGGCCGAAGAACTGGCTCTATCCGATCGCCAAGAAGGCCGACATCTCGAAGTGGCCGCGCGACGACAAGCACATGGCCTTCAAGGACCTGCTGGCCAACGACGGCAAGTACACCAGCCATCCGCTGGGCGACAATCTCTGGGACGAGGTCGCGCTGCTGCAATACACCGGCGGCACCACCGGCCTGCCCAAGGCGGCGATGCTGACGCACGGCTGCATCATGGCGGCGATGAGCCAGGGCCAGGCCTGGACCACGCCCTACACCAAGCCGGGCACCGAGAAGATCGTCTGCGTGCTGCCGCTGTTCCACATCTATGCGTTGAGCGGAATCATGCTCGGCGCGGTGCGCAACGGCAACCAGCTGATCCTCTATCCGCGGCCCGACGTCGACATGATCGTCAGCGACCTGGGCAAGAAGAAGCCGACCTTCCTGCCCGGCGTGCCCACCCTCTACACCGCGATCAACAAGCACCCCAAAGCCAAGGAGCTCGATCTCTCCTCGCTGAAGATCTGCATGTCCGGCGGCGCGCCGCTGCCGGTCGAGGTGCAGCAGAGCTTCGAGAAGCTGACCGGCGCCACCCTGATCGAGGGCTACGGGCTCACCGAGACCTCGCCCACCGGCGCGATCTGCCCGGTCGACAAGAGCGTGCGCCGCGTCGGCTCGTGCGGCGTTCCCATGCCCGGCACGATCATCGAGATCCGCTCGCTCGAGGACGGCGAGAAGGTCCTGCCGGCGGGCAAGGAGAATGTCGGCGAGGTCTGCATCATCGGCCCGCAGGTGATGAAGGGTTACTGGAAGAAGCAGGACGAGAGCGACAAGGTGCTGTTCTCGACGCCGCGCAGCAACTGGAAGGGCCTGCGCACCGGCGACATGGGCTACATGGACGAGGACGGCTGGCTGTTCCTGGTCGACCGCTCGAAGGACCTGATCATCTCCTCCGGCTACAACGTCTATCCGCGCATGATCGAGGAGGCGACGTACGAGCATCCCGCGGTCGACGAGTGCATCGTCATCGGCATCCCCGACGACTACCGCGGCGAGGCGCCCAAGGTCTTCGTCAAGCTCAAGCCCGGCGCGAGCCTGACCTTCGACGAGCTGAAGGCGCATCTCACCGACAAGATCGGCAAGCACGAGTTCCCGGTCGCCTTCGAGGTGCGCAACGAGCTGCCCAAGACCCCGGTCGGCAAGCTGTCGAAGAAGGAGCTCAAGGCCGAAGAGAAGGAAAAGCACGAGGCGAAGAAGAAGGCCGCCGCACCGGCGGCGGAGTAGTAGCCTCTTAACCTTCCCCCGGAGGGGGAAGGTGCCCGAAGGGCGGAAGGGGGATGTCGAAGACAAACTCCTGCGTTCGCCTTCGACATCCCCCTTCCGTCGCTACGCGCCACCTTCCCCCTCCGGGGGAAGGGAAATTGAACCCATACAAGGTCACGCGCCACCTTCCCCCGCCAGCGGGGGAAGGTAGAGTGCGGCGTCCCCGCGTGAAGGAGTTCGCCATGGCGATGCCCGCCGAAGCCCCAACCAATTCGACCATCGCTGCCGATTACCGGGCGAAGACGCCGACCTCGGAGAAGCTGTTCAGGCGCGCGGCGCAGGTGCTGCCCAGCGGCATCACGCATGACGGCCGCCATCTCGATCCCTACCCGCTCTATGCGACCAAAGGCAAAGGCAGCCGCAAATGGTGCGCCGACGGGCACGAGTACGTCGACTATTTCGGCGGCCATGGCGCGATGATCCTCGGCCACAGCAGGCCCGAGGTGGTCGAGGCGGTGCAGAGGCAGGCGGCGCTGGGCACGCATCTGGGCTCATCGCACGAGCTGGAGGTACGCTGGGCCGAGCTGGTGTGCCGGCTGATCCCGTGCGCCGAGAAGGTGCGTTTCACGTCGTCGGGCACCGAGGCCTCGCACATGGTGCTGCGCCTGGCGCGCGCCTTCACCGGCAAGCCCAAGGTCGTGCGCTTCACCGGCCACTTCCACGGCTGGCACGACGGCGTCGTGCCCGGCGGCACCTCGCATTTCGACGGCGGCACGCCGGTCGGCATCCTGCCCACCATGGTCGACCAGTCGATCGTCATGCCGACCGACGATCCGGCGCCGACGGTGCGGCTGCTGGAGGAGCGCGACGACATCGCCGCGGTGATGCTCGAGCCCTCGGGCGCGTCGTGGGGCCAGGTGCCGCTGCCGCCGGGCTTCCTGGAGGCGCTGCGCGAGGCGACGAAGAATAAGGGCGTGCTGCTGATCTTCGACGAGGTGATCACCGGCTTCCGATGGTCCACGGGCGGCGCGCAGAAAGCGCTGGGCATCACGCCAGACCTCTGCATCCTCGCCAAGATCGTCGCCGGCGGTCTGCCGGGCGGCGCGGTGGCCGGCCGCAAGGACGTGCTCGACCTGCTCGATTTCGGCTTCACCCGGTCGAGGAAGCTCGAGAAGATCGCCCATCCCGGCACCTACAACGCCAACCCGCTGTCGGCCGCCGCCGCCGTCGCCGCGCTGGAGATCCTCGAGCGCGAGGATGCGCCGGCCAGGGCCAACGCCGTCACCGCGACCTTGCGCGAGGCGCTGCGCCAGGTGCTGATCGAGGAAGGCATCCCGTGGGGCGTCTACGGCGACTCCTCGGCCTTCCAGATCTTCTCCAACCCCAACGGCATCGCCATCGATCCCGCGACCTTCGATCCGCTGAAGCTCGGCTTCAAGGGCCTGAAGGGCGCGCGCGATGCGGCCTATCTCGGCAAGGTGCGCATGGCGATGCTGCTCTACGGCGTCGACATCATGGGCGGCACCGGCGGCCTGGTCTCAGCCTCGCATGACCAGAAGGACGTCGACTTCACCGCCCACGCCCTGCGCCAGGCGGTGCGCGTGATGAAGGCCGAGCGCGAGATCAGAGGACTCTGACCGCTTTTCCTTCTCCCCGCGAAGGCGGGGAGAAGGTGCCCGAAGGGCGGATGAGGGGCTTCGCGGAGGTTCAACAGGGGCAGCGTTCTTTGTTGCGCGAGAAGCCCCTCATCCGCCTCGCTGGCGCTCGGCACCTTCTCCCCGCCTTCGCGGGGAGAAGGGAGACTCCACGATCCCATCTGCTAAAACACACGCCATGGACATCCGCATCGAGGGCGTGACGCATCGTTATGACGGGCTGCTCGTCCTCGACGGCATCGATCTGGCGATCGGCGAGGGCGAGACCGTGGTGCTGGTCGGGCCCTCGGGCTGCGGCAAGTCGACCCTGCTGGGCATCGTCGGCGGTCTGCTGAAGCCGAGCGAAGGCCGCGTCGCCACGCTGGGCGCGCCGCGCCGCGACTCGCTCAACCCCTTCACCTACGTGTTCCAGGATTTCGCGCTGCTGCCCTGGCGCAGCGTCGCCGCCAATGTCGCGCTGGCGCTGGAGCATCATCGGCTGGGCGCCAGGGAGCGCGCGGAGCGCGTGAGCGAGGCGCTGGCGCTGACCGGGCTGCGCGACTTCGCGCAGGCGTACCCGAAGCAGCTGAGCGGCGGCATGCGCCAGCGCGTCGGCATCGCCCGCGCGCTGGTCGTGCGCCCCTCGGTGCTGCTGCTCGACGAGCCGCTCTCGGCGCTCGACGCGCAGACCCGCGAGCTCCTGATGGAGGACCTGCTGGCGATCTGGGCGCGCGAGCGCGGCACCCGGCTCTACGTCACGCACAATCTCGACGAGGCGGCGCGGCTCGCCGACCGCGTCGTCGTGCTGTCGCGCAGGCCCGGCCGCATCCGCGAGGTCGTCGCCATCGAGGAGCCGGTGGCCAAGCGCGGCGCGGCGATCGTCGCCGAGATGCGCGAGCGGCTGTGGCGGCTGATCCGCGAGGAGGCGCGCGAGGCCGAGCGCGAGGTGCAGCATGTCTGACGCCCCGCGGCGCGCCGTGCGCTTCCGCGGCGGCGGCTATGAGGTGCGCCCGCGCCGCTGGGCGCCGTGGCTGATCTTCGCCCTGCTGCTGCTGCTGTGGCACGTCGCCTCGAGCCGCGGCTGGATCTCGCCCTCCTCCCTGCCCAGCCCCGGATCCGTCGTCCTGGCCTTCGGCGAGATGATCGAGCGCGGCACCCTGCAGAAGCATCTCTGGGAATCGGCGCGCCGCATCGCGCTGGGCTGGGCGCTGGGCACCCTGGCGGGGCTGGCGATCGGCCTCTCCATGGGCATCTTCTCGCTGGCGCGCGCCGGGCTGCTGCCGCTGGTCTCCGCCCTCTTCCCGATCCCCAAGATCGCGCTCTTGCCGCTGTTCATCCTGTGGTTCGGCATCGGCGAGGCCTCGAAGGTGGCGACCATCGGCTTCGGCGTGTTCTTCCCCACGGTGATCGCCGCCTACGCCGCCTGCGATTCCGTGCCGCGCAACCTGATCCGCATGGCCCAGAGCTTCGGCCTGCCGGCGCGCCACATCGTCTGGAAGGTGCTGGTGCCCGGCGCCATGCCCGGCATCCTGGCGGGCTTCCGCATCACCGCCTCGATCGCCCTGATCCTGGTGGTCGCCGCCGAGATGATCGGCGCCGAGTACGGCGTCGGCGCCTTCATCCTGGCCACCGGCAACCTGATGCAGACCGACCACCTGGTGGCCGGCGTGGCGATCCTCTCGCTCTTCGGCCTGCTGGTGAACTGGCTGCTCAGCGCGATCGAGAGGAGCGTGCTGCGCTGGCGTTGAAGGCGCGGCGCGTCAGCGCGCGGGTGCCCAGCAGCATGCCGCGCACCAGCAGGCCGCTCGCCAGGAAGAAGAACGGCAGGCCGAGCAGCTCGTAGGCGATCTCGCCGGCGTTGAGCGATACCGGACCGGTGCACCAGCGCGCCGACCAGTCGCCCAGCACGCACGCCAGGCCGGTCGTCCAGATGCCCATGAACGCCCAGACGCCCGTCATCAGCACCCACAGGCGGAACAGGCGGCGCCACAGGATCGCGCTGTCGTCGGGCGGCGCGGCCGGCCGGGAATCCGAGCTCATGCGTCCGTCATGCCCGATGAATCCCCGGCAGACAAGCCGGGGCCGCAGCCTTGCCGCCGCTCCCGCGTTGTCGCGGCATGAAACCGGACGATGACGCCGCCGCCATCCGCGACGCCCTGATCGGCCTCGACGAACTGGTCGACGCCGCCGACGGCATCCTGGCGCGCGCCGCCGATCCGGCAAGCGGACTGTCACCCGAGGCGGCGCTCGCCGAGTTGGGCGCGCTGCTGACCGGCGAGACCGGCATGGCCGCCCGCGCCGCCGCCGAGGCCGTCCTCGGCCGCTCCACCGGCGGGGCGTAGCCGCTGACGGTCGATGACGGTGATGACGGTATGGACGGTGCATTCCCCCTCTTTTCTGTTGAAGGGAGGGGGGCCCGCGCCATCGCAGGCGCGGGGAGGCAGTCCGCGGGCGGCCCTCAGTCCGCTCCGCCATCCCAGCCAGTAAATCGCGCGGAACGACCGTCCAAGCCGTCCAAGCCGTCACAACTGTCAGGGCACCACCGTCACCATCGTCAGGCCTGTTCTTGCGTGCGTGCTCCTTCTGCCGTTGGCGCACGGAAGGCCACGAACGACGCGATCTGTCGATTTCCACCCCTACGGTTGTCGAGAAGAGCGGAGTAATGTCGATTCCATGCGGATAAACCTCGTTACCAACATTGTCGGAATCGGCCCCTCGCCCGCCCCTGTCATCGTCGAGGCCGACCTGGCGGTGCTGGGCGCCGGCGTCGCCGGCGTCTCGGCGGCGGTCGAGGCGGCGCGGCTCGGCCGGCGGGTGGTGCTGGTCGACGGCGCCCCGACCCTGGGCGGCCAGTCGGTGGCGGCGGCCATCGGCACCTTCTGCGGCTTCTATTCCAACGGCCCGAGCCCCTACCCCACGGTGCACGGCATCGCCCAGGAGATCATCCGCGACCTCGACGCCCAGGGCGCGCTCCGGCCGATCCACGGAAGGCGCAACACCATCATCGTGCCCTACGACGAGGTGGCGCTGGGCCGCTGGATCGAGCGCAAGGTGGCGTCGCTGCCGCAGATCGTGCCGCTGACCGGCGCGCTGCTGCTCGACGTGGCGCGCGACGGCGGCCGCATCCGCTCGGCGCGGCTGGCCACGCGCTACGGCATGGTCGAGCTGCGCGCCTCGGGCTGGATCGACGCCTCGGGCGACGCGGCCCTGGCCTGGGCGGCGGGCTTCGCCTGCCGCGAGCCCGAGACGCCGGTCTGGGGCACCAACATGATGGTGCTGGAGGGCGTCGAGCGCGACGCGCTCGCGGCCATCGACCGCGCCGAGGTCAAGGCGCGGCTCAGCGCCAAGTCGGCCGCCTACGGGCTGCGCCGCCACGACGGCTTCCTGTTCGCCACCTTCGGCGACGACCGCGCGCTGGTGAACATGACGCACATCGCCACGCCGCTCGATCCGCTGGGCGCGGCGCGCATGACGCTCGACGGCCGCGACCAGGCCGACCGCCTGCTGCTGTTCCTGAAGGACGCCTATCCCGCGGCGTTCGCCCGGGCGACGGTGCGCGTTTACGGCCAGCCCGGCATCCGCATGACGCGCTGGATCAAGGGCCGCCATCACCTCACCGTCGAGGAGGTGCGCCAGGGCGTGCGCCACGACGACGCCATCGCCCGCTGCTCCTGGCCGATCGAGCTGCACAACCGCCCGGACGACGTGCACTGGGAGGAGTTCGGCGACGACCACATGCACTGGGTGCCGCTGGGCTCGCTGGTGCCGGAGGGTGCCGACAACCTGCTGGCGGCCGGCCGCTGCATCGACGGCGATCCGGCGGCGCTGTCCTCGGTGCGGGTGATGGGCCCCTGCATCGCCACCGGCGCCGCGGCGGCGCACGCGCTGGACCTCGCCGGCTCGGGCTCGGTGAGCCAGATCGACGTCAAGGCGCTGCAGGCGCGGCTGCACGACAATCTCGATCGGCGCGACTGATCCGGGCCTTGCCGCTCCCCGGCGACCTGATTAGTTTGGTACCCAACCAATTCCGGGAGGAATGCCATGTCCAAGCTCTTCACCCTCGGCCGCCGGCGCTTCGCCGCGGTGACCGCCGCCTCCGCACTCGCAGCCCCGCTGCCGTTGCGCCATGGCTTCGCGCAGGGCGCGGCGCTGAAGGTCGGCCTGTTGCTGCCGACCTCCGGCGTGCAGGCGCTGATCGGCCAGATGTGCGCGCGCACCACGGCGCTCGCCAACGACGTGCTGGCCGACTCCAAGGTCCCGGTGAAGCTGGAGATCGCCAGCTACGACACCGAGTCCAACCCCGACATGTCGCGCACCCAGGCCGAGAAGGCGATCGCGGCCGGCGCGCATGTGCTGGTCGGCGCCTTCGACTCGGGCCAGACGATGGCGATCGCGCAGGTCGCCGAGCAGAAGGGCGTGCCGATGATCGTAAACATCGCCGCCGCGCCGCAGATCACCGAGTCGGGCTTCAAGTGGGTGGTGCGCAACTTCCCGACCGCGCCGATGCTGGTGACCGGCGCGCTCACCCTGCAGAAGGATCTGTTCGCCGCCACCGGCAAGACGCCGAAGACCGCCGTGCTGATGTCGGTCAACGACACCTTCGGCGAGGCGATGATGCGGGCCATCCCCGGCCTGGCGAAGCACCTGCAGATGCCCTACGAGATCGTCGACACCATCGCCTACGATCCGCGCGCCAAGGACCTGTCGGCCGAGGTCGCCAAGGCCAAGGCGACCAAGGCCGAGCTGGTGATGCCGGTGTCGCGGCTCAACGACGCCAAGCTCCTGATCCAGGAGATGGTCAAGCAGCAATACGAGCCGATGGGCATCGTCAATCCCGGCGCGCCCGGCCTCTACGAGCCCGACTTCCTCAAGACCATGGGCAAGTTCGCCAATTTCCACGTCTCGAACGTGCCGTGGGTCAATCCGAAGTCGGCGATGGCCCAGTCGCTGGAGAAGCGCTACGCGGCGAAGTTCAAGGACGGCCAAGTCGACATCAACATCGGCTTCACCTTCGAGGGCCTGCTGGTCGCGGCCGACGCCTATGTCCGCGCCAAGGCGACCGGCCCGGCCGAGCTGATGGCGGCGATCAAGTCGACCAACATCGCCGAGCACGTCATGACCGGCGGGCCGATCAAGTTCGACGAGAAGGGCCAGAACACCGGCATCAAGGCCGCCGCGGTGCAGAACCTCAACAACAAGCCGACGGTCGTGCTGCCGGCGGAGTTCGCGGTCGCCAAGCCGGTCTTCCCGATGCCCGGCTGGCGGGCCAAGGAACGGGGTTAGCCGTTTTCCTTCCCCCGGAGGGGGAAGGTGCCCGAAGGGCGGAAGGGGGATGTCGAAGACGGACAACGATGGCGTTGAAACATCCCCCATCCGTCAGCGCTACGCGTTGCCACCTTCCCCCTCCGGGGGAAGGCAAGAGAGCTGAATGCTGACCGACATCATCCAGGCGACCATCATGGGCCTGCTCACCGGCATGGTGTACGGGCTGATGGCGCTCGGGCTGTCGGTGATCTTCGGCGTCATGCG
Source organism: Alphaproteobacteria bacterium (assembly GCA_019635875.1). Taxonomy (NCBI): domain Bacteria; kingdom Pseudomonadati; phylum Pseudomonadota; class Alphaproteobacteria; species Alphaproteobacteria bacterium. The sequence goes on from JAHBYP010000003.1 coordinate 247,313, forward strand.
CGTGGTCAACTTCGCGCATGGCGAGATGATGGTCGTCGGCATGTACCTCGCCTGGCTGCTGTTCGAGCGGCTCGGCATCGATCCCCTGCTCGCCGTGCCGCTGGTCGCCGCCGCGCTGTTCGCCGCCGGCTACGGCCTGCAGCGCGGCCTGATCAACCCCTTCATCAACGTCGCCGAGCACATGCAGTTCATGCTGCTGCTGGCGGTGGCGATCATCATCGTCAATCTCTGCCTGCTGATCGCCGGGCCCGACACCTACGGCGTGCAGGTCGACTACATGTTCGATTCCTACGCGCTGGGCCCCTTCACCTTCGACGCCGTGCGCGTCTACGCCGCGCTGGCGGCGATGGCGATCGCCGGGCTGCTCTATCTCTTCTTCACCCGCACGCGCATCGGCAAGTCGATCCGCGCCGCCGCCGACAACCACACCGGCGCGCTGGTCGTGGGGCTGGACGTGCCGCGCCTCTACGCGCTGACCTTCGGCATCGGCGCCGCCTGCGTCGGTGCCGCCGGCGCGCTGATGATCCTCGTGGTGCAGGCCCAGCCCTTCCTCGCCATCGATTACACGCTGCTGGCCTTCGTCATCGTCATCGTCGGTGGGCTGGGCAGCATGCCCGGCGCGCTGGCCGGCGGCCTGCTGATCGGCGTCTCGGAGTCGCTGGCCGGGCTGCTGATCCAGCCCTCGCTGAAGAGCGTCTTCAGCTTCGGCCTGCTGATCCTCGTGCTGCTGCTCAGGCCTCAGGGCCTGTTCGCGCGCCGTGGTTAGTGCGCGCTTTCATACCTTCCCCCGGAGGGGGAAGGTGGCGCGCGCAGCGCGACGGAAGGGGGATGCCGCAACGAAGCCGGTGTTCGTCTTCGACATCCCCCTTCCGCCCTTCGGGCACCTTCCTCCTCCGGGGGAAGGCAGGTAAGCATGTGGCAACGCCTCACATCGGGCATGACGCCGCGCGGGATGATCGCGCTGGCGGTCGTGGGCGCCGTGCTGCTCGCCGCGCCGGCCGTGATCGGATCGTACCCGCTGTCGATCCTGATCCTCGTGATCTACTTCGCCTATATCGGCCAGGCATGGAACGTGATGATGGGCTTCGCCGGCCAGCTGTCGCTGGGGCATGCGCTCTATCTCGGGCTGGGCGGCTACACGGCAGCGGCGCTCGCCTTCCATTTCGGCCTCTCGCCGTGGCTCGGCATGGTCGCCGGCGTGCTGGTCGCCATGCTGGCCGGCGGCCTCGTCGGCTTCCTCGGCTTCCGCTTCTCGCTCGCCGGCGTCTATTTCGCGCTGCTGACCATCGCCTTCGCCGAGTTCACCCGTATCCTGTTCGACCATTTCAAGTGGGTCGGCGGCTCGGCCGGCCTGTTCCTCAAGGTCTCCGGCGATGCGGGCCTGTGGCATCTGCGCGGCGGGCCGGTGATGTTCTACTACGTGATCCTGGCGCTGGCGGTGCTGGCGCTGGTCGCCTGTCGCCTGCTGCTGACCAGCCGGCTCGGCTATTACTGGCTCGCCATCCGCGAGGACCCCGAGGCGGCGCAGGCCAGCGGCGTCGACGTCCTGCGCTGCAAGATGATCGCCGTGCTGATCTCGTCAGGCATGGCGGCGGTAGGCGGCGCCTGGGCGGCGTTCTACTACAAGAACCTGTTCCCCGAGACCGCCTTCGCCGTGGGCCGCTCGATCGAGGTGATCCTGGCGCCGATCATCGGCGGGCTGGGCACGCTGATCGGCCCCTTCGTCGGCGCCGCCCTGCTGGTCAGCCTGGGCGATCTCTTCACCATCGCCGCCGAGCGCATCGGCGAGGTCTTCGGCATCAAGACCGCCGGCCTCAAGCAGATCTTCTACGGGCTGGCCCTGCTCTGCATCGTCGCCTTCCGCCGCGACGGCGTGTGGCCCTGGCTCGCCCGCAAGCTGGGCTTCGTGCGATGAGGGCGCTCGCTCATACCTTCCCCCGGAGGGGGAAGGTGCCCGAAGGGCGGAAGGGGGATGTCGAAGACGGACTCCTGCGTCCGTCTTCGACATCCCCCTTCCGTCGCGCTGGCGCGCGCCACCTTCCCCCTCCGGGGGAAGATTCATGACTGCCGGCGGCGCGCATCTCAGCGTGCGGGCGCTGAGCAAGAGCTTCCGCGGTCTGCGCGCGGTGCACGATGTCGGCTTCGACGTGCCGGCCGGCGCGATCCATGCCCTGATCGGGCCCAATGGCGCGGGCAAGACCACCACGTTCAACATGATCGCCGGCGTCTTCCCGCCCAGCGCCGGCACGGTCGAGCTTGACGGCCGTACCATCACCGGGCTGAGGCCGGACCGCATCTGCGACGCCGGCATCGGCCGCACCTTCCAGATCGTCAAGCCCTTCCCGGCGCTCAGCGTGCTGGAGAACGTCATCGTCGGCGCGCTCAAGCGCGAGCCCCGTGTCGAGGCCGCGCGCGAGAAGGCGCTCGCCGTGCTGCGCGATCTCGGCCTCCACGACAAGCGGGCGATGACGGCGTCGAACCTCACCCTGCCCGACCGCAAGCGCCTGGAGGTGGCGCGTGCGCTGGCCACCGGCCCGCGCCTGCTGCTGCTCGACGAAGTGATGGCCGGTCTGCGGCCGACCGAGACCGACCAGATGGTGGCCTTCCTGCGCGAGCTCAATGCGCGCACCGGCCTCACCATCCTGCTGATCGAGCACGTGATGCGTGCGGTGATGGCGCTGTCGCAGCACATCGTCGTGCTGAACTACGGCGAGAAGATCGCCGAGGGTCCGCCCGATGCGATCGCGCGCGACCAGCGCGTGCTCGACGTCTATCTCGGCCAGGAGTCGCACTGACATGCTGGCCGTCGAGGGCCTCGACCTGTTCTACGGCGACGCCCAGGCGCTCGATGGCGTGTCGCTTTCCGCCGCGCAGGGCGAGATCGTCGTCATCGTCGGCGCCAACGGTGCCGGCAAGAGCTCGCTGATCCGCTCGATCCATGGCATGCAAAAGCCGTCGAAGGGGCGCGTCACCTACCGGGGCGCCGACATCACCGGCTGGTCGAGCAACCGCGTCTGCGAGCTGGGCGTCGGCCATGTCGCCGAGGGCCGCCAGATCTTCCCCAATCTCTCGGTGCTCGAGAACCTGGAGATGGGCGCCACGCTCAAGCGCGCGCGCGGCGGGCTGGAGGCGACACTGCGGCGCGTGATGGAGCTGTTCCCGCGCCTGGAGGAGCGTCGCCGCCAGGCCGCCGGCACGCTCTCGGGCGGCGAGCAGCAGATGCTGGCGATCGGCCGCTGCCTGATGGGCCAGCCCGAGATGATCATGTTCGACGAGCCGTCGCTGGGCCTGTCGCCGACCCTGACCCAGGAAGTCTTCCGGGTCATCCGCACCCTGCACGAGGACGGCATGACCATCCTGCTGGTCGAGCAGAACGTCATGGCCTCCCTGAAGCTCGCCCAGCGCGGCTACGTGCTGGAGAACGGCCGCGTCGTACTGGAAGGCACGGCCCAGTCCCTGCTCGACAGCGACCGCGTGCGCCAGGCGTACCTGGGACTGTGATTTTCCTTCCCCTGGAGGGGGAAGGGCTATCGCATATGGCCTTCTTCCCTTCTCCCCGCGAAGGCGGGGAGAAGGTGCCGAGCGCCAGCGAGGCGGATGAGGGGCTTCCTCCTGCAACAACGAACGCCGTCGTTGCTGAGACTCCGCGAAGCCCCTCATCCGCCCTTCGGGCACCTTCTCCCCGCCTTCGCGGGGAGAAGGACGGCGTTGCAAATCCATATGCGATAGCCCTGCCCCTCCGGGGGAAGGGAATATGGTAAGCATTGAGCCGTGACCGATCGCGTTCCCCTCGACGGCGAGGCGCGCCGGGTGATCCGGCGCTACTATCTCGCCATGTCGCTGATCTTCTTCGTCGACACGATGATCAGCTTCATCTTCTGCTGGATCCACGACGCCTTCCGGCTGTTCGCGCTCAACATCGCGGTCGACGTCGTGGTGCTGCTCGGCGTCAACCTCTACGGTGCGTCGCGCATCTTCGCGCCGATCCGCGCCTTCATCCAGACCGGCGAGAATTTTGAAGGCATCGAACGCCGGCTGACCCAGCTGCCGCTGCGCTCCGCCTACTGGGTCGCCATCCTGTTCATGGTGATCATGAGCGAGCGGCTGTTCCTGCCGCGTGTCCTGGGCGCCACCGCCTCGGAGGTGCCGCTGTCGACCTGGGCCGACACCGCATCGACCATCGCGGTGCAGACGCTGCTCGGCTTCGTGCTCACCTACTTCATCGTCAGCGGCTACCTCGAGGGCCTGTGCCACTTCCTGTTCCGCCGCCACGGCGTGAACCTCAGCCTGTTCTTCGGCAATTTCGGCCGCAAGATCGCCGTGGCGCTGGGCTTCTCCGCCATCGCGCCGCTGCTGCTGATCGCCGTCGAGATCCTGAGCTACACCGGCGAGCGGCTGGAGCAGGAGATCATGATCGACCTGATCGCCGCCGCCTTCGTGCTGCCGATCGTGCTCTACTGGGTGTCGCGCTCGCTGACCAACCCGCTGCGCCGCCTCGAGCAGGGCATGGACAAGGTCGCCGCCGGCGACCTGCAGGTGCGCCTGCCGGTGACCTCCAACGAGGAGGTCGGCGAGCTCACCGCGCGCTTCAACCAGATGACGGTCGGCCTGCGCGAGCGCGATCGCCTGCGCGAGACCTTCGGCAAGTATGTCAGCGAGAGCGTCGCCAGCCAGCTGCTGCAGGAATCGCCCGACGGACGCCTCACCGGTCAGACGCGCGAGGCGACGCTGATGTTTACCGACATCGACGGCTTCACCACGCTGTCGGAGCGCGCCGACCCCGACGCGCTGATCGCCGCGCTCGACGAATACCTCGCCGCCGTGCTGCCGCCGATCCAGCGCAACGGCGGCGTGGTCAATACCTTCATCGGCGACGGCCTGTTCGCCAGCTTCAACCTGCCGCTTCTCAACGAGGATCACGCCGCCGCCGCCGTGGCCGCGGCGCTGGAGATCGTCGAGGCGACGCAGGAGCGCGTCTTCTCGGGCGGCCTGCGCCTGCCCACCCGCATCGGGATCAATACCGGGCTGGTGATCGGCGGCACGATCGGCGCCGGCGACCGGCTGAGCTACACCCTGCTGGGCGACGCGGTGAACACCGCGGCGCGCCTGCAGGAGCTCAACAAGCGGCACGGCACGCGCATCCTTGTGGCGCAGACAAGCCTGCTGCGCGCCGGACCACGCTTCAAGTTCACGTCGCTGGGCGATATGGAGATCAGGGGCCGCAGCGAGCGGCTGCCGATTCATCGCGTCGACGGGCGCCTGCTGGAGAAGTTGGGATGAGCATCGCATTGGACGCCTCACAGACCGCCCTGCAGGCGAAGGCCCGCGAGCTGGCCAACGGCCCGGTCGCGGCGCGCGCCGCCGATGTCGATCGTAGCGAGCAATATCCCTGGGACAACGTCGCGCTTCTGAAGGACGCCGGGCTGCTGGGCATGACAATCCCCACCGCCTATGGCGGCCAGGGGCGCGCCTGGCTCGACGCCGTGCTGGTGATCGAGGCGCTGTCGTCGGCCTGCTCGGTGACCGGCCGCATCGCCGTCGAGACCAACATGGGCGCGGTCAGCGCCATCATGGCCTATGGCTCCGAGGACCAGAAGAAGATGGCCGCGGCGATGGTGCTGGACGGCGACAAGCCGGCGATCTGCATCACCGAGCCCGAGGCCGGCTCCGACGCCAGCGGCATGACCACGCGCGCCGACCGGCGCGGCAACCGCTTCGTGGTGAATGGCAAGAAGCACTGGATCACCGGCGGCGGCGTGTCGCGCCTGCACCTGATCTTCGCCAAGGTCTACGACGAGAAGGGCAACGAGGAAGGCGTCGGCGGCTTTCTCGCCGTCCGCGACGAGACCCAGGGCCTGAAGATCGTCACGCGCGAGCCGACCATGGGCCTGCGCGGCATTCCCGAGGCCGAGATCGCCTTCGAGGACATGGAGCTGCCGCCCTCGGCGCTGGTGATCCCGCCGCGCGGCCTGCGCAAGGGCTTCGCCGACCTGATGAACGCCTACAACAGCCAGCGCGTCGGCGCGGCGACGGTGGCGCTGGGCATCGCCGACGGCGCCTATCGCCTGGCGCTCGACTGGTCGGAGAGGCGCGAGCAGTTCGGCCGGCCGATCAACGAGTTCCAGGGCCTGCAGTGGAAGCTCGCCGACATGTCGATCAGGCTCGCCGCGGCGCGCGCGCTGGTCTATGGCGCGGCGCGCAGCGGCGACGGCGGCTTCCCCGACATGTTGCTGGCCGCGCAGGCCAAGGTGTTCACCTCGGAGAACGCCATCGCCATTGTCAACGACGCGCTGCAGGTGTTCGGCGCGCGCGGTTACTCGCGCAACCTGCCGCTGGAGCGCATGGCGCGCGACGTGCGCATGTTCACCATCGGCGGCGGGACGGCGGAGGTGCTGCGCAACGTCGTCGCTGGCGCGATCCTCAAGAAGAAGCTGCCGCAGACCCGCGACGGCTGGCTCAAGGCCGCCGAGTGAGGACATCGTGGCGATCGAGGTCGCGCCCCTGACGCCGGTCTTCGCCGGCCGCATGACCGGCATCGATGCGCGCCGCGAGCAGACGCCGGAGGAAGTCGCGGCGGTCGATGCCGGCATGGCCGAGTACGCCGTGCTGGTGCTGCCCGGCCAGGACATCAGCGACGAGCAGCAGATCGCCTTCACGCGCCATTTCGGCCCGCTGCAGGACGGCGCCAACGCCACCGAGCGGCGCCACGAGCTGCGGCTCGATCCGGCCTTCGCCGACGTCTCCAATATCGGCAAGGATGGCCGCATGCTGGCGCGCGACGACCGCCGCCGCATGGCCTCGCTGGGCAACCGGCTGTGGCACTCCGACGCCAGCTTCCGCGTCGTGCCGGCGCGCTATTCGCTGCTCAGCGGCCGCATCGTCGTTACCGCGGGCGGCAATACCGAGTTCGCCGACATGCGCGCGGCCTACGACGCGCTCGACCGCCAGACCAGGGACGACATCGAGGACATGATCTGCGAGCACTCGCAGATCTTCTCGCGCGAGCAGCTCGGCTTCACCGGCTTCCTGCCGGAGGAGCGCGCCAGGATGAAGCCGGTGCGCCATCGCCTGGTGCGCACGCATCCGATGTCGGGGCGCAAATCGATCTTCCTGTCGGCCCATATCGGCGGCATCGTCGGCTGGCCGATGCCCGAAGCGCGCGCCTTCATCCGCGACCTGATGGAGCACGCCACCCAGCCGCAATTCGTCTACGCGCATCGCTGGACACAGCACGACCTGGTGATCTGGGACAATCGCAGCACCATGCACCGCGTGCGCCGCTACGACGACCTCGCCATGGTCCGCGACCTGCGCCGCACCACGACCAAGTGCGATGGTCCGACTGCGGCGCAGGACGCCGCGTGAAGCCGCTGCCCCCTTGTCATCCCGAGCGCAGCGAGGGATCCGGGGCCAGCCTGGATCCCTCGCTGCGCTCGGGATGACAGGGCATCGATCTATGGTGCGCGGATCGTGAAGCCCGGCACCGCCCGGCCCTCGACATGGCCCGGATGGTACATGTCCATGAATACGCGGGCGGCGTTGGCGCCACAGGCGACGTTGTAGGCATCGACGATGGTGCCGTAGGGGCCGACGCCGAACGAGCCGATGCGGCTGAAGGTCGGCGTGCCGCCACCGGTGCAGAGGAGACGCGCGAGATAGGCGCGCTGGCCTGCCGGCCTGTGTACCCGCACGGGATTGCCCTTGTCGCCCAGCGGCAGCGCGTTGATCGCCCGCCAGTCGGGCGTGATCGTCTTGCGGCCCTCGAGCAGCGATTCGATCTCGATGCTGCCCGAGGTCTGCTGGGCGACGGCCGGCCACGCCGCGAGCAGCCAGAGGATGAGCAATGACCGACGCATACCCATCTCCTTCTCTTCGGGCCGCGCCGCTCCAGCGGCGCTCTTGAAAGCGTCGCTGGAGCGACGCGGCCCCAACGGCTCCCTGGCTACTGGCGCGCGTGCTTGAGCAGCGTCTCGAGCGTGATCGAGCGTAGCGTGGCCTCGGCGATCTCGTCGACCTCCGCCAGCACGCGGCCCAGCGCGCGGCCGATATCGGTGCCGTCGCCCGGCTCCGACGCGCGATCGCCCGGCTTCTCCTCGAACAGCGCGACGATGTCCATCAGGGTGGTGCGCCGGGGATTGCCGGTGAAGCGGTAGCCGCCGCCGGCGCCGCGTTCGGCCTCGACCAGCCCGGCACGGCCCAGCTCGCGCAGCACCTTGGCGAGATGGTTGGTCGACACCGCGAAGCGCTCCGACAGGTCGGTGGCCGAGAGCTGGCGTGCTGGATCGCGCGCCAGCTCGAGCGCGGCGTACAGCCCCAGCCGCGTCGCCATCTGCAGCTTCACGGCGGCAGCTCCATCTCCAGCTCCAGCGACGGGCCGGCGGTCAGCCCCTGGGCGCGGAAGAAGGACAGGATCAGATGATCGCGGCGATCGACCATGGTGCGCACGCGATCGATGCCCGAGGCGCGGAAGCGTGCGCACAGCCCGTCGAACAGCGCCGTGCCGATGCCGGCCTGGCGCAGCGCGGGATCGACCTGGATGGCGAAGATCCAGCCGGCCGGCGGCGAGCCGAACTCCCAGGCGCGGATCTCGCCGATGGAGAAGCCGGCGAAGGCGCCGCCGCCGGCCTGCGCCACCAGGAAGAAGCGGTCCTGCTGGGGGGCGATGCCCTCCTGCCAGTAGTCCCGCTTGGCGACGCCGGTCAGCCGGCGGTCGAGCTCGATGATCGCCGGCAGGTCGGCGGTGACGACGTCGCGGACTTGGATCGGCGTGGCTTCGCGCGGCTCTGCCGGCACGCCGGCCGGCTTGCGCCGCAGCACCGGCCGACGGCCCCAATCGCGCTTATCCACAGCCACCGGCATCCCCTTTTCGTGCGTTGACAGGGTGGGCCAGCCGACGCACACTGTAAATACGCATTTGAGTACCGAATTACGAATTATCACGCGCGAGGCAACATGGAGCCGGCCGCCGAGCCCTTCGTCGACTTTCGCACCGCGCCGGATCGCTACCGGCACTGGAAGCTCAAGCTCGACGGCGACGTGGCGATCCTCGCCATGGACATCGCCGAGGAGGCGACGCTCAAGCCGGGCTACCGGCTGAAGCTGAACTCCTATGACCTGGGCGTCGACATCGAGCTGGCCGACGCCGTGCAGCGCCTGCGCTTCGAACATCCCGAGATCGGCGCGGTGGTGATCACCTCGGCCAAGGACCGCGTGTTCTGCTCGGGCGCCAACATCAACATGCTCGGCGTCTCGAGCCACGATCACAAGGTGAACTTCTGCAAGTTCACCAACGAGACGCGCAACGGCATCGAGGACGCCTCGACCTTCTCCGGCCAGACCTATCTCTGCTCGGTCAACGGCACGGCCGCCGGCGGCGGCTACGAGCTGGCGCTGGCCTGCGAGAGCATCATCCTCGCCGACGACGGCAGCTCGGCCGTGTCGCTGCCCGAGCTGCCGCTGCTCGCCGTGCTGCCCGGTACCGGCGGGCTCACCCGCCTGGTCGACAAGCGCAAGGTGCGTCGCGACCACGCCGATTTCTTTTGCACGGTGAGCGAGGGCATGCGCGGCAGGCGCGCCGTCGAGTGGCGGCTGGTCGACGAGATCGTGCCGCGCTCGAAGCTCGACGAGGCGACCATGGCGCGCGCCCGCGCCATCGCCGCGAAGTCCGACCGGCCCAAGGGCGCCAGGGGCATCGCGCTGACGCCGCTGGCGCGCAGCATCGAGGGCGATCGCATCGCCTACACGCATCTCACCGTCGAGATCGACCGCGACCAGCGCGCGGCGCACTTCCACATCAAGGGGCCCGAGGCCGCGCCACCGAAGGACGTCGCCGGCATCGAGGCGCAGGGCGCCACGTTCTGGCCGCTCGCCTTCGCACGCGACCTCGACGACGCGATCCTCAATCTGCGTCTCAACGAGGGCGAGATCGGCACCTGGGTGTTCCACAGCGGCGGCGATCCTGATCTGGTCGCCGCCTACGATGGTCTGCTGCTCGCCAACCAGTCGCACTGGCTGGCGCGCGAGATCACGCTCTTCCTCAAGCGCACGCTCAAGCGCGTCGATGTCTCCTCGCGCAGCCTGATCGCGCTCATCGAGCAGGGCTCGTGCTTCGCCGGCTCGCTGCTGGAGCTCGTGCTCGCCGCCGACCGTTCCTACATGCTGATCGGCAAGCTCGAGGGCAGCAACCTGCCGGAAGCCACGGTGCGACTGAGCGGCCTGAACTTCGGCAAGCTGCCGATGGGCAACGGGCTGAGCCGCCTGCAGAGCCGCTTCCTCGCCGAGCCCGGGCGCGTCGAGGCGCTGCAGGCCGAGCTCGGCAGGCCGCTCGACGCCGAGGCCGCGGAGTCGCTCGGGCTGGTGACCTTCACGCCCGACGACATCGACTGGGAGGACGAGGTGCGGCTGGCGATCGAGGAGCGCGCCGCCTTCTCGCCCGACGGGCTCACCGGCATGGAGGCCAATCTGCGCTTCGCCGGGCCGGAGACCATGGAGACCAAGATCTTCGCCCGCCTGACGGCGTGGCAGAACTGGATCTTCCAGCGCCCCAACGCCGTCGGTGCCGACGGCGCGCTCAAGCTCTACGGGTCGGGCCGCAAGCCGGTCTACGACCGCCGCCGCGTCTAGGAGGACAGCATGTCCATCGACTACAGCGAACGCATCCCCAACAACGTCGAGCTGTCGAGCGACCGCCGCCTGCAGCGCGCGCTCGAGGCCTGGCAGCCGAACTACCTGCAATGGTGGCGCGACATGGGGCCGGACGGGTCGCTCGACTACGAGGTCTACCTGCGCACCGCGATCTCGACCGACGCCAATGGCTGGGCGCATTTCGGCCACGTGAGGATGCCGGAGTATCGCTGGGGCATCTTCCTCGCCGAGCGCGAGGCCGACCGGCGCATCGCCTTCGGCGACGAGAAGGGCAAGCCGGCCTGGCAGGAAGTGCCCGGCGAGCATCGCGCCACCTTGCGCCGCCTGATCGTCACCCAGGGCGACACCGAGCCGGCCTCGGTCGAGCAGCAGCGCCTGCTCGGCAGGACCGCGCCCTCGCTCTACGATCTGCGCAACCTGTTCCAGGTCAATGTCGAGGAAGGCCGTCACCTCTGGGCGATGGTCTACCTGCTGCACGCCTATTTCGGCCGCGACGGCCGCGAGGAGGCCGAGGAGATGCTGCAGCGCCACTCCGGCGATCCCGACAAGCCGCGCATCCTGGGCGCCTTCAACGAGAAGACGCCGGACTGGCTCAGCTTCTTCATGTTCACCTACTTCACAGACAGAGACGGCAAGTACCAGCTCGCCTCGCTCGCCGAGTCGGGCTTCGATCCGCTGGCGCGCTCCTGCCGCTTCATGCTGACCGAGGAAGCGCACCACATGTTCGTCGGCGAGACCGGCGTCGGCCGCATCATCCAGCGCACCTGCGAGGTGATGAAGGAGCGCAGGGCCGACGACGTGCGCGCGCTGGGCTGCATCGACCTGCCGACGATGCAGAAGTACCTCAACTTCCACTTCTCGGTGTCGCTCGACCTGTTCGGCCAGGAAGCCTCGACCAATGCCGCCAACTACTACACGGCCGGGCTGAAGGGCCGCTATCTCGAGACGCGCATCGACGACGACCACCTTCTCGCCGGCGCGCAGTACGGCATCCTCGGCCTCGACGGCGGCGCCGTGGTCGAGCGTCCGGTGCCGGCGCTCAGCGCGCTCAACGAGCGCCTGCGCCAGGACTACATCGACGACTGCACCAAGGGCGTGTTGCGCTGGAACAAGATCATCGAGCGCGCCGGCATCGATTTCGAGATGACGCTGCCGCATCGCGGCTTCAACCGCCGCATCGGCGGCTTCGCCGGCGCGCGCGTCTCGCCCGACGGCAAGGTGATCGACGAGGCGACGTGGAAGGCCAACGAAAGCAAGTGGCTGCCCAGCGACGAGGATCGCGCCTACGTCACCTCGCTGATGGGCCCGGCCGTCACCGAGCCCGGCAAGTTCGCCAACTGGATCGCCCCGCCGGCCCGTGGCATCAACAACCAGCCGGCCGATTTCGAGTACGTGCGGTTCAACTGATGAGGCCGAAAGCGCTATCCTGAGCCGTCATCGGAGGACGACCATGGACATCCGATCGCTCGATATCTCGCAGCTCACCCGCCAGGAGCAGCTCGACCTGATCGAGCGCCTGTGGGAGGCCATCGACGCCGCGGGAGGCGTGCCACCGCCGTCCGGGAACTGGCCGCAGGAGCCGGAGGCATTCCTTGACGCTCTGGAGCGCGAAGTCGAGGAGCACGAACGCGATCCCGACTCGTCATTGCCGTGGGAGGAAGTCCGCGAAGAACTTCGCTCGAAACGCCGCACCTGACGTCGGATGACCTATCGCCTTGTCATTCGAAGGGCCGCCCGTGCCAACGTCGTGGGTGCGCGAACTTGGTACGGCCAAGCCTCAGATAGCGTTCGCGAGCGGTTTCTGGACAGTCTCGACCGCGCATTCGAGGCCGTGCTTGCAGCGCCTGAGCGTTGGCCGATTGCTCGCGGTCACATCCGACGCATCTCGCTTGGAGGTTTTCCCTACACGATTTACTACGCGATCCGTCGAAACGATATCGTCGTCGTCGCCGTCATGCATCACCGACGCGATCCGCTCGTCTGGCGTCGGCGTGTCGGCTTGAACGAAGCGGCTGCCCGGTATGCCGAAACGGGAGCGGCCTAGTGGCTGCCGGCGGCATCTCGATCCATGTCTTCGACGTCTCGCGCGGCGTGGCCGCTTCGGGGCTGCGGGTCGAGTTGCGCGGGCCCGATGGCGGGTTGCTGGCCGATGGCGCGGTTGGCGCCAGCGGCGCGCTCGATCATCCCACCGTGCGTGGTGAAGGACTCACCGCAACTGGCGCCTACGAGGCGCTGTTCCATGTCGGCGACTGGTACCGCGCGCAAGGCATCGCCCTGCCCCGCCCGGCCTTCCTCGAGATCGTGCCCTATCGCTTTGGCGTCGCCGACCTGACGCAGCATTATCATCTGCCGCTGAAGATGACGCCCTGGGGCTTCTCCCTTTTCCGGGGTGGTGCGTGAGGCGCGGCATGCCCATTGCTTGGTCACGCCTCGTCCAAACGCGAGGGGAGAAATCATGATCGCACGCAGGCATTTCGTGGGCATGGCCGCCGGCCTGGCGCTGGCCGGCCCGGCAGCGGCGCAGGCTCCGTGGCCCAGCCGTCCGGTAAAGCTCATCGTCACCTTTCCGCCCGGCGGCGCGTCGGACGCCGCGGCGCGCGTCATCGCCGGCCCGCTGTCGGAGAAGCTCGGCCAGACGGTGATCGTCGACAACAAGCCTGGCGGCGGCACGACCATCGGCGCCAACGTCGTGCTGCAGGCCAAGGACGAGTTCCACACGCTGATGCTCAGCAACAGCGCGCCGATCTCGATCGCGCCCTACCTGTTCGACAAGCCGCCCTACGACCCGATCAAGGATTTCGCGCATGTCGTCTATATCGGCTCGGTGGCCAACGCCTTCGTCGTGCGCCCCGCGGTGCCGGCCAAGACCATGCCGGAGCTGATCGCCTGGATCAAAGGCCAGGGCAAGGCGGTGCCCTTCGGCTCGGGCGGCCAGGGCTCGATCGGCCATATCATCGGCGAGATGTTCAAGGGCGAGCTCGGGCTCAACATGGAGCATATCGGCTATCGCGGCGCCGCGCCGATGTTCCAGGACATGATGGCCGGCCAGCTCGACTTCGCCGTGGTGACGCTCACCGAAGTGCTGCCGCTGGCCAAGGACGGCAAATTGCGCATGATCGCGCTGACCTCGACGCAGAAGGCGCCCAGCGCCCCGGATGTGCCGCTGGTCACCGATCTCGGCTACCCCAAGCTGGTGGCCGAGAACTTCGTCGGCATCTCCGCGCCGGCGGGCTTCGCCGCGGCGGCGCAGGACAAGCTCCACAAGGCGATGAGCGCGGTGCTGGGCGACGCCAAGCTGGTCGAACGCCTGAGCGATCTCGGCTTCGTCACCAAGCCGATGAGCCCGGCCGAGTTCACGGCGTTCGTCGCCAACCAGGTGAAAACTTTCCAGGCCCCGGTGAAGGCCTCGGGCGCTAAGCTGTAGAATGAAAAGATGGGGAAACGCCCAGCGGAGGAGGCAGCATGGACATCCGCACCATCGATACTTCCCGTCTGACGGTGGCGGAAAGGCTCGATTTGACCGATCGGCTTTGGGCAAGCATCGAGGACGAGCGGGCTCCCGCGGCCAATGGCCAGGAACCACCCGAGCTCATCGCCGAGTTGCGTCGTCGGCTGGCGGCGCACGAGCGCGATCCATCGTCGGCGATCCCCTTGGAGGAGGCCTTCAGGCGTCTCCGTCGTCGACGAGCCTGAGATGGACATACGGATCGATCCCGCCGCACTGGGCGATACACAGGCGGCGTCGGATTGGTAGGAGGCGCACCAACCCGACCTGGGTGAAACGTTCGAGCAGCTGTTGCGGGAACGCTTCGTCGAGCTTGCGGCGTCACCTGACCGATACCCCATCGTGGTCGACGGGCTGCGTAGAGCACGCGTAGTTGGATATCCTTGTTCGATCTACTACCGTGCGGACCGAACTACCCTCGTGATTCTCGGAGTGCATCATCACAGCCGTCACGAGGATCGTTGGAAATCCCGCCTCGGCCTGTCCGAGGCCAAACGGGCTTTTGTCGCGATGACCTCATCAGCATCCAGCATCTCCATTGACGTGAGCGGCGACAAGCCGCGGCTCGCTTTCCCTGCCGCGTTCAACGTCGCCGTTCCCTTCATCGACCGCCACATCGGCGAAGGCCGTGGCGAGAAGCTGGCGATCCGCACCCTGGGCGAGGACGTCACCTACGCCCAGCTCGCCGAACGCGTGAACCGCGCCGGCAACGCGCTGCTGGCGCTCGGGCTGAAGCCGGGCGACCGCCTGATGATGGTGGTCAAGGACTGCCCGGCGTTCTTCTACCTGTTCTGGGGGGCGATCAAGGCGGGCATCGTGCCGGTGCCGCCCAACACGCTGCTGCGCGCCGCCGACTACGCCTATCTGTTCGAGGATTCGGGCTGCGGCCTGGTCGTCTATTCGCAGGAGTTCGCTGGCGAGATCGAGCCGGCGCTGAAGCAGGTGCCGGTCAAGGCGCTGACCGTCGATGCGTTCCTCCAGAAGCTGGCGTCGGCCTCGCCGCAGCTCGACGCACGGCCGGCGGCGGCGACCGACGACTGCTTCTGGCTCTACTCCTCCGGCTCGACCGGGCGGCCCAAGGGTGCCGTCCACCTGCAGCGCGACATGGTCGTCACCAGCGAGCTCTACGGCGTGCGCGTGCTCGGCGTTCGCGAAAGCGACGTGTCGTTTTCCGCCGCCAAGCTGTTCTTCGCCTACGGCCTGGGCAACGGCATGACCTTCCCGTTGTGGACCGGCGGCACGGCGATCCTCGACGACCGCCGCCCGACGCCCGACACGACCTTCGAGATCATCGAGCGCTTCAAGCCGACGCTGTACTACGGCGTGCCCGCGCTCTATGCCGCGCAGCTGGTGGCACTCGACAAGGCCAAGCGCGATTTCTCCAGCGTGCGCGCCTGCGTCTCGGCCGGCGAGGCGCTGCCGGCGGAGATCTTCCGGCGCTGGCAGGAGAAGACCGGCACGGTGATCCTCGACGGCATCGGCTCGACCGAGGCGCTGCACATCTTCATCGCCAACAGCCTCGCCGATCACCGCCCCGGCACCTCGGGCAGGCCGGTGCCCGGCTACGAGGCGCGCATCCTCGACGAGCACCGCAAGCCGGTGCCGCAGGGCGAGAGCGGCCGGCTGTGGATCCGCGCCGATTCGGCGGCGAAGTACTACTGGAACAAGCCGGAGAAGACCGCCGAGACCATGGTCGAGGGATGGCTCAACACCGGCGACACCTATCGGCAGGACGCCGACGGCTACTACATCTACGACGGCCGCAGCGACGACATGCTGAAGGTCGGCGGCATCTGGTGCTCGCCGGTCGAGATCGAGAACTGCCTGATCGGCCACGCCGCGGTGCTCGAGGCGGCCATCGTCGGCCACGCCGACGAGAACCAGCTGGTGAAGCCCAAGGCCTTCGTCGTGCTCAAGCCCGGCCAGAGCGCGGGCACGGTGTTGACTGATGAGTTGATGAGCCTCTGCCGCTCGACACTCGCGCCCTACAAGTATCCGCGCTGGGTCGAGTACGTGCCCGAGCTGCCCAAGACCGCGACCGGCAAGATCCAGCGCTTCAAGTTGCGCGCCTGAGCCGGCATCTCCGCTGTCATTTCGAGCGCAGCGAGGAATCCAGCGACGGCAACTGGATTCCTCGCTACGCTCGGAATGACAGAGCAGCGAGGGAGCGGCCGATGAAACCCAGGATCATGCGCGCCGGAGACCGCAAGACGTCCAAGGCGGAGGCGGCGAACTTCGTGGGATCGGTGATGTCCGATCCGGTGTGGGCGCCCGAAGGCCCGTCGAAGCTGCGCGCCTCGCGCGTCACCTTCATGCCCGGCGGCCGCACCAACTGGCATCAGCACGCCGTCGGCCAGGTGCTCTACGTGCTGTCCGGCATCGGGCGCTACCAGCTGGAGGGCCAGCCCGTGCAGGAGATCCGGCCCGGCGACACCGTGGTGATCCCGCCCAACGCGCGGCACTGGCACGGCTCGGCGCCCGACACCATGATGTGCCATCTCGCCATGTCGGAGACCGACGAGAAAGGCCAGGCCACGACGTGGCACGAGCCGGTGAGCGACGCCGACTACGGCAAGGCGCCGGCAACGGGGTGATGCAGCCTTCCAGGCAGGTCAATCGCGTAGCGCCATTCGCGACAGCCCTGGCCTCCAGGAATAGCGGAATTCCGATGGATTTCGATCTTGTGCTGCGCGACGTGCGGTTGGTCGAGAGCAAGGCCGACCAGCCGACCACCGACATCGGCGTCACGGACGGCCGCATCGCGGCGACCGCGCGGGCTCGGCGGCCGCGCCAGGGAAGACGTCGAAGGCGGCGGCCGGCTGGTCTGCTCGGGCTTTGTCGAGCGCTGGGTCGAATACGTGCCCGAGCCGCCCGAGACCGCAGCGGGCGAGATCCAGCGCTTCAGGTTGCGGATCCAGGCGCATGACCGAGGATACCCCGCCACCTTCGGGCTGGCCGATCGCGCGGCTGCTGCCTGCCCTCCTCCTCAGCCTGATCTTCGTGGCGATGGCCCCGGTGATCGGCATCGCCTGGTACGCCGCCGACAGCAACCAGGCCGACGCGGCGCGCGATCGCCGTCAGCTCATGCTCGATCTGATCGCGCGACGTCTGCAGACCCACCTGGAGCCCGTGCGAGCCCAGCTCGCCTACCTCAGCCAGGCCATCGAAGGCGGCGAGATCGATTTCGACAATCCCGATCAGTGGCGCAGCTTCGCCCTGGGGGCGCTTGCCGCCGCACCGCAGGCGGTCGGCTACCTGGTCTTTCCGGTGGAGGGGCAGCCGACGCTCTTCACGCGGGCCGACCGCAGCGTGCGCCCGGAGCCGCGCGAGAACGTTCCTCAGGCGGCCGATGTCATGGCGCGTGCGCGCGGCATGTCGGGACCGGGCTGGGTCGAGCCGGTCTGGTCAGACGTCGTGGGCGAGCCCATCCTTCCCATCGTCGTGCCGATCCGGGTCCGTGGCGAGTTCAGAGGATTCATCGCCGCTGCGATCGGAACCTCGGACCTGTCGCGTTTCCTCAAGGAGCTCGATATCAGCGGCGAGCGCAAGCCGTTCATCCTGGTGGGCCGCGAAAGCGTACTGGCGCATCCTCATCTCGGCGAGCAAGCGGGCAGCGCCGAGCAGCACGACCGCCGCCGGCTCTCGACTCTCGGCGAGGTGAACGATCCGGTCCTGGCCTCGATCTGGGCGCCCGACGCCAATCCGCTGCCCGGCTTCGTCGGCGCCCGGTCGGTGGCCGGGCACTGGAACTGGGTCGGCGACCGCAGCTTCGCCTGGCACTATCGCCCGATCGACGACTACGCTCCGGCCCGGCTGATCATCGGCTACCACGAAGCCGGCCGCGAAAGCGCCCGTGCCCGCTGGATCGTGCGCGGCATCCTGATCGCCGGTGGCCTGCTGATGGTGCTGACGGGCGCCGCGGCGATCCTACTCGGCAGGCGACTTGCCAACCCGATCCTGGCACTGGCCGACGCCGCGCGATCGGTCGAGCGGCTGGAACTCGACCGCGTCCCGGCACTCGCGAACAGCCGGGTGCGCGAGGTCAACCTGGCGAATCGCGCCTTCGAGCGCATGGCACGCGGCCTGCGCCTGTCCGCCACCTATCTGCCGCGCGCGCTCGTCGCGCGGCTGACCGCACGGCAGGGCGGGTTGCCGGCCAGCGAGGACCGCAGCCTCACCGTGATGTTCTGCGACCTCGAAGGCTATACGAGCTATTCGCGGGGCCGTCCCGCGGCGGAAGCAGCCGCCTATCTCAACGACCTGCTGGCGAGAGTGGGGCCGGCCATCGAGGCGTGCGGCGGCACCATTGACAAGTACATGGGTGACGGGCTGATGGCGTTCTGGGGAGCACCCGAGCCCACGACCGACCACGCCCGCGCCGCGTGCCTCGGCGCACTTGCGGTGGCGGCGGAAGTCGACGCGTTCAACCGCGAACGCCGTGCGCGCGGAGGTGTCGCCTGCCGCATGCGGATCGGCCTGCACACCGGAACGGTCATGGTGGGCAATGTCGGTTTCGCGGGCCGCATCGACTACACCGCGGTCGGCGAGGCGGTGAACGTCGCCGCCCGACTGGAGCAGTTCGGCAAGGTCGCGCCGCGATCGGCGGATGTCACCATCGTCGTCAGCGCCGCGTGCTCCGCAGCCAGCGGCGACGAGTTCCGGCGCGCGCCGCTGGACGGCAAGCCGGCCGACATCCCATCCGAGGGCGTGATGCCCCTTACTCTCCTGCTCGGTCGCTTGATGTAGCCTGGCAGATCGCCCGAGGCACCGACCACCAGCTCGCTCACCTGTCGGCAAACTTCCTACAAAAGCGGTGCGATCTGGTGCAGCATCCCTGCCGCCTTCAATAAGAGCGGCGCTTCCGATGAATTTCGATCTTGTGCTGCGCGACGTGCGGCTGGCCGAGAGCAAGGCCGACCAGCCGACCACCGACATCGGCGTCACGGACGGCCGCATCGCGGCGATCGCGCGCGGGCTCGGCGGCCGCGCCGGGGAAGTGGTCGAGGGCGGCGGCAGGCTGGTCTGCTCGGGCTTTGTCGACACCCACATCCATCTCGACAAGTCGTGCATTCTCGCGCGTTGCGAATGCTCGGGCGGGCGCCATCCGCATCGCGCGATGGAGCGCGTGTCGGCGGTCAAGCACAGCTTCACCGTCGAGGATGTGATCGAGCGCGCCTCGGGCACCATCGAGAAGTGCATCGGCCACGGCACCACGCGCATGCGAACCCATGTCGAGGTCGATCCCAAGGTCGGCCTGCGCGGCTTCGACGGCGTGAAGACGCTGATCGACCGGTACAAGTGGGCGATCGACCTCGAGATCTGCGTCATGCCCCAGGAAGGCCTGACCAACAATCCCGGCACCGACGAGCTGATGCTCGCCGCGCTGCAGAACGGCGCCACAATCGTCGGCGCGGCACCGAACTACGACACCGATCGCGCGGCGCAGATCCGTCGCGTCTTCGAGATGGCGCGCGAATTCGACGTCGACATCGACATGCATCTCGACAGCGGCGCCTCGGCCGAGGAACTCGACACCCTGCTGGTCTGCGATCTCACCGAGAAGCACCGATGGGGCGGCCGTGTCGCCGTCGGCCATGTCGGCAAGCTCTCGACCATGCCGCAGAAGGATCTCGACAGGGTCGCCAGGCGCATGGCCGATACCGGCGTGGCCGCCACCGTGCTGACGGCGACCGATCTCTATCTCGGCGGCCGCCATACCGACCACAACGTGCCGCGCAACGTGGTCGACCTCAATCGTCTCACCGAGCTCGGTGTCACCTGCTCGGTGGGCTCCAACAGCATCCTCAACCCGTTCACGCCCTTCGGCGATGGCCAGCTGCTGCGCCAGATCAACATGCAGGCGATCGTCACCGCGCGCGGCAACGACGACGAGGTCAAGGCGCTGTGGGACATGACCACCTCGGCCGCGGCGCGGCTCATGCGCCAGGACGACTATGGCATCGCCGTCGGCAATCCGGCCGATCTCGTGATGCTCGACGCGAGCGATGCCGTCACGGCGCTGCGCACCGTCGCGCCCGTGCTGGCCGCCTTCAAGCGCGGCCGCCGCACCGTGACGCGCGAACCCGTGCGATTGCACAGGCCGTAGGAACAGACAGTTGCTGTCATCCCGAGCGTAGCGAGGGTCTTCCTTCTCCCCGCGCAGGCGGGGAGAAGGTGCCGAGCGCCAGCGAGGCGGATGAGGGGCTTCCTCGCGCAACGACAGATGCCGTTGCCGTCGAGACATCGCCAAGCCCCTCATCCGCCCTTCGGGCACCTTCTCCCCGCCTGCGCGGGGAGAAGGGTCTACAGCGACACCAGGCTCGCGTTGCCGCCGGCCGCGGCGGTGTTGACGCTGACCGACCGCTCCCGCACCAGCTGCTCGATCGCGCATCCGGCGGCGTTGCCGAGATAGAGCGGGATGATCCTGCCCTCGCGCGCCGCGATGCGGCGTGCGAGACCGCGGCCGGCGTCATCCATGACCTCGATCAGGGCCGCATCGCAATCGGGCAGCGTGTCGTCCGGCACGACGTCGACGCACTGGCGCAGATCGGCCGGCAGCCTCGAGAAGGCGGCGAAGGTGCTCCGCCACACGATGGCGACATTGCCGGTCGACAGAGCCGCGCCGATCTGGGCCGCCAGCCCCTCTTTCGATCCGGCGGCGCACAGCACGCGCCCCCTGGCGGCGATCGAGTAGGTATTCCGCTCGCCCACCGGCCCGCGCAGCACGCTCGAATGGCCGAGCGGCGAGGTTCGCGCGAACGCCTCGCACAGCTCGGCCGCGGCAACGCCCTCTTTGCGCAGGAACTCGGCCCAGCGCAGCGCGGCCGCCGGCGCCGTTCCCTGTATCGGCGTGCCGGGATGCCCCGACAGCAACCGGTAGAGATAGAGCGGCCCACCCGCCTTCGGTCCGGTGCCGGACAGGCCGTGGCCGCCGAACGGCTGCACGCCGACGACGGCGCCGATCAGGTTGCGGTTCACGTAGATGTTGCCGGCTTCGATGCCCTCCACCGCGTGCTCGATCGTCTCGTCGATGCGGCTGTGCACGCCGAAGGTCAGGCCGTAGCCGGTCGCGTTGATCTCGCCGATCAGCCTGTCGAGGTCGCGGCGGCGATAGCGCAGCACGTGCAGCACCGGCCCGAAGACCTCGTCCTTCAACGCCGAGATCGAGCCGATCTCGATCAGCGTCGGCGCGACGAAGATGCCGTGCGCGCAGGCATCCGACAGCACCGCCTGTTCGACGGCATGACCCGCCGCGCGCATCGCCCCGATATGCCTGACGATCCCCGCCTTCGCCGCCTCGGTGATCACCGGCCCGACATCGCTCGACAGCCGGTCCGACGGGCCGACGGAGATCTCGCGCAGCGCCCCCCTGAGCATCGCCAGCACGCGCTCGGCGATATCGTCCTGCAGGCACAGCACGCGCAGCGCCGAGCAGCGCTGGCCGGCCGAGTCGAAGGCCGACTGGACGACGTCCTGGACGACCTGCTCGGGCAAGGCCGATGAGTCGACGATCAGCGCGTTCTGCCCGCCGGTCTCGGCGATCAGCGGGACGGGCGCGCCATCGGGGTTCGCGCGCCGGGCGATCTCGCGCTGGATCAGCCGCGCGACCTGCGTCGAGCCGGTAAACACCACGCCGCGAACGCCGGGTTCCGCCACCAGCGCCGCGCCGACATCGCCCTCGCCCGGCATCAGCTGAAGCACCGCGTCGGGTACGCCCGCCTCGTGCAGGATGCGCACCGCGGCGATCGCCGTGAGCGGCGTCTCCTCGGCCGGCTTGGCGATCACCGCGTTGCCGGCGGCCAGGGCCGCGGCGACCTGGCCGGTAAAGATCGCCAGCGGAAAGTTCCACGGGCTGATGCAGACGACGACGCCCAGCGGCCTGTGCGTGCCGTTGGCGAAGCGCTCGCGCACCTCGACGGCGTAGTAGCGCAGGAAATCCACGGCCTCGCGAACCTCGCCCACGGCGTTGGCCAGCGTCTTGCCGGCTTCGCGGACGATGACGTCGAGCAGCGACGGCATGCGCGCTTCCATGAGATCGGCGGCCCGTTCGAGTCGTTCGGCGCGTGCCGAGGGCGGCAGCGTGGACCAGACGGCGAGGCCGTCGGTCGCGCGCGCCACGGCAGTGGTGGCGGCGGACGGGTAGGCCTGTGCGACAAAGCCGACGCAATCGCGCCGATCAGACGGATTGAGCACGGCCTGACTTTCTCCAACTCCCCGTCCGCGGAGCGAGGAGTCCTCGGCCGGGAGATGGCGGGCCAGGTCCTCCAGCACGGACTCGTCGGAGAGGTCGAGGCCGATCGAATTGCGCCGCGCCGGCATGAACAGCGCCGCCGGCTCGACGATCCTGTCGTGCGGACGGCCCGGCGGCTCGAGCGCCCGTGCCGCGGCGACCGGGTCGACCAGCAACGCCTCGACCGGGATTTTCGGATTGGCCAGCTGGTTGACGAAGGAGGAGTTGGCGCCGTTCTCGAGCAGGCGGCGCACGAGGTAGGCCAGCAGGCTCTCATGCGTGCCCACCGGCGCGTAGATGCGGCAGGGCCGGTTGAGCTTGGCGCGCGGCACGACCTCCTCGTAGAGCGGCTCGCCCATGCCGTGGAGGCACTGGAACTCGTATTGCCCCTGGTAGTAGCTGTGGCCCGCCATGGCGTGGATGGTCGCCAGGGTGAGCGCGTTGTGGGTCGCGAACTGGGGAAAGACCGCATCGGCCGCGCCCAGCATGGTCCGGGCGCAGGCGATATAGGCGACATCGGTGTGGACCTTGCGGGTATAGACCGGGTAGCCGGGAAGACCATCGAGCTGCGCGCGCTTGATCTCGCTGTCCCAGTAGGCGCCCTTGACCAGGCGGAGCATCAGCCGATGGCGCGACCGCCGCGCCAGGTCGATGAGGTAGTCGATCACGAACGGCGCGCGCTTCTGGTAGGCCTGGACGACGAAGCCGATGCCGTCCCAGCGCGCCAGGCCGGGCTCGAAGCACAGCGCCTCGAGCATCTCCAGCGACAGATCCAGGCGGTCGGCCTCCTCGGCGTCGATGTTGAGCCCGATGTCGTAGCGCCGCGCCAGCAGCGCCAGCGCCCGCAGGCGCGGCAGGAGCTCGCCAAGGACACGATGGCGCTGCGCGCGCGCGTAGCGCGGATGCAGGGCCGACAGCTTGATCGAAATGCCCGGGCCTTCGTGGATGCCGCGGCCTTGCGACGCCGCGCCGATCGCGTGGATGGCCGCCTCGTAGGCACCATGGTAGCGCTCCGCCTCGGCGGCGGTGACCGCCGCCTCGCCCAGCATGTCGTAGGAGAAGCGGAAGCCGCGCTCCTCCATCCTGATGGCCCGCTCGAGCGCCTCGCCGATGGTCTCGCCGGCGACAAACTGCTCGCCCAGCATGCGCATGGACAGATCGACCGCCTTGCGGATCAGCGGCTCGCCGCCCCTCGCGATGAGACCGACCAGGGCGGTCGCGAAGGTGCGCTCGTTGGCCGTCTTGGTCAGCCGCCCGGTCACTACGAGCCCCCAGGTGGCGGCGTTGACGAAAAGCGAGGGACTCTGGCCAACATGCGAGCGCCAGTCGCCGCCGCCGATCTTGTCGCGGATCAGCGCGTCGCGGGTGTCGGCATCGGGAATGCGCAGCAACGCCTCCGCCAGGCACATCAGCGCGATGCCTTCGTCCGTCGACAGCGCATACTCCTGCATCAGGCTTTCGACGCCGCCGGCCGGCTCGTCGGCGCGCAGCGCCTCGATCAGCCGCCGCGCCACCGCCCGCGCACCCTCCATCGTCTCGGGAGGAAGCGCCGCGCGCTCGATGAGCGGCGGCACGCATCGCGGCTCGGCCGTGCGATAGGCGGCCCTGATCCGCTGGCGCAGTTCGCCGCCGGGCGCCCTGTCGGCGCGGAAGTCGGCGAAGGCGGTGGCGCTCACCGTGCCAATCCCGCCCTGTCATCCGAAACGTCGCAAACATCCGCTTCGAACATTGGGATTTCCTCTCTTTTCGACAATCGTAGGGGTGGAAATCGACATCGTCATCTGCGTGCATAGACTGGGGCGATGTCCAGCACACGTCCCCTCAATTCGCGCCAGAAACGCTTCGTTGACGGCTATCTCGCCACGCTCAACGCCGAAAAGGCCTATCGGCGCGCCGGCTATGCCACGCGCGGCGCGACCGGGCTGCCCAAGCGCATGTTCCACCTGCCCGCCGTGCGCACGGCGATCGAGGAGGGGCTGGCCCGCCAGGCACGCGAGATCGAGATCGACAGCCACCGGGTCATCGCGCAGTACAAGGCCGTGGCCTTCGCCAGTATCGGCGACTTCGTCTCCATCGCGCCTGGCGGAGCGCTCAGCGTCAGCCAGTCGACCATCAATCCGGCCAGCCTGCCGGCGCTGGCGAGCTTCGACGTGCGCGAGTATCGCACGCCCAAGGCGCGGGGCGGCGAGCGCGTGCGTCGGGTCAGGATCGGCATCGCCTGCAAGCTGCGGGCGCTGGGTGAGCTGGCGCGGCACCTCGGCCTGTTCACCGCCCGGCACGGCGCGGCGGTGACGCCATCACCCGACCGGGCGGCGGATCCGGCGCCCGACGGCGCGAGGCCCCTGGACGCGCGCCGCGCACGCTTCGTCGACGAGTTCCTGCGATGCGGCAACGCCACGCAGGCCTATGTCCGGGCCGGCCACAAGGCCGCGCATGCGCATCACCACGCGTGGCGCCTCATGGCGAGGCCGGAGGTCCGCGCCGCGATCGAGACCGGGCGCCGCCGCCTCGTCCGGCAGTGCGAGGTTCACCCCCAGCGGGTCATCGCCGAGTTCGCGGCAATCGGATTCGGCAACGTGGCGCATTTCATGGAGTTCGACGACGACGGCACCGCGCGCGTCGACCTGTCGCTCGCCCTGCCGGAGCAGATTGCCGCGCTGCGCGAGATCGTCATCGAGGAATACTGCGATCGCCCGCCCGAGGATCCGCGGCGCGTCAGGCGCGCCCATCTCAAGCTCGCCTCCAGGCAGCAGGCGCTCGACGCGCTGGCGCAGCATCTCCGGCTGTTCGACGGGAGCGACGCGCGGTAGGTCATACCCACCTGTCATCCCGAGCGCAGCAAGGGATCCAGGGCGGCGGCATAGATCCCTCGCTGCGCTCGGGATGACACGCGTGCCTAGGCCGACCGCCCGATGAAGTCCAGCAGCAGCGCGCTGACGCGCTCGTGCTGCTCCTGCTGCACCCAGTGGCCGGCGCCCTCGACGAGATGGACATCGGTCATGTGCGTGCAGACGCACTCGCGCATGCGCTCGAGCGCGCCGGGGCGCTGCTGGACGCCCCAGTCCTGACGGCCGGCGATGAAGGCAGAGGGCACGTCGATGGTGCGGCCGCTGAAGATCTGCAGATCGGCCTGCAGGCGCGGGTCGGTACCGCAGCGATACCATTGCAGGCCGCCCTGGAAGCCGTTGCGCTCGTACTCGGCGCTGTAGACGCTGAGCTCGGCGTCGGTGAGCCAGCGATTGGCGGCGATCTCGGCCGCCGACGGCATGTGGGGCGCGACGGTTTCGGCCATGCCGACGTCGCGGTCCATGATGTAGTAGGTCGGCATCTTCGCCAGCTCGCTGGCGGTCCAGTCTTGGAGCGGGAACGGCGTGTTGCCGCTCCAGTCGGCGCTCTTGTGGTGGTAGTAGGCGCGCAGGAAATCGTGCACGCCCTGCGGCGCACCATGCATGTCGGCGTCGGCAGCGCGCGTCGAGTAGTACCACTGGTAATGCTTGCGCGGCCGGGGCAGTGCCGCCAGCGCGTCGTGGACCGGGTCCTTTGCCGGTGCCGGCTTGCCGAGAGTGTCGAACGGCATCGGCGGTGTGCCGGCGAACGGTCCGCTCATCATCGCGACGGACCGGAACACATCGGGCCGGATCAACGCGCAGCACGCCGCCACCGGCGAGCCGAAATCGTGGCCGATCACCGAGGCGACCGAGCGATGGCCCAGGGCGAAGACCAGGCCCATCACGTCGCGCACCAGGTTGACGAAGCGGAACGAGGCGACGTCACCGTCGTAGTTGCCGTCCCAACCCGTCGTGCGGCCATAGCCGCGCTGGTCGGGCGCGATCACGTGGTAGCCCGCCGCCGCCAGCACCGGCATCACCTTGCGCCAGCTCCAGGCCAGCTCGGGAAAGCCGTGCAGCAGCAGCACGCAGGGCCGGCCCGGTGTCTCGAAGCCGGCTTCGAGCACGTGCATACGCAGGCCGTTGATGTTGTCGACGAAGCGCGCGCGGATCGACGCGGGCGCGACCGGGCTGTCGTAGGGTATCGTCATGCCGCGATCAAACCACGGAACCTTGCCCGGCGAACACCCATGACCCCGCCCACCCTGTTCGGCGCCGCCTACAGCGTCTACACCCGCACCGCCCGGCTGACCCTGGCCGAGAAAGGCGTCGACTATCGGTTCGACGAGGTCGATGTCTTCGCATCGGGCGGCCCGCCGGCGACGCACCTGCAGCGCCAGCCCTTCGGCAAGATCCCGGCCTTCGAGCACGACGGCCTGCGCCTCTACGAGACCGCCGCAATCTGCCGCTATGTCGACGAGGCTTTCGACGGGCCGGCGCTGCAGCCCGAGACGCCGCACGGCAGGGCGGCGATGGCGCAGGCGATCGGCATCTGCGACAGCTATCTCTATCGCGCCGGCGTGTGGGACATCTATGTCGAGCGCCTGCGCGTGCCGGCGCGCGGCGGCGTGTCGGACGAGGTGAAGATCGCCGCGGCGATCCCGACCGTCCGCAAGACCCTGCAAGAACTGGCCAGATTGTCCGCTGACCGGCCGTTCATCGCCGGTCCGGCGATCAGTCTCGCCGACCTGCACGCCTACCCGATGCTGACCCTGTTGCGGCTGGCGCCGGAGGGGCGCGACCTATTGGTGGGAGTGCCAGCGATCGAGTCGTGGCACCAGCGCATGACGGCCCGCGACGCCTGCGTGAAAACGCGCTTCGCCGTCGAATGAAGCGTTGTGGCAGTTGGCTTTTTCGGTTCTTATACGAACAGTCAAAAACCTGCCCCGGCGAGGCAGGAACGGGTGTGGACTTCACCAGGGAGAACCCAGCATGATGACCAGATTGGCCGTCGGCGCCGCCGCGCTGTCGCTGCTCGCCGCGCCCGCCTTGGCGCAAAGCACGATCAAGATCGGCTTCATCTCGACCTTCTCCGGCCCGCAGGCGGCCATCGGCGAGGACATGCGCCGTTCGGCCAACCTCGCGCTCGAGCATCTCGGCGGCAAGATCGCCGGCAAGCCGGTCGAGATCATCTATGAGGACGACACCTTCAAGCCCGACGTCGGCAAGGCCAAGTCGGAGAAGCTCGTCGTGCAGGACAAGGTGAACTTCGTCACCGGCTACATCTGGTCCAACGTGCTGCTCGCTTCGCTCAAGACCGTGGTCGACGAGGGCGACACCATCCTGATCAGCGCCAATGCCGGTCCCTCGCAGATCGCCGGCGAGCTGTGCCACAAGAATTACTTCTCGACCTCGTGGAACAACGACCAGACGCCGATGGCGATGGGTGCCTACCTGCAGAGCAAGGGCGTCAAGAGCCTGTACCTGATGGCCGGCAACTATGCCGCCGGCAAGGACATGCTGGCCGGCGTCAAGCGCACCTACAAGGGCACGATCGCCGGCGAGGACCTCACGAAATGGCCCGACCAGCTCGATTTCTCCGCCGAGCTGGCGAAGATCCGCTCGGTCAAGCCCGACGGCATCTTCATCTTCTACCCCGGCGCGCACGGCGTGCAGTTCCTGACGCAATACGCGCAATCCGGGTTGCGCGGCCAGGTGCCGCTGTATCAGGTGTTCAGCATCGACGCGCTGTCGCTGCCGCAGCAGAAGGATCTCGCGCTCGGCATCCCCGGCGCGCAGCAATGGGTCAACGACCTGCCGAACGAGCAGAACAAGCGCTACGTCGCCGATTTCCGCAAGAAGCACGGCACCTATCCGTCGTTCTACGGCGCGCAGAGCTATGACGCGATCATGCTGATCGCCTCGGCCGGCGAGGCGCTGAAGGGCGACCTCAGCAACAAGGACGCGGTGCGCGCGGCGATCAAGAAGGCCAACTTCAAGTCGGTGCGCGGCGACTTCGCCTTCAACAACAACAACTTCCCGATCCAGAACTTCTACATCCAGGAGACAGTGAAGGGTGCCGACGGCGCCCTCACGCTCAAGACCCTGACCACGGCGGTGAGCAAGGCCAAGGACCCGCACCACGAGAAGTGCAAGATGAAGTGACGCGGACCGTGCATGTCATGACGGGAGCGCCGCGCGCGCTCCCGTTTGTTTTGTGAACGACGCGATATGGAATACTTTCTTCTCCAGGTCCTGAACGGCATCCAGCTCGGCCTGCTGATGTTCCTGCTGGCCGCCGGGCTGACGCTGGTCTTCGGCATCATGGACCTGGTCAATCTCGCCCATGGTTCGCTCTACATGCTGGGCGCCTACTTCGCCTGGACCTTCATGGGCTGGACCGGCAGCTTCGTGCTCGGCGCGATCCTGGCGCTGCCGGCGGCGCTGGCGCTGGGCATCGTCGTCGAGGTGGTGATCGCGCGCCGGCTCTACGCCCGCGACCATCTCGACCACGTGCTGGCGACCTTCGGCCTGATCCTGTTCTTCAACGAGCTGGTGCGCGTGGTGTGGGGGCCGGCCGGCAAGAGCATCACGCTGCCGTCCGCGCTCGCCGGCACGATCGACATCCTGCCCGGCGTACCCTATCCGACCTACCGCTTCGCCATCATCGTCGTCGGCGTGCTGGTGGCGCTGTTTCTCGCCTGGCTGGTGAGCCGCACGCGCATCGGCATGCTGATCCGCGCCGGCGCCTCGAACCGGCGCATGGTGGCGGCGCTGGGCGTCAACATCGAGCTGCTGTTCACCCTGGTGTTTGGCCTGGGCGCGATCCTGGCGGCAATCGCAGGGCTGATGGCGGCGCCGATCGTGTCGCTCAAGATCGGCATGGGCGACGACATCCTGATCCTCGCCTTCGTCATCATCGTCATCGGCGGCATCGGCTCGATCAAGGGCGCCTTCGTCGCCGCCATGGTGGTCGGCCAGGTCGACATCATCGGCCGCGCCTTCCTGCCCGACCTCTTGAAGAAGGTGATGTCGACCAGCGCCGCCTCGACCGCCGCACCGTCGATCTCGCAGGTCGCGGTCTATGTTCTGATGGCGGCGGTCCTGGTGTGGCGGCCGACCGGCCTGTTCGGGCAACGGCAATGACGGGCCTCCTCGTCTCGCTGCGCACGCCGCGCGGCATCGCCGTGGCGCTGCTGCTGGTCGGGCTGGCGGTCCTGCCGCTGCTCACCCAGGCCTTCGACCAGCGCTACCTGCTGTCGATCGGCACGCGGGTGGTGATCTGGTCGATCGCCGCCATGAGCCTCAACCTGATCCTTGGCTACGGCGGCATGGTGAGCTTCGGCCACGCCGTGTTCTTCGGCGTCGGCGGCTACAGCGTCGGCATCCTCGCGCATCACGAGGTCTACAGCGGCTGGGTCCAGTGGCCGCTGGGCCTGCTGATCTGCGCCACCTGGGCGGCGGCGGTGGGCGCGCTCAGCCTGCGCACGCGCGGCGTATACTTCATCATGATCACGCTGGCCTTCGCGCAGCTGGTCTTCTATGTCGGCGTCGGGCTAGAGGCCTATGGCGCCGACGACGGGCTGAACATCCAGCGCCGCAGCACCTTCTCGGGCCTGATCGACCTGCGCCACCGGCCGAGCTTCTACTGGCTGTGTTACGCCTGCCTGCTGGCGACGCTCTGGGTCGTCTGGCGCATCGTCAACTCGCGCTTCGGCATGGTGCTGCGCGGCGCCAAGGCCAACGAGACACGCATGCTGGCGCTGGGCTTCCCGGTCTTCCGCTACCGGCTGACGGCGTTCGTGATCGCCGGCGCGCTGGGCGGCCTGTCCGGCCTGCTGCTCGCCAACCACGACGCCTACATCTCGCCCTCGATGATGTCCTGGGTGAAGTCGGGTGATCTCATCGTCATCGTCGTGCTCGGCGGCATGGGCAGCCTCACCGGGCCGATCTTCGGCTCGATCGCCTTCTTCGTGCTCGAGGAATCGCTGAAACCGCTGATCGATCTCGCGCACAAGGGCTGGGGCGAGTACTGGCAGATCGTCTTCGGTCCGCTGCTGGTCCTGGTCGCGCTCTATGCCCGCGGCGGCATCGATTCGCTGCTCGGCCGGCCGGCGCGCGGCGGCGGAGGCGGCCATGACTGAGGCGCTGCTCGAGGTCGCCGGCCTGACCAAGCGCTTCGGCGGCCTGGTCGCCACCGACAATCTCGACCTCGCGGTCGCCCCCGGCGAAGTGCACGCGCTCATCGGCCCCAACGGCGCCGGCAAGACCACGCTGATCGCCCAGCTCTCCGGCTTCCTGCGGCCGGATGCCGGGCGCATCGTCTTCGACGGCCACGACATCACCCGCCTGCCGGCGCCGGCGCGCGTGCATCGCGGGCTGGCCCGCTCCTTCCAGATCACCTCGGTGCTGCGCGAGTTCACCGCGCTCGACAACGTGGCGCTGGCCGTGCAGGCGCGTCAGGGCCACTCTTTCCGCTTCTGGAAGCCGGTGCGCGGCGATCGCAGCCTGAGCGGGCCGGCAATGAAAGCGCTGGAAAGCGTCGGTCTCGCCGGCCGTGCCGGGGACCCCGCCGCCGACCTCTCGCACGGCGAGCGCCGCCAGCTCGAGGTGGCGATGGCGCTGGCCAGCGAGCCGCGCCTGCTGCTGCTCGACGAGCCGATGGCCGGCATGGGCGCCGAGGAATCGGCGCGCATGGTCGCGCTGCTGCGCTCGCTGAAAGGCCAGCGCACCCTGCTGCTGGTCGAGCACGACATGGACGCGGTGTTCGCGCTGGCCGACCGCATCACCGTGCTGGTCTATGGCCGCGCCATCGCCTCGGGCACGCCCGAGGCGATCCGGGCCAACGCCGAGGTACGCCAGGCCTATCTCGGCGAGGCCACCGCCGTGGGAGCCGCGTGATGCTGAGGGTCGCGGGCCTCGAGGCCGCCTATGGCGACAGCCAGGTCCTGTTCGGCATCGACCTGACGGTCGGCCCCGGCGAAGTCGTCACGCTGATGGGCCGCAACGGCATGGGCAAGACGACCACGGTGCACACCATCATGGGGGTGATGCAGGCGCGCGCCGGCACCGTGACCTTCGAGGGCGCGCCGATCCACGGCCTGCCCTCCCATCGCATCGCGCGGCTCGGGCTGGGGCTGGTGCCGGAGGGCCGGCAAATCTTCCCCAACCTCTCGGTGCGCGAGAACCTGATCGCCACCGCCCGCGCCTCGGGCGCGGCGGCCTGGACGCTGCAGCGCGTCTTCGAGTTCTTTCCGCGCCTGGCCGAGCGGCAGGCCAACATGGGCAATCAGCTCTCCGGCGGCGAGCAGCAGATGCTGGCGATCGGCCGCGCGTTGATGACCAATCCGCGCCTGCTGATCCTCGACGAGGCCACCGAAGGCCTGGCGCCGCTGGTGCGGCAGGAGATCTGGAACGTGCTGGGCCGGCTCAAGCGCGAGGGCCAGTCGATCCTGGTGATCGACAAGAATGTCGGCGTGCTGCTGGCGCTGGCCGATCACCATCACATCGTCGAGAAGGGGCGCGTGGTGTGGAGCGGCACGTCCGCCGCGCTCGCCGCCGACGTCGAGCTGCAGCACCGGTATCTGGGCGTCTGATACCTTCCCCCGCTGGCGGTGGGCGCGAAGCGCCGATGGGGGTGGCTCATGCGCCAATCCTGTTGTTCGTGACTGACCGCTATGCCGGCACCCCCATCCGCCCTTCGGGCACCTTCCCCCGCAAAGCGGGGGAAGGTAGGGCATAGCCCTTGCCTTCCACAGCACGGCGCCTGAAAGATGCGCCGAACTCGCCGGGAGATGAAGATGCGCTGTACGCTGCCCCCGCTCGCCCTCGCCGCCGCACTTTCCGCCGCCTTGCCCGCGCTGGCGCAGGATCGCGTCGTCAACGTCTACAACTGGAACGACTACATCGCCGAGGACGCGGCCAGGAACTTCCAGCAGGTCACCGGCATCAAGGTCAACTACACGACCTATGACGGCAACGAGATCCTCGACGCCAAGCTCAAGGCCGGCGGCGGCTATGACGTGGTGACGCCGACCGCCTCGCCCTTCTTCGTGCGCCAGCTCGCCGCCGGGCTCTACCAGAAGCTCGACAAGGCCAAGCTCAAGAACTACGGCAACCTCGATCCCGAGGTGATGAAGGCGCTGGCCAAGTACGATCCCAACAACGAGCACGGCATCCCGTGGATGTGGGGCACGACGGGGATCGGCTTCAACGTCGAGGCGATCCGCAAGCGCATGCCCGACGCGCCCACAGACAGCCTGCGCATGATCTTCGATCCGGCCGTGGTGTCGAAGTTCAAGGATTGCGGCGTGATGCTGATGGACAGCCCGACCGACGTGCTGCCGGCGGCGCTGCTCTATCTCGGACTGGATCCCGACAGCAAGGCGCCGGCCGATCTCGAGAAGGCGCGCGACGCGGTCATGAAGATCCGCCCGAACGTGCGCAAGATCCACACCGGCGAGATCATCGACGCGCTGGCCGGCGGCGACGTCTGCCTCGCCTTCGCCTATTCCGGCGACATCCTGCAGGCGCGCGACCGCGGCGCCAAGGCGGCGAAGAAGCAGGTCATCGAATACGCCATCCCCAAGGAGGGCGCGCAGCTGTGGCTCGACGTGCTGGCGATTCCCAGGAGCGCCAAGAACGCCGACAACGCCCATCGCTGGCTCGACTACATGCTGGAGCCCAAGGTCGCCGCCGAATCGAGCAACCTCACCGGCTACGCCAACGCCAACCGGCTGGCGCCGCCACTGATGAACAAGGCGGTGTCGGAGAGCCCGCTGATCTATCCGCCGCGCGAGGTGCGGGCGAAGTTCTACACCATCAGCGCAGGGGACGCCGATCACACCCGCCTGCGCACCCGCGCCTGGACGATGGTCAAGACCGGGCGGTGACGGACGACGTCGACACGCTGTCTCCCCTGCGCGTCGTCGGGCTGCGCAAGCGCTTCGGCGACGTCGCCGCCGTATCCGGGGTGTCGTTCCATATCGCCAAGGGCGAGCGCCTGGCGCTGCTCGGCGAATCGGGCTGCGGCAAGACCACGCTGCTGCGCATGATCGCCGGCTTCGAGCGGCCGGACGCGGGCCGCATCCTGGTCGAGGGCCGGGACATCACCGACCTGCCGCCCTACGAGCGGCCGGTGAACATGATGTTCCAGTCCTACGCGCTCTTCCCGCACATGAACGTCGCGCGCAATGTCGGCTTCGGCCTGGTGCAGGAGGGCGTCGCCCGGGCCGAGATCGCCCGCCGCGTCGAGGAGGCGCTCGACCTGGTGCAGATGGCGCATCTCGGCGGGCGCCGACCCGACCAGCTCTCAGGCGGCCAGCGCCAGCGCGTGGCGCTGGCGCGCGCTATCGTCAAGCGCCCCAAGCTGCTGCTGCTCGACGAGCCGATGGCGGCGCTCGATCGCAAGCTGCGCGAGCGCACCCGGCTGGAGCTTGTCGAACTGCAGCAGCGCCTCGGCATCGCCTTCGTTATCGTCACCCACGACCAGGACGAGGCGATGAGCATGGCGAGCAGCGTCGCGGTGATGGACAAAGGCGGCATTGCCCAGTTCGGCACGCCGACGTCGATCTACGAGCAGCCCGCCAGCCGCTTCGTCGCCGAGTTCTTCGGCGGCGCCAATATCCTCGAGGGCGAGGCACGCGCCTCCACGCTCGTGCGCTGCGCGATGCTGGGCATCGATATCGTGACCATGCCGACTCAAGGTATCGACGATGGCCGGACGATCGGCCTGGCAATCCGTCCGGAGCGCATCGCGCTGTCCCGCGACAGGCCCGAGGATATCGACAACATCGCACAAGGCGAGGTGCGCGAGGTGTCCTATCTCGGCGACCGCTCGATCTGCCACGTCGAGATGGCAGTCGGCCTGACGATGCGCGCCGCGATCGACACGCGCTACGGCAAGCCGCGGCCCGGGCCCGGCGAGAAGGTCTGGCTCGCCTGGACGGCGCGCGACACCATCGTGCTGCGCGACTGACATGGCGGCACGGCCCTCCGATTCGATGAAGCTCGCCCGCGTGGTGGTCGTCGGGCCGCCCTTCGTCTGGCTGCTGCTGTTCTTCCTCGCGCCCTTCGTCATCGTCGCGGCGATCAGCCTCGGCCAGAACGCGCCCGACGCCGCGCCGCCGGTGGCGATGGCCGGCACGGTGCGCAACTACGCCTTCCTGTTCTCCGATGCGCTCTACGTCGATGCCTATCTCAGCTCGCTGCGCATCGCGGCGATCGCCACGCTGCTGACGCTCTTGATCGGCTACCCGATGGCCTATGCCATCGCCACGGCGCCACCGTCGCGGCGGCCGATCTTCTTGATGCTGGTGATCCTGCCGTTCTGGACCTCGTTCCTGATCCGCGTCTACGCCTGGCGCGGGCTCCTGTCGGAGAACGGACTGGTCAACGCCGCCATCCGCAGCATCGGAATCAGCGGCGATCCCGGCTCGATCCTCGGCACCGAGTGGGCGATCTATCTGGGCATCGTCTATGCGTACCTGCCGTTCATGGTCCTGCCGCTCTACGCTTCGCTGGAGAAGCTCGACCGCTCGCTGCTCGAGGCCGCGGCCGACCTTGGCGCCAAGCCGTGGCGCGCCTTTCTCGCGATCACGCTGCCGTTGTCGCTGCCCGGCATCGTCGCCGGTTGCCTGCTGGTGTTCATCCCGGCGGTCGGCGAGTTCGTGATCCCCGACCTGCTGGGCGGCACCGAGACGCTGATGATCGGCAAGGTGCTGTGGGACGAGTTCTTCTCCAACAGCGACTGGCCGCTGGCCTCGGCCGTGGCAGTGCTGATGCTGCTCGTCCTGCTGGTGCCGATCGCGCTGTATCAGCGCCTGCGCGCACGCGAGCTCGGTGGACGATGATGTCGGGTGAGCGCATCACCGCTTTACCTTCCCCCGGAGGGGGAAGTTGGCGCGCAGCGCCGGATGGGGGGTGTCGAAGACGGACTCCGGCGTTCGTCCTGGACATCCCCCTTCCGCCCTTCGGACACCTTCCCCCTCCGGGGGAAGGGAGGGGCACATGACCCGCTTCCCGCTCGCGGCGCTGGCCTTCGGCTATGCCTTCCTCTACCTGCCGATCGCCTCGGTGATCGTCTACTCGTTCAACGAGTCGCGGCTGGTCACGGTGTGGAGCGGCTTCTCGACCAAATGGTGGAGCGCGCTCATCGCCAACCAGGCGATGATCGACGCGGCGCTGCTATCGCTGCGCATCGCCCTGGTCAACGCCTGCGCCGCGACGGTGCTGGGCACGCTGGCGGGCATCGCGCTGGCGCGCCACCCACGATTTGTCGGGCGTTCGCTCTTCGTCGCCCTGGCGATCGCACCACTGGTGATGCCCGAGGTGATCATGGGCATCTCCATGCTGCTGCTGTTCGTCGGACTGGAGCGATATGTCGGCTGGCCCGAGCGCGGCTTCGCGACCATCGCCATCGCCCATATCACCTTCTCGATGGCCTATGTCGCGGTGGTTGTGCAGGCGCGACTGGCCGATTTCGACCGTTCGCTCGAGGAAGCGGCGATGGATCTGGGCGCGCGGCCCTTCACGGTGTTCCGCTCCATCACCCTGCCGCTGATCGCCCCGGCGCTGGTGTCGGGCTGGCTGCTGGCCTTTACGCTGTCGCTTGATGACCTGATCCTGACGCAGTTCGTCGCCGGCGCGGCCTCGCAAACATTGCCCATGGCGGTCTATTCCAGCGTGCGACTCGGTCTCAACCCGCAGATCAACGTGATCGCCACGATCGTGATCGCGGTATCGACGATCGGCCTGGTGACGTCTGCCCTGCTGCTGCGCCGAAGGCGTCGCGCCTGAGGCTCGAACTGGAGTACGCTGTCACCGACAGGCAAGTCGGAGGGAGCCATGGCCAAGCGCGAACGCGGCATGCACGAACTCTACACGGACGATCCCGAGCGCGCCGACGCGCTGGTATTCGGCCGGCGCACCGGCCGCTCGCGGCGCGGCTTCCTCAAGGGCGCCGGCCTCGCCAGCATGGGCGCGGCGCTGGGCGCCACCATCCCCTTCGCCGGCAACATGCCGGCCGGCCTCGTGCCGGCGGCGCTGGCGCAGGGCGCGGCGGCGCCCAAGGGCCCGAAGATCCTGAAGATGGACGGCAAGGCCGATCTCATCGTGCTCGGCGACCGGCCGCTGGTCGCCGAGACGCCGGCGGAAATGATGGACGACGAGGTCACGCCGACCGAGAAGTTCTACATCCGCAACAACGGCACGCCACCCGACGCGGCGAAGATGCCGTCCGATCCGCGCGCCTGGAAGCTCAAGGTCGACGGCGAGGTCGACAAGCCGCTGGAGATCAGCCTCGGCGAACTGATGGCGCGCTACGAGGCGGTGTCGCACAAGCTGCAGCTGGAATGCGGCGGCAATGGCCGCGCCTTCTTCACGCCCGAGGCGCGCGGCAACCAGTGGACCAACGGCGGGGCCGGTTGCGCCGAGTGGACCGGTGTGAGGCTGGCCGACGTGCTGAAGGCCGCGGGCCTGAAATCCACCGCCGTGTACACCGGCCACTACGGCGCCGACGTTCATCTCTCGGGCGACCCGGCGAAACCGACGATCTCGCGCGGCATGCGCATGGTCAAGGCGATGGATCCGCACACGCTCATCGCGTTTCGCATGAACGGCAAGGAGATCCCGCTGATCCACGGCGGGCCGGTGCGGCTGGTCGTGCCAGGCTGGGCCGGCTCGCTGTCGGCGAAGTGGCTCACGCGCATCTGGATCCGCGACAAGGAGCATGATGGCCCGGGCATGGGCGGCTTCTCCTACCGCGTGACCAAGGCGCCGATGATTCCCGGCGACAAGGGCGACCCGAAGAACATGGCGATCCTCGAATCGATGCCGGTGCGCTCGATCGTCACCTTCCCGGCGCATGGCGCGCGCCTGCCCAAGGGCACGAGCAAGATCGACCTGCGCGGCTCGGCCTGGGCCGGCGACAACTCGATCCAGTCGGTCGAGATCTCGGTCGACTACGGCGTCACCTGGACCAAGGCCGAGGTCAAGGCACCGGCCAACAGGTTCGCCTTCCAGCGCTTCAGCGCATCGGTCCCGGTGCCCAGCGCCGGCTACTACGAGGTCTGGGCCAAGGCCACGGATTCCAGCGGCAAGACCCAGCCCTTCCAGGCCGGCAACTGGAATCCGCAGGGCTATGGCGGCAATCCGGTCAGCCGGGTGGCGGTGCTGATCGAGGCCTGATGAAGCTGACCATCGTGATCGCGGCCGGCATCCTGACGCTGGCCGCCCTGATGCTGCTCGACCGCGCTGGAAGCTTCCGTCCGCCGGCCGAGCCGCTGGTGGCCGCCAAACCCGCGACGATCGGTTCGTCGCCCATCGCGGCCAGCGGCAAGGCGCTGCCCAAGGCGCTGCCCGCCGATGTGCGCCACCAGGACACGGTCGAGACCATGCCCTCGGGCAAAGGCCAGGAGGAGACCTTCTATCTCTGCGCCGCCTGCCACGGCACGGCGCTGATCAAGGCCCAGGGGATGACCCGCGACGGCTGGGAGTCGACCTTCCAGTACATGGTAGACCGCCACGGCATGGCCGATCCAGACAGGGCCGACCGCGACCTGATCGTCGACTACCTCGCCGAGCACTTCCCGCCCCGCCGGCGCGGCCGCGGCCAGGACAATCCGTTCCTGAAGAACTGACCCTTCCCGTCTCCCCGTGAAGTCGGAATAGGAGTGTTCCACAGCCATGCGCCGCACACCCTTGCCCTCCGCGGCAAGCGGTGATTAGTGTGCGGCTTTAATGACAATGCGCTC
The DNA here is from genome assembly GCA_019635875.1 of Alphaproteobacteria bacterium. Taxonomy (NCBI): domain Bacteria; kingdom Pseudomonadati; phylum Pseudomonadota; class Alphaproteobacteria; species Alphaproteobacteria bacterium. Next base: position 285,272 of record JAHBYP010000003.1, read on the forward strand.
CCTCTCCGTCTCGATGCCGCGCGACCTGCTGGGCATCGAGGGACTTTCGGCCGCGTCGATCTCGGCCCTGCTCGACCTTTCCGAGACCTACATCGACACCAACCGCTCGCTGGTGAAGCGGCGCGACACGCTGTCGGGCCGCACGGTGATCAACCTGTTCTTCGAGGCCTCGACGCGCACGCGCACCTCCTTCGAGGTCGCCGCCAAGCGCCTGGGTGCCGACGTCATCAACATGGAGGTCGCCGCCTCCTCGGTGAAGAAGGGCGAGACGCTGCTCGACACCGCCATGACGCTCAACGCCATGCTGCCCGACGCGCTGGTGGTACGACACCAGGATTCGGGCGCCGTGAACCTGCTGGCGCAGAAGGTCAACTGCTCGGTGATCAACGGCGGCGACGGCTCGCACGAGCATCCCACGCAGGCCCTGCTCGACGCGCTCACCATCCGCCGCCGCAAGGGCAAGCTCGAAGGCCTGCTGGTGGCGATCTGCGGCGACATCCTGCACAGCCGCGTGGCGCGCTCGAACATCCACCTGCTGAAGATCATGGGCGCGCAGGTGCGCGTCGTCGGACCGGCGACCCTGATGCCCACCGACATCGATCGCATGGGCGTCGAGGTGCACTACAGCATGCGCACCGGTCTGAAGGACGTCGACATCGTGATGATGCTGCGCCTGCAGACCGAGCGCATGAGCGGCTCCTTCGTGCCTTCGGTCAGCGAGTATTTCCGCTTCTTCGGGCTCGACGAGGAGAAAATGAAGGTGACAAGGCCGGGCGCGCTGATCATGCATCCCGGCCCGATGAACCGCGGCGTCGAGATCGACTCGGCGGTCGCCGACGACCTGCAGCGCAGCGTCATCCACGAGCAGGTCGAGATGGGCGTCGCGGTGCGCATGGCCTGCCTCGACGCGCTGATCGGCGGCCGGCGCAACGCGCTGCCGGGGGCCGCCTGAGATGGCCAATGCCAGCGACGGGCGTCCGGTCGCCTACATCAACGCCCGACTGATCGATCCGTCGGCCGACACCGACCAGCGCGGCGCCGTGCTGACCGGCGACGGCAAGATCCTCGACTACGGCGCCAACCTGTTCTCCGGCGGCGCGCCCTACGGCATCGCCACGGTCGATTGCCGCGGACACTGCCTGGCACCGGGCATCGTCGACCTGCGCGTGCACACTGGCGAACCGGGCGAGGAACACAAGGAGACCTTCGACACCGCCGGCCGCGCCGCGGCGGCGGGCGGCGTGACCTCGATGTGCATCCTGCCGGACACCGAGCCGCCCTTCGACGACGCTTCGCTGATCGAGTTCGTGGCGCGGCGCGCGCGCCAGGTGCAACGCACCAAGATGTACGCCTATGGAGCGCTGACCCTGGGCCTGAAAGGCGAACAGCTCAGCGAGATCGGCCTGATCTCGGAAGCCGGCGCCGTAGCCTTCACCGACGGCGACAGGCCGATCGCCAGCGCCCAGCTGATGCGTCGCGCGCTCTACTACGCCAAGACCTTCGATGCGCTGATCGTGCAGGTGCCGCAGGAGCCCTCGCTCTCCACCGGCGCGATGAACAGCGGCGAGCTGGCGACGCGCCTGGGTCTGGGCGGCAACCACAAGCTGGCCGAGGCGATCCAGCTCGAGCGCGACATTCGCCTGGTCGAGATGACCGGCGGCCGTTACCACGCCAGCAAGATCTCGACCGCCGAGGGTGTCGACATCGTGCGCCGCGCCAAGGCGCGCGGCCTGAAGGTGACCTGCGACACCGCCCCGCACTACTTCGCGCTCAATGAGATCGCCGTCGGCGACTACCGCACCTTCGCCAAGGTCGTGCCGCCGCTGCGCGCCGAGAGCGATCGTCTCGCCGTCGTCGAGGGCGTGAGCGACGGCACCATCGACTGCATCGTCTCGGACCACCGGCCGCAGGACGTCGAGAGCAAACGCGTGCCCTTTGCCCTGGCCGAGCCCGGCGTGGTCGGGCTGGAGACGCTGCTGCCGATCGCGCTGGAGCTCTATCACAACGGCCAGATGACGCTGCCGCGCATCTGGCAGCGCCTGACGACGACGCCGTCGAGGCTGTTCAAGCTGCCCGGCGGACGCCTGGAAAAGGGCGCGCCGGCCGATCTCGTGCTGTTCGATCCCGACATCGCCTGGGTGATCGATCCCGACAAGTTCGAGAGCAAGACCGGCAACACCGCCTTCGACGAGCGCCCGACCCAGGGGCGCGCGCTGATGACGGTGCTCGACGGCCGCGTGATCCATCGCGACAGCAGCCTGTGGCCCGAAACCGTCGCGGCCTGATCACAATTCCGCCGCACAGAATGGTATTCTGACCGCCGTGCCCGACCGGGCGTTTCAGGAATCCGCATGGCTCGCAATCTCCTTTCCGCCGCGACCGCCCTCCTCGTCATCGGTGTCGCCGCCAGCGCCACCGCGCAACGCGGTGCCGATCGCTCGAGTGAACTGCTCGACGCATTGGCGCGGCGCCTGAAGATCTGCTCCGAGCTCACCGACAATGGCCAGCGGCTGGCCTGCTATGATCGCATCGAGACCGATGTCGGCAGCGGCGCCTCGGCGGCTCCGCCGCCCGCGGCCCCTGCGCCGCCGCCGGTGGCCGCGCCGCGCCCCGTCTCGCCGCCGCCGGGCGCCGGACCGGTGACGGCGCAGCCGTTGCCGCCACCGCCCGGCGTCAGCCAGCCTCAGCCCGGCGATCCGCGGCCGCTTGCGCCACCCCCGGCGGCCGCCCAGCCGCAGGTCTTCCGCGACCCGGCGACCGGCCGGGTCTACGACCCCGGCAATGTCGGCCAGCCCGACGACAAGCCGGTGGCGCCGGCCGACCGCGCCTTCGACCCGCGCGCCCAGGGCCGCGACACGATCGGCCCGCCGCCGGGCAGCGGCCCCACCGCGCCACGCGTGATCGAGGCGCGCACCCGGGTCATCGGCAGCGTGCCCAAGGTGTCCGGCCCGGGCTCGAGCGTGCCGCTGGTGGCGCTGGAGATTCCGTCGCTGCACATCGGTCCGCAGGGCCGCTGGGTGCTGCAGATGAACTTCGCCAACAACTCGGCCCAGCCTTTCGACGCCTCTGTCGCCTGCAGCTTCCGCAACGGCGACCGCACGATCGACGAGGTGCTGGTGTGGCTGCGCGGCGTGCGCGGCGGCGACAAGGTCACAACCGAGGTGCCCGGTCCGGCGGCCCAGATCTATGTCGACAACGCGCCTTGCACGGTGCGCTCGCCGCGCTAGGTGCTTGGGAGCGCCGGCGTCCCGCCGGCCTCTCTGCATGAGCCGGCGGGACGCCGGCGCTCCCAATGACGCTACCGCCCTGCACGCAGCGCCTTGACGAAGTCGGACAGGCCGATCTGGCGATGTCGCTTCAGCCGTTCGGCCTGCAGGATGGCACGCAGCTCAACCAGGCTGCTGGAGATCTCGCGGTTGACGATGACGTAGTCGTACTCCGCCCAGTGACTCATCTCGTCGGCCGCCTTGGCCATGCGCCGGGCGACGATGTCGGCCGAGTCCTGTGCGCGCGTCACCAGGCGACGTTCGAGCTCGCCGGTCGAGGGCGGCAGGATGAAGACGCTGACCAGATCTTCGCGGGCGCGCTCGACCAGCTGCTGCGTGCCCTGCCAGTCGATGTCGAACAGCATGTCGCGGCCGGCCGACAGCGAGGCCTCGACCGGCGCCCGCGGCGTGCCGTAATAGTTGTCGAAGACTTGTGCCCATTCGAGCAGCTCGTCGCGCTCGACCATGGCGCGAAAGCGCGCGGTGTCGATGAAGTGATAGTCGACGCCGTCGCGCTCGTTGGGCCGCCTGGATCGCGTCGTCGCGGAGATCGACAGCTCGATGTCGCTGTCGTGCTCCAGCAGCAGGCGCGACAACGTCGTCTTGCCGGCGCCCGACGGCGAGGACAGCACCAGCATCAGGCCACGGCGCACGATCGCGGCGCCGTCACTCGACATTCTGCACCTGCTCGCGCATCTGCTCGATGGCGCTCTTCAGCTCGATGCCGATTCGCGTGAGCTCGATATCGGCCGATTTCGAGCACAGCGTATTGGCCTCGCGATTGAACTCCTGGCAGAGGAAGTCGAACTTGCGGCCCACCGGCTGGCTGCGGCCGCCGGCCGCCAGCAGGTCGTGCGCCTGGGCGATATGCGCCGCCAGCCTGTCGAGCTCCTCGCGTACGTCGGCCTTGCCGACCAGCAGCGCCACCTCCTGCGCCAGCCGCTCCTCGCTCAGCCCCGGCGCGCGGCCGATCACGTCGGCGAGCTGCGCCTCGAAGCGCGCGCGCACCACCTCGGCCTGGGCGCCGGCGCGGCCCGCCGCCTTCTCGCGCAGGCTCGTCACCTCGTCGATCCGCTGCCTGAGGATCGCGTCGAGACGCGCGCCCTCTTCCGCCCGCGACCTCGACAGGCCCTCGAGCGCGCGCTTCAGCGACTCCATGATGGCCGCGTCGCGGCGTGCGAGCTCCTCCTCGCTGGGCGCGGCCGGCTGATCGTCCTCGAGCACGCCGCGCACACGCAGCAGGCCATCGGCCGTCGGCGCGGCGATCTCGCCCTGGCTCCGCAGCTCGCCGATCACCCCCAGCAACTCGCGCACGAGCTCACGATTGATGCGCGGCGGCTGCCCGGCGCGGCGCTCGGTGACCGAAAGCGAGAGCGAGACGTTGCCGCGCTTGACCGCCTCGGCCGCGGCGGCGCGCGCCGCGTGATCGAGCCGCTCGTAGCCCGGCGGCACACGCGTCCGCGCCTCCAGGGTGCGGCCGTTGACGCTGCGCGCCTCCCATGCCCAGGACAGGGGCCCGTCGCCGCCCTCGGCCCGGGCGTAGCCCGTCATGCTGTGGATGGTCAAAACCCCGCTCTCCCCTCTCGCCCTACCGTACGCGCGTCCAGATCTGCGTCTTGCCGAGGATCGGCGCGCCGACATAGCCGCGCAGGCGAAGCGTGCCGTCGGCCTGCAGCGACAGATTGGCCCTGTAGGTCTTGCCGTCCTCGGCGCTGTAGATCGCGCCTTCCTCGAAGCTGTTGGCCGTCGATGCCGGCTTGAAATTGTAGAGGAACACCATCTGCAGCACCCTGCGCGCGCGCAGCCCGGGATCCGGATTGCGATGATCGACCGCGTCCTCGGGCTTCACCGGCTTGCCGTCGGCGCCCTTGGGATCGAGCAGCCGCACGACGCGGCCGCAGACCGGGCCATTCGCCGCGTCGGGGCACCTGTAGATCTCGACATGCGCCGACTTCGACGCGGTCAGCCACACGCCGTAGATGTCGGCCGCGGCCGCCGGCGACGCCGCCAGCGCGCCGGCCAGAACGGCCGGCGCCGTGGTCCACGCCAGGCGCATCAATAGGTGCCCGGATACTGGCCGCCATCCATCAGCACGTTCTGGCCAGTGATGTAGCCGGCATGCACGCTGCACAGGAAGGCGCAGGCGGCGCCGAACTCGTCGGCCGTGCCGAAGCGGCCGGCGGGATGCGCCGCGGCCGCCTGATCGCGCTCCTGCTCGAAGCTGCGATTGTTCATGCGCGCGCGCGCCACCATGGTGCCGCGCAGGCGGTCGGTGTCGAACGGCCCGGGCAGCAGGCCGTTGATGGTGACGCCGTGCTTCACCGTCTTGCGCGCGATGCCGGCGACGAAGCCGGTGAGCCCGCTGCGCGCGCCGTTGCTCAGCCCCAGCACGTCGATCGGCGCCTTCACCGAGCTCGAGGTGATGTTGACGATGCGCCCGAAGCCGCGCTTCATCATGCCGTCGACCGTCGCCTTGATCAGCTCGATCGGGGTCAGCATGTTGGCGTCGATCGCCTTGATCCAGTGATCGCGCGTCCACTCCCGGAAATCGCCCGGCGGCGGGCCGCCGGCGTTGTTGATCACGATGTCCGGCTCGGGGCAGGCCTGGAGCACGGCGGCGCGGCCCTCCGGCGTGGTGATGTCGATGGCCACCGCCGTGACCTTCGCACCCGTGGCCTTGCGGATCTCCTCCGCCGTCGCCTCCAGCTCGCTCGCCGTGCGCGCATTGATCACCAGGTCGACGCCCTCGCGCGCCAGATGCATGGCGCAGCCCTTGCCCAGGCCCTTGCTGGCGGCGCAGACGATGGCCTTGCGGCCCTTGATACCGAGATCCATGAAGCTCCTCCCAGGTTGCGGTGGCGAGCCTAGCCTATCCGTCGTCCGCGGCGAACAGTTCCGACAGCAGCTTGACCGAGACCGGGCGCTTCTGCGCCAGCGCCTGATGATCGGCGGCGTCGACGATGGCGCGCGCGGCCGCCAGCGAGCGGTCCATCCGGCGGATCAGGAAGGCGATCGCCTCGGCGCCGATCTGCACCTGGCGGTCGCGGAACAGCTTCACCAGCACCGCCGCGAGCAGGGCGTCGTCGGGTGCCTCGATGGCGGCGACCTGCGCCGTGCGCAGGCGCGATGCGAGATCCGCCAGCGCCACCGGCCAGCGCGACGGCGGCTCGGCGGCGGCCATCGCCAGCCAGCCGCCGCGTTCGCGCAGCCAGTTGAACAGGTGGAAGAGCTGGCGTTCACGATCGGCGTCGCCGGCGACGGCCTGCGCGTCGTCAAGCGCCACGGCCGTGGCGTCGCCGATCGCATCGAGCACGGCGGCGAAGGCGGCGGTCGAGAGATCGGCCGGCGTCAGCAGGCGCGCGCGCGCCTGCTCGGCCCAGATACGCAGCAGGTGGGTCTTGCCGCTGCCCGACGGACCGGCCAGCGCCAGGGCCGGGCCGGGCCAATCGGGCCAGCGCTCGATCCATGCCAGTGCGACGGCGTTGGCCTCGGCCGGCAGGAAGTCGTCGCGGCGATACGAAGGTTCGCCCGCCAGGTCGAGCGGCAATTGTCGGGTCATGCCGTCGGCGGCGTGTCCTCCGCGCCGCGGTAGTACGGGCTCTCGCGATAGCGGGCGACGAAGAAGCGCACGATGACCCCGAGCACGGCGGCGACCGGCACCGACAGCAGCAGGCCGACGAAGCCGAACAGGGCGCCGCCCGCCAGCAGCGCGAACATCAGCCAGACGGCATGCACGCCGACGCGGTCGCCGACCAGCTTGGGCGTGAGGATGTTGCCTTCGAGGAACTGGCCGAGCGCGAAGATCGCCAGCACGATTGCCACCTTGATCCATTCGGGAGGGAATTGTGCCAGCGCCATGCCGATCGCCAGGATGGCGCCGACCCAGCTGCCGACGAAGGGGATGAAGGCGATCACGCCGATGATCAGGCCGATGATCAGGCCGAACTCGAGACCGACGATCATCAGGGTCACGCTGTAGAAGACCGCCAGCGACAGGCAGACGATCGCCTGGCCGCGAACATAGCCACCGACGGCGCGGTTGGAGTCGCGGGCGATGCGGCGGATGGCCGGCGCCTGGTTGCGCGGCAGCAGCCCATCGGCGACGGCGATCAGGCGCGGCCAGTCGCGCATCAGGTAGAAGGCGACGACCGGCGTCAGGAAGACCAGCGCCAGGACGTTCAGCACGGCGAAGCCCTGGCTGAGGATGCCGGCCAGGAACGTGCCGACGAACTTCAGCGCATCGCCGGCGATGCCGGCGGCGCCTTCGGCATTGGGCCCGGTGCCGGGGACCATGCCCAGGCGCTCGCGCAGCGGATCGAGCAGCGGCTGGAACCGCTGGTACAGGCGCGCGATGTATTGCGGCACCTTGGCCGCGAGGCTCTGCGCCTGGTCGGCGATCATCGGCGCGACCGCCAGCACCATGCCGATGCCGAGCAGTGAGACCAGCGCCAGGGTGACCAGCGTGGCCGCGGTGCGCGAGCGCAGCGGCTTCTCCAGCCGCTCGACGATGGGATCGAGGAAATAGGCGATGGCGATGCCGGCCACGAACGGCAGCAGAACGTCGCGCAGCAGCCACAGCGCGGCGACGAACAGCGCGCCGCCGATCAGCCAGAACCTCAGATGCCTAGTCGCGCTCATGCGTCCCCATCGCTCGATCTGCCGGCCATCGTGTCGTCCCACGCCCCGACGCGCCGCCACCATGTCACCACATAGGCGGCGCCCGACAGGACCGTCGTCGCCGCCACGCCGTAAATCGCCACCCTGAGCGCCGGCGTCTGGTGAAATCCGAAAGCGAGTTCGGCCAGCACCCAGACGGCGAGCGCGATCTGCGCGGCGGTGTTGATCTTGCTGATCATCATCGGCTGCATCTGCAGACTGTTCGTCACGATGCGCACGAGCAGGGCTCCGCCGACGATCACGACGTCGCGGAAAGCGACGAGCGCGACCAGCCATACCGGCAGGAAGCCGTAGGCCGCCAGCACGACGTAGGTCGTCACCAGCAGCGCCTTGTCGGCGATCGGGTCAAGATAGGCGCCCAGCACGCTGCGGAGGTTCAAACGCTTGGCGAGGAAGCCGTCGAGCGCATCGGAGAGGCCGGCCGACAGGAAGATCCAGAACGCCGCGGCGTGCTCGGCGGCGACGATCGCCCAGACCATCGCCGGTGCACAGGCCAGCCGCGCCAGGCTGAGCGCGTTGGGCAGTTGCGCGAGGATGCTGCGCATCGCGGCGATCAGCGCTCGACGATCACGTACTGGCCATCCTGCTCGCGCAGAGCCAGCTTGAGCTGGCCGAGCGCCTTCTCGAACTGCTCGCGCGTGCCGAAATGCTCGATCCGCACGTAGGCCTGCTCGCTCTCCAGCGCCCGCACGTCGACGCGACGGATGATCGGCGAGTTCTGCAGCCGCTTGCGCGTCTTGATCCAGTCGGCCAGCGCCTTGATCGGGACCACCGCCTCGACGGCGCTGGCCCCGTCGCGCGATACCGCGGCGATCGCCTTGTAGTCCTCCTCGATGCGCGTGCGCAGGCGCACCGCCGCCTCGAGCAGCTTGGTTGCGGCGACGCCGTTGACCTGCGGCTGATCGAAGCGATCGCCGATCGTCAGGTCGTACAGTGCGGCCGAGATCGTGTAGGGACCCTCGGGCTCGCCGGTCGCGATCACGACCAAGACGCGCCTGGCCTGGTAACGTTCAGCCAGCTTGGCGATCGCCGCCATGTCGCCGACGAAGGCCTGCTCAGGACTCATCGTATCGAGGTCGGGCTGGTCGGCCTTGATGAGCGTCATCGGCACGATACCGTCGACCGCCGAGACCCGCGTCCAGGCTTCGCGCCACTCCGTGTGGTCCTCGAGCGGCGACACGCCGAGCTTCGAGCGCACCAGGGGCACGACCAGGACCGGCGTCGCCATGCGGTCGACGAACGCGACCCCGGCGCCGCCCAGATAGCTGCGGATCTGGTCGGGCACGAAGGCGATCCGCAGGGTTGCGACATAGCGGTTGACCGAGGGCCGCTCATTCTCGATCTCGAAGCCGCTGACCATGGCCTCGATCTGCGCCGGCTCCAGCGGCGGCAACTTTTCCACATCCGCCTCGGCGACCAGACGGCGGATCAGCAGCGACAGCGCTTTCTTCTCGGCTTCGGGCAGGGCCCTTTCGCGCGCCTTGACCGGGTCCGGGCCGGCGACGTCGATCTGAACGCCGCCGACGGTGAAGATGGGATCGCCGCGCTGCGCCAAGGCGGTGGGCACCGCCAGGACCAGTGCCAACCCCAGCGCGATGATCAGTCGCGGCACGCGGCGGAAGGTCAGGAGCGGCGCCATTGCAATGCCTCGACGATGGAGTATTTTCGCGCCCGATTTCTAGCACGATCGGGCGCCGCTTGAACCCGCCTTCCCGCGACCACAACAATCCCCCGCTCACCTACAAGGCCGCCGGTGTCGATATCGATGCTGGCGACGCACTGGTCGACCACATCAAGCCGCTGGCGAAATCGACCGACCGGCGCGGCACCATGGGCGGGCTGGGCGGCTTCGGCGCCCTGTTCGACCTCAAGGCCGCCGGCTTCAGGGACCCGATCCTCGTATCCGGCACCGACGGCGTCGGCACCAAGCTGAAGCTGGCCATCGAGAGCGGTATCCACGACACGGTCGGCATCGATCTTGTCGCCATGTGCGTCAACGACATCGTCGTGCAGGGCGCCGAGCCGCTGTTCTTCCTCGATTACTACGCCACCGGCAGGCTCGAGGTCGAGGCCGCGCGGGCGGTGGTCGCCGGCATCGCCGAGGGCTGCCGCCAGGCCGGCTGCGCCCTGGTCGGCGGCGAGACCGCCGAGATGCCGGGCATGTACGGCGAGGGCGACTACGACCTGGCGGGCTTCGCCGTCGGCGCCGCCGAGCGCGACGATCTGCTGCCGCGCGCCTTCATCAGGCCGGGCGATGTGGTGCTGGCCCTGCCCTCGGTCGGCGCGCATTCCAACGGCTTTTCGCTGGTGCGCAAGATCGTGGAGCGCAGCGGGCTGCAGTTCGACGCGCCGGCGCCCTTCGCGCCCGATGCCGGCCTGGCACGCGCCCTGCTGACGCCGACACGCATCTATGTGCGCGCCGCGCTGGCGGCGATCCGCGGCACGGGCGCAGTCAAGGCGCTGGCGCACATCACCGGCGGCGGCCTGCCCGGCAACGTGCCGCGCGTGCTGCCGGACGGCATGCGTGTGGCGCTGGACGCCGCGCGCTGGCGCGTGCCGCCGGTGTTCCGCTGGCTGCGCGAAGTCGGCAACGTGCCGACGAGCGACATGCTCGACACCTTCAACTGCGGCATCGGCATGGTCGTGATCGTGGCGCCCGAGGATTCCGCGCGCGTGCGCGAGTCGTTTAGCGAAGCGGGTCAGGAGAGCCTCGAGGTCGGAGTCGTCGAAACCCATGACGGCGAGGCGGATTGCGTGGTGGCCAGCGCGGACTCCCTATGGCGAAGCTGAAGGCCGGCATCCTGATCTCCGGTCGCGGCTCGAATATGGCGGCGTTGATCGCCGCCACCCGCACCGAGGACTTCCCGGCCGAGATCGCCCTGGTGGTCAGCAACCGCGCTGATGCTGGCGGCCTGGTAATGGCGCGCGAGGCGGGTGTGCCGACGGCGGTGATCTCGCATCGCGACTACCCGGACCGCGAGAGCTTCGACCGCGCCATCAGTGCCGATCTGGAGAGCGCGGGTGTCGATATCGTCTGCCTCGCCGGCTTCATGCGCATCTTCAGCCCGTGGTTTCCGGCACGCTGGCCCAACCGCATCCTCAACATCCATCCCTCGCTGCTGCCCTCGTTCAAGGGCCTGAAGGTGCAGCAGCAGGCGATCGACGCCAACGCGCGGGTCAGCGGCTGCACCGTGCACATCGTCACCAGCGATCTCGACGACGGCCCGACCGTGGCGCAGGCCGCCGTGCCGGTGCTGGCCACCGACGACGCCGACTCGCTGTCCGCCCGCATCCTCGCCACCGAGCACGAGCTTTACCCGCTGGTGCTGCGCTGGTTCGCAGAGGGTCGCGTGCGGCTGGAGCCGCGCGAGGGCCTGCCGCCGCGTGTCGTGATCCAGGGCGTGCCGCCCGACGCGGCCCTGCTCTGGCGGCCGTGATGGAGCGCGTACGAGTCGCGGCGCTGCCCAGGACGCCGTGGCGCAATGGTGGAGGCACGACCACCGCGCTCGCCGCCGAGCCGGAGGGCGCCTCCTTCGACGATTGCCTGTGGCGGGTCGATGTCTCGGACATCGGCCGCGCCGGTCCGTTCTCGCATCTTGCCGGCCTCGACCGTACGCTCGTGCCACTGGCTTCGGGCCTGGTCCTCACCATCGACGGCAGGCGCCACGAGCTGGCGCCGTTCGAACCCTTTGCGTTCTCCGGCGACAGCACGACGACCTGCGACACTGCCGCGCCGCTTCAGGCTCTCAACGCGCTCGCACGGCGCGGCAAGGCCGCCACGAGCGTCGGGCGCTGGCCCGGCGCCGGCCGGATCAGGGGGCCCGGCACGCTGGTCTTTCATGTCGTGCGTGGCGGCTTCAGCGTGGTCGAGGGCGGCGATCGGCCGACCCAGGTCGACGCTGGTTCGGCGGCCCTGGTTCGGGCGCTCGGGCAGCCCGTCGCCTTCGAGCCGACGGCGGCGTGGTCGCTGGCTCTCAGTGTGCTGATCCGCCTCGCCTGACGGGCCTTGCGGCGACCGGGCCCTTGGCTATAAGGAACCAGACCTGACTTCCAGCTCTTGGGGGCATCGAATGGCCGACAGCGAGTTCGACATGCGCGCGCATCGCGAGACCTATGCGGGCGTGATGAAGCTCACGACGTTCACCATCGCCGCGCTGATCGTGATCGTGGTCGGGCTGGCCTTCGGCCTGATCGCCAAGCTGCCGCTGATCGGCTTCGGCGGCATGATCTTCGGCCTCATCGCACTGACCTTCTGGGCGATGATCAGCGATTGACCGCACGATCGGCGGCCTGCAAGCAGAAAGCGGCCCTTCCGGGCCGCTTCGTCGTTTCGGAGCCGCTCAGCGACTCAGCCGACGATCTCGTTGCCGGCGAAGAAATAGGCGATCTCGGTCGCGGCGTTCTCCGGCGAATCCGAGCCGTGGACCGAGTTGGCCTCGATCGACTCGGCGAAATCCTTGCGGATGGTGCCGGCGGCGGCATTGGCCGGGTTGGTGGCGCCCATGATGTCGCGGTTCCTGGCGATGGCGTTCTCGCCCTCCAGAACCTGGATCACCACTGGCCCCGAGGTCATGAACGACACCAGGTCCTTGAAGAACGGCCGGGCCCTGTGCACGCCGTAGAAGGTCTCGGCCTGCTGCTGGGTCATCCAGATCCGCCGCTGCGCGACGATCCGCAAGCCGGCATCCTCGAAGCGGGCATTGATCTTGCCCGTGAGGTTGCGACGGGTGGCGTCCGGCTTGATGATCGAAAACGTGCGCTCAAGGGCCATGTCATTGCTCCGCCTGCGGAAAAGTGGGCGGCTTATAGACGCAAAGACGGGCCGGCGGCAACCAGCCGCCGACGCTCTTTATCCCTACCTTCCCCCGGAGAGGGAAGGTGGCGCGCAGCGCCGGATAGGGGATGTTGAAGACGGACTCCCGCGTTCGTCTTCGACATCCCCCTTCCGCCCTTCGGGCACCTTCCCCCTCCGGGGGAAGGTAGACTGACTTTGAGACGCGAGAGCGCCTGTGCTAGAGCCGCGCCCGCCATGCTGCACATCAATGACCTCACCTACCGCGTCGCCGGGCGGCTGCTCTTCGAGCGCGCCACGGCGGCGATCGCGGCCGGCCATCGCATCGGCCTGGTGGGGCGCAACGGCACCGGCAAGTCGACCCTGCTGCGCCTGATCCGCGGCGATATCGCGGCCGATGGCGGCGGGGTTTCGGTGCCGCAGAGCGCCCGGGTCGGCGAGGTGGCCCAGGAGGCACCGGGCGGCCCGACCCTGGTGATCGACGAGGTGCTGGCCGCCGACCGGGAGCGCGCCGCCCTGCTGGCCGAGGCCGAGCACGCCACCGACGCGCACCGCATCGCCGAGATCCACGAGCGGCTGATCGACATCGGTGCGCATGCCGCGCCATCCAAGGCCGCGACCATCCTCAACGGCCTGGGCTTCGACCACGAAGCCCAGAATCGCCCGCTGGAGGAATTTTCCGGTGGCTGGCGCACGCGCGTCGGGCTCGCCTGTGCGCTGTTCGCCGAACCCGACCTGCTGCTGCTCGACGAGCCCAGCAACCACCTCGACATCGAGGCCAGGCTGTGGCTCGCCGACTACCTGCGCACCTATCCGCGCACCCTGATCCTGGTCAGCCACGACCGTGAGCTGCTCAACGCGGTATGCACGGGCATCGTGCACATCGACAACCTCAAGCTGGTCTCCTACGCCGGCAATTACGACCGCTTCGAGCGCACCAGGCGCGAGCAGGCCGAGCGGCTGGCGAGCATGGCGGCGCGGCAGATGGCCGAGCGCAAGCGCATCCAGACCTTCATCGACCGCTTCAAGGCCAAGGCGACCAAGGCACGACAGGCGCAATCGCGCGTCAAGCTGCTGGAAAAGATGGAACCGATCGTGCCGATGGCCGAGGAAACGACGATCGAGTTCAGCTTCCCGCAGCCGCAGAAGCTGGCGCCGCCGATCATCACCATGGATCACGCCGCCGTCGGCTATGTCGAGCACACGCCGGTGCTGTCGAAGCTCGATCTGCGCATCGACATGGACGATCGCATCGCGCTTCTGGGCCAGAACGGCAACGGCAAGTCGACCTTCATCCGCCTGCTGGCCGATCGCCTCAAGCCGATGACCGGTGTGCTGCGCCGCTCCGGAAAGCTGCGCGTCGGCTACTTCTCGCAGCAGCAGGAGGAGGAGCTCGATTTCGAGGCGACACCCTTCGAGCTGATGCGCCGGCTGATGCCGCTGGAGCCGCCGGTCAAGGTGCGCGCCCAGCTCGGCCGCTTCATGTTCTCGGCCGACAAGGCCGATCGCAAGGTGAAGTCGCTATCGGGCGGCGAGAAGACGCGCCTGCTCTTCGCGTTGATGACCAAGGATGCGCCGCACATCCTGATGCTCGACGAGCCGACCAACCATCTCGACATGGATTCGCGCTCCGCCCTCGTCGAGGCGCTCAACGAGTACGACGGCGCGGTGATCCTGGTGAGCCACGATTCCTCGCTGGTGCGCCTCGTGGCCGACCAGCTCTGGCTGGTGGCCGACGGCACCTGCAAGGTCTTCGACGGCGATCTCGACGACTACGAGCGCAGCCTGTTGCGCGAGCGCCGCGGCGAGCGCCCCGAGGAAAAGCCGAGCAAGCCGGCCCCGGTCGCCGCCGTGGCGGCGGTCGAGGCCACGTCAGCGGCGGCGCGCAAGGACCGCAAGCGGGTCGATGCCGAAACGCGCCAGCGCCTGGCGCCGCTGCGCCGCGCGCTCGAGCGGGCCGAGAAGAACGTCGCGGCGATCGAGGCCAAGCGGACCGAGGTCACCGGCAAGCTCGCCGACCCGTCGCTGTACGAAGGCTCGGGCGAGGCGGTGCGGCGCCTGCAGATCGAGATGGGCCACCTGCAGCGCGATCTCACCGCCGCCGAGGAAGCCTGGGTCGCCGCCCAGGAAGCGCTCGATGCGGCGCAGGCGGAAGCCGACGCGGCCTGACACGTTCTGTCGTCCTGAGCGTAGCGAAGGACCCAGCGGTGTTCGTCTCACAACCGCTGGATCCTTCGCTACGCTCAGGATGACAGTTGGATCAGCCGTCCGCCGCGAGAAACTCCTCGATCTGCCGGCGATCGCGATAGAGGTAGGAGCGCCAACCGCAGACGCGCGCGCCGTCGACATTGGCGGCGGCATCGTCGAAGAACGCGATCGAGCGCGCGGTGCTCACCCCCATGCGCTGCTGGGCGATGGTGAAGAACACACGGTCGGGCTTGCACACGCCCAGGGCTGCCGAATACAGCACCTCGCTGATGCCCTCGCCCAGCACGCCGGTCTGGCGCAGGTATTCGACGCGGTGATGCTCCTGGTTGGTGGCAATGAACACGCGGCCGCCGGTGCGCGCGCTCCAGGCGCGCACCAGCGCGAGCAGCTCCTCGTCGATCAGACGGTCGTGGTCGAACCAGTAGCTGACGAATTCCTCGACGCGGTTGCCCAGACCGATGGTCTCGAAGTACTCGCCCAGCGCCGCAAAAAGGTCGCGCCGGCCACGCAGCACGTCGTGGAAGCCGGTGCGAAAGAACCCGGCGGCCAGTTGCTCGTGCGTGAAGCCCCAATCGGCTTCGAGATCGCGGTGCCAGGGTGTCGGGCCGAACGGATCGCTACGGTTCACCACGCCGTCCAGATCGAGGACCAGGACGGTGCCGGCCATCTACGCCGCCGCCAGCTTGTGCGCCTGGGACACGCGGCGCACCTGCAGCACCGAGATCATCGCCATTGCAAACAGCACGGCGGTCATGATCAGGATACCCTGCGGCATGCCGTGATCCATCATGTAACCGAAGATCAGCGGCCCGATCGCCGAGCCGATGTCGAGGCCGGAATAGACGAAGCCGAAGACCTTGCCCGCGGCGCCAGGCGGCGTCGCGCCGCGCACGATCATATCGCGCGACGGGCCGGTGCAGCCGGCGCAGAAGCCGGCCAGCGCCATGACGATCGCCGTGCCGATGAACGGCAAGGCCAGTGTCGCGGCGAAGCCCATCAGCAGCGCCGCCGACAGCAGACCGCCGGCCGCGACCCGATCATGGCGTTGCGTGCGGTCGGCGAGCCAGCCGCCTGCGATGACGCCGCAGGCGCTGCCGACATAGTAGGCGATCACCGCGTTGGCGGCCGTCTTGGGCGTGACGCTGTAGAGCGAAGCCAGCGCCTGCGAGCCGAAGGCGTTGATGCTGGGTCCGGTCATGGCGGTGAAGATGAAGTAGACCAGGCACATCAGGATCGGCGCCGAGAACAGCACCGCCAGCGACACCGAGCCGGCGCCGCGCGCGCCGTGCCGTGCGCCACCCGACGCCGACGCCGCGGGGCTTGGCACACGGTGGTCGAGGAAGAGATGCGCGCTCGCGGCCACGATCATCGCCATGGCGATGCCGATGGTGCCGGCGATCATCGCGGCGTAGCGCCAGCCCACGGTCTCCGACAGGAACCACATCAGCGCGATCGCCGCCGGCCAGCCCAGGGTGCCGAACAGGCCATGCGTGCCATAGGCGCGGCCCAAACGCGGCTGCGAGACCGAGGCGTTGAGGATGGCGAAGTCGCAGGGGTGGAAGACGCAGTTGCCGATGCCGGCCACCACCGCCAGCACCACGAGGTGCCAGTAGCTCTGGGCGAAGCCGGCCAGCGCCAACGCCGCGCCGATCAGCGCCAGGCCTGCGATCAGCAGGCGTCGGGCGCCGTAGCGGTCGACGGCGATCCCGGCCAGCATCTGGCCGATGCACGACGTCACGGAGAGCACGGTCAGCAGCGCGCCGAGCTCGGTGAAGGACACCTGGAATGCGTCCTTCATCGGCACGAAGAGCGGCGGCAGCGCCTGCTGATAGAAGTGGCTGATGCCGTGGGCCATGCCGATCAGGCCCATCACCTGGAAATCGCGACGCGGAGAATTGTCGAGAGCTGACGCCGTCATGCCGGTCCTTGTAGCCGCCGCGCGGCGAACGGGACCGCGTCAGAATGTCCGCATTGTGGGCGAAGCCACCGCCCGGCGGCTCATTCAAACGGCATGGCTGCCATGCCGCCGGGTCAGCGTTGGGGCAGCGGGATCCGGACGCGCTGCAGCTTGACCTCAAGGATCGGAATGCCCTCGGCGAAACGGCCGTTGCGACAACGGTCGACCGCCAGGTCGGCCATGCCGTCGCGCACCGTGCCGCCGCGTCGAGTCGGGTAGGCGACGTAGCGGCCGTGCATGTCGAAGAGCTGCTCGCAATAGGCCAGGTCGCGGTCCGCCTGCGGCCCCTGTGCCGCGGCTATTGGCGCGACCAGCACAACGCCCAGTGCGATGATGGCTGTCCTCATGGGTATCCTCCTCGTCAGCCGCAATTCTGGACGGCGACTGAGGCACGATCATGGCCCGAAGGCGGCCGGCGCATCAGCGCGTCGGCAGGGTGAATCGGCCGTCGCGCAGCTTCCTCTCGAGGACGGCGATGCCGGTTGCCGTGTTGCCACGACGGCACTGTTCGACGGCGGCGATGGCGTCGACACCGCCACTCGAGCGGCTCTCGCCGCGTGGCGCGAGGTAGCGATCCCAGGTGGCGAAAAGTCTTTCGCAATAGGCGAGGCCGCCCGACCCGGTCTGGGCCAGGGCGATGCTGGTCAGCGACAGGCCAAGGACGGCCGCCACGATCACTCTGAACATGGAGTCCCCGATGGTTGGACCGGCGCAGTCTGCGCTCGTCGGCCCCGGGAATGGTGTCACATCGCCTTGAACTCAACGCACCTTGAACCGCCGTGATAGGCTCCGCTCCATCGATGACGGAGGAAACATGACGAAGCGCTGGAAGCATCGGCCGGAAGGCTCGACCTGGGGCGACTGGGGCGACGACGACCAGCTCGGCCGGCTGAACCTGATCACGCCGGAGAAGGTCAGGCAGGGCGTCGCCGAGGTGAAGGAAGGGCTGAGCTTCTGCCTGTCGCTGGCGCTCGACCATCCTGGCGGCAACGTGCTGAACCCGCGCCGCCTGCCGCCGGTGCTATCGCCGACCGGAGACGAGAACGGCTGGCGCTTCAACTTCCTGACGAAGAATGTCGATCCGCGCTTCATCGATGTTGCCTGCGACGATCGCGTCATGCTCACCCTTCAGTACTCGACGCAGTGGGACACGCTGGCCCATGTCGGCGCCATGTTCGACGCCGACGGCGACGGCGTGCCCGAAGCGCTCTACTACAACGGATTCAGGGCCGGCGAGGACATCTGCGGCCCCGGCCCGTCGGCCGACATCGACGGCTGCGGCCACACCTCCTACGCGCGCAAGCTGGGCGTCGAGAACATGGCGGTGAAGGCGATCCAGGGCCGCGGCGTCCTGCTCGACCTCGAAAAGCACTATGGCCGCGGCCATGTCTACGTCGACTACGACATGTTCATGCGCGCCATGGACGCCGATAGGGTGGTCGTCGAGAAGGGCGACATGCTGCTGCTGCACACCGCCTTCACCGTCGAGGTGATGGCGATGAACAAGACGCCGACCGATCGCGTGCATGCGATGTGCTGCGTGCTCGACGGACGCGACGACAGGCTGCTGCAATGGATCAGCGACAGCGGCATCTCAGCCCTGATCGCCGATAATTACGGCGTCGAGGCGGTGCCGGCACGCCCGGGCAAGGGCGACCGGCATCCTTCGCTGCCGCTGCATCATCACTGCCTGTTCAAGCTCGGCCTGAATCTCGGCGAGATCTGGTGGTTGCACGACCTGGCGCTGTGGCTGCGCAAGGCGGGCCGCTCGCGCTTCCTTCTCACCGCCCCGCCGCTGCGCCTGCCCGGCGCGGTCGGCTCGCCGGCGACCCCTGTGGCGACGGTTTAGGCCCTCGTTCGGGCACGTCCACAACGTGCCCGAATCCGCCTACGCCTTCTTCTCCCAGCCGCCGCGCTCGCCCTGCTGCCAGTATTCGAGCGTGTGGCCGGCCTCCTTGTAGCCGCGCCAGCGCTCGCGCGCGTCGGCGACCACGGCGTCGTCGCGGCCGTCGAAGATCTCCGACACGCGCTCCCATTCCTGCGGCCGCGCCGCGCGCGCGCCGTCGGCGACGAACAGGAACTGCGCGGCGTTGGGATTTTCCTCGACATGGGTGAGCCAGATTGGCTGGCGCTCGGCGTTGCCGTCTCGCGCCGCGCCATGCGCCAGGAAGCTGGCCTGATCGTAGGTCCACAGATGGGCGTTGAGCGCCTCGACGCGCTCGGCCGAGCCCAGCAGCACAACCGCGCGCTTGCCCGCCTGCAACGTGCGTTCGAGCAGGCGCGGCAGCACTTCCTCGATGCCGCCGCGCGTGAGGTGATAGAAGCGGATGTCGCTCAGCGATCAGCTCTCCAGAGCGTCGGCGACGTACTGGTCGACCAGGCGCACGCCGAAGGCGGTGGCGCCCTTGGGCGTAGTGTCGTCGCCCTTGCCCGACCACGCCGTGCCGGCGATGTCGATATGCGCCCAAGGCCGGTCGTTCTCGACGAAGCGCTTGAGGAACTGCGCGGCGCTGATCGAGCCGGCGTCGCGGCCGCCGCCGACATTGCGCATGTCGGCGATGTCGGAGGTCAGCAGCTTGTCGTAGGCGTCGCCCAGCGGCATGCGCCACAGCTTCTCGCCGACCTTGGCGCCGGCGTCGCGCAGCTTGTTGCTGAGCTCGGTGTTGTTGCAGAACAGCCCGGCGCGCTCGTGACCCAGCGCGATGATGATCGCGCCGGTCAAGGTCGAGAACTCGATCATCGCCGTCGGCGCGAACTTCTTCTGTGCATAGGTCATCACGTCGCACAGCACGAGGCGGCCCTCGGCGTCGGTGTTGATCACCTCGATGGTCTGGCCCGACATCGAGGTCACCACGTCGCCCGGCCGCTGCGCGTTGCCGTCGGGCATGTTCTCGACCAGGCCGATCAGGCCGACGACGTTGGCCTTGGCCTTGCGCCCGGCCAGCGCCATCATCGCGCCGGTGACGGCGCCGGCGCCGCCCATGTCCCACTTCATGTCCTCCATGCCGCCGGCCGGCTTGATCGAGATGCCGCCGGTGTCGAAGCACACGCCCTTGCCGATGATGGCGAGCGGCTTGTCGCCCCGGCGCCCGCCGTCCCAGCGCATCACCACCATCTGCGACTCGCGTTCGCTGCCCTGGCCGACGCCCAGCAGCGAGCCCATGCCAAGCTTGCGCATCGCCGCCTCGCCCAGCACCTCGACCTTGACGCCGAGTTTGCTCAGCTGGCGGCAGCGCTGCGCGAAGCTCGCGGGATAGAGCACGTTGGGCGGCTCGCTCACCAGGTCGCGGGTCAGGAAGACGCCGTCGGCCACCGCCTTGAGGCCGGCGAACAGCCTGCGCGCCGCCGCGGCATTCCTGGTCACCACGGTGACGCCCAATACGGTGGGCTTGGCCTCGGGCTTCTCCTTGGTGCGGTACTTGTCGAAGCGATAGGAGCGCAGCAAAGCGCCCATCGCCAGGCGTGCGGCGATCTCCTCGATCTTCAGCTTCGAGCCCGCCGGCGCGTCGACCAGCAGGGTGAGCTTCTTCTGCGCGGCACCGTTGGCGTCGGCCAGCAACGCGCCGCCGACGCCCTCGACGGTGCGCGGCCGCAGGTCCTTGGCCTCGCCCAGCCCGGCGACGGCGACGCGCGTGGCCGAGACGCCGCGGGGCGCCAGCAGCGCCATGATCTGGCCCTGTTTGCCGGTGAAACGACCGGCGCCCATGGCCGCGGCGATGGTGCCGCCGGCGGCCCTGTCGGTCGCCGCGGCCTGCGGCAGCAGCTTGCGCTCGGGTATGGCGAAGACGGCAAGCCCGCCGGGTGACGACGGCGCGGACTCAACGAAGGCGATCTGCATGATGCTCCCCGAACGACGGCGATGGTGGAATGCGGCGCACCTTGGCATGCGCCGCGCGGCCGGGTAAAGGGCTGCCCACCGGACGACGCCCGCGCCGCCGCGCGGCGTGGCGGGCCGCGCCGCCAGCCGGTATAGTGCCCGCAGGGACGGAACCCCCACACAACGAACACCGACGATCGAGGTCCATGGTGCGCTTGTCGAGACTGCTGCCGACTCTTGCCGTGATGGTCGGGCTTGCCGCCCTGCCGGCGGCGGTTCCCGCCCAGGACTCCTATCGCATCATCGCCAACGTCAACTCGCAGGGCATCACCCAGTACGAGCTGGAACAGCGCGTCAAGCTTACCATGGTGTCCTCGCGCATCGCCGACTCGCCGACCAACCGCGCCCAGGTGCAGCGCCAGGTGCTGCGCCAGATGATCGACGAGCGGATCCAGCTCGACGAGGCGCAGCGCGCGCAGATCAAGGTGACCCCGAGCGAGATCCGCGAACGCGTCCAGCAGCTCGAGCAGGCCAACCGCATGGCGCCCGGCGGCATCGAGCAGGCCCTGCGCGGCTCGGGCATCGGCATGTCGGTGCTGACCAGCCAGATCGAGGCCGGCCTCGCCTGGGGCAAGCTGGTGCGCCGCAGGGTGCGCGGGCAGATCGACGTCACCGACGCCGAGATCGACGAGGCGCTGAACCAGATCCGGCGCAATGTCGGCAAGTCGGAGAACCGCGTCGCCGAGATCTTCCTCGCCGTCGACCGGCCCGACCAGGCCGACGAGGTCCTGCGCAACGCCCAGCGCATCCTCGAGCAGATCCGCGTCGGCACGCCGTTCTCGGTGATGGCCCAGCAATTCTCGCAGAGCGCCTCGGCGGCCAATGGCGGCGATCTCGGCTGGGTGCTGCCGGGCCAGTTCGATCCCGTCCTCGAGGCCGCCATCGCCCGGCTGCAGCCCGGCCGCGTCACCGAGCAGCCGGTGCGCTCGGCCGCCGGCTGGCACATCCTGGCGCTGGTCGACCGGCGCACCTTCGGCGCCGCCGGCAGCAACAATCCGGCCGAGGTCCGGGTCAACGTCGCGCAGCTCCTGCTGCCGCTGCCGCCCAACGCCAGCCAGGACGAGATCGCCCGCGGCACGGCCGAGGCGCAGAAGATCATGGCCCAGGTCACCAAGTGTGCCGATCTGCGCTCCGCCGCGGCGCGCACGCGCGGCGCCACCGCCAGCAACGTCGACAAGCTTCGCGTCGGCGACCTGCCGGCCAACGTGGCGCAGCAGATCGCCACGACGCCGGTCGGCCGAGCCATGGGTCCCTTCGCCATCCAGGGCGCGATCCAGATCCTCGTGGTGTGCAGCAAGGAAGGCGATGGCGGCCTGCCCAGCCGCGACGCCATCCAGCAGCAGATCCTCACCGGCAAGCTCGAGGCCGCCGCGCGCCGCTACATGCGGGATCTCAGGCGCGCCGCGATCATCGAGATCCGCGGATAGACGATGGCCGCGACCGCTCCCGTCGCCGTCACCATGGGCGAGCCGGCGGGCATCGGCGGCGAGTTGACGCTCAAGGCCTGGCGCGCGCGGCGCGCGACGCCCGGGGCCACGCCGTTCTTCGCCATCGACGATCCGCATCGCCTCGGCGCCACGGCGCGGATTCTGGGTCTCGACGTCCCGATCGCGCCGATCGCGGCGCCGGCCGAGGCCGCTTCGCTCTTCGGCGGCGCCCTGCCCGTGCTGCCGCAGCCCCTTGGCGTGCCGGCCGAGCCCGGCCGTCCCGATGCGCGCAACGCGCCGGCGGCGATCGACAGCATCACCCGCGCCGCCGGCTTCGCGCGCGACGGCGCGGTGTCGGCGATGGTGACCAATCCGGTGCAGAAGAAGGTGCTGCAGGACGGCGGCTTCCGCCATCCCGGCCACACCGAGTACCTCGCCGAGCTGGGCGGCAGCGCCGGCAGGCCGGCGTCGGTGGTGATGATGCTGGCCTGCAGCGAGCTGCGCGTCGTGCCGGTGACGATCCATGTCTCGCTGCGCCGCGCGCTGGACCTGCTGAGCACCGACCTGATCGTAGAGGCGGGGCGGGTCGCGGTCGCCGGCCTGCGGCGCGATCTGGCGCTGCCGTCACCGCGCGTCGCCGTCGCCGGGCTCAACCCGCACGCCGGCGAGGACGGCACCATGGGCGACGAGGATCTGCGCATCGTGAAGCCCGCCGTCGAGCGCCTGCGCGCCGAGGGCGTCGACGCGCGCGGCCCGCTGCCGCCCGACACCATGTTCCACGCCGCGGCGCGCGCGACCTACGACGTGGCGCTGTGCATGTATCACGACCAGGCGCTGATCCCGATCAAGACCATCGACTTCTCGGGTGGCGTCAACGTCACGCTGGGCCTGCCCTTCATCCGTACCTCGCCCGACCATGGCACGGCGCTGGACATCGCCGGCACCGGCCGCGCCGATCCGACCAGCTTCCTGGCGGCGCTCGACATGGCCGCCGACATGGCCCGCCGCCGCCGTGCCTGACGATCCATGGGCGGCCCTGCCGCCGCTGCGCGAGGTGATCGCCCGCCACGAGCTGGCGGCGCGAAAGGCCCTGGGCCAGCACTTCCTGCTCGACGGCAACCTCACCGACCGCATCGCCCGTGCCGCCGGCGATCTGTCATCGGGCACTGTCATCGAGGTCGGGCCCGGGCCGGGCGGCCTGACGCGCTCCTTGCTGCGCGCCGGCGCGGCACGGGTGGTAGCCGTCGAACGCGACCGGCGCGCCGTCGCCGCGCTCGCCGATCTGGCGGCCGCCTTCCCTGATCGCCTGAAGGTGCGCGAGGCGGACGCGCTGGAGACCGATCTCGCGAGCCTGGGCGTGCCGCCCCGGCGCATCGTCGCCAACCTGCCCTACAACGTCGCCACCCCCCTGCTGATCGGCTGGCTGCGGCAGGCCCAGGCCTTCGAGTCCTTCACCCTGATGTTCCAGAAGGAGGTGGTCGAGCGCCTGGCCGCCCGCCCGAGATCCAAGGCCTATGGGCGCCTGTCCGTCCTGGCGCAGCATGTCTGCGAAGTCACGCCGCTGTTCGACATCGCCGCCTCGGCGTTCGTGCCGCCGCCCAAGGTCGTCTCCAGCGTCGTGCGCCTGGTGCCGCGACCGCAGGCTGCCGGCGACCTCTCCCGGCTCGAGGCGGTGACCGCCGCCGCTTTCGGCCAGCGTCGCAAGATGTTGCGCAGCAGCCTCAAGGGCGTGACCGGCGACCCCGAAGTCGTGCTGAACCAGCTCGGCCTGTCGCCCACGTCGCGGGCGGAGGAACTGGCGGTCGGCGACTTCGTGCGCCTGGCGCAATCCATCTGATTCGGACCGGATTGGCCGCCCGGCTACGGCCGACTTCTCTACATTACCGCTGCCGGAAGGAACCTGTGAACTTCTTGCTATAGGAGTTCAAGTTTGTTACATACCAATTTGAAACTATTAGAAATTCATAGTCCGGGTTCGATTTCCATGTCGCTTGCCCCCGTCGAAACGGTGGTGTCCTCCAGCACGCTCCGCTCCGATCGCCGCCCTGCTGCAGCCTCTCTCGGGGATCGTCTTGCGGGCCTGGTCCGGGCGTCCATCGCATTGTTCGTGTCGCGTCGATTCGCAACCTTCATCGTGTTCGGCGGACTCGCGGCCCTGGTCAACATCGGCGTCGGCAAGAGCCTGTACTCGGTGCCGGCGATCACCGAGGTGGTGCCTTACTGGCTGGCCGTCGCCATCGGCGCGGCCAGCGGCCTGCTGGTGAATTTCGGCCTGAACTATGCCTTCAACTTCCGCTTCCAGGGCCGCTCGGCGGGTGCCCAGCTGCGCACTTTCGTCGTCGTCGCCGTCGGCGGCGTGGCGCTCACTGCGCTGATCGCCCACAGCCTGGTCGCGCTGGCCGGCTGGACCGGCCTCGCCTCGCCGCTGCGCATCGCCGGCATCGCGCTGGAGACGGGCTTCATCGCCCATGTCATGGCGACCGGCCTGGTGACCTTCTATTCCTTCGCCGCGCACAGCGCGTTCTCCTTCAACGTCGGCCTGCGTACCCGGCTGCTGCGCCTCTTCTGATACTGAGAGACCCCCGCTCGATGACCGCCCGCAAGCCCTCGACCATCTGCATCGGCGCCGGCCCGGCCGGCCTCACCGCCGCCTACCACCTGTCCAAGGCGGGCGCGCCGGTGACCGTGCTGGAGCGCGACCCCGTCAACGTCGGCGGCATCTCGCGGACCGAGAGCTACAAGGGCTTTCGCTTCGACATTGGCGGCCACCGCTTCTTCTCGAAGTCGCGCGAGGTCGAGGCGCTGTGGGACGAGATTCTCGGCGACCAGTTCGTCGACCGTCCGCGCAAGTCGCGCATCTTCTATCAGCGCAAGCTGTTCGATTATCCCCTGAAGGCGTTCGACGCACTGATGAAGCTAGGCATCGTCGAGTCGATGCTGTGCATGGTCTCCTACGGCAAGGCCAGGCTGACGCCGATCGCGCAACCCAAGAGCTTCCAGGACTGGGTCACCAACCAGTTCGGCCGGCGCCTGTTCGGCATCTTCTTCAAGACCTACACCGAGAAGGTGTGGGGCATGAAGTGCACGGAGATCTCCGCCGACTGGGCGGCGCAGCGCATCAAGGGCCTGTCGCTGGGCACCGCGGTGATGAACGCGCTGTTCCCCAGGAAGCCGAAATCGAAGGAGGCCACGATCAAGACGCTGATCGACAGCTTCCGCTATCCCCGCCTCGGGCCGGGCCAGATGTGGGAGGCGGCCGCCGCCCATGTCGAGCGCCGCGGCAACCATGTGCATCGCGGCCACGACGTGGTCGGCCTGTCACGCGATGCGGCCACCGGCCGCTGGACGGTGACGACGCAGGATGCGTCGGGTGCCCGCCATCGCTATGACGCCGACAACGTCGTGTCGAGCGCCGCCATCGCCGATCTCGCCGGGTACCTGCAGCCGGCGCCGCCGGCCGAGGTGCTGACGGCCGCGCGCGCCCTGCGCTATCGCGACTTCATCACGGTGGCACTGGTCGTCAAGGACAAGGGCCGCTTCGACGACAACTGGATCTACATCCACGAGCCCGGCGTGAAGGTCGGCCGCATCCAGAACTTCAAGTCGTGGTCGCCCGACCTGGTGCCCGACCCGACGCTCAACTGCTACGGCCTCGAGTATTTCTGCTTCGAGGGCGATGATCTGTGGGTGGCGAAGGACGAGGACCTCGTCGCGCTGGCGCGCCGGGAACTGGTGCAGCTGGGCCTGGCGGCCAACGAGGACATGGTCGACGGCCACGTCATCCGCCAGCCCAAGGCCTACCCGGTCTACGACGACCACTACCAGGACAACGTCCAGACCGTTCGCGCCTGGGTCGAGCGCGACATGCCCGGCCTGCATCTCGTCGGCCGCAACGGCATGCACAAGTACAACAACCAGGACCACGCCATGATGACGGCGCTGCTGGCGGCGGAGAACATCCTCGCCGGCCACCGCAAATGGGACGTCTGGCAGGTCAACCAGGACGCCGAGTACCACGAGGCAGGCGAGGACCGCTCGCTGGCGCTCGACTCCGGCCGCCTGGTGCCGACACGGATGGCGCCGGCGGAGTGACTTGGTGTTCAGTCCGCGCGGCTCCTGCGGCGCGGACCAACAACGTCAGCGCACCACGTAGAGCCGATACCCCGATTTGGGATCCAGTGGCCGTTCGATCAGCCAGTCGGGCGGCCGTCCTTCCTTGAGGGCCGCCCAGAGCGTGCCTTCCTTGGCCCGATTCTTCGTGCAAACCAGTACCGCCCTGGCCTTGGTCGCGGCGAAGCTGGCCGGCACCGACGTGCCCGCGAAACGTGTCTCGTCGAAGGCGTCCATGCTTCGCATGATCAACCGCTCGGCGCGGTGATAGGGTCCCGCGACCATGATCGCGCGCGTGAAATAGAGGATCTCCGGCGCGTCGCTGAACGGCGTCAGCACGATTTCGCCGGTCAGCGGCTCGAGTTCCTGGCTCAGCGGCCGCGGATCGCAGGAGCCGGCTCGACGCTCCGTGCTATTGTCGGCGGGAAACGCCGACGACAGGACATAGGGTCCGACCAGCAGCCCGAGCCACGCGGCGACCAGGGCCAGGCGCGAGGCCCGCGACTCTTCGCGGCGCGTGAGGATCTCGATCGTCACGCCCAGGGCCACGACCGACGCCAGCTGCGGGTACATGGCGAAGCGCACGTGCTTGAAGCCGATATAGAGCAGGAAGGCAGCGAAGGCGGTCAGCAGCAGCGCCATCGGCGTGCGCGTGCGCCACAGCAGCGTGCCCGTCGACGCCGCCAGCACCAGCGCCGGCAGCGCGATCATCAGCGCGAGATTCTCCAGTGAGCTGATCGGCCGCATCTCGGCGACGTATTGCCAGACGCGCTCGATCGCCTCGGCCGAGAAGATGCCGCCCGCGCCCTTCAGGACCCCGGGGTAGTGCACGACCCAGGCGATGAGCGGCACCGCGAGGATCGCGCCCGCGATGATGGACGCCAGCCAGGGCGAGGCGACGGTCGGCACGAAGCTGCGCAGGATCAGCGGGATGACGAGCATTCCCGCGCCCAGCTCGACATAGGGCAGCGAGAGCCGATCGACCTCCAGCGCCAGGCGGCCATTCGCCGGCGGGTCGACCAGCAGCGCCAGCAGCAGGACGGCAAGATGCCCGGCCGCCAGCGCCAACGCCCGCGGCCCGACGCGTCGCTCGGCCTCGACGTCGCGCAGCGCTGCAATACCCCAGGCGAACAGCAGGAAGGGCAGCGCCTCGGGGCTCATCCATTCGCCCAGGCCGCCCAGCGCACCGGCGGCGATCGCCGGCATCATGCCACGCCCTCCGATGCCGGCAGCATAGGCCAGCGCCGGCATGATCACCGCGATGGCCGACAGCATGACGTGGTGATCGGCGCGGCCGAACGCGCCATAGGCGACGATGCCGGGCGCCATCGCGGCCAGCACCGCCGCAGTGATCGCGTGCCGTCCGCTGCCCGCCGCCAGCCGCACCGCCTGGAAGGTGGCCAGCGCGACCAGCACGGTGCTCACCGGCCCGACCGCCGCGCCGGCTAGGCGCAGAGATTCGCCCAGCGGCAAGAACAGACGCAGCGGCAACGACAGCAGCAGGATCAGGCCGTCGAGCAGATGCGTCCAGTGCAGCCCGATGTTCAGCCCGCTGTTGTCGCGCGGCGTGTGGTGCAGCGCGCGGCCGGCCTCCACCATGGCCTCGATGCGGCTCACCCGGGCGTAGGAGTCGGTGTCGATCAGCTTGCCGTCGAACACGCCCTGCAGGTTGCCGGCCACGAGCGAAGTGGCGGCGCAGGCAAGGACGATGGTTACCACCAGCAGGGTGGAAGGTCGCGGCGGGATCGTGGGGCGGATCTGGTCAGCGGACACAAGCCCTAGTATGCCGAGAAGCCCGCGGCCTCCGCATCTGGATTCTCGGATCGAGGGCTTGCCATTTTGAACGATGTTCAATATAATCATTGCCAGCGTCGTTTCCGACGCGGGAGATGATCATGCGGTGGCTTCGGGCGATCGCCTTCAATGCCTACTACTGGTCGCTGACGATCGGCGCGGCGCTGGCCTGCACCATGCTGCTGGTCTTGCCGGCGCGCGACCCGCTGCGCTTCATCATGCTGCATTGGGCGCGGGCGGTGGTCTGGGGCATGCGCGTGTTCGGCGGCATGAAGATCGACGTGCGCGGCCGCGAGCATCTGCCGGCCAAGGGACCGGCCCTGATCGCCAGCAAGCACCAGAGCGAGTGCGACGGCATT
This sequence comes from Alphaproteobacteria bacterium, assembly GCA_019635875.1. Taxonomy (NCBI): domain Bacteria; kingdom Pseudomonadati; phylum Pseudomonadota; class Alphaproteobacteria; species Alphaproteobacteria bacterium. The sequence goes on from JAHBYP010000003.1 coordinate 313,739, forward strand.
CTGCTCGCCGCGCTGGTGAAGGACATCGCCTTCGTGGCGATGAAGGAGCTGTTCTCCTGGCCGCTGATCGGGCCGATCCTCTATCGCCTGCAGATGGTGCGCGTCGACACCTGCGGCGGCGAGCGCGAACGGCGCAACCTCGCGCATTTCTGCCGGCGCGCCTTCGAGAACGGCCGCGTGATCGCGATCTATCCCGAAGGCCATCTGATGCCGATCGGCCAGAAGGAGCGCTATCGTACCGGCATCTACTACCTGTCGCGAGACCTCGACCTGCCGGTGACGCCGGTGGCGCTGAGCGTCGGCCTGCTGTGGAGCCGCTGGCAGTTCTGGAAGCGCCCCGGCCGCGCCGCGATCCAGTTCCTGCCGCCAATCCCGCCCGGGCCCGACAAGGACGCGTTCATGGCCAGGCTCGAGGCCGAGATCGAGCGCGCCACGGCAGCGCTCGTGGCCGAGGCCACCGGACAGCCAGTGGAACTGGCCCGCTATGTGCCGCGTTCACCTCCGCGGCCACCCAGGCAAGTCAGTGCGGCCCCCTTTACAACGCCTTGAACTGGTTCGTAGATTCCCTGCGGCTATATCGCGGGCCCGATCGAAGGAGAGTTCGGGCCGCAGAGCGAGGGTGGACATGCTCCTGGCCAAGGGTTTGCGGCGGCTGATCCGTGCCGGCTCGATGACGCTGATCGATGCCAGGGGCGTGACCCATCGCATCAGCGGCACCGCGCCGGGACCCGACGTGACGGTCCGGCTGCATGATCGCGCGCTTCACCGCAAGCTGGCGCTCAATCCGCGCCTGTGCGTCGGCGAGGCATACATGGACGGCACGCTGACCATCGACGACGGCCGTCTCTACGACTTCCTCGATCTCCTCGGCATCAACATGGCCGATCTCGAGGCTCACCCGCTGGTGTCGGTGAAGAAGGCGTGCGAGTACGTCGTGCGCCTGCTCGGTCAGTACAACCCGATCGGCCGCGCCCAACGCAACGTCGCGCATCACTACGACCTCAACGGTGCGCTCTACGACACATTCCTCGACGCCGATCGCCAGTATTCCTGCGCCTATTTCCGCACGCCCCAGGACACGCTCGAGCAGGCGCAGGCGGCGAAGAAGGCGCACATCCTCGCCAAGCTGCTGGTCGCGCCCGAGCACAAGGTGCTCGATATCGGCTCCGGCTGGGGCGGGCTCGGCCTGCAGATCGCGCGCGATTCCGGCGCCGACGTCACCGGCGTGACGCTGTCGGTCGAGCAGCACGCCAGCTCGAGCCGCCGCGCGCTGGAATCGGGCCTCGCCGACCGCGTGCGCTTCAAGCTGCTCGACTACCGGCAGGAGACCGGCGTCTACGACCGCATCGTCTCGGTCGGCATGTTCGAGCATGTCGGCGCGCCGCATTACCGTGAGTTCTTCACCAAGGTGAAGTCGCTGCTCGCCGAGGACGGCGTGATGCTGCTGCACTCGATCGGCACCATGGGTCCGCCGGGCACGCAGAACCCGTGGATCCGCAAGTACATCTTCCCCGGCGGCTACACACCATCCCTGTCGGAGGTGCTGCGCGCCATCGAGCATGTCGGGCTCTACGTCACCGACATCGAGGTATTGCGCCTGCACTACGCCGAGACGCTGCGGCACTGGCGCGAGCGCTTCATGGCCAACCGCGACCGGGTGAAGGCGATGGCCGGCTATGACGACCGCTTCTGCCGCATGTGGGAGTTCTATCTCGCCGCCGCCGAGATGAGCTTCCGGCGCATGAGCCAGATGGTCTTCCAGCTCCAGCTCGCCAGGAAGCCGGACGCCGTGCCGCTGACGCGCGACTACATGCACGACGGCGAGCGCGGGCGGATGTCGGTGGCGGCGGAGTAGTCAACCCGGAACATTCCGCGGCCACGGTCAGTTATTCGCGTGTTGCACGGGATGATTCGCGGCGCGCGGATTTGCTCGATGCCAGCGCGGCGCGACATCGTTAGGGTCGGCTGATGGCTGAGACCTCGAACGTCACCCCTCTTCCCGGCAGCGGCGACCAGCGATTCCGCGAGCCGCCGCACAACTTCGAGGCAGAGCAGGCGCTGCTCGGCGCCATGCTGGTGAACAACCTCGCCTACAACAGGGTCTCCGACTTCCTGCGTCCCGAGCACTTCGCCGATCCGCTGCACGGCCGCATCTTCGAGGCCGCCGCCCGCCTGATCGAGCGCAACCAGGTGGCCACGCCGGTTACGCTCAAGCCGTTCTTCGAGCGCGAGGAGGCACTGCAGCAGGCCGGCGGCACGGCCTACCTCGCTCGCCTCGCCGGGGCGGCCATCAGCATCATCGACGCCGCCGACTATGGCCGTCAGATTCACGATCTCTACCTGCGCCGTCAGCTGATCGATGTCGGCGAGACCATGGTCAACGGCGCCTTCGCGCCCGAGGTCGAGGAGCCGGCGACCAGCCAGATCGAGCAGGCCGAGAGGAAGCTCTACGACCTCGCCACGGCCGGCCAGATCGAGGGCGGCTTCAAGCCCTTCGGCTCGGCGCTGTCCGAGGCCGTCGAGATGGCCGAGTCGGCCTACAAGCGCGACGGCGGGCTGACCGGCGTCGCCTCCGGGTTGGGCGCGCTCGACCAGCTGCTGGGCGGCCTGCACAAATCCGACCTGATCGTGCTCGCCGGCCGCCCGTCGATGGGCAAGACGGCGCTGGCCACCAACATCGCCTTCCACGCCGCCAAGCAGTATCGCGAGGAGTTCGACGAGGATGGCCGCGCCCAGGCGGTCGACGGCGCGGTGATCGGCTTCTTCTCGCTGGAAATGTCTGCCGAGCAGCTTGCCACCCGCATCCTCGCCGAGCAGGCGACGGTGAGCTCCGAGAAGATCCGTCGCGGCGAGCTCAACCAGCACGACTTCAACAGCGTGCTGGCGCGCAGCCGCGAGCTGCAGATGGTGCCGCTGTTCATCGACGACACCCCCGGCCTGACCGTGCAGGCGCTGCGTACCCGCGCGCGCCGCCTGAAGCGCCAGCACGGGCTGGGCATGATCGTCGTCGACTACCTGCAGCTGCTGCAGGGCGCCGGGCGCGGCCGCGACACCAACCGCGTGCAGGAGATCTCCGAGATCACCCGCGGCCTTAAGACCTTGGCCAAGGAGCTCGACGTGCCGGTCATCGCGCTGTCGCAGCTCAGCCGCGCCGTCGAGCAGCGCGAGGACAAGCGGCCGCAGCTCGCCGATCTGCGCGAATCCGGCTCGATCGAGCAGGACGCCGACGTGGTAATGTTCGTCTTCCGCGAAGAGTACTATCTGTCCCGCTCCGAGCCGACGCGCCGTGCGGATGAAAGCGACGAACGCTTCAACGACCGCCACGATGCCTGGAAGCAGCGCTGCGAGCACTCCTACGGCAAGGCCGAGGTGATCGTCGCCAAGCAGCGCCACGGACCCACCGGCGTCGTCCGTCTGAGCTTCGAGGGCGAATTCACCAAGTTCGGCAATCTCTCGGCGGACGACAGCTACGGCAGCATGCCGGAATAGGAGGAAGCGGCCGGTGGCAAGCGACGTGGAGAGGCTGGCGCGCGCCGCGGCGTTCGCCGCCGAGAAGCACACCGGCCAGCTGCGCAAGGGCGAGGCCGGCGAGCCCTACGTCAACCACGTCATCGAGGTCGCCGAGATGCTGGCGGTCGCCAGCGCCGGCCGCGACGTCGAGCTGGTGATCGGCGGCCTGCTGCACGACACGATCGAGGACACCGGCGCCACCCATCAGGAGGTCGCGGCGATCTTCGGGGTCGTCGTCGCCGATCTCGTGGCCGAGGTCACCGACGACAAGTCGCTGCCCAAGGCCGAGCGCAAGCGGCTGCAGGCGCTGCACGCGCCGCACAAATCGCCGCGCGCCAAGCAGCTCAAGCTCGCCGACAAGACCTCCAACCTGCGCGCCCTGGCGAGCAGCCCGCCGGCCGACTGGCCGCTGTCGCGCCAGCGCGAGTACGTCGCCTGGGCGCGCGCGGTGGCCGCCGGCCTGCGCGGCGCCAATGCCTGGCTCGAGCAACAGTTCGACGAGGCCGCCGCCGCGGCGGAACGGGCGATCGAGGGGCGGAAGTAACGCTTACCTTCCCCCGGAGGGGGAAGGTGGCGCGGAGCGCCGGATGGGGTATGTCGAAGACGGACTCCTGCGTTCGTCTTCGACATCCCCCTTCCGCCCTTCGGGCACCTTCCCCCTCCGGGGGAAGGTAGAAGGATTGATCCCCGCCCCCTCTTCCCGCATACGTTCGCTCCGATGATTCTGCCCCCCGAGTCCCGCCGCGCCGGGGCGATCCTGACCGTCGATCTCGACGCCGTCGCCGCCAACTGGCGGACGCTGCGCGACCTCGGGCGCGCCCACGGCAGGCCGGTCGAATGCGCCGCCGTGCTCAAGGCCGACGCCTATGGCCTGGGCGCCGTGCCGGTCGGCCGCCGGCTGTGGGCCGAGGGCTGCCGCTTCTTCTTCGTCGCCCATGTCGACGAGGGCATCGCGCTGCGCGCCGCCGTGCCCGAGGCCTGGATCTGCGTGCTCAACGGCCTGCTGCCCGGCGCCGACATCGACCTGGTCGAGCACCGCCTGGTGCCGGCGCTCAACGATCTGGGCCAGGTCTCGGCCTGGCGCTCCTGCGCCCAGCGCGTCGTGCAGCCGCTCGACGCGGTGATCCATCTCGACACCGGCATGAACCGGCTGGGGCTCAATCCCGACGAGGCGATGCTGCTGGCCAACGACCGCATGCGCCTGCGCGGCCTGCGCCTGGCGCTGCTGATGAGCCACCTCGTGTCGTCGGAGCGGCCGGCCGACACGACCAATCGCGCCCAGCTCGAGCGCTTCCGCCAGTTCGTCGCGCGCATGCCGGGCGCGCCGGCCTCGCTGGCCAATTCCTCCGGCATCTTCCTCGGGCCCGACTATCATTTCGACCTGATGCGCCCGGGCGCGGCGCTCTACGGCATCAATCCGACGCCCGACACCGACAACCCGATGCGGCCGACCGTGGCGCTGATGGCCCGCATCCTCCAGGTCCGGCAAATTGATGCCATGGCCGGCGTTGGTTATAACCACGACTGGCGGTCGGGGCGGCCCACGCGCATCGCCGTCGTGGCCGCGGGGTACGCCGACGGCTATATGCGCGCGTTGGGCAATCGTGGTGAAGTCGCGGTCGAAGGACACAAGGCGAAAGTCGTCGGACGGGTCTCGATGGATCTCCTGACAATCGATGTCACCGACCTGCCCGAGGGGCTCGCGGTTCCCGGCGCCTTCGTCGAGCTGGTCGGCCCCAACCTGCCGCCCGACGAGGTGGCGGCGAGCGCCCGCACCAACGGCTACGAGATCCTCACCAATCTCGGCGACCGCTATCACCGCCTCTACAGCGGGGCCGCTTCGTGAACGTGCCGCTGGTCACGGTCCTCGGGCGCATGACGCTCGCCTTCCTCGGCCTGACCGGGGCGGTGACGACCTTCGCCACGCGCAGCCTGCTGCACTGCTTCCAGCCGCCGGTCTACCGCCGGCAGATCCTGCGGCAGATGCTGGAGATCGGCTACTACTCGCTGCCGGTGGTCGGGCTTACCGCGATCTTCACCGGCATGGTGCTGGCGCTGCAGAGCTACACCGGCTTCGCCCGGTTCGCGGCCGAGAGCGCGATTCCCAACGTCGTCGTGGTGTCGCTCACCCGCGAGCTCGGACCGGTGCTGGCCGGCCTGATGGTCGCCGGCCGCGTCGGCGCGGCGATGGCCGCCGAGCTCGGCACCATGCGCGTCACCGAGCAGATCGACGCGCTCACGACGCTGTCGACGGAGCCTTTCAAGTACCTGATCGCGCCGCGCATCATCGCCGCCGTCGTCACGCTGCCGCTGCTGGTGCTGGTGGCCGACGCCATCGGCATCCTCGGCGGCTATCTCGTGGGCGTCTACAAGCTCGACTTCAACGAGCAGAGCTACCTGCGCAACACCCTCGACTTCCTCCAGGTGATGGACGTCGTATCCGGCCTGGTGAAGGCCGCGGTGTTCGGCTTCCTGATCGCGCTGATGGGCTGCTACCATGGCTACCACTCGCGCGGCGGCGCGCAGGGCGTCGGCGCCGCCACCACCAACGCGGTGGTCTCGGCCTCGATCCTGATCCTGACCGCCAACTACCTCATCACCGAGCTGTTCTTCTCCCGCTGATCATGGCCGTCCCCCGCATCGCCATCCGCGGATTGCGCAAATCCTTCGGACCCAAGAAAGTGCTGGACGGCATCGACGTCGAGGTCGGCGTCGGCGAGTCGCTGGTGGTGATCGGCGGCTCGGGCTCGGGCAAGTCGGTGCTGCTCAAATGCATCCTCGGCCTGATGCAGCCCGATGGCGGCTCGATCCGCATCGACGGCGAGGAGACGGTCGGGCTCTCGCGCGCCGACCGCGCCCGCGTCATGCGCAAGTTCGGCATGCTGTTCCAGGGCGGCGCGCTGTTCGATTCGCTGAAGGTCTGGGAGAACGTCGCCTTCGGGCCGATCCAGAGCGACCACATCCCGGTCGAGGAGGCGCGGCAGATCGCGCTCGCCAAGCTGGGCGCCGTCGGGCTGACGCCCGACGTCGGCGAGCTCAAGCCGGCCGAGCTGTCGGGCGGCATGCAGAAGCGCGTGGCGCTGGCGCGCGCCATCGCCCGCGAGCCGCAGATCATCTTCTTCGACGAGCCGACCACCGGCCTCGATCCGATCATGTCCGACGTGATCAACGACCTGATCGTCAGCTGCGCCAAGCAGCTCGGCGCCTCGACCATCTCGATCACCCACGACATGGCGAGCGCGCGCAAGATCGGCGACCGCGTCGCCATGATCTACGACGGCAAGCTGATCTGGCAGGGCCCGATGGCCGACATCGACAACTCCGGCAGCGCCCATGTCGACCAGTTCATCCACGGCCGCGCCGAGGGCCCGATCCGGATGCAGGTGCGCAAAGGCTAACCCTTCCCCCGGAGGGGGAAGGTGCCGAAGGGCGGAAGGGGGATGTCGAAGACAAACACCGTGCGCGTTGAAGCATCCCCATCCGTCGCGCTGCGCGCGCCACCTTCCCCCTCCGGGGGAAGGGAGAATTGATAGGCTGAACCATGGCCAAGCCCGTCCGCTCCTTCACCTGCCAGTCCTGCGGCGCCGTCACGGCGAAGTGGGCGGGCAAGTGCGAGTCGTGCGGGGCGTGGAACTCGATCGTCGAGGAGGCGCCGTCGGGCGCCGCGGCCGGCTCGCCGCTGGCGCGCGCCGGCGGCAAGGGCCGGAAGATCGAGTTCGCCGCGCTCACCGGCTCCTCGCCGCAGCCGCCGCGGCACGTCACGGGCATCGGCGAGTTCGACCGGGTGTGCGGCGGCGGGCTGGTCGCCGGCTCGGCGCTGCTGATCGGCGGCGACCCGGGCATCGGCAAGTCGACCCTGCTGCTGCAGGCGGCGGCGGCGCTGGCCAGGAGCGGCGTGAGCTGCGCCTATTTCTCCGGCGAGGAGGCGATGGACCAGGTGCGGCTGCGCGCGGCGCGGCTGGGCCTGGCCGAGGCGCCGGTGCTGCTGGCGGCGGCAACCTCGGTGCGCGACATCGTCGCCACGCTGGAGGCGCGCGACGGCCCGCAGGTGGCGGTGATCGATTCGATCCAGACCATGCATCTCGACACCGTCGATTCCAGCCCCGGCACGGTGACCCAGGTGCGCTCCTCGGCCCAGGCGCTGATCGAGCTGGCCAAGCGGCGCGGCGTGTCGGTGCTGCTGGTCGGCCACGTCACCAAGGAAGGCGCCATCGCCGGCCCGCGCGTGCTCGAGCACATGGTCGACACCGTGCTGTATTTCGAGGGCGAGCGCGGCCATCAGTTCCGCATCCTGCGCGCGGTCAAGAACCGCTTCGGCCCGACCGACGAGATCGGCGTCTTCGAGATGTCCGACCGCGGCCTGACCGACGTCGCCAATCCCTCCGCCCTGTTCCTCGCCGAGCGCCGCGGCGCGGTCAGCGGCGCCTGCGTCTTCGCCGGCGTCGAGGGCACGCGTCCGCTGCTGGTCGAGATCCAGGCGCTGGTGGCGCCGTCGTCCTTCGCCACGCCGCGCCACGCCGTGGTCGGCTGGGATTCCGGCCGGCTGGCGATGGTGATCGCCGTGCTCGAGGCGCGCTGCGGCGTCTCGGTCGGGCCCAACGACGTCTACCTCAACGTCGCCGGTGGGCTGCGCATCAACGAGCCGGCCGCCGACCTCGCCGTCGCCGCCGCGCTCCTGTCGTCGCTGGCCGACGAGCCGGTGCCGGCCGACATGGTGGTGTTCGGCGAGATCGGCCTGGGCGGCGAGGTGCGCGCCGTGGGCCAGCGCGAGGCCAGGCTCAAGGAGGCGGCCAAATTGGGCTTCCAGCGCGCCCTGCTGCCGCCCCAGGCGGGCACCGCCACGACATCAGGCCGCGCCTCGGGCGAGGCCATCCGCGTTGACGAAATCGGCCATCTGTCGGACCTTGTGGCAAGACTTCGTCCCGGCGGCCATCAGGCACGGCGGCACCTGCGTAGAACCGAGACCTGATCAGGCATGGAATCGCTAGGAATCACCCCGGTGGATATCGGGGCACTGGGGCTTTTGATCTTCGCCGGCGCCATGGGGCTGTCGAGCGGCTTCATCCATTCCGTGCTGTTCATCGGCGCCTGGGTCCTGGCCGGCACCGGCGCCTGGCGCTTCACCCCCTCGCTGCAGCCGGAGGTGCAGAAATACGTCGCCTCCGAGCAGATCGCCTATTTCACCACCCTGCTGGGCACCTTCGTCGTGCTGCTGATCGTGCTGACCCTGGTCGCCAGCACCATCGGCCGCTGGGTGCGCGCCAGCTCGATCCGGGTGCCCGACAAGATCATCGGCATGGCCTTCGGCGTGGTCTGCGGCCTGATCGTGCTGGCCACCGCCTTCCTGCTCTACACCTACATCGTCAAGCCGGCGACGATGCCGCCGATCATCGCCCAAGCCCGGCTCTTCCCGCTGGTCAAGGAGGCGGCCGAGATCATCGAGCCGCAGCTGCCGGAATCCTTCAAGACCCGGGCCCAGCGCATCTCGCCCTCCAAGACGCCCGACCCGGCCGCACCGGCCGCGCCGGCCGCCCCGCCCGATCCTGCGACAACGCCGCCCGACGCCCCGGTGAATCCCGGTGGCGCCCCGAGGCAATAGGAGTATAAGGACGCACCCTTCTTAACGCCGGCACAACGCCGGCGGCAGCGCGGAGAATCGATCGTGCCGGGTGGACCCCCCCGCAGTACGAACCCTTTCGACGACGACAAGCTGCGCGAGGAGTGCGCCCTTTTCGGGATCTACGGATCGAGCGACGCCTCGGCGCACACGGCGCTGGGCCTGCACGCCCTGCAGCATCGCGGCCAGGAAGCCACCGGCATCGTCTGCTACGACGGCCAGCACTTCCACCAGCACCGCGATCTCGGCCTGGTCGGCGAGGTCTTCGACAAGCCCGAGGTGATGCGCAAGCTCAGGGGCTACGCCGCCATCGGCCACAACCGCTACTCGACCACCGGCGACACGGTGCTGCGCAACGTCCAGCCGATCTTCGCCGATTTCGACTTCGGCGGCCTGGCGATCGCCCATAACGGCAACCTCACCAACGCCTGGCTGCTGCGCAAGGAGCTGGTGCGCCGCGGCTGCCTGTTCCAGTCGACCATGGACACCGAGGTCATCAACCACCTGATCTCGCGCTCCAACTACTCGACCGTGATCGACCGGCTGATCGACGCGCTCAGCCAGGTCAAGGGCGCCTATTCCCTCGTCATGCTGACCAACGACGGGCTGATCGGCGTGCGCGATCCGCTGGGCGTGCGCCCGCTGGTGCTGGGCAAGCTCGACGACGCCTGGATCCTCAGCTCCGAGACCTGCGGCCTGGACATCATCGGCGCGCGCTTCGTGCGCGACGTCGAGCCGGGCGAGATCGTCTTCGCCGGCAAGGACGGCATCAAGTCGATCAAGCCCTTCGGCCGCGCCAAGCGCCGCTTCTGCATCTTCGAGCACATCTACTTCGCGCGCCCCGACAGCAGGGTCGAGGGCCTGGGCGTCTACGACGTGCGCAAGCGCATCGGCATGGAGCTGGCCAAGGAAAGCCCGGTGCCGGCCGACATCGTCGTGCCGGTGCCCGATTCCGGCGTGCCGGCGGCCATGGGCTACGCCCAGCAATCCGGCCTGCCCTTCGAGCTCGGCATCATCCGCAACCACTATGTCGGGCGCACCTTCATCGAGCCGGCCGACCACATCCGCCATCTCGGCGTGCGCCTGAAGCACAACGCCAACCGCGCCACCATCGAGGGCAAGCGCGTCATCCTGGTCGACGATTCGATCGTGCGCGGCACCACCTCGGTGAAGATCGTCGCCATGGTGCGCGCCGCCGGCGCCCGCGAGGTACATATGCGCATCGCCGCGCCGCCGACGACGGACTCCTGCTACTACGGCGTCGACACGCCCGAGCGCGACAAGCTGCTCGCCTCGCGGCTCGACGTGCCGGGCATGGCCAAGTTCATCGGCGTGGATTCGCTGGCCTTCGTCTCGATGAACGGCCTCTACCGCGCCGTCGGCGAGCCCGGCCGCGACGCCAACGATCCGCGCTTCTGCGACGCCTGCTTCACCGGCGACTACCCGATCTCGCTCGACGACCGCGACGGCCCGCAGGAACGCCAGCTCTCCCTGCTGACCGAATCGGCGTGAATACCTCATCTGTCATCCCGAGCGCAGCGAGGGATCTAGTCGGCCGCCCTGGATTCCTCGCTCCGCTCGGAATGACAGCGCTTTCTTCTACCTTCCCCCGGAGGGGGAAGGTGGCGCGCAGCGCCGGATGGGGGATGCCTCAACGCACTCGGTGTCCGTATTCGACATCCCCCTTCCGCCCTTCGGGCACCTTCCCCCTCCGGGGGAAGGCATGAGCAAACGCCTTGCCGGCAGGCTGGCGCTGGTCACCGGCGCCTCGCGCGGCATCGGGGCGGCGGTCGCCCGCGCCTTCGCCCGCGAGGGCGCGCATGTGGTCGCCGTCGCCCGCACCGTGGGCGGGCTCGAGGCGCTCGACGATGCGATCAAGGCCGAGGGCGGCGAGGCCACGCTGGTGCCGCTCGACCTCGCCGACGGCGCCGGCATCGACCGCCTGGGCGAAGCCCTGCACGCCAAGTTCGGCCGCCTCGACATCCTGGTCGGCAACGCCGCGATGCTGGGCGTGCTCTCGCCGGTCGGCCACATCGACCCGCCGCTCTTCGAGCGCACCTTGGCGATCAACGTCACCGCCAATTACCGCCTGATCCGCTCGCTCGACCCGCTGCTGCGCCTGTCGCCCGCCGGCCGCGCGATCTTCGTGACATCAGGCGCGTCGAAGCACGCCATCCCCTACTGGAGCCTCTACTGCGCCACCAAGGCGGCGCTGGAGCAGCTGGTGCTGTGCTACGCCGCCGAGGTCGCGAGCACGAAGGTGCGCGTCAACCTGATCAACCCCGGCCCGACCCGCACCAAGATGCGCGCCGAGGCGTTCCCCGGCGAGGATCCGCTGCAGCTGCCGACAGCCGACGCGATCGCCGAGGCGTTCGTGCCGCTGGCGGACGCGGGCTGCACGCTGCACGGCGCATGGGTCGCGGCGGACGAGTGGCTCAAGGCGAGCACGGCAGCGCGGCATTAGGCACCCCTGTCATCCCGAGCGTAGCGAGGGATCTAGGCTGCGACTGGATCCCTCGCTACGCTCGGGATGACAGCCATTGCAGGATGGGCGTGGCCACACCGCAAGCGTGTCAGGCTTGCGTTATTGCATTGTCTTCATCCACGGACCGTCTCAGGCCGGCGAGCCGCGCCTGGGACCGGGCTGGAGGATCAGTCGCCGATCCTCGAGGCGTTGACGACAACGCTCGACGAAATCGCGCGCCGAGCCGGGATCGTCCCGGTAGCGCGCGAAGGCCTCGGCGTCGATCTCGTAGTATTCCTCGTAGTCGACCAGCCCGTTGCTGACGGGGATCGCGACGTACAACCGGCCGGACGCTTCCTCGACGCCGATGGCGAAGCGCTCCTCCTTGCAGACCACGACGTCGCTGAACTTCGCCTTGCCCATCATCGGCATCCCCTGAGAATTCCGTATGCGACAGCCTGTTTGTGGCAACATGGAGAATGCGCTGGCGCACGCGCAGGCATCAGGGGCCACCACCATGGACCGGACGACCTACCTCAAGGAGATCGAGACCGCCTACCAGGCCGAGGTGCGGGGCGAAGCCACCTTCACGACCCTTGCGGGACTGGCGACCAAGCCCGACGAGATCGAGATCTGGCGGACGCTGGCGCGCCTGGAGGCGACGACGCGCGCGCGGCTGATCCCGCTGATGCAGCGGCACGGCATCGACACGACCCCGGACGAGGCGCAGCGGCAGCGCGGCCGCGAGCGCGGCGAGCAGCGCGCCGCCGCCGGCTTCGCCGCGACCGTGCAGTCGATGACCGAGACCCTGCTGCCCTACCTGGCGCTCTATGCGAGACTCGAAGCCGAAGGCCCGTTGGAGGACCAGCGGGAGCTCGCCTGCCTCAACGCCCACGAGATCGCGCTGCATCAATTCGCGACGCGCGCACACGCTGGCCGGGGCCGCCAGGCACTGGAGCCGGTGGAGGCCTTCCTCGACGACCGCACCGTGTGAGGCATGGACGCGCCCGCCCCAGCCGCCACGGACAACGCCGCCGCCTTCGCCAGCCAGCACGACGACGTCTTCGGGCGCATCGCCTCGCGCTACGACGTGCTGTGCGATCTGTTCAGCCTGGGCATCCATCGCCTGTGGAAGCGGCGCGTCGCGCGGCGTATCGCCGACGAGCCCTGGACCATGCTGCTCGACGGCGCCACGGGGACCGGCCACATCATCCTGCAGCTCCTGTCGCATGAAACCACGCAGAACAGGCGCATCGTCGCCTCGGACATCAGCCAGAAGATGCTGGCGATCGCCCAGCGCCGGCTGGCCGGTCAGCATGATCGTGTCGAGCTGCGCGTGCTGGATGCCGAGAGCATGCCGGCGATCGCCGACGCCAGCGTCGATGCCTACTCGATCTCGCTCGGGCTGAAGATCTGCAACCGGCACCGCGCGCTGGAAGAGGCCTTCCGCGTGCTGAAGCCCGGCGGGCGGCTGATCGCGCTGGAGGCGTCCAACATCCCCTGGGCGCCGCTGCATCGCGCCTACCTGGCCTACATGTCGCTGTGCATGCCGATGCTGGGCTGGCTGGCGACCGGCGGCGACGCGTCGGCCTACAAGTACCTGCTCCAGGGCATTCGCGGGTTTCCGTCGGCGGAAGCGCTGGCCCAGGAGATCGGCGGCCACGGCTTCACCGACGTGCGGTTCGAGCGCCTGTCTCTGGGTATCATGGCGATCCACACGGGCCGCAAGCCTTAGGGTATGGGCGAATAGCGCCCGTACATACAGTCTCGCCCGCACTGATCCCCAGCGGCCATAGAAGTTCGCCTCCTGCTGGGGACCCGGCAGTGCGTATCGATCACCTCACCGACAAAGCCTTAGGTCAGCTTAGCCCCGCACTCGTCGGCAGCTGCTTGGACTATGTCCGCGACGTCGCGCAGGAATTGATTGCGCTCAAGCGACGGTGTGAGGTCTGGAATTGGAGCAGCAGGATCAAAGATCTCCGTTCCAATGATCTCCGCACGCTCAAAGGTCGATCCCTTGCCATGTTTGTTATAAGCAGCCTGCCACTCTTCAACTTTGTTCTTCCACACGCGGCGGTTTGCGAGAGCGAGCACCCGGCGTGCGATGTTGTCCGCCAGCGCATCCACAATCACTTGTTTCTGATCATCATCAGGCTCGTCTCCGCCCCACTCGTGAGGACTCTGAAGGAAGACGTACATGCGATCCTGCAACTCTTTCCGCAGGTCAGCCACGGGCTGGAGAGAATCGTAGTGATCCGCCATTCCGGTGGCGAGCCGCCGACTCAGCGCTTTCACGCGTGTCCAATGCTCCTTGCCAACACCCGGCTTGAATTCAAGACCGAGACGCGCGAACCACGCTGCATGAAAGCTTTCCGCTGCTGACTTGACGGCCAGCACAAGATTCATCCGGTCATACCGTGGCACCGCTGGCCCGCGCGGAATCGACTTTGTGACTTCCGCAAGGAGTTCAAACAGCTTCTCAAGCTGATTGATAGTCCGGGTGCCTGCCTTTGTTGTCTTGGACAGCGGCTTGTCGATGCTCTCCAAGAAGACACGCGCGGCGTCTATGCGCTTCCGAAGAGCACGCTCTGCGAGAGGACCCAGGTCCTCGCCGATAGCCGAAAGCACATTCTCGGCCGATGCCATGACATGCTGCACCTTCGCACTTGGCGACGGCAAATTGTCACCCTTGACCTCATCGAAGTGCGTAAAGATCAGGATTTGCTTTGAGGCATTGCCGGAACTCACCAGCTCACGCATTGCTGCGACGGTCGCGGCCTGCATCGGCTGCATTGCATTGTCGACGACAAGCACTGCGTCAACCTCTTCGATGCGACGGCTAACCGCCGTTGAAACCGAGCCAGTTGTCTTGGGCGTATGACCGAGCCCCTCACCATCTAGCAGTGCTACCTTCGGCCTCGGCCCCCGCTCTCGCCAACTCGGCATAAACGGACCGGCAACTCGAACGCCATTGACCAATGGCGTCAGCAACTGACCAAAGTACTTCGCATAGTTACTTGAGAATCGAGTTACCGCGCGTATGAACGCGGCGCGATCATTGGTCTCCCAAGACCACGACAACGGCCACCCTTGCTTCGTGCGATTGACCAGATTGCGATCAAGCAGGTCGAAGCGCTTCTCAATTTCGTCGAAGAGGTCGTCTACGACCTCGTGGAACTGCTCGTCGTCGCGCGCTGCCTTGTCGAATACCTCTTCGAATAGCTCGTCAACGACGCGTTCGTCAGCTTCGGTTGTCGCGCCCAACTCTTGGCGCAACGCATCACCATGACGCTGAGCGATCTGCCTCAGCCGCGAAACTGAACTGGCCAGTATCTCATTCGTTTCGTGGAGATCGACAGCCTCGAACGCCTGTTCTGCGGTAAGCTCTAGCTCCTCGTCATCATCTTCCATCCCATCGAAGTCGGACTTAGTGGACGACGGCCCGTTACCAAGGACATAGCCGAATCGGTAACGCTGGTTGACATGATTGAGCATGCGCCGAAGGACTTCTGCATCGGGCGCCTTCCCATATGCGGCGAGGGCAGCGGCCGACGCACATTCGGTAAGGTATTCACGAGTTTCCTCGGCGGAAACAAAGGTGACAGCGGCCCTATATGGCCCATCGGCGACAATGATCTCCGTATCGTGGACGGTAGTCTTGGCAGTGGAGGTCGACGGAAAGCGCTCGGCTTCCGGATCGGTACCGATCAGCTGGCGCGCGAGCGTTGTCTTGCCGGCGCCAGTGGTCCCGAGGAGAAGCGCACGGATGTACCCGTCATGCTCGGCGTCGGGAAGGCGGATGATCTTCTCGCGGATAAGGCGAAAGTCCGTCTCCTCCGGTATCAGCTTATAGAAGAAGATCTCGACGACGCGCTTATCGAACCGCCGCTCGGCCTCTGCACGGGCCGCGGCATTGTGATACGTCGATTCCGCAAGCAATTCGTTGAGGTCTGCCAGAAGGCGCCGTGCCTCTGATTCGTCTCGCGTTCCGAGGCCCTGTCTGACTCGAACGCCCGGCTTGCCGGTCGCATCATCCGTTCGAACCGGATGACGGAAGATCACCGAGAAACCGGACCGCCCCTGGCTCTTGCTCAGGCTCGCGGTATAGGCCTTTGCACTCACGATTGCCTCCGTTGTTCCGTTGTTGTGCCGAAACTTACCTGACAATGCCGATGCCGGTCAAGTAGATTTGGAACAACATCGGAACAACGCTGCAGGCGAATCATAACCCATTGAAATTGATCACTATACGAACGCAGGGCCGCTGAAGGCGGCGAAGACGAGGACCAAATTAGACAGCGTGAGCCGGCTGTCGTTTCGAGTGACCGACGCCGCAAGCTTCCTAGGGCGGAGGGGATGGTCAGAACCCCCAGCACAAGGCCGTGAAGCCAGTCCGGGAGGTGGGACATGTTATTATGACCACACTGTCGTGCGCCCGGCCATAGCACCGGGCGTTCGGCTTTTTTTCGATCGCGGCGCCGGGCGGACGACCCTCTTGCCCCCGTCATCGAACGCCCCAGCCAAATCGCACACCTCCACCGCCATGTCGATGAAGCGGGCGCGCCATTCAGCATCCATGAGCGGAGGCCGCTTTGGCCTGCTTCACCGGGCCGCCAAGTCACCCCTTCGCATACGGATTCCTCGGCTTCCGCATCACGATCCTAATCGGCGTCCCGGCAGATCGAAATCCTCGCGCAGCCGGTTCGCCAGATACCGCTCGTGCGATTCCGGCAGATCCGCCGGCCGGCTCACGAACAGCGCGAAGGTCGACGGGCGTGACTTCACCTGCGAGCCGTAGCGCAGCTTGATGCGCCGTCCGTCGACCAGCGGCGGCGGGTTGCGCTCGATCGCCTCGCCGAGCCAGCGACTGAACTGCAGCGTCGGTACGCGGCTGTTCCACGCCTTGTGCAGCTTCACCACCGCGGGCATCAGCTTGTCGACGCCGCGGCCGGTGCGCGCGGAGAAGCCGACGATGGGGATGCCCCTGACCTGCGCCAACGAGGCCTGCAGGCGGTCGGTGAGCTTCTTCCACTGCTCGTTGCGCGCCTTGTCGGTGGCGCCCAGCAGGTCGGTCTTGTTGACCGCCAGCACCAGGCTGCGGCCCTCCTCGATGACGTGGCGCGCGATAGTGAGGTCCTGCTTCTCCATCATCTGCTGCGCGTCGAGCACCAGCACCACGATTTCGGCGTAGCGGATCGCCTCCTCGGTGCCGCGCGCCGACAGCGCCTCCAGCCGCTCGCTGACATTGGTACGACGGCGCAGGCCGGTGGCAAGAACCTTGCGCTCCGCTCCTTTTCCCGGCAGGCGGAACGTTTGTATACTGGAGCCATGAACGCCACTCTCCTGCGCGAGATCGGCAAGCTCAGCGTCGAGGAACGCCGGGCGCTGATCGACGATATCTGGGACAGCATCGAGGCCGAGCAGACCCTGCCGCCGCTCGACGCGGCCCAGGCCGCCCTGCTCGATGAGCGCCTGAAGGACTCGATCGAGCGACCGGACGAGCAGACCTACACGTCGCAGGAAATCGCCGCGCGCGCTCAGCGACCGTGAGCGATGGCGTAACGCAGCAACGCAAGCCTGACACTCAGCACACCCACTGGTGATCAACGTCACCACCAACTACCGCATACTTCGCTCGGTGAGATCGAGGTAACTCTTCCCCAGTTCACGGGATGATTGACCTGCTGTTCGGAGAGTTGCGCCAGATCGCTCCAACCCGCCGCCTAAGGGACACAGCATCTGGGTTGCATTCGCCCTTCGGTTCTCCCCATACTCGGGGAAACGAATAAACGGGGGCAAAGTGGCTACCGCGAAATTGCACATCAACCTCACTCAGGGGCTGATCGAGGCCGAAGGTGACGAAACTTTCGTCCGAGTGGTTTACGACGACTTTAAGGAGCGGCTCAGGGCCCAGCCAGCAAAGCAACAGACGCTGCACGCTGCGAATAAAGAAGGCGAGCAACCGAATGCTCAGGACACTGCGCGGCGGCCGAAGGCTCGGCGCAGGGCGGCCGCACCGAAGACTTCAACTCGTGGCGAGGCAGAACCCAAAGGCAGTGCCGGCGGCATGACTAGTTATGAGCCGCGCCGCTTGCCTGATCTAGACCTTTCACATTTGGCCGACTTCGTTAAGTCGTTCACGTTCAAGGGCAACCCTGAGCGTTATGTGGTGTACACGCAGTTCCTTAAGGAAAAGCTCCAGATCGAACCGTGCACGATCGACCACCTCTACTCTTGCTTTGACGAAATGAAGGACACACTTCCCACAAATATGGGGCAAAACCTAGTCGACACTCGCTTACGCAATTCGTTCCTGAAGTTTACGACACCGCAAGACATCCAACTCACAGTCACCGGGATCAACCACTATAACAAGATGCTTAGGGCAGCAAGTAAGTGAGCGCCGACCGCTTTTACGAGTCAATTCCCAAGAGCTATCACGGGCAGGATCGAGGCACCGTCACGTATTTCGTGTACTATCTCACGGAGGAGAAGGGGCAAAAGGCGGCCACGGCTAAGTCCTTGAAGCAGTGCTTCATGGACTGTCATCTCCCTGTGCCCGGACGGATTGCGCAGTACCTCTCAGAAGGGCTTACGAGCAACCCTGTCCTCTTCGTTAAGGTTCCAGAAGGGTATCGCCTGGAGCGAAACCGTAGGAGGATCATCGCATCATCGCTGGGCGTCCGTAAGGAAGTCGTGCAGACGAGCAGCACGCTTCGCGCGCTTGAGAGCGACATTACCGATCCGCAGACCAAGGACTTCCTTAAGGAAGCAATCGACTGCTACGAGGCAGGCGCCAACAGAGCGGCTGTCATCATGACGTGGGTACTCGCGTTCGATCACTTCCTGAATTGGCTCTTCTCGAACAAGCTTACCGAGTTCAATCGGCAACTTGCGGCAAAGGCCGGGATGAGCAAGGCCAAGACCGTTGCTAAGATCGAGGATTTCGAAGAAATAAACGAGGACCACATCATTACGACGTGTCGATCGGCAACTATCATCACGGCTGGGGTTCAGAAGACACTTAAGCAGAGCCTCGACATACGAAACTCCGCCGCCCATCCGTCTGACGTGAAGATCGGACCAGCTAAGACGGTTGCGACGATTGAGGATCTCGTGGAGAACATCCTCAAAAAGTACTAACGTCAAGGGTGCCAACATGGCGCAAGCCTGCCGCCAAATCCGCGGGCCTAGCTCTTCGCGTACGGATTCTTCGGCTTGCGCATCACGATCCGGATCGGCGTCCCCGGCAGATCAAAATCCTCGCGCAGCCTGTTCACCAGATACCGCTCATACGACTCCGGCAGGTCCGCCGGCTTGCTCACGAACAGCGCAAACGTCGGCGGGCGCGACTTCACCTGCGAGCCGTAGCGCAGCTTGATGCGCCGGCCGTCGACCAGCGGCGGCGGGTTGCGCTCGACCATCTCGCCGAGCCAGCGGTTGAACAGCGGCGTCGGCACGCGGCTGTTCCACGCCTTGTGCAGCTTCGCCACGGCGGGCATCAGCTTGTCGACGCCGCGGCCGGTGCGCGCCGAGAAGCCGACGATCGGCAGGCCCTTGACCTGCGCCAGCGAAGCCTGCAGGCGGTCGGTGAGCTTCTTCCACTGCTCGTTGCGCGCCTTGTCGGTGGCGCCCAGCAGGTCGGTCTTGTTGACCGCCAGCACCAGCCCGCGGCCCTCCTCGATGACGTGACGCGCGATGGTGAGGTCCTGCTTCTCCATCATCTGCTGCGCGTCGAGCACCAGGATCACGACCTCGGCGAAGCGGATCGCCTCCTCGGTGCTCTTCGCCGACAGCGCCTCGAGACGCTGGCTGACATTGGCGCGCCGGCGCAGGCCGGCGGTGTCGATCAGGCGGATCGGCCTGCCCTCGTGCATCCATTCGACCGCGATGGCGTCGCGCGTCGTGCCCGCCTCCGGCCCGGTCAGCACGCGCTCATCGCCCAGCAGGCGGTTCAGCAGGGTCGACTTGCCGACATTGGGCCGGCCGACGATGGCGAGCTGGATCGGGCGCGACGGGTCGGGGCCGCTGTCCTCGACGTCCTCCGCCGCGTCGTCGGGCGCCTCGTCCTCGAACGGCGCATCCTCCTCGGGCTGCGGTTCCGGCAGCTTGCCCAGCACGCGGTCGAGCGCATGGGCGATGTCGCCGATGCCGATGCCGTGCTCGGCCGAGACCGGCACCGGATCGCCCAGGCCCAGCGCATGGGCTTCCGCAATGCCGGGATCGGCGGCGGCGCTCTCGGCCTTGTTGGCGATGACGATGGTCTTGCGCGCGTGGCGGCGCAGCCACTGGGCGAAGGCGCGATCGAGCGGGGTCAGCCCGGCGCGCGCGTCGATCACGAGGAGCACGGCGTCGGCTTCGCTGACGGCGCGTTCGCTCTGCTTGCGCATGCCGGCCTCGAGCCGATCGCCCACCGCCTCCTCCCAGCCGGCGGTGTCGGTGAGGACGACCTCGCGGCGGCCGATGGTGGCGTTGGCTTCACGGCGGTCGCGCGTCGTGCCCGGCTCGTCGGCGACGATCGCCATGCGCCGCCCGGCCAGCCGGTTGAACAAGGTCGACTTGCCGACATTGGGCCGGCCGACCAGGGCGATGCGGGGGCGGGTCATCGCATGGTGCCTTTCCTTCTCCCCGCGCAGGCGGGGAGAAGGTGCCGAGCGCCAGCGAGGCGGATGAGGGGCTTCTCGCGCAACATCACTAACCTGTGTCGTGGCGGCACCGCGAAGCCCCTCATCCGCCCTTCGGGCACCTTCTCCCCGCCTGCGCGGGGAGAAGGAGAATCAGCGCAGCGCGATCAGGCGTCCCGAATCGGTCAGCACGTAGATCGTGCGGTCGGCGATCACCGGCGCCAGCAGCACCGGCGAGCCGACCGAGACCTTGCCGATCGGCTGGCCGTCATAGGGGGAGATCGCCAGCAAATCGCCGGTGCCGCCGCCGATCAGCAGGCGGTCGCCGGCCAGCACCGGGCCGACCCAGATCGCGGTCTGCCGGCGCTTGGCGTCGCTGTAGAGCGTCAGCGGCGTGACCCAGCGCACCCTGCCGTCCTCGCGGTCGAGGCAGACGATCTCGTTGTTGCCGCTGATGACGAAGACGTAGCGGCCGGCGACCCACGGGGTGCCCGAGCCGGCGATCGGCTTGTCCCAGATGCGCGCGCCGGAATGCAGCTCGAAGGCGCCAACCTGGCCGGCCGAGCCGATCGCCAGCACCCGGCCGCGGTCGATCACCGGGCGGCCGCGGATGTCCGACAGCGCCGCCAGCGACTGCGCGCCGCCGCGGCGCTGGGCGATCAGGCTCTCGTTCCACAGCTGGCGGCCGCTGTCGAGGCGCAGCGCCACCAGCTCGCCCGAGCTGAAGGGGGCGATGACGTAATCCTGCGAGGCCGAGGGGCTGGGGCCGGAGAGGAAGCCGGCGTTCTCCTGCAGGCCGGCGAACTCCCACAGCTCCGCCCCGTCGATGGCGGCCAGCGCATGCAGCTTGTTGTCGACGCTGATGGCGAAGACGCGGTCGGCGAACACGGTGGGCGCGCCGCGCACCGGGGCGCTCACCGCGCGGCGCCAGATCTCGGCGCCGTCCTCGGGGTTCAGCGAGATCACCTCGGCGAAGCCCGTGGTGACGAACAGGCGGTTGCCGTAGAAGGCCAGGCCGCCGCCGAACTCGTCGTCGTCGCGGCCGCCCGTGCTCTTGAGCGTGACGCGCCACAGCTGCTTGCCGGTGGCGGCGTCGTAGGCGCTGACCGTGGCCTGCGCGTCCTTCACGAAGACGCGGCCATTGGCGACCACCGGCGGGGTCAGCAGGTGGCGGTCCGAGCCCGAGCCGGCGCCGACATCGACGCTCCACGCCACCTGCGGCGCGTCGCCGATCTCGAGGTGGTGCATGGCGAAATTGGCGAAGCCGCCGGATTGCGGCCAGGAATCGTTGACCGCCGGGCGCGGCAGGGTGATGTCGCCGGCGGCGTCGACCTTGACCTCGTCGTCGCCCTGCAGGACGGAGACGCGGTCGCCCGGCAGCGGCGGCTTGCTCTTGGCGAAGACGTCGCTGATCGTGTCGCAGGCCGACAGCGCCGGCAGCAGGGCGCAGAGCGCGAGGAGCTGTCTCATTTGCCGGCCGGCTCGGCGCCGAGCGCGCTCAACAGCTCGCCCGCCCGCTGGCGCAGGCCCTGGCTGGCGGCGGAGTCGTCGCGCAGCTCGGTCAGCAGGGCGCGGGCCTTGGACGGGTCGTCCTGCTTGAGCGCCACGGCGGCCAGCAGCTCCAGCGCGATCGGCCGCCACGGCCGGTCCTTGCCGAGAAGTGGCTGCAGTTCAGATGCAAGATCTTCCGGCCTGGCGCTGTCGAAGGCCTGCATGGCCTTGAGCAGGGTGGCGAGCTCGCGGCTGTCGGCGTCGTGGGCGGCCTGCACCGCCGCCTGGTAGGCGGCGGCCGCGCCCTCCCTGTCGCCGGCCTCGGCCTTCAGCCGGGCGATGCGCAGGCGGGCCAGCCCGTCATAGGGCGCCACGCCCCGGCCGGCGACCTGCTCCAGCGCCGCGATGGCGCCGGGCTTGTCGGTCTGGGCCTGGGCCAGCGCCGCGCCGAAGGCGTCGCCGGCCTGGGCGCGCTGGCTGGCCTGGTACCAGTTCCAGCCGTTCCACGCGGCCACGGCCACGATCAGCAGCACGCCGGCGGCGATCACCGCCGAGCCCCAGCGCCGCCACCATTCCTTGGCGCGGTCCTCGCGCAGGGCTTCGTCGACTTCCTGGAAGATATCCGACACGCCGTTACCCGCGTTCTGGATGGGATCGGGGCGGGCGTTCTAGCCGGCCGGCGCCCGCGCGGGAAGCCTTTACCACGGCCCGGCTTTTTGCGACATTTTTCCTGAACGATGGACAATCTCCTGCGATTGCCCGACAGCCGTGCCAAGCGGCGTGTCGTCACCTTCGACCGGCGCGAGCTGCGCCAGCTTCTCGGCCTGTACAGCGCCCGGGTGGTGACCGGCGAATGGCGCGACTACGCCATCGATTTCCGCCCCGGCATGGCGCTGTTCTCGATCTTCCGCCACACCGCCGAGCAGCCGCTGTTCGCCATCGCCAAGGTCGCCGGCCAGCCCTGGACGGTCTATGCCGGCCCGCGCCGGCTGGCCCAGGGCGAGGACCTCGGCGAGGTGCTGAGCGTCTTCGACCGCAAGCTCAGGGTGTTCATCGGCGGCTGAGCGCCAGGCCGGCCAGCAGGCGGCGCCAGGCGGCGACCTCGCGCGCCGGGGCGAACAGCGCCGCGCGGCGCGCCAGCGCCCGCCCGAGCCGCGCCACGAACCTCGGCTCGCCCTCGACGCGCCGCAGCAGGCGGGCCAGCGCCGCCGTGTCGCCGACCGGGAAGTAGCCGGGATAGCCGGCGCCCAGCAGGCCGACATTGCCGTCCATGCGCGAGGCCAGGATCGGCACGCCGGCCACCGCCGCCTCGGAGATCACGTTGGCGCCGCCCTCGCTCAGCGAGGCGATCACCATGGCGTGGCTGCGCGCCAGCAGCCGGCGCACGGCGGCGGCCGGCACGTCGCCGCGCCACAGGTAGCGCGGGTTGGCCGCCATCTCGGCGCGCGCCCGCCGGGCCCATTGCGGCGTATAGGCGGCGCCGACCTGCTCGATGCGCACCCGGCTGGCCGCCGGCAGCAGCCGCGCCGCCGCGGCCGCGCGCAGCGGATCCTTCACATCGCGCAGATGGCCGATCACCGACACCACCACGGCACGCGGGCTGGGCCCGCGCGGCTGCGTAAGCGGCGTCGCCGACTGGTGGATGACGCTCAGCCGCGCCCGCAGCCGCGCCGGCACCACGCGCCAGGCGAGGTCGTTCAGCGCCACCAGGCGATCGGCCTGCTCCATCGCGCGCAGGGTGGTGGCCGGATCGGACTCGAGATACTGGTAGATGTCGGTGCCGCTCAGCTGCAGCACCACCGGCCGCTCCGGCCAGGCCGCCTTGAAATGCGCGATCGAGCCGGCGCTGCGCCAGGCATGCACGGCGACCATGAGATCGGCCGGCCGGCCGTCATACTCCGCGGCCACGCACACACGGTGGCCGAGCCGGCGCAGGATGCGCGCCCAGCGCGTCGCGGCCACGCGGTTGCCGCTGCGTGAAGTCGGCGCCCGTGGTGTGATAAGGACGATCCTCATGGACGACGCACCGATCGAGCGGCCGACCAGCGGCGCCGGCTCAGCCGAGCTGGTGGCCCAGCTGCGCGAGAGCCGCCGCCGCACGCGACTGCTGACCGAGGATCTGGCATCGGATGAATTGATGGGTCCGCGGCTGGACATCGTCAATCCCGTGCTCTGGGAGATCGGCCACGTCGCCTGGTTCCACGAATACTGGACCCTGCGCCACGCCCATGGCCGCGCGCCGCTGATCGAGCGCGCCGACCGGCTGTGGGATTCGAGCAACGTGCCGCACGCCACGCGCTGGCAGCTCGACCTGCCCGACCGCGCCGGCACCTACGCCTATCTCGCCGATGTGCTCGCGCGCCAGGAGGACCTGCTCGGCGGCAACGTCGACGCCGCGCGGCGCTATTTCTACGAGCTCGCCATCCGCCACGAGGACATGCATGTCGAGGCGCTGACCTACACGCGCCAGACGCTGGGCTTCGCGCCGCCGCAGGGACTGGGCGAAGCGACCCGCCCGTCAGCCGGCGCGCTGGAAGGCGACGTCGCTGTTCCCGGCGGCACCTGGCGCCTGGGCTCGAGCGCCGCCGACGGCTTCGTCTTCGACAACGAGAAATGGGCGCACGCGGTCACGCTGGCGCCCTTCCGCATCGCCCGCGCGCCGGTGACCAACGCCCAGTTCGCCGCCTTCGTCGAGGCCGGCGGCTATGGCGCGCGCGAATTCTGGAGCGAGGCCGGCTGGACCTGGCGCGAACGCCGCGACGTGCAGCGGCCGGTCTACTGGCAGGCCCGGCGCGACGGCGTCTGGAGCATGCGCCGCTATCGCGCGCTCGAAGAAATCGCGCCGCACGCGCCGGTCGTGTTCGTGAGCTACTTCGAGGCCGAGGCGTGGTGCCGCTGGGCCGGCCGCCGCCTGCCGAGCGAGGCCGAATGGGAGGCGGCCGCGATCGGCCTGCCCGCTTCCGACGGCGGCACGCTCAGCGACACGCGCCGCCGCTGGCCGTGGGGCGACGCGCCGCCATCGCCGGCGCGCGCCAATCTCGACTTCGCCTACGACGGGCCGGTCGACGTCGCGGCCTGCGCCGAAGGCGACAGCGCCTTCGGCTGCCGGCAGATGATCGGCAATGTCTGGCAGTGGACGGCGTCGGACTTCCTGCCCTTCGCCGGCTTCGCCGCCGATCCCTACAAGGACTACTCGCAGCCCTGGTTCGGCACGCGCAAGGTGCTGCGCGGCGGCTGCTGGGCGACCAGCGCGCGCATCGCGCGCCCGGCCTACCGCAACTTCTTCACGCCCGATCGCACCGACGTCTTCGCCGGCTTCCGCACCTGCGCGTTGTGACGGAGGCAGCATCTTTTGTACCTTCCCCCGCTGGCGGGGGAAGGTGGCGCGCAGCGCCGGATGGGGGTGGCTGTCGAAGACGAAGGGGACGTTTTCTGCAGATCGCAAATCGCGTCTGGCCCCACGAGCCTCCCCATTCCTCGCGCCACGCCCACCACCTTTCCCGTCAGTCCGGCCGGACAGCGCGTAGAAGTTGACTCGACGGGACGATCTCCTACCCTGTGGGGAACAATTGGGGGAGGTCAGGATGCCTGTTGGCAAGAAGGCTATTGATCGGATCACGTCGCAGCTGCGGCGCTATCAGTCCGTCGTGAAGGCGGCCAAGGATCGCGACATCAGCGAGTCGGATACGGCCGTGATCATCGGCGACATCCTCGCGGACGTACTTGGGTACGAGAAGTACGTCGAGATCACTACCGAGTTCATGATCAGGGGCACCTACGTCGATCTCGCGGTGAAGGTTGGTCGCGATGTCCATTTCCTCGTCGAGGCAAAGGCGATCGGCGTCCCGTTGAAGGACGCGCACGTCAAGCAGGCGATCGACTACGGCGCCAACCACGGAATCGAATGGGTCGTGCTTTCCAATGCGACGACCTGGAGGATCTACCGCATCGAGTTCAAGCAACCGATCGGCAAGACGCTCGTCGCCGAGATCGACCTGCTGACTGCCAACGCCAAGGATCCTCGCGTCATCGAGTGCTTCGCAAACCTCAGCAAGGAGGGCTTCGCAAAGGGCGGAATGGCTGACTTCTTCGATCAGCAGCAGGCCACCAGCAAGTACTCGATTGCCGCGGCATTGCTCGGTGAAAGGATGATCAACCAGTTGCGCCTCGAGCTGCGGCGCTTGTTCCCTGGCGTGAAGGTCGACGAAGAGACTCTGGAGGGGTCGCTCCGCCTCGAGGTCATCAAGCGCGAGCTCGTCGAGGGTGAGGACGCGGAGGCTGCCGGCGCCCTCTTGAAGCGACTGACGCGCTCGCTCGCTCGGGAGAAGGAACGCTCGTCGAAGGACAGTTCAAAGTCCGGCGCCGACGCCTCACCGCCGCCGTCGGCGATTGCAGCGGCAGCCAAGGCCGACGGCGAGGTCGCCGCGGCGTCGCCCTCCCCCAAATAGTCGTCGTACTTTCCGAGGCGCGGCGGAAGATAACTTCAGCCGGTCTTGCCCGGCATCCGCGGCTCGCCGACGCCGAAGCCCTGGCCGAAGCGCGGCAGGTGGTCGTCGATCGGCAGCCACGGCATCGCGCTGTCGCACCAGACATGCACCGTCGGCGCGAAGGCTCGGGGATCGTCGAAGGTCGCGAGCGCCAGGTCGAAGAACGCCGGCTCGCCCGGCCTGGCATCCGGCACGCAGGCGACGGGCGTGCCGCATTCCGTGCAGAAGCCGCGCTGCAGATGATCGCTGGAGCGATAGTACTTCAGCGAGCCGCTGGTGATGTCGACGGCGTCGGCCGGCACCGCGACCCAGGTCACGATCGCCGCGCCATGCGCCTTCTGGCACATGCGGCAATGACAGTGGCCGACCCAGCGCGGGTGCGTGCTGACGCGATAGCGGACGGCGCCGCACTGGCAGCCGCCTTCGATCGGTGCTGTGGCGCCCATCGACTCACCCTCGGCAGGGGCATTCGGGCAAGACCATCGCACATTCGCGCGTCCGGCGTGGCACTATTCGCCGTGGTTCCATGGTCAGCTGCGCTGACGCGGTACAGGGGCTCATCGAGATGGAGTTGGACACAAGTTCGCGCGCGTTCGCCGATCGCCTGTTTCAGGCCTTTCCCGAGTGGCGCGCATTCGCGCGTGTCGATGGTGAGAACGGTGCGGCGACGGGACATCTGGTTGTCGAGGTTCCTCCGACACCGCAGTCGCGCATGACGGAAGGGCTCTGTGTGTCGACCGCGGGCGAGGAAGTGACGGTGTTTGTCGAGGCTTACCATCAGCACTTTTGGTGGCCCACTGGCGACGCAGATGCAGACGACGATGATCCGATCGCCTTCATCCGCGAGGTGCTCGCCGAATCGCTGGTCGTCGTCTCGTGGTGGAACGAGGGTGAATGGCTGGCATCGACCGTTCAGCCGGCTTCCGAGGCTGTCGAACCATGGGAGGGGCGCGAGCGCGCTACTCACATGCGTGTTCGGTCATGGAATGCGACGTTCGACAAGGACGTTGCCGCATTCCTGGATTGCTCGCCGCGCCCGTGAAGCCGGCAGGGCAACCAGAGACGGCTGGGTGCGCGCCGCTCCAGCGGCGTATCATGAGCGTCGCTGGAGCGACGCGGCCCGAACGCAGGGCACGAGGCAACTTAGCGACGAGAGTTCTTTTCCCCCGGAGGGGGGAAGGTGGTGCGCGCAGCGCGACGGAAGGGGGCTGTCTCAACGACGCCACTGTCCGTCTTCGACATCCCCCTTCCGCCCTTCGGGCACCTTCCCCCTCCGGGGGAAGGTAGGATCGAGCAGATTGGGAGGACCCGTCCATGAACCTGCCCCTCGACGCCCACCTCAAGATCGGCGTGCAGACCATCCATCGGCGCAGCGAGCCCGCCACCGGCCCGTGGCTGCCGCGGATCGACGAGCTGGTCGAGCTCGTCGAGTTGGTCGATCGCTGCGGCTACGATTCGCTGTGTGTCGGCGACCACATCTCCTTCGCCATCCCGATCCTCGATCCGCTGCTGCAGCTGGCGCAGGCGGCGGTGGCGAGCCGAAGGCTGCTGCTCGGCACCAACGTCTATCTCCTGCCGCTGCGCCACGCCGGGCCGGTGGCCAAGCAGGTCGCGACGCTCGATCACCTCACCGAGGGACGGCTGATCTTCGGCGTCGGCGTCGGCGGCGAGTTCCCGCGCGAGTACCAGCTGGCCGGCGTGCCGATCGGCGAGCGCGGCGCGCGGCTGTCGGACGGCATCCGCGCGCTGCGCAAACTATGGTCGGGCGAGACCGTGTCGCATGACGGGCCGTTCTACCCCTTCCCCGAACTCAGCATGCAGCCGCCGGCGCGCCAGCCCGGTGGCCCGCCGATCTGGTGCGGCGGCCGCTCGCCCGGCGCCTTGAAGCGCACCGGCCGCCTGGCCGATGGCTGGATGTCCTATGTCGTGACGCCGGACATGTACCGCGACAGCCTGGCGGCGATCGCCGAGGCCGCCCAGGCCGCCAACCGCACGCCCACGCGCTTCGGCACCGGCCATCTGCTGTTCACCCGGCTCGACGACACGTATGAAAAGGCGCTCGACGCGGCGACCGAGACCCTGAGCGTGCGCTACGCGATGGATTTCCGACGCGCGACGGAGCGCTACGCCGCGCTCGGTCCGCCGGCGCAAATCGCCGAGCGCATCCGCGCGTTCCATGCCGCCGGCGTGCGGCACATCGTGCTCGACCTGGTCGGGCCGTACGAGCAGCGCGACGTGCAGCTCGAGCGCGTCGCGGGCGAGGTGCTGCCGCTGCTGAAGGATCTGACGGGATAGTCCACCCCTCCTCGTCCCATGCGATGACGCGGGCGAGGGGATGCGTGTCTTCGATTGTCAGCGGAAGTAGCCGCCGCCGTAGACGGTGGGATAGCCACCGCCATAGCCGCCGGGATAGCCACCGCCGTAGCCGCCGGGATAGCCACCGCCGTAACCACCGGGATAGCCGCCGCCGTAGCCGCCAGGATAGCCACCGCCGTAGCCACCGGGTTGGCCGCCGCCGTAACCGCCGGGATAGCCGCCGCCATAGCCGCCCTGGCCGGCCGGATAGCCACCGCCATAGCCGCCGGGATAGCCATACTGCGGCGTGGTCGCGGCACCGATCGCGGCGCCGCCCAGGCCACCCAGCACCAGGCCGGCGGCCGGGCCGATACCCAGCGCCGAGCCGGCCAGCGCGCCGCCGGCGCCGCCGATCAGACCGCCCGACACCGCCCGCTGGCCGGCGGTCTCGCCGCAGGCCGACAGGCCCAGCATGGCAGTCAGGCTGACGGCAACCAGCTTCGACATGGCGGTCATGACGCGTTCCCCCTCATTCCTGTCCATGCCCGCACCCCGAGCGCGACCGGACAAGATCGGGATTAAGCGCAGCTGATGCGGCAGAAGGATGGCGGCCGCTGCCCGCCTGCCTTGGAGCAGGATCCTCGCGCCGGCAGCCAGCCTGGCATCGGCTGAGGGTACGGCTGCGACCAGTCGAGGCGGCGGCGCGCTGGGCTCGCCAGCGCGTTGGCCCGCAAGAGAAGCAGCGCGAAGTGCAGTTCGAGCGCGTCACCGGGGAGGTGTTGCTGCTGCTGAAGGATCTGACCAGACGCACCTCCGTAAAATCTTACGATAATCAGGGGAACTCCAACCCCACCCGCGCGTTCCCTGCGCTAGCCCGGCGTGTGTTCACAAGCGCCGGCAGCGTCGGAGGGGGCATGCAAGACGGGGGGGAGCATCCGTCGCAAGCGGCGATGGCAAGATCGCCGCCGCCCGCCTCAGCGCCATCACCTTCCATCCCTGACTGCGCGGCCGGCCTCGTCCCGGGGACCCCGGCGCGATTCGCCGTGCCCTGGTGAACCATGACCGACGCCGCAATTGCACGTTCCCGCAAGAAATCCCCGCTGCCGCCAAGCGGCAACGGGGCGGTCGCGCACGAGACAGCGGCCGAGGCGCGTTCAAGGAGGTTGCTCGAGGCAGTGCTCGCGCTGCGCGATGGCGATTTCTCCGTGCGCCTGCCGGCGAGTTGGGACGGCACAGATGGCCGAATCGCCGACGCTTTGAACCAGGCTCTGGCGAACCTCGACGGCATCACCCGGGAAATCACGCGGGTCAGCATCGTGGTCGGCAAGGAAGGGCAGCTCAGGCAGCGCCTGGCCGTACCGGGCGCGACCGGCGGCTGGGCGGCCAACGTCAACTCCCTGAACACGCTGCTCGATGACCTGGTGCGGCCGACGACCGAGGTTGCCCGCACCATCGGCGCGGTCGCCAAGGGCGATCTCGATCAGTCGATGGAGCTCGAGGTCGACGGCCGCGAGCTCAGGGGCGAGTTCCTGCGCTCGGCCAGGCTGGTCAACTCGATGATCGACCAGCTCTCGGTCTTCACGTCGGAAGTGACCCGTGTGGCGCGCGAGGTCGGCACCGAGGGCAAGCTGGGCGGCCAGGCCCAGGTCAAGGGCGTCTCGGGCGTTTGGAAGGATCTCACCGAATCGGTCAACCAGATGGCCGGCAACCTCACGGCCCAGATGCGCAACATCGCCGACGTAACCATCGCCGTGGCTAACGGCGATCTGTCGAAGAAGATCACGGTCGACGTGCGCGGCGAGATCCTGCTGCTCAAGGAAGCCATCAACACGATGGTCGACCAGCTACGCTCCTTCGCCTCCGAGGTGACGCGCGTGTCGCGCGAGGTTGGCACCGACGGCCGGCTCGGCGGCCAGGCCGTGGTGCCCGGCGTGGCCGGCACCTGGAAGGACCTGACCGACTCCGTCAACGCGATGGCGACCAACCTGACGACCCAGGTACGCAACATCGCCACCGTGACAACGGCGGTGGCGCGCGGCGATCTCTCGCGCAAGATCACCGTCGACGTGAAGGGCGAGATCCTCGAGCTGAAAGAGACCATCAACACTATGGTCGATCAGCTCAATGGCTTCTCCTCGGAAGTCACGCGCGTTGCCCGCGAGGTCGGCACCGAGGGCAAGCTCGGCGGCCAGGCCCAGGTGCCGGGCGTCGCCGGCACATGGAAGGACCTCACCGACTCCGTGAACTCCATGGCCTCGAACCTCACCGACCAGGTGCGCAACATCGCCGAAGTGACCACCGCCGTGGCCCGTGGCGATCTCTCGCGCAAGATCACCGTCGACGTCAAAGGCGAGATCCTAGCCCTGAAGAATACCATCAACACCATGGTCGATCAGCTCAACGGCTTCGCATCCGAAGTGACGCGCGTGGCGCGCGAGGTCGGCACCGAGGGCAAGCTCGGCGGCCAGGCCGAAGTCGGTGGCGTCGCCGGCACCTGGAAGGACCTGACCGACAACGTCAACTCGATGGCGTCGAACCTCACCGACCAGGTGCGCAACATCGCCGCGGTGACCACCGCCGTCGCCAAGGGCGACTTGTCGAAGAAGATCACCGTCGACGTGCGCGGCGAGATTCTCGAGCTGAAGGACACCATCAACACCATGGTCGACCAGCTCAACGGCTTCGCCTCCGAAGTCACGCGCGTGGCGGGCGAGGTCGGCACCGAAGGCAAGCTCGGCGGTCAGGCGGTCGTGCCGGGCGTCGCCGGCACGTGGAAGGACCTCACCGACAACGTCAACTTCATGGCCAACAACCTCACCGGCCAGGTGCGCAACATCGCGGAGGTGGCGACCGCCGTGGCCAACGGCGACCTGTCGCGCAAGATCACTGTCGACGTGCAGGGCGAGATCCTCGAGCTGAAGAACACACTCAACACCATGGTCGATCAGCTCAACGGCTTCGCCTCAGAGGTGAGCCGCGTGGCGCGCGAGGTTGGCACCGAAGGCAAGCTCGGCGGCCAGGCGGTGGTCGCGGGCGTGGCCGGCACCTGGAAAGACCTCACCGACAACGTCAACTCGATGGCCAACAATCTCACCGGACAGGTGCGCAACATCGCCGAGGTGACTACCGCCGTGGCACGCGGCGACCTCTCGCGCAAGATCACCGTCGACGTGCAGGGCGAGATCCTGGCGCTGAAGAACACCATCAATACGATGGTCGACCAGCTCAACGGCTTCGCCTCGGAGGTCACTCGCGTGGCGCGCGAGGTCGGAACCGAAGGCAAGCTCGGCGGCCAGGCGCAGGTTGGCGGCGTCGCCGGAACGTGGAAAGACCTGACCGACAACGTCAATTCGATGGCGTCGAACCTCACCGGCCAGGTACGCAACATCGCCGAGGTTACCACGGCCGTCGCCCGCGGCGATCTTTCGCGCAAGATCACCGTCGACGTCAAAGGCGAGATCCTCGAGCTGAAGGAGACCATCAACACGATGGTCGATCAGCTCAACGGCTTCTCCTCGGAGGTCAGCCGCGTGGCCCGCGAAGTCGGCACCGAAGGCAAGCTCGGCGGCCAGGCCGCGGTTCCCGGCGTCGCCGGCACGTGGAAGGATCTGACCGACAACGTCAACTCGATGGCGTCGAACCTCACCAGCCAGGTGCGCAACATCGCCGACGTCGCCACCGCGATCGCACGCGGCGACCTCAACCGCAAGATCACCGTCGACGCGCAGGGCGAGATCCTGCGGCTGAAGGAAACCGTCAACACGATGGTCGACCAGCTCTCTGCCTTCGCCTCCGAAGTCACGCGTGTAGCGGGAGAGGTCGGCACCGATGGCAAGCTTGGTGGACAGGCGGCTGTGCCGGGCGTGGCCGGCACTTGGAAGGACCTGACCGACAACGTGAACCTGCTGGCCGCCAACCTCAGCAGCCAGGTGCGCGCCATCGCCGAGGTTGCCACGGCGGTGACCAAGGGCGACCTCACTCGTTCGATCCAGATCGACACTCGCGGCGAGGTAGCGGAGCTGAAGGACAACATCAACACGATGATCTCCAACCTGCGCGAGACCACCGAACGCAGCCGTGAGCAGGACTGGCTGAAGACCAATCTCGCCCGCTTTACCGGCATGCTGCAGGGCCAACGCGAGCTCAACACCGTGGGCCAGATGCTGTTGAGCGAGCTCAGCCCGCTGGTCAAGGCCCATCAGGCCACGATCTACCACCTCGACGGAACCGACGAGCACGGCCAGCTCAAGCTGCTGTCGAGCTATGCGCACAAGGGCCGGCAGTCGTCGAAAACCATCGGGCTCGGCGAGGGCCTCGTCGGCCAGTGCGCGATCGAGAAGCGGCGCATCGTGCTGAGCGACGTGTCGCCCGACTTCTTCGCCGTCGCCTCCAGCCTCGGCGAAGCCTCGCGACTCAGCATCGTGGTGCTGCCCGTGCTGTTCGAGGGGGAGACCAAGGCGGTCATCGAGCTGGCCACTCTGCAACAATTCACAGAGGTGGATCTCGCCTTTCTCGACCAGCTAACACTCAGCCTCGGCGTGGTCTTCAACACCATAGAGGCGACGATGCGCACCGAGGGTCTGCTGAAGCAGTCGCAGCAGCTCACCGTGCAGTTGCAGTCGCGCCAGAGTGAATTGCAGCAGACCAACGAGGAGCTGGCGACCAAGGCCCGACTTCTCGCAGAGCAGAACGCCGAGGTCGAACGCAAGAACATCGAGGTCGAGCAGGCGCGCTATGCGCTGGAGGAGCAGGCCGCTGAGCTGGCGCTGACGTCCAAATACAAGTCCGAGTTCCTTGCCAACATGTCGCACGAGCTGCGCACGCCGCTCAACTCCATCCTGATCCTCAGCCGGCAGCTCGCCGAGGCCAGCTCGCTCACCGACAAGCAGACCGAGTTCGCGCGCAACATCAACTCCTCAGGCACCGACCTGCTCAACCTGATCAACGACATCCTCGACCTGTCGAAGATCGAGTCAGGCACGGTCACGGTCGAGGTCGAGGAGATTCCGTTCGGCGCCCTACGCGACGCCGTCGATCGCAGCTTCCGCCACGTCGCCGAGGCCAAGAACCTGCCGTTCAATGTGCAGCTCGCCCACGGCCTGCCGCCCGCGATGCGCAGCGATCCCAAACGCCTGCAACAGATCCTGAAGAACCTGATCTCCAACGCGATCAAGTTCACCGCCCGCGGCCATGTCGATCTGCGCGTCCAACTGGCGGACGGAGGTTACACACCCGGTCATCCGGTGCTGAGCAAGGTGCCGCAGGTCGTTGCCTTCATCGTCGAGGACACCGGCATCGGCATTGCGCCGGAGAAGCAGAGGATCATCTTCGAGGCCTTTCAGCAGGCCGACGCCGGCACGTCGCGCAAGTATGGTGGCACCGGGCTCGGCCTGGCCATTAGCCGCGAGCTCGCCGTGCTGCTGGGTGGCGAGATCAAGCTGTCGAGCAGTCATGAGCAGGGCAGCGTCTTCACCCTCTACCTGCCGCTCTACTATTCGGAACCCGACAGCTCGGCGGTCCGGCTGGAAGACGAGCGTGGCGCAGCGCCCGCCTTAGCCCGCGAGCGCACGATCCTGGCCACGACGCGGCAGGAGCATGTCCACGACGATCGAGATGAGATCCGACCAGGTGACGCAGTTCTTCTGATCGTCGAGGACGACGCCCACTACGCGCGCATCCTGCTCGGCCTGGCCCGCGACAGGGGCTTCAAGGGCATCGTCGCCAACAAGGGAGCGACGGCTTTGGCGCTCGCGCGGCAATACATGCCGAGCGCTGTCTCTCTCGACATCTTTCTCCCTGATATGCTCGGCTGGACGGTGCTCAATCAGCTCAAGCTCGATCCGACCACGCGCCACATCCCGGTGCAGATCGTCACGCTGGAAGAGGAGCCTCAGCACGGACTCGCGCATGGCGCCTTCGCCTACCTGGTCAAGGAACCGACCACCGAGAGGCTCGTCGCCGCGTTCGACCGAATCAAGACCTTCACCGCGCCGCGCACCAAGCGGCTGCTAATCGTCGAGGACAACGACGTCGAACGACAGTCGATCGCTGAATTGCTGGGCCACGACGACATCGAGGTGCTCGCGGCGGCTACCGGCGAAGAGGCCCTGGCGACGATGCGCCGGCACGCCATCGACTGCGTGGTGCTCGACCTGCGCCTACCCGACATGACCGGCTTCGACCTGCTGGAGAGCATGCATGTCGAACCGGTCCTGGCGGCGGTGCCGGTCGTGGTCTTCACCGGCAAAGAGCTGACCGCGGAGGAGCAGGGCCGGCTGAGGCTGATGGCCAAGAGCATCGTGCTCAAGGATGTCCAGTCGCCGGAGCGGCTGCTCGACGAGACTTCGCTCTTCCTGCACCGCGTCGTAAGCGACCTGCCGGTCGAGAAACGCGCCATGCTCGAGCGCCTGCATGGCTCCAACGAGGTCCTGCTCGGCCGCAAGATCCTCGTGGTCGACGACGATGCCCGCAATATCTTCGCGCTGACGTCGCTGCTCGAGAAGCATGGCATGGAGGTGATCCCCACGACCAACGGCCGCGAAGCGATCGAGATCGTCCAGCGTACGCCCGACCTCAACATGGTGCTGATGGACATCATGATGCCAGACATGGACGGCTACGAGACGATCGGCAAGATCCGCAAGAGCCCGTCATCGAGCACGCTGCCGATCCTCGCGCTGACCGCCAAGGCGATGAAGGGCGACCGGGAGAAATGCCTCGATGCCGGTGCCAGCGACTACATCGCCAAGCCGGTGAACACCGACGAGCTGCTCTCGCTGATGCGGGTCTGGCTGTTCCGATGAGCAAGACCATCGACGAGATCATGGTTGGGGAGGGCCTCGGCGCGCGAACGCCGCCGGATAGTGGGCCGATCAACGTCCTGATCGTCGATGACGAGCCGAAGAACCTTTTCGTGCTCGAAAGCATCCTCAATCATCCCAACTACCGGCTGGTCCGCGCCGAGTCGGCCGAACAGGCGCTGCTCGCGCTTCTCGTTGACGAGTTCGCCTTGCTGATCCTCGACATTCGCATGCCGGGCATGACCGGCATCGAGCTGGCGCGGATCATCAAGGAGCGCAAGAAGACGTCGCAGGTGCCGATCATCTTCCTCACCGCCTACTACAACGAGGATCAACAGGTGCTGGCGGGCTACGACGCCGGGGCGGTGGACTACCTGCAGAAGCCGGTGAACCCCGACATCTTGCGCTCGAAGGTCGCGGTCTTCGCCGAGCTCCACCGCATGCAGCGCGAATTGGCCAGGACCAACGACGCGCTGCGCGCCGAAGTGGCGGAGCGGCGCCGCGCCCAGGATCAGCTCCACGAGTTGAATGACACGCTCGAGCGGCGTGTGGCCGAGCGCACGGAGCACATCCGCCTGCTGCTGGGCGAGGTCAACCATCGCTCGAAGAACATGCTGAGCGTTGTGTCGGCGATCGCCCACCAGATGACCGCCGAGAACCAGAATGAGTTCGTGCGACGTTTCTCGCTGCGCATCCAGGCCTTGGCGGCAAGCCATGACCTGCTCGCCAGGAGCCAGTGGAAGAGCGTGGCAATCGTCGATCTTGTGCGCGCGCAGCTCGGCCACTTCGAGGACTTGCTTGAAGGACGGATCACCCTGGACGGGCCTCCGCTGAAGCTATCGGTCGTGGCCGCCCAGTGCATCGGCATGGTCGTCAACGAGCTGGCGACCAACGCCGTGAAGCACGGCGCGTTGTCCGGCGAACATGGCCGCGTGGCAGTCGCCTGGCAGATCGATGGGGGTGACATCGACGGGCGATTCACGATGAGCTGGCTCGAACGCAGCGGTCCGCCTGTCGCCGCGCCCGAACGTCGCGGCTTCGGCTCGACCGTCATCAAGAGCATGGCCGAGCTCAGCCTCGACGCATCGGTCGAGCTCGATTTCGCATCGTCGGGACTGACGTGGCGGCTCGCCTGCCCCACCACCAGGGTTCTCACCTGATGACCCCTGAGTCGCGACCGAAGCGCGTCCTGGTGGTCGAGGATGATGCGCTGATCGCGCTCGATATTTCGCGACAGCTGTCGGATGCCGGATTTCAGGTCGTCGGTCCGGCGATCTCGGTGGCGAGGGCCCTAAGCTTGATTGCCGATCAGGGCTGCGACATTGCCGTGCTCGACGTCAATCTCGGCGACAAGGAGACGTCCGAGCCCATCGCCCACGCCCTGCGCGCGCGCAGCACGCCCTTCCTCGTCCTGTCGGGCTACATGCACGAGCAGCACCCGCACGGCCTCCGCGGCGCACCCGTACTCATCAAACCCGCCAGCCCACCCGAGCTTGTCGCCATGGTGCTGAGCTGCTTCGACGCAGCGTGACGATATTCTATGGACGCCGCGCCATTCGATACAAAGTCGCGCTCTGCCACGCGGTGAAACGGGCTCAAATAGGGACATCTGTCATCCCAAGCGGCAGCGAGGGATCCAGGAAAACCGACTGGGTTCCTCGCTGCGCTTGGAATGACAGGTGAGTCGCATCGCGGGACAGGTACGTCCGGAGACCAAGCCATGACCATCGTCGAACGCCCCAGCGTCTGCACGCTCGACTGTCCCGACACCTGCAGCCTGACGGTCAGCGTCGAGGATGGCCGCGTGGTGAAGGTGCGCGGCTCCGAGGCGCTGCCCTACACCGCGGGCGTGATCTGCAGCAAGGTCGCGCATGACAGCGCCGAGTTCGTGCACGGCAAGCAGCGCCTGCGTCATCCGCTGCGCCGTGTCGGGCCCAAGGGCTCGGGCCGGTTCGAGCGCATCGGCTGGAGCGAAGCGCTCGATGCGATCCACGCCGGGGTCAGCGACGTCGTCGCGCGCTTCGGGCCGCAGGCGGTGATGCCGCTGAACTACGCCGGCCCGCACGGCTTCCTCGCCTATGACAGCATGTCCTCGCGCTTCTTCCACCGGCTGGGCGCGACGCAGCTTTATCGCCAGGCGCTGTGCGGCGGCGTGCGCAGCCAGGCCTGGGCCGGCACCTACGGCGCGGTGCCCGGCTGCCCGCC
Organism: Alphaproteobacteria bacterium; assembly: GCA_019635875.1. Taxonomy (NCBI): domain Bacteria; kingdom Pseudomonadati; phylum Pseudomonadota; class Alphaproteobacteria; species Alphaproteobacteria bacterium. The sequence goes on from JAHBYP010000003.1 coordinate 351,232, forward strand.
GGAATTCGTCGAGCACGCCGACCTCAACGTGGTCTGGGGCAACAACGCCACCGTCGCCAACCTGCACGTCGTGCGCGGCGCGGCGCGCGCCAGGCGCAACGGTGGAAAGCTGGTGGTGATCGACCCGCTGCGCACGAAGATCGCCGAGCAGGCCGACCTGCACCTGGCGCCGCTGCCCGGCACCGACGTGCTGCTGGCCTGGTCGCTGGCCTGCGAGCTCGAGCGCAAGGGCGCGCTCGACGAAGCGTTCATCGCGCGCCACGTGCTGGGCTTCGAGGAATTCATGGCGCGCGCCCGTCAATGGCCCGCGTCGCGCGCGGCGGAAGCCTGCGGCCTGCCGCAGGACCAGATCCTCACTCTGGCGCGCTGGCTCGCCGGGTCGAAGCGGCTGGTGATGGCGCCGGGCAACGGGCTGGAACGCGGCCGCAACGGCGGCAGCGGCATCCGCGCGGCGATCGCGCTGCCGGCGCTGCTCGGCAGGCTGGGCAAGGGCAGCGGCATCGTGCTGGGCGCCGGCAACGCCTTTCCCAAGACGCCGGCGAAGCTGCAGCGGCCCGATCTCGCGCCGCCGGGCACGCGCACGCTCAACATCAACGATGTCGGCCGCCATCTCGTGGAGGACACGCTCGATCCGCCGCTGCGCGCGCTCTTCATCTACAACCACAATCCGCTGGTCGTGCATCCCGACCAGAACCGCATGCGCCGCGGGCTGGCGCGCGAGGACATCTTCGCCGTCGGCATCGAGCTGACGATGAGCGAGAGCATGGCGTATTGCGACATCGTGCTGCCGGCGGCGAGCCACTTCGAGTACGACGACCTCTACGCCGCCTATGGCCATCACTGGCTGCAGCGCGCCGAGGCGGCGATCGCGCCGATCGGCGAGGCGCTGCCCAACACCGAGATCTTCCGCCGCCTGGCGGCGCGCTTCGGCTTCGACGAGCCGTGCTTGAAGGCGAGCGATGCCGAGCTGATGGACGACGCGGTCGACGGCGCCGACCGGCGGCTCATGGGCCTGCGGCCGAGCGCGATCCCGACCGACAGGGCGCTGCGCATGAGCGGGCCCGACGGCCAGCCGATGGTGATGTTCGACAACGTCTTCCCGGCGACGCCCTCGGGCCGTATCGAGCTTGTGTCCGAGACGCTGGCGCAGCGCTGGGGCGAGGCGGCGCTGCTCGCCGATTTCCGCCCGCGCGATGCCTCGCATCCGCTGATGCTGATCTCGCCGGCCTCGGACCGGCGCATCTCCTCGACCTTCGGCGATCTCGCCGCGTCGCGCGCGGCGCCGCCGCTGAAGATGAATCCGGCCGACGCGGCGCGGCGCGGCCTCGCGGACGGCGGCGAGGTGCGGGTGTGGAACCGGCTCGGCGAGGTGATCCTGCCGCTCGAGGTGACCGACGCCGTGCCGCCGGGCGTCGTCGCCAGCGAGAAAGGCGCCTGGCTGTCGACCAGCCGCACCGGCCAGACGATCTCGGCGCTGGTCTCGGCCGACCAGCGCGCCGACCTCGCCGAAGGCGCCTGCTTCAACGATACGGGAGTCGAGGTCGGGCCGGCGTGAACTGCGCCTTCCTCCCTCTCCCCGCTGGCGGGGAGAGGGTCGGGGTGAGGGGTTGCTTCAGGTTGGGCGCAGCCGTAGTGCGCCACTTGCTGCAGCCCCTCACCCCAACCCTTTCCCGCTCGCGGGGAGAGGGAGCAGAGGTCAGCGGTAGTAGCCGCTGTTGTAGCCGTTGTAGTTGGGATACTGCGGCGCGGTCGCGGCGCCGATCGCGGCGCCGCCGAGGCCGCCGAGCACCAGGCCGGTCATCGGGTTGAAGCCGAAGGCCGGGCCGGCCAGCGCGCCGCCGGCGCCGCCGATCACGCCACCCGACACCGCGCGCTGGCCCATCGTGTCGCCGCAGGCGCTCAGGCCCAGCATCGCCAGCAGGGCGACGGCGACGAATTTCGACTTGGTGGTGTTCGACTGGGCGATCATGACGCGCTCTCCTCTTCGTGTGTGGCCCCCCTGAGGAGCGGCCGACGCACAGGAAAGCGCGCCGCAGGGCCGGCACGAAGGCCACGCAAGGGCGAAGCTGTGGCCCAGCGTATCGTCCGATGACAAACGGTAACGGGCGGCCGAAGCCGCCCGTCTTGTACACAGACTCAACGCCTTACGCGCAGAATTACTGCTTCTTCTCGGTCGTTGCAGCGCCGACAACGGCACCGCCGACGCCGCCGATCAGCGCCCCGCCCCACCAGGAAACGCCGGGCAGCAGCAGGCCAGCGACCGTGCCGGCGGCGAGACCGATGCCGCCGCCCGTGGCTGCACGCTCGCCCATGCTCTCACCGCACGCCGACAACACCAACGCCGCCGGCAACAGCAGCGCCATCAGCCGCTTCGCCATCGCCCTACTCTCCAAACGCCCGAAAGACTGAAAATCGATAAAAGGGCGGCAAAACCGCGCCGCCTAATCAGGGGATAACCGGCCCGGAAGTTGCCGGCATTTTATTGTGCTGCGCGTCGATCACGTGGGGGAGGGGATCGCGCGCAATTGTGAGATTAAGATAGGGGCATAGAATCCTGATTTCAATAGTTTTCTTTTGGAGCCACTAAGCCCTTCACCGGACTCGCTTTTTGCCCCGCTCAGCAGCCCGGCGGCCCCGCGCGGCGGGTCTTGCGCAGCAGCATTGGGCCATAGACCGCGGCGAAGCCGGCGAAGGCCGCGGCCCAAGCGATGGCGGCAAGCTGCATCAGCGCGGCGTCGAGCGCCGAGGGGAAGGACGCGGCGATGCGCGCCAGCGCCGCCAGCAGCGCCAGGCCGTAGACCATTACCGTGGCGCGCGACGCCACCAGCGCGCGCCCGGTATGGCCCAGGGTGGCGCGGGTCATCACGGCGAGCGTCATCAGGCCGATGCCGCCCACGCCCCAGGCATGCGCCGCCGCGCCGGTCAGCGGCTGCGGCGCCAGCGCCGAGGCGCCGGCGAGCAGGAAGCCGATCGGGATGAAGGCGTAGGCGAGGTGCAGCACCAGCACCAGCCCGTCGCCGCGCGCGCGATCGCCCGCCCAGCGCGCCAGCCGCACCAGCTGCAGCACGCCGGCGGCGAGGCAAAGCGCACCGGCGAGCCAGAGTTCCGGCGCCGCCACCCACGCCGCCAGCGCGCCGACCGAGAGCGCGATGCAGGCGATGTCGAGGCGGTTGAACGGCGCCGGCAGGCGGCCCGGTCCCAGGCGCATCAGCGCGTTGCGCGTGAAGTTGGGCACGATGCGCCCGCCGATCAGCACGATCAGCCCGACCACGACCGCGAGGCCCAGGCGCAGCCCGACATCGGCCACGCCTTCGCGCAGCACCTCGACATGGAAGTGGACATTGGCGGCGACCAGCAGGCCGAGGATGACGAGGATCTTGAAGTTGCGCCGGTTGCCCGAGGCGACGATCTCGCGGCCGGCGACGAGGGCCACCATGGGCAGGAACAGCAGGTCGAGCGCCATCGCCGCCGCCAGGCCGATCAGGTCGGAGATCGCCATGCCGACGCGGCCGGCGAGCCAGGCGGCGGCGAGCAGCATCAGCGGCCGGCCGGCGACCGGTGGCCGGCCGGTCCAGTTGGGGATCGCGGTGAGCAGGAAGCCGGCGATCGCCGCGGCGGCGTAGCCGAAGACCATCTCATGCGCATGCCAGTCGCGCGGCGACATCGCCAGCGGCAGCGCGACATGGCCGAGGAAGACCGGCAACCACAGCAGGATGGCCACAGCAGCGAAGCCGCCGGCGGCGAGGAAGAAGGTGCGAAAGCCGTAACTGAACAGGGTCATGGGACTGCTTCTCTCACTTCCTTCTCCCCGCGCAGGCGGGGAGAAGGTGCCCGAAGGGCGGATGAGGGGCTTCGCGGAGTCTCTACGGCGACGCTGCTTGTCGTTGCGCGAGGAAGCCCCTCATCCGCCTCGCTTCCGCTCGGCACCTTCTCCCCGCCTTCGCGGGAAGAAGGAAAATTCAACCGCCGTGGCAGCCGCACGGTTGCGCGTCGTGGCGCAGCGACCAGCGCAGCATCTGCTTCAGGCACGCCGCGCCGGGATCATCGGCGCGTTCCATCGCCGTCATCAGCGCCAGCCAGTCGTCGTCCGACGCGTGGCCGGCGAAGCGCCGCGCGGCGAAGGCGGCGTAGATCGCCGGCGTCTCGTCGACGTCGCGCGCCGCCTGGTCGACCTCGGCGAGCAGCGCGAGATCGTCCAGCGCGAGCATCGCCTCGGTGGCGAACGCCTCGTCGCCCAATCGCTCGAGCACCTGACCCAGCATCATGTCGAGACTCCCTGTTCCCTTCCCCCGGAGGGGGAAGGTGCCCGAAGGGCGGAAGGGGGATGTCGAAGACGGACAGCGGATTCGTTGAGACATCCCCCATCCGGCGCTGCGCGCCACCTTCCCCCTCCGGGGGAAGGCAGGAGCGATCGTCCCGTCATGGCCGCGCCTCCTACTGCAGCAGCGGGCCGGCGGCGGGCGCGAGGTCGACGCCGGTGACGACGGCGCGGCCGGCGAGCACCGAGACGTATTGCTGCAGCGCGCGCCGCCGCACGCTCTCGTCGAGGTACTCGGCGATGCGCGCGCGCACCATCTCGAACGGCAGCTCGCGTCCCTCGATGCGGCGGTCGAGCCGCACGACATGGAAGCCGTAGCGGCTCTCGACGGGCTCGGCGTGGATCGTGCCGGGCAACATGGTGCGCAGCGCGGCGTCGAACTCCGGCGCGGTCTGGCCGGGCGAGAGCTGGCCGAGATTACCGCCCTGCCCCGCCGACGGGCAGGCCGAGTGCTGTGCGGCCATGACGGCGAAGTCCTGCGGCCGCGCGCACAGCGCCTCGATCAGCCTGCGCGCCGTCTCGCGCGCCTGCGCGCGCGCCGCCGCGTCGCCGGGCGCGGCCGGCAGCAGGATATGCGCGGCCTCGCTGAGATCGGGCGTGCGGAAGCGCGCGATGTTGCGCGCGTAGTAGCGCCGGCAGGTCTGCTCGTCGGCCGAGGGCACGACCACCTCGCGCTCGATCAGTTGCCGGTAGCGCGCTTCCTGCCCGGTCTCGGCGCGCCCCTCCTCGTCCTCGATCGGCTCGGCGACGATGCCCAGGCGATCGGCCTCCTGCGACAGCAGCTCGCGGATCGCCAGGGCGCGGCTCGCCATCTCCCACGCCTGGTCGGGATCGGACGACGGGTGATGCTGGGTCTCGCGCACGATATCGGCGCTCGCGATGGCCACGCCGTTGACGCTGACCGGGACCGGCCGCGCGAAGCGCCGGCGCGGCCGGACGTTGGCGGTGGTGGCGACGCTCATGACCGCCCCCGTGCCGGCAGTGGGCCACGGCTGCGCACGACCTGGTAGCCGCGCCTTCCGAGATACCAGACCGGCGCCGACCAGATGTGGACCAGGCGGCTGAACGGGAAGACGAGGAACAGGGTCATGCCCAGCACCAGATGCGTCAGGTACGGCCAGTCGAGTCCCTGCAGCGTTTTCGCGTCGACCGGATGCAGGGTGACGATACCCTGCGCCCAGTGCGAGAGGATCAGCATCACCGAGCCGTCGCGATGACCGATCGAGAACGGCAGGGTGATCAGGCCGAGCACGAGCTGGATCCACAGCAGCGCCAGGATGGCGATGTCCATCGCCGAGCTGGTGCGCCGGATGCGCTCGTCGAACAGCCGGCGATGCAGAAGCAAGGTGAGCCCGACGAAGCAGATCACGCCGGCGATGCCGCCGGCGGCGACGGCCACCAGCTGCTTGACCTCGACGCTCATCACCAGGGTGTAGAGCGAGGTCGGCGTCAGCAGGCCGACCGCGTGGCCCAGCAGCAGGAACAGGATGCCGACATGGAACAGGTTCGAGCCCCAGCGCAGCTGGCGCTTGCGCAGGATCTGGCTCGAGCTCGCCTTCCAGGTGTAGGGCTCGCGATCGAAGCGGATCAGGCTGCCGAGCAGGAACACCGTCAGGCAGATATACGGGTACCAGACGAACAGCAGATGGAAGATGTAGTCCTTCATGACGCCACTCCGTGGTGGAATTCGATTTCCGCGCGAGTGTGAGCCCACCCTGTCATCCCGAGCGCAGCGAGGAATCCACGCGGCTCCCCTGGATCCCTCGCTGCGCTCGGGATGACAGATGGTGCCGTCCACTCGGACACAGCCCTACTCCGCCATCGCCGCGCGCAGGCGGGTGGCCATGCGGTCGACCGGGCAGGCGGCGGCCGCCGTGCCGGGACCGAAGGTCACCTCCTGGTCGACCCAGGCCGCGTCGAGCGCCTCGAGATCGTCGGGCTCCGGATCGGGCTCGGCGCGCAAGGCTGCGAGCGTGGCCTCGTCGAGCTTCGCGCGCGACAACGCCAGCAGCGCAGCCATCACCGATTCGTACGAGGACGCGCGCTTGGCCAGGCGTTCGCGCAAGGCGGCCACGACATGGGCCGGCTGGCCGATCAGCTCGAGCGCCGCCTTCGGCTCGCGCGTCGAGGCGTATTCGAGGAACAGCGGCAGGAAATCGGGCAGCTCGCTGGCGACCGGCGAGTAGCCGGTCTCCTCGTAGAGCTTGAGCAGGTCGACCATCGCCTGGCCGCGATCGCGGCTCTCTCCGTGCACATGCTCGAAGAGATGCAGCGACAGCGAGCGCGTGCGGTCGAACAGCAGGCCGTAGCGCTCCTGCAGGTCGTAGAGATCGCCGGCTTCGAGCTCGCCGATCAGGCGATCGAGCGCGGCGCGCTCGGCTGAAGGCAGCAGCGCCTCGCGATCGAGCGCGGCGCGGATCTCGCCCGAGGCGGCGAGCAGGTCCTGCGTCGGATAGCTCAGCAGGGCGGCGAGCGCGCGCAGGGTCTTCATCACGCCACCTCCATCGGGTTCTTGCGCTTGAGCTTGCCGCCGGCGAAGAGGTTGCCGGTGCCGTCGTCGGGCGAGCAGCCATTGCCGAAGCTGAAGCCGCAGGCGCCGCGCAGCGCATAGGCGTCCTCCGACGTCTCGCGATGCGCCGTCGGGATGACGAAGCGGTCCTCGTAGTTGGCGATCGCCATCACGTGGTACATCGCCTCGATCTGCTGGGCGCTTAAGCCCACGCGCCTGGCGATGGCGTGGTCGACGACGCCGTCGACCGTTTTGGCGCGCATGAAGGCGCGCATCGCCAACATGCGCTCCAGGCCCCTGGCCACCGGCTCCTCGTCGCCCGCGGTCAGCATGTTGGCGAGGTAGCGCAGCGGGATGCGCAGCGAGCGCACGTCGGGCATGGCGCCGTCGACGCCCATCTTGCCGGCCTCGGCCGCCGACTGGATCGGCGACAGCGGCGGCACGTACCAGACCATCGGCAGGGTGCGGTACTCGGGATGCAGCGGGAAGGCGACCTTCCACTCCATCGCCATCTTCCACACCGGCGAGCGCCTGGCCGCCTCGAGCCAGGCATCGGGCACGCCGTCGCGGCGCGCCTGGGCGATCACGTGCTCGCTGTTGGGATCGAGGAAGACGCCCATCTGCGCGTCGTAGAGCTGCTTCTCGTCGGGCACCGAGGCAGCCTCCTCGATGCGGTCGGCGTCGTAGAGCATCACGCCGAGATAGCGGATGCGCCCGACGCAGGTCTCCGAGCACACGGTCGGCTGTCCTGCCTCGATGCGCGGATAGCAGAAGATGCACTTCTCCGACTTGCCCGACGACCAGTTGAAGTAGACCTTCTTGTACGGGCAGGCCGACACGCACATGCGCCAGCCGCGGCACTTGTCCTGGTCGATCAGGACGATGCCGTCCTCCTCGCGCTTGTAGATCGCGCCCGAGGGGCAGGCCGCGACGCAGGCCGGGTTGAGGCAATGCTCGCACAGCCTGGGCAGGTACATCATGAAGGTGTTCTCGAACTGCCCGTAGATCTCCTTCTGCACGCCCTCGAAATTGACGTCGGCCGAGCGCTTGGCGAACTCGCCGCCGAGGATCTCCTCCCAGTTCGGGCCCCACTCGATCTTCTCCATGCGCTGGCCGGTGATCAGCGAGCGCGGCCGCGCCGTCGGGAAGGCCTCGAGCTCGGGCGCCTTCTGCAGGTGCTCGTAGTCGAAGGTGAAGGGCTCGTAGTAGTCGTCGATCTCCGGCAAATCGGGGTTGGCGAAGATGTTGGCGAGAATGCGCCACTTCGAGCCGATGCGCGGCTGGATCTTGCCGCTCTTCTTGCGCACCCAGCCGCCGTTCCAGCGCTTCTGGTTCTCCCAGTCCTTGGGATAGCCGATGCCGGGCTTGGTCTCGACGTTGTTGAACCAGGCGTATTCCATGCCTTCGCGGTTGGTCCACACGTTCTTGCACGTCACCGAGCAGGTGTGGCAGCCGATGCACTTGTCGAGGTTCAGCACCATCGCGATCTGTGCGCGTACTCTCATGACACATCTCCTGCCTTGCCCTTACCTTCCCCCGGAGGGGGAAGGTGGCGCGCCGCGTCTTGCGCGGCGTGACGGATGGGGGATGCCTCAACACCTCCGGTGTCCGTCTTCGACATCCCCCTTCCGCCCTCCGGGCACCTTCCCCCTCCGGGGGAAGGTAGAGGTTCACGATTTGCGTCGGGATGCGGTCGTTCGAGCCAGTCGACCTTCACCAGCTTGCGCACGATGACGAACTCGTCGCGGTTGGTGCCGATCGTGCCGTAGTAGTTGAAGCCCCAGGCCTGCTGGGCGTAGCCGCCGATCATGTGCGTCGGCTTGAGCACGGCGCGGGTCACCGAGTTGTGGATGCCGCCGCGCTTGCCGGTGGTCTCCGCGCCCGGCACGTTCACGATCTTCTCCTGCGCGTGGTACATGAAGATCGTGCCTTCCTTCATGCGCTGCGAGACCACGGCGCGGGCGACCAGGGCGCCGTTGACGTTGAAGGCCTCGACCCAGTCGTTGTCGACGATGCCGGCCTTCGCCGCGTCGACCTCGCTCAGCCAGACGATCGGCCCGCCGCGCGAGAGCGTCAGCATCATCAGATTGTCGGTGTAGGTGGAATGGATGCCCCACTTCTGGTGCGGCGTGATGAAGTTCAGCACGATCTCCTTCTCGCCGTTGGGCCGGGCGCCCAGCATCGGCTTGGTGGTCCGAAGATCGACAGGCGGGCGATAGACACAGAGCCCCTCGCCGAACGCCAGCATCCAGCGATGGTCCTGGTAGAGCTGCTGGCGGCCGGTCAGCGTGCGCCAGGGGATCAGCTCGTGGACGTTGGTGTAGCCGGCGTTGTAGCAGACCTTCTCGCTCTCCAGCCCCGACCAGGTCGGCGCCGAGATGATCTTGCGCGGCTGCGAGACGACGTCGCGGAAACGGATCTTCTCGTCCTCCTTGGGCAGCGCCAGATGCGCGTGCGCGCGGCCGGTCGCCTTCGACAGCGCCTCCCACGACTTCACCGCGACCTCGCCGTTGGTCTCGGGCGCCAGCATCAGCAGCACCTCGGCGGCGTCGATGTCGCTCTCGATGCGTGCCAGCCCCTTGGTCGGCCCGTCCTCGACGACGCCGTTGAGGTGCTTGAGGTGCTCGACCTCGTGCGCGGTCTGCCAGGCGATGCCCTTGATGCCGTTGCCGACCTTCTCCATCAGCGGCCCGAGCGCGGTGAAGCGCTGGTAGGTATTGGGATAGTCGCGCTCGACCACCGCGACGTTGGGCATGGTCCGGCCGGGAATCGGCTCGACCTCGCCCTTCTTCCATTCGCGCACTTCGAGCGCCTGGGCGATCTCGCCCGGGCTGTCGTGCATGATCGGGGTGAGCACGATGTCCTTCTCGACGCCCAGCACCTCCGGCGCCACGCGCGAGAAGGCCTTGGCGATCGACTTGTAGATCTCCCAGTCGCTGCGGGCTTCCCACACCGGATCCACCGCCGAGGTCAGCGGATGGATGAAGGGATGCATGTCCGAGGTGTTGAGGTCGTTCTTCTCGTACCAGGTGGCTGTGGGCAGCACGATGTCGGAGTAGACGCAGGTCGTCGACATGCGGAAGTCGAGCGTCACCAGCAGGTCGAGCTTGCCCTGCGGCGCCTCATCGCGCCACGTCACCTCGGTCGGCCTGGCCCTGCCCTCCTCGCCGAGGTCCTTGCCCATCACGCCGTGCGTCGTGCCCAAGAGGTGCTTGAGGAAATACTCGTGGCCCTTGCCCGAGGAGCCCAGCAGATTGGAGCGCCACACGAACATGTTGCGCGGCCAGTTTCTCGGGTTGTCGGGATCCTCGCACGACATGCGCAGGTCACCGCTCTTGAGCTTCTGCGCGACGTAGTCCTTGGGCTCCATGCCGGCAGCGGCGGCGGCGCGGGCGATGGTGAGCGGGTTGTCCTGCAGCTGCGGCGCCGAGGGTAGCCAGCCCATGCGCTCGGCGCGCACGTTGTAGTCGATGATCGAGCCGTCCCACGAACCTTCCGGCGCGGTCGGCGAGACGATGTCGCCGACATTGATGGTCTCGTAGCGCCACTGGTCGGTGTGGGCGTAGAAAGCCGAGGTCGAGTTCTGCTGGCGCGGCGGGCGGCCCCAGTCGAGCGCGAAAGCGAGCGGCGCCCAGCCGGCCTGCGGCCGGAGCTTCTCCTGGCCGACGTAATGCGCCCAGCCGCCGCCCGACTGGCCGACGCAGCCGCACATCGCCAGCATGTTGATCACGCCGCGATAGTTCATGTCGGCGTGGTACCAGTGGTTCATCGCCGCGCCGATGATCACCATCGAGCGGCCCCGGGTCTTCTCGGCGTTGGTCGCGAACTCGCGCGCCACCTGGATGATCTTGTCGCGCGGCACGCCGGTGATCTTCTCGGCCCAGGCCGGCGTGTAGGGCACGTCGTCGTCAAGCGACTTCGCGACGTTGGGTCCGCCCAGCCCGCCGTCGACGCCGTAATTGGCGACGAACAGGTCGCGCACGGTGGCGACCAGCGTCTCGCCGTCGGCCAGCTTGAGCTTCTTCACCGCGACCAGGCGGTTGAGCACGCTATCATGGCTGGTCGAGACGAAGTGATCGTGCTCGATGCCGCCGAAATACGGAAAGCCGACATCGACCACGTCGTCGGCGACGTCGTTGAGCGACAGCCGCAAGGTGGTGTCGTTGCCCGCCGTGTCCTTCTCCTCGAGATTCCACTTGCCGGACTCGCCCCAGCGGAAGCCGACCGAGCCGCGCGGCACGACGATGCCGCCGGTCTTCTCGTCGAAGGCCACCGTCTTCCACTCGGGATTGTTTGCCTCACCCAGGGAGGCGTCGAAGTCGGAGGCGCGCACGAAGCGGTCGGGCACATAACGGCCGTCGCGCTTCACCAGCCGCACCAGCATCGGCATGTCGGTGTACTGGCGCACGTAGTCGCGGAAGTACTCGACCTGACGGCCGACGTGACACTCCTTGAGGATCACGTGGCCCATCGCCATGGCCAGCGCCGAGTCGGTGCCCTGCTTCACCGACAGCCAGATGTCGCCGAACTTGGAGGCCTCGGAGTAGTCCGGGCAGATTACCGCGCTCTTCATGCCGCGATAGCGCGCCTCCGTGTAGAAGTGCGCGTCGGGCGTGCGCGTCTGCGGGACGTTGGAGCCCCACAGGATGACGAAGCCGGCGTTGTACCAGTCGGCCGACTCCGGCACGTCGGTCTGCTCGCCCCAGGTCTGCGGCGAGGCCGGCGGCAGGTCGCAGTACCAGTCGTAGAACGACATGCTGACGCCGCCGATCAGCGACAGGTAGCGCGAGCCGGCGGCGTAGGAGACCATCGACATCGCCGGGATCGGCGAGAAGCCCAGGATGCGATCGGGGCCATACGTCTTCGCCGTGTAGGCGTTGGCCGCGGCGACGATCTCGGTCACCTCGTCCCAGCCGACGCGCACGAAGCCGCCATGGCCGCGCTTGCTGGTGTAGGCGGCGCGCTTCTTCGGATCCTCGACGATCGAGGCCCAGGCGGCCACCGGCGAGAGCGTGGCGCGCGCCTGGCGCCACAGGCGCAGCAGGCGCGAGCGCGCCAGCGGATATTTCACGCGATTGCCTGAGTATAGGTACCAGCTGTAGCTGGCGCCGCGCGAGCAGCCGCGCGGCTCGTGGTTGGGCAGCTCGGGCCGGGTGCGCGGATAGTCGGTCTGCTGCGTCTCCCAGGTGACGATGCCGCCCTTGACGTAGATCTTCCACGAGCACGAGCCGGTGCAGTTGGCGCCGTGCGTCGAGCGCACGATCTTGTCGTGCTGCCAGCGCTTGCGATAGGCGTCCTCCCAGCCGCGGCCCTCGGTCGTGGTGATGCCGTGGCCGTCGGCGAAGGGTTCGCGGGTCTTGGTGAAGAAGGTCAGCCGGTCGAGGAAATGCGACACGATCGGTCTCCGTAGAGGTTTACCTTCCCCAGGAGGGGGAAGGTGGCGCGGAGCGCCGGATGGGGGATGTCGAAGTCGAACGCGGGAGTCCGTCTTCGACATCCCCCTTCCGCCCTTCGGGCACCTTCCCCCTCCGGGGGAAGGCATGAGTGGTCGACCGCATGAGCGTCCTCACTGCGCCGGCACGGCGGCGGTGGCCGCGGCCGGCGCCTTGCGTTCGACGTCGAACAGCAGGCCGCCCCTGCGGGTGTAGAAGAACCAAGTCACGGCGATGCAGCTGACGTAGAAGGCGATGAAGCCATACAGCGCCAGCATCGGCGTGCCGGTGGCCGCGATCGAGGAGCCAAAGCTCTTGGGGATGAAGAAGGCGCCATAGGCCGCGATCGCCGAGGTGAAGCCGATGATTGCCGCCGACTCCTTCTCGCCCTGCACGCGCCGCGTCTCGAGCGCCGCCTGCGGCATCAGCCGGTCCATGTCCTTGCGCATGATCGCGGGGATCATCTGGAAGGTCGACGCGTTGCCCACGCCGGTGGCGCAGAACAGCAGCAGGAAGCAGGCGAAGAAGCCGGCGAAGTTCCTCTCGCCGATGAACCAGACGACGCCCGCCGCGCCCAGGGTCATGACGATGAACACCCAGAAGGTGACGCGCCCGCCGCCCCACCTGTCGGACACCCAGCCGGTCATCGAGCGCGCGACGGCGCCGACCAGCGGGCCGAGGAAGGCGTACTTCAACGCGTTGACGTCGGGGAACGTCACCTTGGCGAGCAGCGGGAAGCCCGCCGAGTAGCCGATGAACGAGCCGAAGGTGCCGGTGTAGAGCCAGCACATGATCCAGTTGTGCTTGCGCTGGAAGATCACCGATTGCTCGGCGAACGAGGCCTTGGCCGAGGCGATGTCATTCATGCCGAACCAGGCGGCGAAGGCCGAGGCGGCGATGAACGGCACCCAGATGAAGCCGGCGTTCTGCAGCCACATCAGGCTCTCGCCCGAGGCCTCGCGCGCGACCTGCGGCTCGCCGCCGAGGAAGCCGAAGACGCCGGCGGTGATGATCACCGGCACGATGAACTGCACGACGCTGACGCCGAGATTGCCCAGCCCGGCGTTGAGCGCCAGCGCGTTGCCCTTCTCCGCCTTGGGGAAGAAGAAGGAGATGTTCGACATCGAGGAGGCGAAATTGCCGCCGCCGAAGCCGCAGAGCAGCGCCAGCACGAGGAAGATCCAGTACGGCGTCGCCGGGTTCTGCACGGCATAGCCGATGCCGGCGGCGGGCAGGATCAACGACCAGGTGGCGACCGTCGTCCACAGCCTGCCGCCGAAGATCGGCACGGTGAAGGAGTAGAAGATGCGCAAGGTCGCGCCGGATACGCCGGGCAGCGCCGCCAGCCAGAAGAGCTGGTCGGTGGTGTACGTGAAGCCGATCGACGGCAGCTTGGCGACCACCACCGACCACACCATCCAAACCGCGAATGACAGCAGCAGGGCCGGGATCGAGATCGCGAGGTTGCGCCGCGCGATGCGCCGGCCCTTCTCCTCCCAGAAGTTGCGGTCCTCGGGCCGCCAGTCCTCGAGCGTCTTGCCCGACAGCTTGCCGACATGCTCGGGCCCGTGGATCGGCTGCATCTCGGGCAGCTCGGGCAGCTTGTCCAGCGCCTCGCCGATCTTCTCGCGCTCCATGGCGCGGATCGACACGTGCATCCACACCAGCGACACGGCGACGACGAGGAAGAGCAGCATGAAGCAGCTCGTCCAGATGCCTGTCAGGTCGTTGAGCAGGCCGAAGGCGATCGGCAGCACGAAGCCGCCCAGGCCGCCGACCAGGCCGACGACGCCGCCCACGGCGCCGACATGCTTGGGGTAGTACACCGGGATGTGCTTGTAGACGGCCGCCTTGCCCAGGCTCATGAAGAAGCCCAGCACGAAGGTCATCACGGTGAACGGCACCAGGCCCATCTCGAGCGTGAAGACGATCGGACCGGTGATGCCCTTGACGATGTACTGCGTCGGCGGATAGGCGAGCACGAAGCAGGCCGCGACCGAGACGCCGAAGGTCCAGTACATCACGCGCCGCGCGCCGAACTTGTCGGACAGCACGCCGCCATAGATGCGGAACAGGCTGGCGGGGATCGAGTAGGCCGCGCCGATCATGCCGGCGGTGACGATGTCCAGACCGTAGACGCCGATCAGGTAGCGCGGCAGCCACAGGGCCAGCGCCACGAAGGCGCCGAAGACGAAGAAGTAGTAGAGCGAGAAGCGCCAGACCTGGACGTTGCGCAGCGGCTCGAGCATGGCCGAGATCGGCTCGGGCTTGATGCCCGCCTTGCGCCGCGCGGCGAGCTGCGGATCGTCCTTCGTGGTGAACCAGAAAATGACGGCCGTCGCCGCCAGCGCGATTGCCCAGATCTCGGCAACGCTCTGCCAGCCCCAGGCGACCATGACGAAGGGCGCCACGAACTTGGTGACCGCGGCGCCGACATTGCCGGCGCCGAAGATGCCCAGCGCCGTGCCCTGCTTGCCCTGCTCGTACCAGCGCGAGACATAAGCGATGCCGACGGCGAAGGAGCCGCCGGCGATGCCCACGCCCAGCGCGGCGAGCAGGAAGGTCGGGTAGTCGTGGGCGAAGGTCAGCAACCAGGTCGCCACCGCGGCGGCGATCATCACGCCGGTATAGACGACGCGGCCGCCATACTGGTCGGCCCAGATGCCGAGGATCAGGCGGATCAGCGAGCCGACCAGGATCGGCGTGCCGACCAGCAGGCCGAACTGCGTGTCGCTCAGCCCGAGGTCCTTCTTGATCTGCACTCCGATGATCGAGAAGATCGTCCACACCGCGAAGCACACGGTGAAGGCCAGGGTGCTCATGCCCAGCGCCGTGGTCCTGCCATTGCCGGCGGCAGCCGCCGTCTCGTTCCGCATCACCATCCACAGCACTCCCGTCTGTGCCGGCAAGGTGGAGGAGCGGTCGCGATTCCGACTTGACGTACGTCAAGCGGCAGCCGGGAAACCGGGTTTAATTTGGACGCGTTGTCTTATGGTAATGATGGCTCTTCACATTTGTTAACGGATACACCCCTCCGGCTTGCGGGGAGCGGGAGCGGAAGGCCAACCCATAGAACGGACCGAGCATGATTCCTTCGGACATCCCCCTGCTTCGGCGCTCACGGCTTATGGCGGAGGTTTCCGAAAAGGACTTGGGCGCGCTCCTGGCGCCGTGCTTCGTCCAGACCCTGCCCAAGGGCACTTCACTTTGCGTGCAGGGGGAAACGCCGCAATTCCTGCACGTCGTGCTGTCTGGTGCCGTCGGCCTGTTCGGCGAGGGTCAGCGCGAGGAAATGCTGGTCGAGTTCTTCGGGCCCGGCGACAGCTTCATCCTGGCCGCCGCCCTGCTCGACGCGCCCTATCTGCTCACTGCGCGACTGCTGGAGCAGGGCCGCATCCTGCTGTGGCCGGCCGCTGCCTTCCGCGCGCAGGTGCGTGCCAATGGCGCGCTCGCCTACGGCGCGGCGCTGCAATCGTCGACCTACTGGCGAACCCTGATCGGCCAGATCAAGGACCTCAAGCTGCTGTCGGCGATCGAAAGGCTCTCGGCCATGCTGCTGGCGCTGGCGCCGGCGCGCACCGGCAGCGCCACCGTCACACTGCCGGGCGGCCGGCGCCTGATCGCCGGCCGGCTGGGCATCACGCCGCAGAGCCTGTCGCGCGCCTTCGCCGCCCTGCGGCAGGCCGGCGTCAGCGGCGATGGCCGCGAGGTCTTCATCGCCGACCTCGAACGCCTGCGCGACCTGGTGCCGCCGGCCCAGCCGGGCTCCTGATCAGGTCCGCTGGCCAACACTTCGGGCGTATTCGTCGGGCTTGAAGCCGACCAGCAGCCGATCGCCGATCTCGAGCACCGGCCGCTTGATCATCGCCGGCTGCGCCAGCATCAGCGCGATCGCCCGGCCCTCGTCGAGCCCCTCGCGTTCCCTGTCCGGTAGCTTGCGGAAGGTCGTGCCGGCACGGTTCAGCAGCCGCTCCCAGCCGACCTGCTGCGCCCAGCCCTGCAGCCGCGCGCGCTCGATGCCCGACGCCTTGTAGTCGTGGAAGGCATAGGCGACGCCCCGGCCGTCCAGCCAGGCGCGCGCCTTCTTCATCGTGTCGCAGTTCCTGATACCGAAGATGGTGATCACGCACGGCTCCCCGAACTCGCGCCGCGCAGTATGCGCGTCGGCGCCCGGCGCCTCCACCTCCCGATGGAGTACTGCCTAGCGCGGCAGGAGCGGCTGCTTGGCTGCGCCCAAAGTGCCGAGGAACAGCAGGATGCGTCGCCTGTCCTCGCCGAGGCAGCCTTCCAGCCAGGGGCCGCAGTCGGCCACCTGGGGCGGGCGTGCCGGGACGCGATCTCCATCGCGCACCGTCGGCGGCGTCGCGGTATTTGCAGTGGGCGTGGGCTGGGCGGTGGCCTGGTACGTCATCGCGATCAGCAGCGGCGGCAGGATGCGAAGAGCACGCATGGAACCCTCCGAGTACCGCCGGCGCAACGCCGCGCACAGCTAGCGGTTCCAAAGATTATTGATGGGCATTGCATCGGATGCCTGTTTTCGACACCGCTAGAGTTTTGAGAAGCATCGATGGGCACTGCATCGGATGCCTCTCTTCGACACCGCTAGGGGTTTAATTCGGCGGATTGGCGGGCGGGCGGTACCGTTGCACGCATGACCGACGATTTCGAAGACACCACCTCCCCTGCCACCGTGCCGACGATGACGCCGCGCCAGCGGCGCTTCGTCGAGGAGTACCTGATCGACCTCAATGCCTCGCAGGCCTTCGTCCGTGCCGGCTACTCGCCGACCCATACGCGGCGCTCGGCCTGGCGGCTGATGCAGAATCCGGCGGTGCGCGCCGCGATCGAGGCCGGCCGGCACCGGCTCGCCGCCGCCTGCAAGGTCAGCGCCGAGCGGGTGATTGCAGAGTACGTGCGAGTCGCCTTCGCCTCGGTGCACGACTACCTCGACATCAGCGAGGACGGCAGCGTGCGGCTCGACCTGACCAAGATGCCGCCCGAGCACCTCGCGGCGATCGCCGATTTCCGCCTCGAGGAAGAAGAGCCGAAGTCGCCAGACGGCCGGCGCGTGCGGCGCCTGCGCATCAAGCTGGCCTCGAAGCTGCACGCCCTCGATTCGCTGTCGCGCCATCTCGCCCTGTTCGCCGGGCGCCCGGCCAGCCGCGTGCACCCCAAGGACGCGGAAACGGAGGCAGGCCGCGACCTGGCGGCCGAACTGCGCGAGGCGCAGGAGCGCGTCGCCAATTGGCACAGCCGCTTCCCAGGGGAGTCCTGACATGGCGCCGCCCGTTCCCGCGACCTCCGAGCCGGAGCGCCAGTTGCGCGACGCGATCCGGAGCTATGCGCACGACCCGCTGGGCTTCGTGCGCTTCGCCTTTCCCTGGGGCAGGAAGGGCTCGGCGCTGTCCTGGGGCACCGGCCCGCGCGCCTGGCAGGAGGCGGTGCTGGTGGAGATCGGCCAGCGCCTGCAGGCCAACACCGCGATGGGCGACAGCGAGCCGGTGCGCATCGCCGTCGCCTCCGGCCACGGCATCGGCAAGTCGGCGCTGATGGCCTGGATCAAGCTGTGGGCGCTGGCGACCTTCGAGGATTCGGTGAGCATGATCACCGCCAACACCGACCAGCAGCTCCGGACCAAGACCTGGCCGCAGGTAGTGAAGTGGTTCAACCTGATGAACTGCCGGCACTGGTTCAGCCTGACCGAGACGGCAATCGTCAGCCGCCTGCCGGGCCACGCCAGGATCTGGCGCGGCGATCGCGTTACCTGGAACGCGCACAATACCGAGGCCTTCGCCGGTCTGCACAACCTGCGCAAGCGCATCGTGCTGCTGTTCGACGAGGCCAGCACCATCGCCGACCCGATCTGGGACGTGGCCGAGGGCGCCCTGACCGACGAAGGCACGGAGATCGTCTGGATCGTCTTCGGCAATCCGACGCAGGCCGACGGCCGCTTCCGCGCGTGCTTCGGCAAGTACCGCGAGCGCTGGAGCGGGCGGCAGATCGACAGCCGCTCGGTACCCGGCATCAATCAGGCGCAGATCGCGCGCTGGGTGCAGGAACACGGCGAGGACAGCGACTTCGTGCGCGTGCGCGTACGGGGCGAGTTCCCGCAGGTGGGCTCCCAGCAGTTCATCGCCCCCGGCGTGGTCGAGGCGGCGCGCAGGCGCGCGGTGATCGTCCAGCCGCACGAGCCCCTGGTGATGGGCGTCGACGTCGCACGCCATGGCGACGACCGCACCGCGATCGTCTTCCGCCGCGGCCGCGACGCGCGCACCATCGCGCCGATCCGCATGCGGGTGGCCGACCTGATGCAGGTGGCGGGGCGCGTCGCCTTCGAGGCGCGCACGCACCAGGTCGACGCGATCTTCGTCGACATGGGCATGGGCGCCGGCGTGGTCGACCGGCTGGGCCAGATGGGTGTGCCGGACGTCTTCGGCATCGAGTTCGGTGCCGCCGCCGACGGCGCCCGCGGCGTCGACAATTTCACCGGCAGCCACGCCAACAGGCGCGCCCAGATGTGGGACAATCTGCGCACCTGGCTGGCCGACGCAGCGATCCCCGACGACGCCGAACTGGCCGACGACCTGGTCGGCCCGCAATACGGCTTCAACGGCCGCGACCAGATCCAGCTCGAGCGCAAGCAGGACATGAAGAAGCGCGGCCTCGCCTCGCCCGACCTTGCCGACGCGCTGGCCCTGACCTTCGCCTGGAAGGTGCTGCCGCGCGCCGTGGCGGAGCGCCGGGCCACCAGCCCCGGCGCCGGCCGCGTCGCCGTCGAGTACGACCCGTTTGTCGGGATCTAGGGTGGACCTTGCCAAGCGGCGGCGCAGGCGGCACGGTCGCAAGGCGTTGCGGGGGGAAAGGCCATGCGCATCCTGGCTTCACTCGTCATGGCGGCCCTGGTTGCCGGGCCGGCGAGCGCGCAGATCGAGAAGTGGCGACATGTCGGCGGCTGGGACGTCAACGTCGACCGCAGCCTGAAGAACGGCTGCTTCATCTTCTTCAAGGGCGCGCGCGGCACGGTGATCCGCATCGGCTTCACCGAGGCCCGCGAGATGCACTGGTTCCTGGCGCATGACGACTGGAAGTCGCTCGAGGACGGCAAGGCCTACGAGACCAGCACCTACTTCGACAACGGCGCGCCCTACACCGGCAACATGAAGGGCAAGTCGATGGGCGGTGGCACGGTGGCGCTGACCGCCACCTTCAAGGACGAGACCGTGTGGCGGCGCTTCCTCGGCGAGTTTATGCGCGGCAACCGCATGCGCGTCACCTATGGCGGCCGGCAGATCGCGCTGATCAACCTGCAGAACAGCCACGCCGCCGGCGAGGCGCTGCTCGCCTGCCAGGCCTCCTTCGACAACGCTGGCGCACCCGGCGGCGATCCCTTCGCGCCGCGCGGCAGCCAGCCGAAGGATCAGAAGGACCCATTCCGGCGGTAGCGGGCCTGTCGGACCATCGGATTTTCCGCGGCAAGGCCGCCGTTCACCCGGCCGGTCGCAGGGAACCGGACATGCCGCTCGCGCCGGCCCGGCGGTAGCGCCGGGCGGCGATCACCGTCAGGACAACAAACACCGCCAGCACGACCAGCTGCACGACGCCGAACAGCGCGCCGCCGGGCGCGCCGGGCACCGGGGCGGTGCGCATCAGGGCGGGCACCTTGGTGAACAGCTGCGTCACCAGCACGAAGGCGTCGAAGTAGAACGACAGCATCAGGCCGATGGCCCACACCCAGCGCCAGGCGCCGGCCAGCCCGAAGCGATAGCGCGCCGCCAGCATGGCGAGGATCACCACGGTCGAGAGGATCCCCAGCCCGAGCGCCGGCGTGAAGCCGGGTGCCGGCAGGATGAAGCCGCTGGCGGTGGTGAGGATGACCGCGATGAGGAAGATGTCGGTCCACCAGCCCGAATCGCGCCCGGCCAGCAGGCCGCTTGTCACCGGCACGCCGGCGGCCAGCGGCACCAGGCTGATGATCACGTGCAGCCAGACCAGGAACGGAAAATCGAGCGTCATGGCGTCCTCCTCGGCAACCGGCCGTCGACCCGCAATTGCCGTACCACCATCCCCGGCGATGGGATCTTGCGGGGGAAGGCATGGAGACCGTCGACTGGATCAAGGCTGGCATCGCCGGACTGGCGGTGCTCGCCGTCTATCTCGTGTCGATCGTCGGCAAGCCGCGCGGGGGACCGCCGCCGCGCGGCTTCGCCGCGAAGGTGCTGATCGCCGTCATGGTGGTCCACGTGCTGGCGAGCGCCATCCTGCCGACGCGGCCCGACCTGTCGGCGCAAATGAGCCTGGTCGAGGGCAATCTGGATCGCGTCGACCTGGCGCGCGACGGCGTGAACGCGATGCTGGGCGAGGCGCGTCGATCGGGCGCCGACACGTCGCTGCCCGACGCGACGCTTGTCCTGAAGACCCTGAAGTCCCAGGAAGCGGCGCTGAAGAGGCTGGGTCGCGAGCTGGCGGCCCGCTCCAGCCGCGTCCTGGCGGCGCATCGCGACATGTTCCGGGAGTGACTCCGGGCGGCCGGGCCGCGCCGGTTGTTGACTCCCCGCTGTCCGCACGCGCTAATCGGCGCAGGCGCCCGCCGGGGTGGGGCGGGCTGATCGCATGACAGACGGAGGCCTAGGATGAAACTGGGACGCATCATCGCGGCGACGGCGATTGCCCTGTCGCTGGCGATGCCGCTGGCGCAGGCCAAGACCCTGCGCTGGGCCAGCGTCGGCGACGCGCTGACGCTCGATCCGCACTCGCAGAACGAGGGCCCGACCTCGGCGATGGCGCAGCACATCTACGATCCGCTGATCCAGCGCGACCCGGCGCTGAAGAAGCAGCCCAACCTGGCGCTGTCGTGGAAGCCGCTGGAGGGCGACGCCTGGGAGTTCAAGCTGCGCCCCGGCGTGAAGTTCAGCGACGGCTCGGACTTCACCTCGGCCGACGTGGTCTTCAGCCTGCAGCGCGCCATGGCGCCGACCTCGGACTTCAAGACCTATCTCGCCTCGGTCAAGGAGGTGAAGGCGCCCGACGCGATGACCGTGGTGATCTACACCAAGGGGCCCAACCCGATCCTGCCCGACCAGCTGACCAACATCTACATGATGTCCAAGGCCTGGGCGGAGAAGCACAACGTCGTCAAGCCGACCAGCTACAAGGACAAGGAAGAGACCTACGCGGTGCGCAACGCCATGGGCACCGGCCCGTTCATGGTCAAGCAGCGCGATCCCGACGTGAAGACCGTGCTGGTCAAGAACCCGGGCTACTGGGGCAAGGCGCAGTTCCCCAACTACCCGGACGAGGTCGTCTACACGCCGATCAAGGAGCCGGCGACGCGCGTCGCGGCGCTGATCTCCGGCCAGATCGACTTCCTGCTCGACGCGCCGCTGCAGGACATCGGCCGCATCAAGGCGACCGCCGGGCTCAAGACGCTGGAGACGGCGCAGGTGCGCTCGATCTTCTTCGGCATCGACGTCGGCTCGGCCGAGCTGAAGTACAGCGACGTCAAGGGCAAGAACCCGTTCGCCGATGCCAAGGTGCGCGAGGCGATGAGCAAGGCGATCGACATCAACGCGATCAAGGCCAAGGTCATGCGCGGCTTCGCGGCGCCGGCCGGCATCATCACGCCCTCGGCGGTGCATGGCTGGACCAAGGAGCTCGACCAGCGCGCCGCCTTCGACCTCGCCGGCGCCAAGAAGCTGATGGCCGACGCCGGCTACGCCAAGGGCTTCAAGGTGACGCTCGACTGCCCCAACGACCGTTACAACAACGACGAGGCGATCTGCCAGGCGGTCGTCGGCATGCTGTCGCAGATCGGCATCACCGTCGACCTGCAGGCGCGCTCGAAGACCCTGCACTTCCCCAAGCTGCAGAAGAAGGACAGCAGCTTCTACCTGCTGGGCTGGGGCGTGCCGACGCTCGACTCGCACTACGTCTTCTCGTTCCTCTACCAGACCAACGACGGCAAGTCGGGCGGCACCTGGAACTTCACAGGCCTGTCGAACAAGGCGCTCGACGACCTCGTGGTGGCGATGTCGCAGGAGACCGACCTCGCCAAGCGTGACAAGATGATCGCCGACGCCTGGAAGCTGGCCAAGGGCTCCAACGCCTACCTGCCGCTGCACCACCAGGTGATCGTCTGGTCGATGAGCGACAAGGTGACGACGCCGATCTTCGCCACCGACTCGCCGAACTTCAAGTACGCCACAATGAAATAGTCACGGCGTCCTCGGCTGGAGAGCGCCCGCCCCTCTGCGGCGGGCGCTTTTCTTTGAGAGCGCTGGCGTGCCGCCGGCCAACAAGAAACACGTCCAAGACCAGGCTGCGCTGGCTTGATCCTGCTTCGCCGGCGGCAACTCATGGCCGCCCCTCTTGCGGGCAGGGCGATCGCATATGGCCCCCAAGAGGTTGGGGCGCGCCCCGACCAGGCAGCGTCGTTCAAGCCGTTCGGGCCGCGTCGCTCCAGCGACGCATCCGGAGCGCCGCTGGAGCGGTGCGGCCCGAAGACAGACACCAGACCGAATGCGATCGCCTTGGCCGGCGCTTCATACCCGCAGATCCGCTTGGCCGGTGACCACTCATGATGACGCGGGCGCGACGCCAATGGTCCCAATGGCAATAGTGCGGCCGTTCACTTCGGCAGCCGGAAGCGCTTGAAGAACTGCCAGCTGGCCTCGGTCAGGTCGATCTGGCTGGTCCTCGGCCAGACATGCTCGACGCCGATCATCAGGACGTAGCGCACCTCGCTGCCGTCGCGGCACGGCGCCGACAATTCGATCAGCAGATCCGGCGCCGACGGCAGCCGGCGCGACGCGGGGCAGCCGTCGAGCGCCCGCCACTTGTCGATGATGGCGCGATGCGAATCGGCGATGAACGTGCCCTTGCCCTCGACCGGCGTCACCGGGTCGCGGTCGCCGGCGCTGATCAGGATGGGCATGCCGCGCGCCGGCCGCCCGTAGGTCGGCGGCAGGCCGCCGGCGCTGGCCGAGATCGAGGCGATGCGCCCGGCAAGCTCGATGCCCAGCCGGTGCGCCATCGAGCCGCCGCTGGAGAAGCCCGCGACATGGACGCGTCGGCGGTCGATGGCGCTCTGCCGCGCGATGTCGTCGATCATCGCGGCGATGAAGCCAACGTCGTCGCTCATGGTGACGTTGCCCGCGCCGCGATGGCCGCCGTGATTCCAGGTGCGGAAGTTCTCGTTGCTCTCGGGCTGGTCGGCGCGCAGGGTCGGCGCGTCGGGTCCGGCGACGACGAAGTCGTGGCTCTCGGCCATGTGGTGCCAGCCATAGCGGTGCACGTCGTTGCGGCCATTGGCCGTCGCGCCATGCAGCATGATCACCAGCGGCGCGCCGGGCTTCACGGTCGACGGCACATGCAGGTAGTAGGTGCGCTCGACCCCGTTGACGACGAGGCGCCGCATCTCGCCGGCCTCGACCGGCATGGCCGCGAGCAGTCCCAACAGGGCGAGCACGACGCGCATCAGCCGGCCTCGACGAACTCGATGACGTTGCCGCAGGCCTGCGCCGCAAGCCCCAGCACGGTCGGAACGGTCGTGACCTTGTTGCGGGCGAAGGGCGCGTGCAGCGCCTCGAGCCGGGCGACGGACACGCGGTAGCCGGTGTAGCGCGCCTTGTCGGCGACCGGCACCGCGACGCCGAAGCGCGCGGCGAAGGACAGCGGATCGTAGATCGCGAGCTCGACGGCGGCCGTCTTGACGATCCAGGCGCCGTCGGCGCCCAGCGTCGCGGCCCTGCCGAACAGCCTCTCGTAGTAGCGCGCCGTGGCGTGCGCGTCGGGCGACACCGCGAAGGTCGCGAGGAGATGGCGCGCGCCGTTGGGATGCGTGCGCCAGTCCGGGCGGAGGTAGAGATCGAGGTTGAAGTAGCGGCAGAGGTTGAAGGGCAGCGGCGCGGCGATCGGCAGCATGACGTCGAACTCCGGCCACACCGAGCCCTCGCCCGGAATCGCCCATTCGCGCCTCACATGCACCGGCGGATCGAAGGGATAGCCGTTGGCGACGAGCTCGGCCTGCGCCTGGTGGGCGTCCGGCGTCGCCATCACCATCGACTTCACGCCTTCCGCACCACTGAGCGTCGCCGCCATCGGCGGCGGCAGCCGGCCGCGGTCGGCGGCGCTCATCAGCTCGATGTAGTTGCCGGTGCCCGCCGTCAGTGGCGACAGCAGCGCCAGGCGGTTGGCGATGCCCATGGCGCCGATCTCCGAGCGCGGCGTGAGGCGAAAGCCCAGCCGCTCGTAGGCCGCCGAAGCGGTCTCGAGGTCGGCGACATAGGTCAGCAGATGGTCGATCTCGGCGATTCCGTTCCTCATGGGCGGCATCCTGCCCAAATCCGGACACATGGCAACGGCCGGCCGGCTGACGCGTTCTGCCGGCATGAGCGACCGCATCCAGACCGCGCTGTTCATCGCCCGCACCGCCCCGGTGGCCCGGGCGGCGCTGGTCGCGGCCGTGCTGCCAACACGGTGATCGCCATGCGTACCATCCTCGCCCTGCTGCTGGGCCTGAGCTTCATCGCCGGCTGCGAGAGCGACCGCCGCGAGCCGACCGACGTCTTCGAGGGCGGCGAGCCGCTGTACATCGCCCAGTGCGCCAAGCGCCTGCCGGGACAGGCCTGCGAGTAAGCTGGATTTGCTGATCACGGCGTCGTCGGCGTGCTAGAAGCCGCCGATGCTGTCGTTCCTCGTCTACAGGCTCCTGCAGGCGGCCGCCGTGATGCTGGCGGTGTCGTTCCTCTGCTTCGCGCTGTTCAATTTCGTCGGCGACCCGGTCAACAACATGGTCGGCCAGGAGGCGAGCCCGGAGGATCGCGCGCAGATGCGCCGCGACCTCGGACTCGAGGATTCCGTCCCGGTGCAGTTCGTGCGCTTCATCGGCAACGCGCTGGAGGGCAATTTCGGCCGCTCCTATCGGCTGGCGCGCCCGGTCGGACGGCTGATCGTCGAGCGCATGCCGGCCACCCTGGAGCTGGTCGCGGTCTCGGCCGTGCTGGCGCTGGCGGTCGGCATTCCGCTGGGCGTGCTGACCGCGCTGCGCCGGCACAACTGGGACAGCGGGGTGGTGCTGACCTTCTCGCTGGCCGGCGTCGCCATGCCGACCTTCGTCATCGGCATCCTGCTGATCTACGTCTTCTCGGTGGAGTGCAAGGGCTGGGCGCCGGCGATCGGCCTGCCCGAGGGCTTCTGCTTCCCCTCCTTCGGCCGCGGCGAGACGGTCGATCTCGGCGGCTGGAATTCCGGCCTGCTCACCGGCAGCGGCCTGAAGGCGATCGTGCTGCCGGCGATCACGCTGTCGTTGTTCCAGCTCACCCTGGTGCTGCGCCTGGTGCGCTCGCAGATGCTCGAGGTGCTGCGCACCGACTACATCAAGTTCGCGCGCGCCCGCGGGCTGACCGACCGCGCCGTGCATTTCGGCCACGCGCTGAAGAACACGCTCCTGCCGGTGATCACCGTGGTCGGCATCCAGATCGGCGGCCTGATCGCCTTCTCGATCATCACCGAGACGGTGTTCCAATGGCCTGGCATGGGCCAGCTCTTCGTCCAGTCTGTGCAGTTCGCCGACATCCCGGTGATGTCGGCCTATCTGGTGATGGTGGCGCTGGTGTTCGTCACCATCAACATCCTCGTCGACCTGCTCTACGCCGTGATCGACCCGCGCCTGCGCGTCGAGCGCAGCCGGGCGGTGGGCGGACATTGATGCCGCGCTCCCTTCCCTCCCGTCGCGCACAGGCGTAGCGTTGCCCAACGAAAGCGGAGGAAACCATGGGCACGTATGTCTTCGCCGGCGCCGCGCCTGTCGTGGCCGGCTCCAACAGCGCGGCCGCGAGCAGCAGCGGCGGGCTGTTCCGCATGGACATGGCCGACGGCAAATGGACGGCGCTCGGCAAGGGCCTGCCAGACAAGGTCGAGGCGCGAAGCATCGTCGTGCAGCCCGGCGCTGCCGACACGGTCTATGTCGGCACGCAGGACGGGCCCTATCGCAGCACCGATGGCGGCGAGACCTGGACGCGGCTGAACCTGCCCGGCGACAACCGGCTCGTCTGGTCGATCCTGATCCATCCCAGGGATCCCGAGACCCTCTATGTCGGCACGCAGGGCACGCAGGTGTTCCGCAGCCGCGACGGCGGCATGAGCTGGGCGGCGCTCGACGTGCCCGAGCCCAGGGGCATGGTGAAGATGAGCTTCCCCTGCCGCGTGATCCGGCTTGCCCTCGATCCGGAGGACGCCGACACGCTCTACGCCGCCTTCGAGGTCGGCGGCCTGTCGCGCAGCACGGACGGCGGCGAGACCTGGCAGGGCTGCAACGACAAGCTGCTGGAGTTCACCAGGCAGGACAGGTTCAAGAGCCGCATCGTCAGCGACACCGAGACCGAGGGCATGATGGACAGCCATGCCCTGGCGATCAGCTCGGCCAGGCCGGGCACCGTGTTCCTCGCCAACCGCATGGGCCTGTTCAGGAGCCCCGATCGTGGCGAAAGCTGGGAGGAGATGGGCATCGGCCGCTTCTCGCCGCTGACCTACGCGCGCGACGTGCGCGTCTCGCCGCACGACCCCGGCACGATGTACGCCGCGCTCTCGGTCGCGGCGATCAGCGACGAGGGCTCGCTCTATCGCAGCCGCGATCTCGGTGGCAGCTGGCAGCGCTTCGACCACGGCGTGCAGATGAAGAGCACGCTGATGATCATCGCCCAGAGTGCCGCAAAGGCCGGGCGCGTGTGGTGCGCCACCCGCAAGGGCCAGGTCTTCGGCACCGAGGACGGCGGCGCGTCGTGGCGCGAGCATCCGCTGCCCGAGGGCGGCACCGGGGTCTACGCGCTGGCCGTGGGATAGCCTAGACGAAGTCGCTGCCCGTCCAGACGTAGCCGGCCTGCGCGGTGATGGTGTGGCCGTCCGACAGCACGGCGATGTTGGCGCTCGCACCCAGATGATCGAAGGTCACCCCTGCGAGGTGGACCCTGTCGCCGTCGGCGGGATTGAAGTCGGTGATGATGTCGTTGCCGTCGCCCGAGGCGTAGGCGAAGACGTCCGCGCCAGCGCCGCCGGTCAAGGTGTCGTCGCCGGCACCGCCCGTCAGGGTATTGGCCGCGTCGTTGCCGATCAGCACATTGTCGGCGGCATTGCCGGTCGCGGAGATCGACGAGGAGCCGCTCAGCAGCAGCTCCTCCAGCCCGTCGCCCAGGGTATAGCTCACCGAGCTTTCGACGCGGTCATAATCGTTCAGGGCGGTCCATTCCGCGCCGATCACGGTCCACTCGCTGCCGGGCAGCAGCGACGCGGGCGCGGTGACGGCGGTGCGTGTCGCGCCATCCATCTGCCACAGCTCGGTGCCGCCCTCGCTGGTGCGCCACGCGATGTCCGCCTTGCCGTCGCCGGTGAAGTCGCCGACCGCGCCCACCGACCAGCCGGTCGGCGCGCCGTGCGACAGCGCGATGGTGGCACCGGATGACCCACCTTTCATCTGCCAGATGCTGGCCGCACCCGTGGCGGAGTTGTGCCAAAGCAGGTCCGTCCTGCCGTCGCCGGTGAAATCGGCGGCGCCCGCCACCTGCCACTCCGGTCCGAGCTTCAGCGACAACCACGTCGACGTGGTCGCGCTCACGCCGTCCATGTGCCACAGGCTGCCGTAGCCACCGCTCTTGTGGTGCCAGAGGATGTCGGCCTTGCCGTCACCGGTGAAATCGCCAACGCCGGCGATGGCCCAGCTGGTATCGACCGTCGACACATTGGCCGCGCCGGTCCTGGCGCCGGCGGCGTCGAGATACCAGACGAGGTTCTCGCCTGTGCCGACATTGCGGAAGAGATGGTCGTCGGCGCCGTCGCCGTTGAAATCGGCGCGGCCTTCGAGGATCCAGCCCTGCCCCGGCCGTGTCGTCGCGACCGGCGCTCCAGGACCCGACAAGACGTCCCATGACGCCACCTCGCCGGTGACGAGGTTCTGGCCATGGAGCGTGATCGTCGGCGTGCCGGCGGTCTCGATGATGACGTCGCCGGCATGGTCGACGCGGTACACGTCGTCGCCCGCGCCGCCCACGAGCGTATCGATGCCGCCGCCGCCGTCTAGGGTGTCTCGGCCGTCGCCGCCATAGAGAATGTCGTTGCCCAGGCCGCCGTGGAGGATGTCGTCGCCGGCATCGCCGTGGAGCGTGTCGACGTCGCCCGGGCTGTCGCCGCCATGGAGCAGATCGTCGCCATCGCCGCCGAACAGCGCGTCGGCGCCATCGCGGCCCAGCAGCGTGTCGTCGCCCGCCGCCCCCCACAGGGTGTTGGCCGCGGCATTGCCGGTGAGGACGTTGTCGGCGCCGTTACCGGTGCCGTCGATCGCCGCCGTGCCGCCAAGCGTCAGATCCTCGACGCCGCTGCCCAGCGTGTAACTCACCGAGCTCTCGACGCGGTCGCGGTCGTCGAGCGCCGTCCACTCCAAGCCGATCGTCGTCCACTGGCTGTCGGGCAGCATGCTCGCGGGCGTGGTGACAGCGACACGCGAGGCGCCATCCATCTGCCACAGGCTGGTGCCGCCGGTGTCGGTGCGCCAGGCGATGTCGGCCTTGCCGTCGCCGGTGAAGTCGCCGACCGCGCCGACCTGCCAGCCCACCGGCGCCGCCGACAGCTGGGTGATCGCCGTGGCCGTGGCGCCATTCATCTGCCACAGAGTGGTCAGGCCGGCGGTGGGATTGCGCCAGAGGATGTCCACCTTGCCGTCGCCGGTGAAATCGGCGACGCCGGCGACCTGCCAGTCCAGCCCGAGCTGCTTCGGCAGCCAGGTCGAGGCGGTCGCGCTCACGCCGTCCATCTGCCACAGCGTGGCGTGGCCGCCGCCCTGGTGACGCCAGAGGATGTCGGCCTTGCCGTCGCCATTGAAGTCGCCGACACCGGCGACGGCCCAGCCGGTATCGACCGTGGCGACCGACGCGGAACCGGTCTGCGCGCCGCTGTCGTCGAGATACCAGACGAGGTTCGCGCCCGTGTTCTGGTTGCGCCAGAGGCTGTCGACATGGCCATCGCGGTTGAAATCCGCGCGGCCGGCCAGCTTCCAGCCCGATCCGTCCGGCGTCGTCATCGCCGCCGGCGCGCCGAGCCCTTCCTCGCCGACGCGCCACGCCGTCACGGCACCGCTGCCGTTGCGGGCGTACAACGTCAGTACCGGCAAGGGCTGCTCGACGATCAGATCGTCCACATGGTCGACGCGATAGACATCAGCGCCCCCGCCGCCGGACATGGTGTCGATGCCGACCCCGCCGTCGAGCGTGTCGTCACCAGTGCCGCCATACAGGGTGTCGTTGCCCGCGCCGCCCAGGAGGATGTCGTTGCCGGCACCGCCATGCAGGATGTCGTTGCCGCCGGCGCCATCGATCACGTCGTTGCCGCCCAGCCCGTCGAAGGAATCATCGGAGCTGCTGAGAACACGCTGATCGGCCAGCTCCGTCGCCGGCTCGACGACGGGCTCGGGCGGCGCGATGAAGGGGTCGGCGCCGGTCACCGCAATGGATGGTCCGGCGATGACGTTGCCGCTGCCGGCGATGGCCAGCGTGCCGCTGCCCTGCACGTTGGCGAGCCGGGTCGTGTCCGCGCCGCCGCCGTAGTACTCGTTGCTGACTCCGATCAGCGTCAGCGTGTCGCCCGCCAGGTAGCCGCCGATGGCGACCTGCTGCGGTCCCCAGGTCGAGAAGGTGTTGTCGACGAAGCTGCCCGATCCCTCGACAATCGCGCCGGTCCCGAGATTGTTCTCGAAGCCGTTGTTGCGCACCAGGGTGATGCCCGAGCTGGCGTAAAGCCCGGGGCCATCGTTCTCGACGAAATAGGCACCGCGCACGGTCATGTCGCGCGCTCCGTCATCGAGGATCAGGCCGGCGCCACCGTTCTTGCGAAAGCCGCCGCCGATCCACTCGAGATCGCTGGGCATGACGCCGGCCGAGGTCCCGGCGAAGCGCGCGCCGCCACCGTCATTGCCGTGCACCCACGAGTCGAACACCGTGCCGCGCACGTTGCCCAGGACATCGAGGCCGACGCCGCGGACATGCTCGATGTTGACGTGGCGGATGTCGATGTCCACCGAACGGTCGGCGCCATCGGCGACGATCCGGATGCCGGCCGACTCCGTGCCGTTGCCGATGATCGAGAAGTTCGACAGCGTCAGCGCGCCGACCTGCACGCCTGCCGCGACGACGATCTCGATCACCGGGCCGCCATCGGCAACCTGCGAGAAGAGCTTGGCGCCGCCCAGATCGATGCCGGTCGCGGCCTGGCTGGAGCTGGTGATGTTGATCACGATCGGCGCGCTGATCATGTAGCTGTTCTGGCTCGACAGCTTCACCAGCGTGCCATCGGCAATGGCCGAGCGAAGCGCGCCTTCGACGACGCCGGTGCCGGCGCTGTCGGGCAGCGGCAGCATCGCCACCGGGCTCGGTGCCTCGAGCGTGGGCAGCGCCACGCCCTGCGTGGCCACGGTCACGTGCGCCAGGTTGCCACCGCCGGCGCCGCTCACCAGGACGTTGGCACCGGTCACGACGGTCTCGCCGTCGCTGCACAGGAACAGGCCGCCACTGCCCTGCACGTTGGCCAGCACGGTGGTGTCGGCGCCGCTTCCGGTCCAGGTGCTCTCGTTGCCGATCAGCGTGGCGTTGCCGGTCAGGTAGCCCTTGATGCCGACACTCTGGGCGCCGGAGCTGGAGAAGTCGTTGTCGTTGAAGCCGCCGAAATTCTGGAACCAGATGCCGGCGCCCTGGTTGTCGACGAAGTCGCTGGAGCACACCGAGGTGATGCCCCACGCGGCGCTGATGCCGACGCCCTGGTTGCCGGTGAACGTGGCGCCCTCGACGCTGATGTCGCGCGCGCCGTTGTCGAGCAGGAGGCCGGGACCGCCATTGTCCTCGAAGCCGCCGCCGAGCCAGCGCAGCGCGCTGGTGGCACCGCCTTCCGGGCTGTGCGCGAAGCGCGCGCCGCCCTCGCCGTTGCCGATCATCCAGGAATTGCAGATCGTGCCCTCGAACACGCTGCCTTCGATGTCGAGGCCGTAGCCGCCGACGCCCTCGACGGTCACGTCGCGGATCGTCCAGTTGTATAGCCAGCTGTCGTTGCTGGGCACCACGATGCTGATGCCGTCGCCCTCCAGGCCGTTGCCCTGGATGGTGAAGTTGGACAGCTGGAGATAGCGCAGGTCGACGCCGGGCTCGACTACGAGCTGGATCACCGGCTGGCCGGCCGGCACCTGCGAGATGAACGTGGCACCGCCGCCATCGAGGCCGAGCGCCCCCTGGACCGTGCTGGTGACATGAATGACGATCGGCTCGGTGATCGTGTAGGTCGCGGGGGCGATGTGGGCGACATAGCCGCCCGCAATGGCCGCACTCAGGGTGCCGCCAAGATCCAGGGTCGTCGTGCTCATTCTACTCGGGGGCCCGTGCCGGTCTCGACGTGCGCGGTTTCGACGTCACGTCGACGGGGCCGATGTACGGGACCGCACCGGCCCGGTCGACGACAAGCGGCTCCAGAATGGACCATCGCGCGTCGCGTGCGATTTCCCGTGACATCCACCACCGGCGGACGGAGATTCACCGCCAAGGAAGTTCGGAGGAAACCATGGACGGCACGATCAGGGCCGAGGCCGCGCCGCACGTGAAGGTGCGCCGGGTCGGCGGCAATATCGGCGCGGAGATCTCCGGCGTGAACCTCGGCAAGCTCAGCGACGCCGAGTTCGCGGTGATCCACGATGCCCTGGTGCGCCACGAGGTGATCGTCTTCCGCGACCAGGACATCACCATCGACCAGCAGATGGACTTCGGTCGCCGGTTCGGCGATCTCTCGATCCACCCCTTCTCGCCCAACCTCGACGACAAGCGCGAAGTCATCGTGCTCGACAATCACAAGGACAACCCGCCGCATCTCACCGACCAGTGGCACGCCGACGAGACGTTTCGGGCCGCTCCCCCGTTAGGCACCATCCTGCGCGCCAAGATCTCGCCCGAGACCGGCGGCGACACGCTGTTCTCCAGCATGACGGCGGCCTATGCCGGCCTGAGCGAGCCGATGAAGCGCTACATCCACGGCATGGAGGCGCTGCACGACTTCAAGCCGTGGCGGCCGCTGTTCACCTCGTCGGAGGCGCACCAGAAGAAATTGCGCGAGATCGAGGCCAAATGGCCGCCACAATGGCATCCCGTGGTGCGCGTGCATCCGGTGTCGGGCCGCCGCATCCTCAACGTCCAGGCCCAGTTCTGCGTCAAGTTGCGCGGCCTGCGCGAGGACGAGAGCGACATGATCCTGAAGTTCCTCTACAGCCGCGCCGCCATCCCTGAGTACCAGATGCGGGTGAGCTGGCAGCCGCATACCGTGGTGATGTGGGACAACCGCGCGGTGCAGCACTACGCCGTGCACGACTACTACCCCAGTCGCCGCACCATGGAGCGCGTCACCGTCGCCGGCGATCCCGTCATGGGCGTGAGCGGGCCCTACACGTCGGAGGACAATGTCGGCCCGCTGCCCGACGGCAAGGGCGCGGTGATCGCGCCGCCCGGCAAGCGCCCGATCCGCGAGTTCGAGCGCGGCACGTATTGAGAGGGGATGGCTGACCTGCCCGAACGGTGGTCGCGGCTGCTGCAACCAGCCGCTACAACCCGCATCCCATGTCGTCCCCCTCCTCGGTCGTTACCGAATCGTCACCATCAAGCGCGCGCCTGCCCTGGGCGCTGATCGGCGCGGCGTGCCTGGGCAGCTTCGCCGCCACGGCCAGCGGCACGACGCGCGCGCCGCTGCTCATCGACATGGCGCGCGATCTCGAGGTCAGCATTCCGCTGGTCGCCAACCTGGTGACCGCGACCTCGATCGCCTGGGGCATCACCTCGTTCCTGTCGGGCGTCGCCTCGGACCGCTGGGGACGGCGGCCGTGCCTGATCGGCGGCACGCTGGCGCTGTGCGTGGCGATGATCGGCGTGGCGCTGGCCGGGCAGTTCTGGTCGGTGGCGGTGTGGGCGACGCTCGCCGGCGGCTGCTCCGGCGTGTTCATGGGCGCGGTCTTCGCCGAAGTCTCCAGCCGCGTGCCCGATCAGCAGCGCGGCCGCGCGCTCGGCTGGGTGATGAGCGGCCAGTCGCTGACATTGGTCGTCGGCGTGCCGGCGGCGGCGTGGCTCGGCGCTGGCATCGGCTGGCGCGGCGTCAATGTCTGCGTCGGTGCGCTGGCCCTGCTGGCCGCGATCAGCCTGTGGTTCACCACGACGCGGCCGGCGGCGGGCGCGGCGAAGGCCGGCGGCCGGCCGATCTCGCTCCGGCAGGCGATGACGACGCCCGTAGTGATGCTGCTCACCATGGGGATCGCCGAGCGCATCTGCTACGGCCTCGTCGTCGTGTACTTCGCCACCTTCCTGCAGCAGACCTACAACCTGCCGCTGGCGGCGGTCGGCGTGCCGCTGCTGCTCATGGCGATCGGCAATCTTGTGGGCACGGCGCTGGGCGGCCAGCTCGCCGACCGCACGCGCGATCGCCTGGGCCTATTCGGCCACAGCCTGATCGGCACGGGAATCGCCGGCGTGGCGCTCTTCATCTGGGTGCCGGGACTGGTCGAGACCGTGGCGCTGTCCTTCGCCTATGTCTTCGTCAACGCGCTGGGCCGGCCGGCCTTCATGGCAGCGCTGGCCGACGTGCCCGACGACGTGCGCGGCACGGTCATGGGGCTGAACGGCACTTGTGCCAGCATCGGCTGGGCGGGCGCCGCCGGGCTGGGCGGCTGGATGATGGCGAGCCACGGCTTCCACGGCTTCGGCCCGCTGGTCGCGGCGCTGGCGCTGGCCGGCGCGGTGCTGGCCTACCTGCGCCGTGGCGCGGCGCGGCGCAAGGCGGCATGATCGGGCGCATGGCAGTCACCGCCTCCGAGCCGCCTCCTTCGAATGCGCCTGCCGGCGCGCTGCACCGCTTCGTCGACTCCGATCTGTGGCACAGCTTCACGCGTTCCTGGCTGACCATGATCGCCGCGGGCGTGACGCTGATATTCTTCCTCGGCGCCCTGTTCGCCCCGTGGATCGCGCCGCACGATCCCTTTGATCCCAGGGCGCTGAGCCTGATGAACGCCTTCACGCCGCCGGTCTGGCACGAAGACGGCAAGGCGACCTTCCCGCTGGGCACCGACAACCAGGGCCGCGACATGCTCTCGGCCATCATGTACGGCTGCCGCGTGTCGCTGATGATCGGCCTGGCGGCGATCTGCCTGTCGGTGACGACCGGCGTGCTGCTGGGCCTCGCCGCGGGCTTCAGGGGCGGCTGGCTCGACGCGCTGGTCATGCGCATCGCCGATATCCAGCTCACTGTGCCGGCGATCCTCACCGCGCTGACCCTGGACGGCGTGGCGCGCGCCGCCCTGCCCCAGGATGCGCACGACCAGGTGGCGATCTGGGTGCTGGTGCTGTCGATCGGCTTCGCCTACTGGCCGCAATTCGCCCGCGTCACGCGGGCCACGACCCTGGCCGAGAAGAACAAGGACTACGTTAACGCCGCGCGCATCATCGGCGTCAACCCGGTCAAGATCGCGCTCGGCCACGTGCTGCCCAACGCGCTGGGCCCGGTGCTGGTGATCGCCACCATCGAGCTGGCGCTGGCGATCATCGCCGAGGCGTCGCTCTCCTATCTGGGCGTCGGCATGCCGCCGACCCAGCCCTCGCTGGGCACGCTGATCCGCATCGGCAACGCTTTCCTGTTCTCGGGCGAGTGGTGGATCGTGATGTTCCCCGCCGCTGCCCTGGTGATCCTGTCGCTGGCGGTCAACCTGCTCGGCGACTGGCTGCGCGACGCGCTGAATCCCAAGCTTCGATAGCAACCCTGGGTTGATTTACAGAAAGTCTGATCGCGTTCATGGTACGGATCATGAACGCGCTGTCGCCCGTGCCGCTGCTGCGGCTGATGTTCCAGACGCCGGCCAGCCTGCCGCGGCTGGAAGGCGAGCGCCTGGCCCGCCTGCGGCTGGCGCGCACGCCGCGTGTCGGGCCGGTCACCTTCCATGAGATGCTGGGCCACTACGGTTCGGCCGAAGCCGCGCTCGATGCCCTGCCGGAGCTGGCGCGCACGGCGCGGCTCGATGCGCGCGCCGTTTCGGTCGCGCAGGTTCAGCGCGAGGCGGCCGACCTGGCCGGGCTGAACGGCCGTTTCATCATCGTCGGCGACGACGATTATCCCGCGCCGCTGGCGCAGATCGCCGACGCGCCGCCGGTGCTGTCGGTGATCGGCGATGCTTCCCTGTTGTCGCGGCCCTCGGTGGCAGTGGTCGGCGCGCGCAACGCCTCGGTCAATGGCCGGCGGCTGGCGGCGCAGTTCGCCGCCGAGCTGGGCCGCGCCGGCCAGGTCATCGCCTCCGGGCTGGCGCGCGGCATCGATGCCGCGGCGCATGAGGCGGCGCTGTCCTCGGGCACGATCGCGGTGCTGGCCGGCGGGGTCGACATTGTCTACCCGCCGGAGAACGAGGACCTGTACCGCGCCATCGCCGAAGGCGGCGCCATCGTCTCGGAGGCGCCGCTGGGCACGCGTCCGCAGGCGCGCCACTTCCCGCGCCGCAACCGCATCGTCTCGGGGCTGAGCGCCGGGGTGCTGGTGATCGAGGCTGCGCTGCAGTCCGGCTCACTGATCACCGCGCGCCAGGCGGCCGAGCAGGGCCGCGAGGTCTTCGCCGTGCCCGGCTCGCCGCTCGATCCCCGCGCGCGCGGTACCAACCGCCTGATCCGCGACGGCGCCCACCTGGTCGAAGACTGCGCCGATGTGCTGGCGCATCTCGCGGCCGTACCCGACGCGCCCCGACCGGCGCGTCAGGCCCACGTGGCTGCTGTGAAGGTACGCCCACAACAGATTGATAAGAAACAAGAAGAGTCCCACAACCCATGGCGTGACCAGGTCATCGCCTGTCTCGGGCCCGCGCCCACCAAGGTTGACGAAGTGGTCCGCCGGTGCCATGTGTCGCCGGCCGAAGTGGCTGGCCTGCTGCTCGAGCTGGAGCTCGCAGGGCGCCTCGAGCGGCACCGGGGCAACAGCGTGTCGCTGATCTAGTGCGCTGAAATCGCTCCGGAAAACCGGTTCCCAGGAGCCGCGCCGCCCCCTGGCGCGAGGGTTGGATGACCAATAACGTCGTCGTCGTCGAGTCGCCGGCCAAGGCGAAGACCATCGGCAAATACCTTGGCCCCGGCTACACGGTGCTGGCCAGCTTCGGCCATGTGCGCGACCTGCCGTCAAAAGACGGCTCGGTCCGTCCTGACGAGGATTTCGCCATGGACTGGGAAGTCGATTCCCAGTCGCAGAAGCGCGTCAACGACATCGCCCATGCCGTGAAGGGCGCGAAGACTCTATATCTGGCGACCGACCCCGACCGCGAGGGCGAGGCGATCTCCTGGCACGTGCGCGACATTCTCGCCCACAAGAAGGCGCTCAACGGCGTGGCCGTGCGACGCGTCGCCTTCAACGCCATCACCAAGCAGGCGGTGCAGGAAGCCATCGCCCACCCCCGCGACATCGACCAGCCGCTGGTCGACGCCTACCTGGCGCGCCGCGCGCTCGACTACCTGGTGGGCTTCACGCTGTCGCCGGTGCTGTGGCGCAAGCTGCCGGGCAGCCGCTCGGCCGGGCGCGTGCAGTCGGTCGCGCTCAGGCTGATCTGCGAGCGCGAGGCCGAGATCGAGGCCTTCAGGGCGCGCGAGTACTGGACCGTCGACGCCCTGTTCGAGACGCCGCGCGGCCAGACCTTCAAGGCGCGGCTGACGCATCTCAACGGCCAGAAGCTCGACAAGTTCGACATCCCGACCGAGGCCCAGGCGCTCGCCGCCAAGCAGCAGATCGAGCATCGTGCCTTCACGGTGGCCGGCGTCGACCGCCGCCAGATCCGGCGCAACCCGCCGCCGCCCTTCATCACCTCGTCGCTGCAGATGGAGGCCTCGCGCAAGCTGGGCTTCGGCGCCGCGCACACCATGCGCATCGCCCAGCGCCTCTACGAGGGCGTCGACATCGGCGGCGAGACGGTGGGCCTGATCACCTATATGCGCACCGACGGTGTCGACCTCGCGCCCGAGGCGCGCGCGCAGACCCGCCGCCTGATCGAGAGTCGCTATGGCAGTGACTACGTGCCGGAGAAGCCGCGCTTCTATTCCAGCAAGGTCAAGAACGCGCAGGAAGCGCACGAGGCGATCCGCCCGACCGATCTCTTCCGCACGCCCGACGAGCTGGCGCGCCATCTCGACAAGGACCAGCTGCGCCTCTACGAGCTGATCTGGAAGCGCACCGTGGCGTGCCAGATGGAAAGCGCGGTGTTCGACCAGGTCACGGTCGATCTCGAATCAGGCGACAGGAACGTGCGCCTGCGCGCCACCGGCTCGGTGCTGAAGTTCGACGGCTTCCTCAAGCTCTACGAGGAAGGCCGCGACGATGAGGACGACGAGAACGGCGCGCGCCTGCCCGACGTCAACGAGGGCGAGGCGGTCAAGCGCAACGACGTGATCGCCGAGCAGCATTTCACCGAGCCGCCGCCGCGCTATTCCGAGGCCAGCCTGGTGAAGAAGCTCGAGGAGCTCGGCATCGGCCGGCCCTCGACCTATGCCAGCATCATCGAGGTGCTGCAGGCACGCAACTACGTGAAGATCGACCGCAAGCGCTTCGTGCCCGAGGACCGCGGCCGCATCGTCACGGCGTTCCTGTCGAGCTATTTCACGCGCTACGTCGAGTATGGCTTCACCGCGCATCTCGAGGAGCTGCTCGACGACATCTCCGGCGGCAGCGCCGACTGGCGCGCCGTGCTGCGCGAGTTCTGGCGCGAATTCAAGGGCGCGGTCGACGAGACCAAGGAACTGCGCGTCAAGGACGTGCTCGACCAGCTCGACATGGAGCTGGGCCCGCATTTCTTCCCGGAGCGCGCCGACGGCAAGGACCCGCGCGGCTGCCCGGCGTGCAACGCCGGCCGGCTCAATCTCAAGCTGGGCAAGTTCGGCGCCTTCATCGGCTGCTCGAACTATCCGGAGTGCCGTTACACGCGCAAGCTGGCGGTGGCCAACGACAATGCCGACGAGGGCGCGCTCGAAGGGCCGCGCGTGCTGGGAGAGGATCCGGAGACCGGCAAGCTGGTGACGGTGCGCCAGGGCCCCTACGGCGCCTACGCCCAGCTCGGCGAACCCGAAGGCAAGGACAAGCCCAAGCGCGCCTCGCTGCCCAAGGGCTACAACGCCGCCGAAGTCACGCTCGAGCAGGCGCTGGCGATCCTGGCGCTGCCGCGCACGCTGGGGCCACATCCCGACACCGCGCAGCCGATCGTCGCCGGCATCGGCCGTTTCGGCCCCTATGTGCGACACGGCTCGACCTACAAGTCGATCCCCGGCGACGAGGACGTGCTGAGCATCGGCATGAACCGCGCCGTGGCGCTGCTCGCCGAAGCCAAGGGACCGGGCCGCGGCCGCGCCGCGGTGACCCCGCTGCGCACGCTCGGCCCGCATCCCGACGACCAGCAACCGGTCGAGGTCTATAGCGGCCGCTACGGCCCCTACGTGAAGCACGGCAAGGTCAATGCCACACTGTCGAAGGATCTCGCGCCCGAGAGCGTGACCCTGGAGCAGGCGCTGCCGCTGCTCGCCGCGCGCGCCGCCAACGGTAGCGGCAAGAGGCCGGCGCGCGGTCGTGCCGGCGCGGCGAAGAAGAAGGCCGCCGCAACGGTCGAGACGATCGCCGCCAAGCCGGCGGCCAAGGCCAAGAAGAAGGCCACGCCGAAATCCCGCAAGGCCCCCACCAAGGACGCTGCGTGACCTGGGACCGCCGGCGTCCCGCCGGCTCATGCGCTCTCCATCACCGCGAAGATGCCGGCGGGACGCCGGCGGTCCCATGAAGAACAAGATTCCTGTCCCCTTGCCGACGCGCGATGACGTGCTGCGCTTCATCCGCGAGAGTCCGGTTCCCGTCGGCAAGCGCGAGATCGCCAAGGCCTTCAACGTGAAGGGCGCCGACCGCGTGGCGCTCAAGCAGATGCTGCGCGACCTGCGCGCCGACGGCACGGTGTCGCGCGGCACGCGTCGCGAGCTGATGGCGCCCGACTCGCTGCCCGAATACCTCGTGGTCGAGGTGATCGGCCCCGATGCCGACGGTGACGTGCAGGCGAAGCCGGCGCGCTGGAATCCCGACGATGGCAAGGCGCCGCCGGAGATCGTGCTGCTGGCGTCAACTGACCACGCCGCGCCCGGCGCCGGCGACCGGTTGCTGGTGTCGCTGAAGAAGCGCGGCGCCAACCGTTACGAGGCGAAGATCGTGCGCAAGGTCGGCGCCGGTCCGCGACGCATCCTCGGCGTCTTCGAAGCGGCCGGCGGCAAGCGCGGCCCCGGCGTGGTGCGTCCGACCGATCGCAAGCTGCGCTTCGAGATCGCTATCGACGCCGGCGCGCGCGGTGAGGCCGAGCCCAACGACGTGGTCTGGGTCGAGCAGCTGGGCGGGCCGCTGGCGCGCCGCGGCCGCGTGGTCGAGCGGGTCGGCTCGCTGTTCGAGCCGCGCACCGTCAGCCTGATCGCCATCGCCGCCAACGACATCCCGGTCGAGTTCGCCGAAGCAGCCCTCGACCAGGCCGCCGCCTGCGGCCCGGCGCCGATGGGCAACCGCCTCGACCTGCGCGCCGTGCCCTTCGTCACCATCGACGGCGAGGACGCGCGCGACTTCGACGATGCGGTGTTCGCCGAACCCGACCCCGCCGCCGACAACGAAGGCGGCTGGCGGCTGATGGTGGCGATCGCCGACGTCGCCTGGTACGTGCGCTCCGACGATCCGCTGGATCGCGACGCCTATCGCCGCGGCAACTCGGTCTATTTCCCCGATCGCGTCGTGCCGATGCTGCCGGAGGAACTCAGCAACGGCTGGTGCTCGCTGCGCCCGCGCGAGGACCGGCCGGTGATGGTCGCAGAGATGTGGATCGACCGCGACGGCCGCATGTTGCGCCACCGTTTCCACCGCGCGATGATCCATTCGGCGGCGCGGCTGACATACAATCGCATGCAGGCGGCGCGCGACGGCCAGCCCGACGACGAGCTGCAGCCGCTGATGGACCTGGTCGTGGCGCCGCTCTACGGCGCCTATGCCGCGCTCGATGCGGCCAGGCGCGCGCGCGGCACGCTGGACCTCGACCTGCCCGAGAAGCGCGCGGTACTCGACGAGAAGGGCCGCATCGTCGAGTTCGGCGTGCGCCAGCGCCTCGACAGCCACAAGCTGATCGAGGAGTTCATGATCCTCGCCAACGTCGCCGCGGCAGAGACGCTGGAACAGCGCCACATGCCCTGCATGTACCGCGTGCACGACAAGCCAGACCCGCTGAAGCTCGAGGCGCTGCGCCAGTTCCTGGGCTCGCTGAACATCGGCCTGCCACCCGGCCTCAATCTGCGGCCCAGGGATTTCGCCCGAGCGCTGGAGAAGGCGTCGGGCTCGCCCTACGAGCGGCTGGTCAGCGAGACCATCCTGCGCGGCCAGAGCCAGGCGATCTACAGCCCCGACAACATCGGCCATTTCGGCCTGGCGCTGCGCCGCTACGCGCATTTCACCTCGCCGATCCGCCGCTACGCCGATTTGCTGGTGCATCGCGGCCTGATCGCCGCGCTGCGCCTGGGCGAGGGTGGTCTGGCCCATGCCGAAGGCGCGAGCTTCGCCGAGATGGGCGAGCACATCTCCCAGTGCGAGCGCCGCGCCGTGGCCGCCGAGCGCGCGGCGATGGACCGCTACATGGCCGCCTACATGAGCGAGCGCGTCGGCGCGAGCTTCGAGGCGCGCGTGTCTGGCGTCACCCGCTTCGGCCTGTTCGTCGCCCTCGACGAGAGCGGCGCGCAGGGCCTGATCCCGATCAAGACACTGGGAGCGGAATATTTCCGGCACGACGAACCCGGCCAGGCGCTGGTCGGCGGACGCAGCGGCACGACCTATCGCCTGGGCGACGCGCTGGTGGTCAAGCTGCGCGACTGCGACGTCGCCACCGGCAGCCTGGTGTTCGAGCTGATCGAGAAGACCGGCGGCGCGCCGTCGCTGCGTCCGGCGCCGCGTAGCGCCGATGCCAGGCGCGCGCCCAGACGTCCCGTCGCCAACCGTCCGGGCAAGCCACCGCAGATCAAGCGCGGGCGCCGCCGCTGATCTCCTGGCAGCGCCGGCGGGATGCCGGCGATCCCAAGGCCGCGCGGCAAGCCGCCACGCGAGACAACACGTCGCGATGGTTCAGCATGGGCGCAGGCCTATGTTTGCCGCCATGTCCGGTTCCGAACCCGTCGCACCGCCGATTCCGATCGATGACGGCGAGCGTCGCGATCGACCCGCCGCCATGTGGCGCGGTTGGTGCCGTCGCTGCCCGCGCTGCGGCGAGCCAACCCTGTTTCGCGCCTATCTCAAGATGGCCTCGACCTGCGCCGGCTGCGGCGAGGATCTCGAGCCCTTTCGCGCCGACGACGCGCCGGCCTATTTCACCATCTTCGCCATTGGACACATCATCGTGCCGCTGGTGCTGATGGTCGAACGGAGCTGGACCCCGTCCCTGTGGGTGCATGCCCTGCTCTGGATCCCGGCCTCGATCCTGCTCACCCTGGTGCTGCTGCCGCGCATCAAGGGAGCCACCATCGGGCTGCTCTGGGCGCTACGGTTCAAGCCCCGATAGGTGCCGCACGGGCGTCTTGTCATATGGCCCGATCCGCCGCCTGTGCTAGACTGCGGGGGTTGCGTCGCCGCCTTCACCGGCGACCGGCGGCGCGTGTGGGGACATGTCGGATATCAGGCCTGAAGCGTTGAACCCTGGCGGCAGGGGCCGGAGAATGTGGCGGACCGCGGCGATCCTGCTCGTCGCAGCCGGCGTGGCATCCTGCCTGTCCTCCGACGGCCCCTCGACCAGCGCCGCGGCGCCAGGGCGCGACGTTTCTGCCGCACGCGTGATGATGGCGAGCTACCGGGCCATCGCCGACCGCTACATCGAGGATCGCGACTTCCGCCTGCTCACGGTCGAATCGGTGCGCGGCGCGGCGTCGCTCGACCCACAGCTGCGCCTCGACGATCTCGGCGCCACCCTGCGGCTGAGCGCCGGCGATCGCGTGCTGCTCGACCGCGCGGTGCCGGCCTCGGGCGGCGATCCACGCGCCTGGGCGGAGATCGCCGCCGAGATGGTCGAGCTCTTGACCGAGGCGACGCCGCTGATGAAGGACGCCACGCGCGATCGCGTGGTCAAGGCGGCGCTCGACGCCACCGCCAAGCAACTCGACAAGAACTCGCGCTACTCCGATCCGCAGGAGGCGCGCGACAACCGCTTCAACCGCGAGGGGGCCGGCGGCATCGGCGTGACCGTGCAGGCCGAGGACGAGACCACCGTGGTCACCGCGGTGCAGGACGGTGCGCCGGCAGCCGCGGCCGGCATCAGGCCGGGCGACCGGATCGTCGGAGTCGACAGCGAGCGAGTCGCCGGCAAGCCGATGCGCGAGATCGTGCGCGCCCTGCGTGGGCGCATCGGCGAGCCCGTCACCGTCGTGGTCTTCCGCCCATCTGCCGGCACGGAGCTCAGCTTCGCCCTGCGCCGCCAGCTCATCATCCCGACGACGGTGACCCTGGAGCGGCGCGGCGACATCGCGCTGATCAAGCTCACCGGCTTCAACAGCGGCACGACGGAAACGCTGCGCGGCACGTTGCAGAAGCTCAGGGCCGAGCCGGCGGGCACGCTCTCCGGCATCATTCTCGACATGCGCGGCAACCCCGGCGGCCTGCTCGACCAGGCGATCTCGGTCGCCGAGCTGCTGCTCGACAACGGCCTGCTGCTGACCACCGACGGCCGCCATCCCGACAGCCGCCAGACCTTCCGCTCAGGCAACGGCGCACTGCTCGAGACCGTGCCCATGGTGGCGATCATGAACGGCCGCTCGGCCTCGGCGGCCGAGATCGTTGGTGCCGCCCTGCAGGATCGCGGCCGCGCGATCCTTGTCGGCAGCGCTTCCTACGGCAAGGGCACGGTGCAGACCGTGGTGCGCCTGCCCAACGAAGGCGAGCTGACCCTGACCTGGTCGCGCATGCATGCGCCCTCGGGCTATGCCTGGCACGAGCTGGGCGTGCTGCCGACGGTGTGCACCAGCCGCTTCGGCGGACCGGAGACGCTGTCGGGCGAGCTCGACGCGCGCGCCCAGGCGGTGCGCTCGACGCTGGTCGAGTGGCACGCGACGCGCAGGCTGCCGCCGGAGCGCATCAGCCGCCTGCGCGCCACCTGCCCGCCGGTCGACGACATGCCGGGCAAGGATCTCGACCTCGCCGAGCGGTTGCTGCACGACCGTCAGCTATACGCCCGCGCGCTCAACTACGCCGCCGGCGCGATCGCCGAGCGGCGTTAGCTGCAAAGCTGTCATCCCGAGCACAGCGAGGGATCCTTAGCCTGAAAGATTCCTCGCTGCGCTCGGAGTGACGGACGTCACTCCGCCGCCTGCCGCAGCGATTCCTTCGCCAACTGCTGCTCGACCAGGGTCACCCAGTACGACGCACCCAGCGGCAGGATCTCATCGTTGAAGTCGTAGCCGGGGTTGTGGACCATGCAGCTGCCTTCTCCGTCGCCGTTGCCGATCCAGATATAGGCGCCGGGCCGGGCCAGCAGCATCCAGGCGAAATCCTCCGAGCCCATCGCCGGCGTCGGG
The DNA here is from genome assembly GCA_019635875.1 of Alphaproteobacteria bacterium. Classification (NCBI taxonomy): domain Bacteria; kingdom Pseudomonadati; phylum Pseudomonadota; class Alphaproteobacteria; species Alphaproteobacteria bacterium. The sequence goes on from JAHBYP010000003.1 coordinate 395,110, forward strand.
TTGCGGTTGACGTTGGCCTCGCCGACCAGCGCGGCGGCGGCGCGCGCCGCCTTCTCGGTCTCGACCTCGCTGTTGACCGTGGCCGGATAGCGCCGCTCGTAGCGCCACCCGGTGACCTCGGCACCCAGGCCCAGCGCGACGTTGCGCGCGATCCTCTCGATTCGCTGCTCGATCATGTCCTGCACCTCCTTGCGGAAGGTGCGCACCGTGCCGCGCAGCACGCATTCCTGCGGGATCACGTTCCAGGTGTCGCCGGCGTGGATCTGCGTCGTCGACACCACGGCCGTCGCCATCGGATCGACGTTGCGCGCCACGATCGACTGCAGCGCCGTCACGATATGCGAGCCGACGACGACTGGGTCGATGCCGTGATGCGGCATGGCGCCGTGCGCGCCCACGCCCTTCACCACGATCTCGAAGATGTCGTAGGCGGCCATCATCGGGCCGGGGCGGATGGCGAAGCGGCCGGTCGGGATACCGGGGATGTTGTGCATGCCGTAGACGTCGTCGCAGCGGAACTTGTCGAACAGCCCCTCCTCGACCATGACGCGGCCACCGCCCTCGTTCTCCTCGGCCGGCTGGAAGATGAAGTGCACCGTGCCGTCGAAATTGCGCGTCTCGGCGAGGTACTTGGCGGCGCCCAGCAGCATGCAGGTATGCCCGTCATGGCCGCAGGCGTGCATCTTGCCGGGGATGGTCGAGGCGTGGCCGAACTTGTTGGTCTCGTGAACGTCGAGCGCGTCCATGTCGGCGCGCAGGCCGATCGAGCGGCCGGAGGTGCCCGAGCGCAGGGTGCCGATCACGCCGGTCTTGGCGAGGCCGCGATGCACCTCGATGCCCCAGGATTCGAGCTTTCTGGCCACGACATCGGCGGTGCGGACCTCCTCGAAGGCGGTCTCGGGGTGGCTGTGGATGTCGTGGCGCCATTCCGTCATCTCGTCGTGGAAATCGGCGATGCGGTTGATGACGGGCATGGAGCGCTCCGGCGGCTGCAAGGAAGGTGGCGGGATCGTAGAGCGATACGGACCGGGGTCAAGCGCGGCCGGGCGCGCCTCAGCGATGCTATAGAAAGGGTACGGAGGACACGCCCATGAGGACACGCCCATGAGCAGCGACGATCTCGCCAGGGTCGAGGACAGCACGCCGATCCTGGTCGGCAGCGGCCAGATCACCGACACGACCTCGCGGCCGACCAGCGCCCGCTCACCCTCAGCCTTCATGGCTGAAGCCGCCCAGCTGGCCCTCGACGATGCACGCGCGGCCAAGGGCGCGGCGGTGCTGGCCACGATGCTCGATGCCATCGTCGCGCTGCCGCTCTTCACCGACTACAGCCCGCGCTTCTCCTCGCCCTTCGGCCGCTCGGACAACCCACCGCGCAGCATCGCCAATCGCATCGGCGCCACCAATGCGCGCGATCTCTATTACGCCCATGTCGGCGGCAACATGCCCCAGTACATGGTCAATAAGTTCGCCGAGCAGATCACCCGCGGCGAGATCCGCGCGGCGCTGGTCGCTGGCGCCGAGCTGATGCGCACCAACGCCATCGGGCGCAGGGAGAAGCTGACACTGGACTGGAACGAGTCACCCGGCGGCGAGCCCAGGCGCATCGGCGACGACCGCCTGGGCTACAGCCCGGAGGAAGAGCGCCACGGGCTGAACGCCGCCATCTACTTCTACCCGCTGATCGAGAATGCGATCCGTGCCGCCGCCGGCCGCTCGCTGCCCGACCACATGAAGTCGATGGGCCGGCTGTTCGAGGGCTTCGCCCGGGTGGCAAAAGCCAATCCGCTGGCGACGCGGCGCGAGGGCTACAGCGCCGAGCGGATCGCCACCGTCGATGCCGAGAACCGCTTCATCGCCTTCCCCTATCCGCGCCTGATGAACTCCAACGCGCTGGTCGACCAGGCGGCGGCGATCGTCATGACCTCGGTCGGCCACGCCCGGGCGCTGGGCATACCGGGCGATCGCTGGGTCTTCCTGCATGGCTGCGCCGACGGCACCGACACCTGGGTGACCAGCGAGCGCACCGCGCTGCATCGCTCGGCGGCGATCCGCGGTTGTGCCACGCGCTCGCTCGACATGGCCGGCCGCACGATCGGGCAGATCGACCTGTTCGACCTCTACAGTTGCTTCCCCTCGGCGGTCGAGATCGGCTGCCGTGAGATCGGGCTCGCCGAGGACGATCCGCGCGGGCTGACGGTGACCGGTGGCCTGCCGTTCTTCGGCGGCCCCGGCAACAACTACGTCACCCACTCCATCGCCGAGATGACGACGCGCCTGCGCGCCAGGCCGGGCGCCTTCGGTATGGTCACCGCCAACGGCAACTACGTCACCAAGCACTCAGCCGGCATCTACTCGAGGACGCCGACCGAGGGCACCTGGTCACGCGAGGATCCCAGGACGTTCCAGGCCGAGCTCGATGCATTGCCCCGAGTCCACGTCGAGACCACGCCCACGGGCACGGCGAAGATCGAGACCTACACCGTGACATTCGATCGCGAGACGCCGCAGCGCGGCATCGTCTTCGGCCGCCTTGAGAACGGCGCGCGCTTCGTCGCCAATACGCCCGACGATCAGGCCCTGCTGCAGGACATGATCACCAGGGATCAGCTTGGCCGACCGGGCACGCTTTCCAGCGACGGCAAGCGCAACATCTTCACGCCCGGCTGATTGCCAATTGCCGCGGGCGCCGCCATAGTGCCGGCGCTTTCGAGGAACACGTCCGTGGATCAGCGCTAAACCCCGACCCGTCTACGCCGCCTGCCCAAGACAGGTGCGTCCTGCGCTGTTTCCCCGGAGTCTCTCTTGTCCCATCCCCTGCTGGCGGCGCCCATCGCGCCGAGCCTGCTGCGTCTGGCCGGCCCGACCACCGGCATCATGGCGGTGCAGATCCTTGTCGGCATCGCCGAGACCTGGTTCGTCAGCCGCCTGGGTACCGAGGCGCTGGCCGGCTTCGCGCTGGTTTTCCCGTTCATGGCGATGACGCACAACCTGGCGAACGGTGGCATGGGCGGCGGCATCGCCGCAGCCATGGCACGCGCGCTGGGTGGCGGACGCCTCGACGATGCGCGGGCGCTGGCCCTGCACGCATTGATTCTCGCTCTCGTCTGCGCACTGATCTTCGCCATCTTCGCCTGGACGATCGCGCCGGCCGTGTACCAGCTGATGGGCGGCAGTGGTCCGGCGCTCGACCATGCGCTGGCCTTCAGCCAGGTCTGGTTCAGCGGCGCGGTCGTCGTGTGGATCGGTGCCTTCCTGTCGGCGATGCTGCGGGGTGGCGGCGATGCGGTGACGCCCGCCCGTTACGGGTTGCTGGGCTCGCTGATCTACATCCCCTTCTCCGGGGCGCTGTCGCTGGGCGTCGGTGACTGGTCCGGTCTCGGCATCGCGGGGCTCGCAATCGCGTCGTTGCTCACGGCCGTACTGACCACAGTCCCGATGGCGCGTGCGCTCTGGCGTGGGCGGTTGGGCTTCACGCCGGATCTGTCTGGGCCGCCGCAGGCTCGCCGGTTCCGGGAGATTCTACGCGTCGGGCTGCCGGGCTCGGCGACGACCCTGACGGACAGTCTCGCTGTCATTCTGGTGACCGGACTGGTCGGCCGCTTTGGCCCGGCCGCATTGGCGGGCTACGGAATCGGCGCGCGGCTGCAGTACATGGTGGGGCCGCTGGCCTACGGCATCGGCACCGGCCTCACGACGATGGTGGGCGTCGCCGCCGGTGCCAAGGCGTGGTCACGCGCGGTGCGCGTGGCGTGGTTCGGCGGGCTGGTCGCGTTCGGCGTGGCCGGCGCGATCGGATGGAGCGCTGCGCTGCTGCCACAGGCGTGGTCGCGCCTGTTCACGGCCGATGTGCCGGTGATCGCGGCCAGCGTCGCGTACATCACCTGGGTGGCACCGTTCTATGGCTTGTTCGGGCTCGGCCTGGCACTGAACTTCGCCAGCCAGGGCGCGGGACGCATGACGGTGCCGTTCATCGCCGGCATCATGCGCGTGCTGATCGTGACCGTCGGCAGCTGGCTCGCAGTCGAGAAGCTGAGCTTCGGACTCGAGGGCATCTTCGTCGCGATCGCGCTGGCCACCGCGGCCTATGGCGGCGCGATCGCCGGAGCCCTGCTGGTCAGGCCGTGGCGGTCGGCCGCCGTGTGACGGCGAAGATCGTGATGCCGCACAGCGCGGCGGCGTTCACCGCCGCGCTGGCGGCGTGCGAATACTCCCACTGAGCGCGCAGCGCTCTCCAGTTGTCGGGGATCATCGTCCAGTTCGCGGTGGCGCGATTGGTCGGCCAGGTCCAGACGAAGAAGATCGCGACGCTGAGGGCGAGCAGAATAGCGGCGGCGAACGCGAAGCGGCCATCCTGACGCCGATCGCTTGCAATCAGGCCGGCCGCAACGTCGGCGCCGACGGCGGCGAACAGCACCGCGCCCAGCCATGCCCAGCCCCGATAGACGCCCTGGGCGACAAAGTACTCATCGCGCGGCATGTCGATCTTGTTGGCCAGTGAAAACAGATGCGCAGCGGCCGGGGCGAGCGCCAGTGCCGTCAGCACGAGCGCGACGGCGGTGGCAATGCGCAGGACCATGATCGATCCCTTCGGGAAGCGCGGGGGTCATCCCGGCAACGACACGGGAATGCAGGGGTTCCTGCCTCTCAGGACGCGGCCACCTCGAAGATCGTCTTGCCGATGCCCTCGCCGCTGAGCGCGAAGGCGAGCGCGTCGCGATGCTGGTGGAAGCCGAAAACACGCCCGACCGGAGGATCGAGCCTGCCGTCACCGACCCAGTCGAGCAGCTCGCCGAGCTCGCGCCCGGCATGCGCCGCTTCGTAAACTGCCGCGAACTGGCGGTAGTCGACGCCGATCAGCGCCGCCCCCTTGAGCAGCGGCAGGTTCACCGGCAATGCCGGGATGCTGCCCGAGGCAAAGCCGATCACCAGGTGCCGACCACCCCAGCGTAACGAGCGGAAGGCCGGTTGCAGCAGCGGCCCGCTCACCGGGTCGAAGACAACGTCGATCCCGTCAGGCGCGATCGCCTTCAGCCGCTCGCGCCATCCGTCGGGCTCGCGATCGAGCGTGGCGTCGGCGCCATGACGCTGAACCGCCGCGCGCTTGACATCGGTGGATGCGACGCCGATCACGCGTGCGCCCAGCACCTTGCCGACCTGCACCGCCGCCAGTCCGGTGCCGCCGGCCGCGCCGATCACCAGCAGGGTTTCGCCTTGCTTCAGCTGCGCGCGGTCGCGCAACGCGTGCAACGCGGTGACATAGTTGACCCGAAAGCCGGCGGCCTGCGCCATGTCCATCCGGTCGGGCAGACCGCGGATGGAAGCGGCCGGCGCCAGCGCAAACTGGGCAAACCCGCCGCTTGCCTGCGCCAGCACGCGGCTGCCCACTGCGAGGCCATCGACACCGTCACCGACGGCATCGACCCAGCCGGCCACCTCGCCGCCAGGCACATGCGGCAGCGTCGGCTTCACCTGGTAGCGACCCAAAGCCACCAGCGCGTCGACGTAGCCCACGCCACACGCCGCCACTTTGATCCGCACCTCGCCGAGTGCTGGAACAGGCATGGGCAGATCGACGGGCCGGTAGCTGTCGATCGAGCTTAGATCGCTCGTCTGGATCGCCTGCATGCCCTACGACGCCTCGAACTCGATCAGGTCGACGCCTTCGGCGACCTGATCGCCGACATTGTAGATCACGCGCTTGACCTTGCCGTCGGCCGGCGCGGTCAGCGTGTGCTCCATCTTCATCGCCTCGAGCACCATGAGCGCGTCGCCGCGCGACACCGAGGCGCCCTCCTTCACCTTCACGTCGATGATCTTGCCCGGCAGCGGCGACTTCACCGAGCCGTCGCCGGCGGCGTCGGAATCGGCCAGCGACACGTCGCGCGGCTCGACGCGGCGCAGGGTGCGCATGTCGCCATCGACGAAGACGACGTCGTCGACGCCGCCGTCGTTGGCGGTCGCGGTCACGACGCGGCCGATCAGCGTGTCGCCGCCGATCTCGGCGTGCAGGCGTCCCTCGCCGTCTCGGCTCGCCGTCGCGCGCAGCTCGCCGCCCGGCAGCGCCAGCACGTAGCCGCCCTCGCGCGGATAGCGCGCGGTCACGACGATGTCGGTCTCGCCCTCACGCCAGCGCAGATCGTCATGGCCCTCGCCGTTGGGCCGCCAGCCGCGCACGCCGAACCAGGGCGAATGGCGATCGTTGGAGGCCTGCGCCATGCCGGCCGCGTCGCGCGCGATCTCCTCCAGCCGCGCCAGCGCCGCCAGGGCCAGCGCGCGATCAGAAAGCGACGCGGACTTGGGCAGCAGCGCCGCGCGATAACGCTCGATGAAGCCGGTATCGACCTCGCCGGCGGCGAACGCGTGGTGCTGGGCGATACGCGCCAGCAGCGCGGCGTTGGTGCGCACGCCGACAACCTCGGTCTCGCTCAGCGCCACGCGCAGGCGGCGCAGGGCGGCGTCGCGCGTCTCGCCGTGCACGATGATCTTGGCGATCATCGGATCGTAGTTCATCGTCACCTCGTCGCCCGGCCGCACGCCGGTGTCGACGCGGAAGCCCTCGCGCTCCCGCGGCAGCGCGAGATGCCTGAGCCTGCCGACCGAAGGCAGGAAGCCGCGCGCGGGATCCTCGGCGTAGAGGCGGACCTCGAAGCTGTGGCCGTGGATCGCGAGCTGCTCCTGCGTCAGCGGCAGCCTGGCGCCCGTGGCGACCCGCAGCTGCCATTCGACGAGATCCTGCCCGGTGATCATCTCGGTCACGGGATGCTCGACCTGCAGGCGGGTGTTCATCTCCATGAAGTAGAACTCGCCGGACTGGTCGACGATGAACTCGACCGTGCCGGCGCCGACATAGCCGATGGCCCGCGCGGCGGCGACGGCAGCTTCGCCCATGGCGCGGCGATGCGACGGGTCCATGCCCGGCGCCGGCGCCTCCTCGATCACCTTCTGATGGCGCCGCTGGATCGAGCAGTCGCGCTCGAAGAGATAGACGCAGTTGCCGCGATCGTCGGCGAAGACCTGGATCTCGATATGGCGCGGCCGCTCGAGGTATCTCTCGAGCAGCACGTGGTCGTCGGCGAAGGCCGCCTTGGCCTCGCGCTTGGCGCCGGCCAGCGCCTCGGCGAACTGCTCGGCCTTCAGCACCGGACGCATGCCCTTGCCGCCGCCACCGGCCGCCGCCTTGATCAGCACCGGGAAGCCGATGCGCTCGGCTTCGCCGGCCAGCAGCTCGGGCGACTGGTCGTCGCCGTGATAGCCCGGCACCAGCGGCACCTTTGCGGTTTCCATCAGCTTCTTGGCTTCGCTCTTCGAGCCCATGGCGCGGATCGCCGAAGCGGGCGGGCCGATGAAGACGATGCCGGCGGCGGCGCAGGCATCGGCGAAGGCCGCGTTCTCGCTGAGGAAGCCATAGCCGGGATGGATGCCCTCCGCTCCCGTGCGCTTGGCCGCCTCGATCAGCTTGTCGATCACGAGATAGCTCTCGCGCGCCGGCGCCGCGCCGATATGCACCGCCTCGTCGGCCAGCGCGACGTGCCGCGCGCCGCGATCGGCGTCGGAGTACACGGCGACCGTCTTCACGCCCATGGCGCGTGCAGTCTTGATCACCCGGCAGGCGATCTCGCCACGATTGGCGATGAGGATCTTGGAGAACATCACTTGAGATCCTTGTGTTCCGGACAATAGCTTCGGGCAATTCGTGTCGAGAGCGCCGGTATCGAAGTCGTGCTGAGCTCAAGATCGAAGTACACAGTTTCGCCGATCGTCTTCATGCCGAAACTGCATGCATAGCTCCGCCCACTACAACAATCATCCCGCCCCACCGCAGTTGCTTCCAGCCGAACCTCTTCGACGCCCTGATCAAAGAAGCGTGCCGGCTGGTGCCGCAACTTCGCGTAGAGTGGATCCGCCTTCGAGCACAGGTCCATGGCTGCCGCAGCGGCTTCGCGAACCTTTATGAAGTGATCTGGTCTGCCGCATAGTCTCGCCCATTCGGAGCGGATTCCCGTGAACGACATGCCGTATGACATGTCGATTGAGATGCGTTTCCAAACTTCTTCAAGAGTCGGCTGCGCCCAAGCCTGTGTTCCACAGTTGGCAAGAACAGCGAGGGCCGCGGAAAGGAGCAAGCTTGGACGCATCATGTCCGGACCCAGCCCGGCTTGCGCTTGGCGAGGAAGGCCGACATGCCCTCGTCCGCGTCGGGCGTCAGGCATTGCTCGGCGACGTTGCTGGCGATCATCTCGACCATGTCGGTGTCGTTGGGCGCCGCATCGATCACGGTGATCAGGCGCTTGATCAGCGACTGTACCGTGGGCGCGCCGAGCTTCAGCTCGCCCGCGAGCTTCAACGTCTCGGCTTCGAGAGTCTCGGGCGTGGCGATGCGATCGACCATGCCGATGCGCTGGGCTTCGGCGACGTCGAACATGCCGCCATGCATCAAGAGCTGGCGAGCGCGGCGCGGACCGACCGCCTGGATCAGCACGGGGATCGCGATACCCGCGAGCAGGCCGTTGCGGGCCGAGGTCAGGCCGAAGCGCGCGCGGTCGGAGGCGACGACGTAGTCGCAGGCCAGCATGACGCCGATGCCGCCGCCGACCGCGGCGCCCTGCACGGCGGCGATCGAGGGCTTGGGCAGGTCGTAGACCGCCTGCACGACGCGGGTCATCGCCAGCGCGCCCTGCTTGTTCTGCTCCGGCGTCTGGCCGGGCCATGTCAGCACCCAGTTGAAATCGCCGCCAGCCGAGAAGGACGGGCCGTTGGCGGCGATCACCACGACGCGCACGTTCGCGTCGCGCGCCACGCCGTCGAGCGTCGAAAGAAAGGTGTCGCAGGTCGGGAGGTCGAAGGAATTGTGTGCGCGCACGCGGTTGAGCGTGACGGTGGCGACCTGGTCGGCGACGGAGAGGAGAACGGCGTTCGACATGGCGCCCTCCATCACATCCGGAACACGCCCCACTTGGGTTCCGCGATCGGCGCATTCATCGACGCCGACAGGCCAAGCCCCAGCGCCATGCGCGTGTCGACGGGATCGAGGATGCCGTCGTCCCACAGCCTTGCCGAGGCGAAGTACGGGTGCGATTCGTCCTCGAGCTGCTGGCGGATCGGCGCCTTGAAGGCGGCCTCCTCCTCGGCGCTCCAGGCGCCGCCCCTGGCCTCGATGTTATCGCGCCGCACGGTGGCCAGCACCGAGGCCGCCTGCTCGCCGCCCATCACCGAGATGCGGCCCGAGGGCCACATCCACAGGAAGCGCGGGCCGTAGGCGCGGCCGCACATGCCGTAATTGCCGGCGCCATAGCTACCGCCGACGATCAGAGTGAATTTCGGCACACGCGCCGTGGCCACCGCGGTCACCAGCTTGGCGCCGTCCTTGGCGATGCCGCCGGCCTCATACTTCTTGCCGACCATGAAGCCGACGATGTTCTGCAGGAAGAGCAGCGGGATGCCGCGCTGGCCGCACAGCTCGATGAAGTGCGCCGCCTTCAGCGCCGATTCGTTGAACAGGATGCCGTTGTTGCCAAGGATGCCGACCGGATAGCCCATGATGCGCGCGAAGCCGGTGACGATGGTGGTGCCGTAGAGCGCCTTGAACTCGTCGAGCTCGCTGCCGTCGACCAGGCGCGCAATCACCTCCCGCACGTCGTAAGGGATGCGGGTGTCGGTCGGGATCACGCCGTAGAGCTCGTCGGCCGGATAGAGTGGGTCGCGCGGCTCCTGGAGCAGCGCCGGCGGGCTCTTGCGCCAGTTGAGGTTGGCGACGATGCGCCGGGCGATGCCCAGGGCATGGCTGTCGTTGAGCGCATAGTGGTCGGCGACGCCGGACTGGCGGGCATGGACGTCGGCGCCGCCCAGCTCCTCGGCGCTGACCACCTCGCCGATCGCGGCCTTCACCAGCGGCGGGCCGCCGAGGAAGATCGTGCCCTGCTTGCGCACGATCACCGTCTCGTCGCTCATCGCCGGCACGTAGGCGCCGCCGGCGGTGCAGGAGCCCATGACCACGGCGATCTGGGGGATGCCGAGCGCGCTCATATTGGCCTGGTTGTAGAAGATCCGGCCGAAATGCGTCTTGTCGGGGAACACCCCGGACTGGTTGGGCAGGTTCGCCCCGCCGGAATCGACCAGGTAGATGCAGGGCAGACGGTTCTCCAGGGCGATTTCCTGGGCCCTGAGGTGCTTGGTGACGGTCATCGGGTAGTAGGTGCCGCCCTGCACCGTGGCGTCGTTGCAGACCACGACGCATTCAATGCCCGACACCCGGCCAATGCCGGTGATCACCCCGGCCGAAGGCGCCCGATCGTCGTACATGCCGTGGGCGGCCAGCTGGGACAGTTCCAGGAACGGCGCCCCGGGATCCAGCAGGGTGCGGACTCGCTCACGTGGCAGGAGCTTGCCGCGCTTCACGTGACGGTCGCGGGATTCGGCCCCACCGCCCATCCGCGCGGCATCGACCTTGGCCCGGAGGTCTGCGACCTGGGCCAGCATGGCCTCGCGATTGGCCTTGTACGACGCTGAACGGACGTCGATTTGCGAGCGCAGGACGGACATCGGAAGGACCCGGCGAATGAAAAACCGGGGCGGAAACTAGCCCGGCGGTGCGCGGCGACCAAGCAGCCTCTGGGTCGTTCTACTTTCGCGAGTCCGGGGATTCATCACTGGACACGCAGTATTCGTCAAAGCATCGTTTGCGGGGGCTTTTGCGGCGTTCTAACGACTCACAAAAAAATTCGGTTCAGAATGAACCTTTCCAAAATCCCCGCGTGTGTGGATATCCTCGAGAGACCTGTGGAGAACCCGAGTCGTTCACTCCTCAGGCTGACCGGTGCCTGATTCTCCGTCGCTTTTTCCGCGTTTTCGGGTGCGCTTGGCATACTCGCCGAGCTTGCGGTTCACCTTGCTCTGCGGAATCACCACCGTGTCGCGGTAGTCCTGCCAGTCGGCGTCGGTCAGATCGTCGAGGCTGCCGACGGTGTCGAAGGCGCTCAGCAGCTTGTCGGAGAACAGCCAGCGTGGCAGCGGCTGGGCCTGGAATAGCGGCAATTCGCGCTTCACGAGGATCGGCACGCCGGTGCGGCGCAGCCGGATGTTGACGAAAAGCGGGCCAAACCAACGGTCTGTCTCGACCACGCCCTCGTAGTTCTCCCAGCCACCAGGCTGCGGCAGGTTGGCCACGGGGCGAATCAGCGTGTTCCAGCCCGGTGCCGAGCGGCCCACCCAGCCGCTCCAGATGTTGACGATGCCGGGTTCGGGCATCGCGCCCAGGAAGGGCACCGCGTAGCCCTTGCAGTCGGCCGGCGCCTTCTCATCGAAGTGCTTGGCAAAATTGGGGAAATGCTGGCGCGACAGAGGCTTCCACTCGGGCTGGCCGGCATGGCTCCAGAGCACGTCTGCGCCGTCCCAGAGCAGGCCGAAATCCATTGGCGGGAAGAAGTACCAGCCGAAGGATGACGCCGTGCGGATCGGTTCGCAGTAACGGAAGGAGCGCGTCGGAATGGTTCCCCCGGCGGAGGCGTCGGCGCGGATCGGCTTCCGGGCCGTGGGAATGAAGCGATAGAAGGTCATCAGCTTCTCGGGAATCGCCGGCTTGTCGGTCGCCATCACCCCACCTCTATGCAGCGCCCCAAAAAGAGAAAAGGCGAGTCAGCCCGAAGGCTGCCCTCGCCCTAACCCTACCATTCGGTCGTGTGGAGCTTCCAGCGCCGCACCGCTCCTACCAGTAGCGGTACTTCAGCTGCGCTTCACACTACCAGATGTATCAGATGAAAAGCGGCGACATGCCGCCCATCTCGACCTCGACGGTCTCCACGAAGAGCGGCGACATGCCACCCATCTGGACGAAGAGCGGCGACATGCCACCCATCTCGACCTCGACGGCCTCGCCGAACAGGGGCGACATGCCACCCAGCTCGACTTCCACTTCCTCGATAAACAGCGGCGACATGCCGCCCATCATCACAGCGATCATCGGACTCTCCTCATCAGTGCTGGTGCCTGAAGAAGGCTCGTCCACACACCCCCCGGCGCATGGGACCTCTTCGCCCAGACCCATCCTCGTTCAACGTTGTGTTTTCATCGTCAAATCAGGGCGCTAGTTGCGTCAAAGCATCGTCAATGCGTCATTCTTCGGGTATCCCGGCCCTTCGCAGCCCTTCGAGGTAGTGAATCAGGTCTTCCTCACGCTCGAGCGGGTAGTTCTTGCGATAGGCGGCAATGGTCAACTGGTGCTGCTGCGCCCGCAGCCGCTCGACATAGGGTTTGGCCTCCTCCGGACGGCCCAAATGGCCCAAGGCAACAATCAGCGGCTGCAGAACGGCGGCGAAATTCGGCCGATCCACCAGGATCGGTTGCGCCGCGGTGACGACGTCCTCGTAGCGCCGGGCAACCGCCAGGGAGATGACGTTGACCGTCTCCCAGAAATACACAAAGGGGTCGAACGGGCAGAGGCGGCGATAGCGCTCCAGGCGCTCGAAGGCCTCCTCCGGGCGCCCGCGATAGCTGCAGAGCAAGGCGGCGAAGGCCCAGCCCCAGCCGAAATTCGGGTTGATCGCCAGGGAGCGGTTGTGCAGCCGCTCGGCCGCCTCATAGTTGCGGTGGACGAAGACCTCGACATGCCCGGCGAAAGACAACGCCATCGCATCATCGGGGTCGCACTCGACCGCGAGACGGGCGTGACGCTCGGCCCCTTCGATCGCCGCCTGCTTGTCCTTGGCCCAGCCCTCGCCGATCTCGAAGACGTGCATGAAGGCCATCCAGGCATGCGCGCGGGCATACTCCGGATCGAGCACCAGGGCGCGGCGCAGGAACTCGCCGGCCATGCGGAACGATTCGCCGTTCGCCTGGTACAGCAGCGGCACGGCGCGCAGCACGTTGTCGTAGGCGTTGCGATTCTCCGGTGGCCGACGGCGCGCGCGATCGATCTCGGCCTGCAGCAACTTGGGGTCGAGCTGACCGACGATTTCCCGCACGATCTCGTTCTCGAGCTCGAAGACCTCGGCGAAGGACGCCACGCGCATGTCCGACCAGACCGTACGGCCGTCGTCGCAATCGACCAGGCGCACCGCGATGCGCACGCGCTCGGCGCTGCGCCGCACCGCGCCCTCGACGGCGTAGCGCACGTTCAGGCGCCGGCCGACATCGCGCGGGTCGGCGTCGATGCCGCGGTACATCCCGGTCGAGCCCGAGGCGATCACCGACAGCCAGCGGAAGCGCGACAGACCATCGACGATCTCGTCGGCGAGGCCGTCGCCAAGGTAGTCCTGGGTCGGATCGCCGCCGATGTTGCGGAACGGCAGCACGGCAACCGACAATTGCACGGCGTGCGCGTCGTCCTGCAGCAGATCATCCGCGCCGGACGCCGCCGGTCCACCGCTTTCGCCGGTCAGCCGGTCGCCCTTGATGCGCTCATAGAGCGTGACCGTCGCCGGCCCCGGCTTGGCGTCGAGCACGCGCTTGAGCGTTTCGGTGGCGATCTGGAACTGGCGCAGCGCCGAGGACTTGTCGCCGCGGCGCGCATACGATTCCATCACCGCGCGATGCGCTTCCTCATGCGCGGGATCAATGGTCAGCACCGCCCGGGCGACCGACTCGGCGTCCGACACGTCGCCGGCGCCAAGCCGCTCGCGCAGCAGCGAGGCCATGGCGTTGAGCGCCGTATCGCGCCGGAAGGCACGTTCCGAATACAACCAGTCGTCGAATGGCCCGCCGATCGAACCGATATCGGCCAGCAGGTCGCCGCCATAGAGCGCAATCACCTGGCGGCGATCCTCGGGCGTGCCGACGGCCAGACGCTCGAGCTCGCGCGCGTCGATCCAGACCTTGTCGAGACGGATATGCAGGGCGTCGCGGTCGACCTGCAGCGCCTCCTCGTCACGGCCACGGAAGGCGGCCCGCAGCTCGGTCACGCTCTGGCGCAGGCTGCCGCGCGCCTGCTCCTCCTGGCGATCGCTCCACAGCAATCCCGCGAGCTTTTCGCGCGTCGCCGAGCCGCCCGGCGCAAGCGCCAGGAACGCCACCATGCCGCGCGTCTTGCGCGCACGAGGCGTCACATCGGTACCGTCTGACGCGAGGAGGCGGCAGCCGCCAAGAAGGTTGATCTTCAGCATCCCCGAACACACTGAGGGACAGACGCCAGCCCACCCCTTCTATCCAGCCTAGTTAATATATTATCACGCCTTGCGAAGAATTAACATCAATATAACGAACTAACGAGAAATTATCACATGCAGTGACATTTTATCTGTAACGGACTGAAAAATATCAACGAATCATCGTCAATGTCCACTGGGATTCTGCCTCGATTCTCACCGGAATCAGCCTTCACACGATGACATTGGGGAGCCGAATTGCACAAACGACTGAGCGAAATATGTATTGTTCACAGCACGCAAGCGCCACAACGCACCCGCGCAGACGCGCCGTCCAGCGATGGCACGCCCCGCGTCCGAGCCCGCCCGCTCGCCTCAGGCGGCAGTAATGTATTCGCGCAGCGCGTCGGCCTCGCGACGCTGCTCCTCGAGCCGCAGCCGCACGACGTCGCCGATCGAGATCATGCCGCACAACCGGCCCTGACGAAGCACCGGCAGGTGGCGGAACCGCCGCTCGGTCATGATCTCCATGACGAGCTCGATCGAGGCGTCGGGGTCGCATGTGACGACCGTTCCGGTCATTACCTCGGAAACCTTGCGGCTGAGCGCCATCGCGCCATCGCGCGCCATGGCGTGCAGCACGTCGCGCTCTGACAGGATGCCGACGATCGCTTCACCGGCGTCGAGCACAAGCACGGCGCCGATGCGGCGCGCCGCCAGCGTGGCGACGGCGGCCGCAAGGCTGTCGTCGGGCGCGACCGAGATCACGCGGTCCCCCTTGTGTGCGAGGATGTCGGACACGAACATCGCGTTCCTCCCTTCACCCGAGTTCAGGGTTGGCGCGTACCGTCTCGGCAATGACCCGGGACGCGTCGCGACCCCCGATGGCCAAGAGCCTGCGCCCGCGCATCCAGACGCGGCGGACGTGGCGTACAGGGGGCGATAGTCGGCCGTTTGGCCGGCCTGCGCAAGCTGTCAGGCGTGCGACTCAGCATGGTGCGCGACCGCCTGATCAGTGAACGCGATGAGCGGCTCCAGACCGCGTGCGATCCTCGATTCCGCGATGGAGACGCTCCTTCGAACCATGGCCCAGACCGTCGGCGGCGAGCTGTTCCCGCGTCGGCTGGACCTGCCCCGCAGACCCGGGCCCCATCGGTCCGACCCGCACAGTGGCGGCGGCGAAGACGATGAAATCGGTACCGGTGGAATGCAGTCCCGCAGCCTATGGCCGCGACAGGCGCTGCCAGGCGCGCGGGCCGTCGAGGTACTGGCGCATGTGCTCCCAGACGCGGCGGAAATCGGTGTCCCTCTCGGCGTGCTCGCGCATGACGTCGGCTGAGGTTTCGCGGAACGATTCCAGGGTCGAGGGCGCCCAGAAGCGCAGCGAGATGCCCTGCTTGCGGAAATAGGCCAGTGCCTTGGCCTGCTCGGCCGGCGCGCGCGCCATGGTGAACAGCACCGTCGACCGGCAGGCCAGCTCGATCTGCGCGCGCTGTTCGCGACCCAGCGCGCCCCATCTGTCCTTGCGCATGTAGAAGTCGATCAGCGAGGCCGGCTGATGCCAGCCGGGGAAGTAGTAGAGCATGCCGAGCTTCTCGAGGCCCAGCGCGCGGTCGACCGAGGGCATCGAGAATTCCGCACCGTCGAGCTTGCCCGACTGCAGCTTGTGATAGACCTCGCCCGTCGGCACGCCGACGATATCAGCGCCGAAGCGCTCCAGCACCTCGGCGGCGAGGCCGGTGAAGCGCAGGCGCAACCCCTTGAGGTCGGCAACGGCGGTGATCTCGTTGCGGAACCAGCCGCCCGCCTCCGGCCCCATGACACCACACATCATGGCGTGCACGCCAAGCCGCCCGTAGAGCTCGCGGTGCAGCGCCTCGCCGCCGCCGTCGAACATCCAGCCGATATACTCCTCCGCACTGGGTCCGAAGGGCACCGAAGCGAAGAGATTGAGCGCCGGGACCTTGGCCGCGGCATGGCCGGTCCAGGTGAATGCCGCGTCGAGCTCGCCGTCGACCACCGCCTCGAGGAGCTTGGCGCTGGGCACGCGACCGCCGGCCTCGACGATCTTGAAGCTCAGCGCGCCGTTGGACGACGCCTTGACCGAGTCGACGAAGTGCCGCGCGCCCTCGCCCAGCACCGAGAGCCCCGGGTCGAAGGCGGTCTGCATCCGCATGCGCAACCGCTGCGGCTCGCCCGACGATTGCTGCGCCGAGGCGGGCTGCGCCGACAGCGAGAGCGAAGCAAGAATGAGGAGCGAGACAAGCCGCATGGGATGAGGCGTGACTATAGCACGCGGCGGCGCGTCACAAGGACCGCCAAGTCGCAGCCCTGGAGCGTCGGCGGAACGCCGGCGCTCCAGGAGACACTCAGATGGAAGGCAGCGCGCGACCGATCAGCAGCCGCTGGACGTCGCTGGTACCTTCGTAGATCTGCGCCACACGCACGTCGCGCCAGATCTTCTCGACGATGTAGTCCTGGACGTAGCCGTAGCCGCCATGGACCTGGATCGCCGCCGAGCACACCGTCTCCGCCATTTCCGAGGCGAAGAGCTTGGCCATTGCGGCTTCGGTAAGGCAGGGCACGCCGGCGTCGCGCAGGGCGGCGGCGTGGTGCAGCAGCTGGCGCGCCGCGGCGATCTGCGTCGCCATGTCGGCGAGCCGAAACTGCACCGCCTGGTGGTTGACGATGGCAGTGCCGAAGGCGCGTCGCTCGCCGGCATAGGCGCGTGCCGCCTCGAAGGCGGCGCGCGCCATGCCGACGGATTGCGCGGCGATGCCCAGGCGGCCGGCTTCCAGATTGGCCAGCGCGATGCGATAGCCCTCGCCCTCGTCGCCCAGCAGGTTCCCGGCCGGGACCTCGCAGCCTTCGAAGGCGATCTGGCAGGTATCCGACGCGCGCTGCCCCAGCTTCTTCTCCACCGACGCGACGCGGTAGCCCTTGGTCTTGGTCGGCACGATGAAGCAGGAGATGCCGCGCTTGTTGGCCGCGGCATCGGTGACGGCAAAAACCAGCGCCATGTCGGCAGTGCGGCCCGAGGTGATGAACTGCTTCACGCCGTCGAGCACGTAATGGTCGCCGCGCCGTATCGCCTTTGTCCGCAGGTTCGAAGCGTCGGAGCCCGCCTGCGGCTCGGTGAGGCAGAAGGCGCCCAGCATCTCGCCCTTCGCCAGCGGCTTCAGCCAGCGTTCCTTCTGCGCGTCGCTGGCGTAGCCCATCAGCGCCGCGCAGTCCGGCGAGTTGTTGACGCTCATGACCGTCGAGACGGCGCCGTCGGCGGCGGCGATCTCCTCCAGCGCCAGCACGTAGGACACGGTGTCGGCACCGGCGCCGCCCCAGCGCTCCGGCACGGTCATGCCCATGAAGCCCAGGCGGCCCATCTCGCTCAGCACGTCGCGCGGAATGGCGCCCTCGGCCTCCCATTGCCGCGCGAAGGGTGCGATGCGCTCCTGCGCGAATTGCCGCGCCGTGTCGCGGATCAGGCTCTGGGTCTCGGTAAGAATCATCGCGCCCTCAGGAGCCGCTGCTTCTGACGCTGCCAGTCGCGCTTGGCCGCGGTGGCGCGCTTGTCGTGCTCCTTCTTGCCCTTGGCCAGGCCGAGCTCGACCTTCGCCAGGCCGCGCGCGTTGAAGTACACCGACAGCGGCACCACCGTGTAACCCTCGCGCTGGATGGCACCGATCAGCCGGCTGATCTGCCGGCGATGCAGCAGCAGGCGGCGTGGCCGGCGCGGCTCGTGGTTGTTGCGATTGCCTTGCAAGTACTCGGGGATGTAGGCGTTGACCAGGTAGAGGTCGCCCTTCTGCACAGCCGCATAGGACTCAACGATCTGGCTGCGACCGCCGCGCAGCGACTTGACCTCGGTGCCGGTGAGCTGGATGCCGGCCTCGAGGCGCTCCTCGATGAAGTAGTTGTGCAGGGCCTTGCGGTTCTGCGCGGCCATGCGGTCTTCGGGACGGGCGGGGCGTGCCATGACTTCACATATCTCTACCTTCCCCCGGAGGGGGAAGGTGGCAGCGCGAAGCGCTGACGGATGGGGGATGCCGAACACGAACGCAGGAGTCCGTCTTCGGCATCCCCCATCCGCCCTTCGGGCACCTTCCCCCTCCGGGGGAAGGTAAGGGTGATATCTAGTTCAGCAGGCCGGCGAACACCATGGCGTCACGCACCTGTTTCTTGGTGTTCTCGCCGCATTCCACCAGCGGCAGGCGCAGCTCGGCCGAGCACTTGCCCAGCAGCTCGGCGCCGTACTTCACCGGCGCCGGGCTGGTCTCGACGAACAGCGCCTTGTGCAGCGGCATCAGCCGCTCGTTGATCTCGATCGCCTTCTCGATCTCGCGCGCCTTCCAGGCGTCGTGCATCTGCCCGAGCAGGCGCGGCGCCACGTTGGCGGTCACCGAGATACAGCCGTCGCCGCTCTGCACCAGGAAGCCCAGCGCGCTCGCGTCCTCGCCCGAGAGCTGGCAGAATTCCTTGCCGGTCTTGATGCGGGTGAGCGTCGGGCGCGCCATGTCGTAGCTGGCGTCCTTGATGCCGACGATGCCCTTGACCTTGGACAGGCGGATCACCGTGTCGACCTGCATGTCGCCGCCGGTGCGCGGTGGCACGTTGTAGAGGACGATCGGGATGTCGACCGCCTCGGCCACCGTCTTGAAGTGCTGGTACAGCCCCTCCTGGGTCGGCTTGTTGTAGTACGGCACGACCAGCATGGCGGCCTCGGCGCCGACCTTCTTGGCATGTCGGGTGAGCTCGATCGCCTCGGCCGTGGAGTTCGAGCCGGTGCCGGCGATGACCGGCACGCCGGTGCCCTTGGCCGTCTGCACGCAGATGTCGATCACCCGCTTGTGCTCGTCGTAGTCGAGCGTCGGCGACTCGCCGGTGGTGCCGCACGGCACCAGGCCGTCCGTGCCCTCCTCGATCTGCCATTTGACGAAGTTCTCGAAGCCTTTCTCATCGACCTTGCCGCCCTTGAACGGGGTGATGAGCGCGACAAGCGAACCGCTGAACATGGGCTTCCCTCCGGGCTTTTGCCGACCTTAACCCCCGTGCCACATCGCGGCAAGGCAAGGCCGGCAGCGAAGCGATATGATCCCCAAGATTGCCGAGGGGGCCGTCGACCGCTAGGTTCTGCGGGTATCCCGACCTTCCCCTCCGGCTCGGGCCATTCGATGAATGCACGACTGAACGCGCGTGTGCTGATTGCGGCCAGCCTGCTGGCTTTGCCGGCGCACGCGCAGAACGATGGCGGCGTCACGGTCTACCGTGGCGCCCCCCAGCGCGACGGCGGCGCAAGCCCGCAGGCACCCGGCGCGGTGCCGCCTGGCGGACCCCGCGTCATCACCACCCAGCCTGCTGCGGGCGAGCCGCCGCAGGGCGGAGCGATTCCCGGCGGTCCGCTAAAGCCTGCCGGACCCACGACGACGATGGCGCCGCGCAACGCCGACGCCGTGGCGCAGCTGGTGGGTCAGGCGCGGCCGTTGCCGGCGGAGACCGCCGCCGGCTTCGCCGCGATCCTCAAAGCGCTCGACGAGACGCGGCTGACCGACGCGCGCGAGCACGCGCGCGCGATGGGCAACGCGCTGATCGTGAAGTACGTCGAATGGGCGATCCTGCGCCATCCGCGCAGCACCGACGGCTTCGCCGCGGCCGCCGCCTTCCTGCGCGCCAACCCGGACTGGCCCGACGATGCGCCGATCCGCCGCCAGGCCGAGGACCGGCTCGACGGCGACACGCCGCCGGCCGAGATCGTGGCGTTCTTCAAGGATTTCCCGCCGCTGACCAGCGCTGGCCACATGCGGCGCATCGAAGCCATCGAGGCCGCGGCGCCGAAGGAAATCGCCAACGTGGCGCGCGAGAGCTGGCACAACGCCACCTTCCGCCAGCAGGACGAGGCCGCATTCCTGGCCCACTATGGCGCGCATCTGCGGCCATCGGACCATTTCGCGCGCTTCGACCGGCTGATGCGCGAGGGCCGCGACAAGGTGGCGCGCGAGCTGCTGCCGCGCCTGTCGCCGCCCGACATGGCGGTCGCCGAGGCCCGCCTGGCGATGGCCACGCGTGCGCCCGAGGTGACGGCCATGCTGCGCGTCGTGCCCGCCGACCGCCAGGTCGACCACCGTCTGATGTTCGAGCGCCTGCGCTGGCTGCGCCGGACCAACGATCAGGCCGGCGCGCGGCAATTGCTGCTGACCCTCAATCCCTCGGTGCAGCAGGACGAGGATTGGTGGGTCGAGCGCCAATATCATGTGCGCGAGTCGCTGCAGGCCGGCCGCGCCGCGGAGGCCTACAAGCTCGCCGTCGGCCATGGCCTCAAGCGCGGCGCGGGCTTCGCCGAGGCCGAGTTCCTCGCCGGCTGGATCGCGCTGCGCTGGCTGAAGCGGCCCGACGACGCGCTCAGGCACTTCAAGACGCTCGACGACGGCGTCTCGACGCCGATCTCCAAGAGCCGGGCCGCTTACTGGCTGGGTCGCGCGCACGAGGCGAAGAAGCGCCCGCTCGAGGCCGCCGGCGCCTACGAGCGCGCGGCGCAGCATGGCCAGACCTATTACGGCCAGCTGGCGGCCAAGCGGCTGCCCAATCGCGCCCCCCTGATGCCGAGCGATCCCGAGGCCACGCCGGCCGAGCGCGACGGCATCGAGAAGCGCGAGATCGTCACGCTCGCGCGCTGGCTGGCGCAGGTCGGCGAGGACGAGCGCGCGCGTCCCTTCCTGCTGCGCGTCGGGCGCATCGCCCAGAGCGCCGGCGAGCTGGCGCTGAGCGCGGCCTTCGCCATCGAAGCGGGCCGGCCCGACGTCGCCGTGTCGATCTCGCGCCGCGCGGTCGAAAGCGGCGTGGCGCTATACGAGGCAGCCTATCCGGTGGTCGATCTGGGCAATGCCGGCTCGATCGAACGCGCGCTGGTGCTGGGCCTGACGCGGCAGGAGAGCGGCTTCCAGACCGGCGTGTCGTCCTCGGCCGGGGCGCTGGGACTGATGCAGCTGATGCCTGGCACGGCGCGCGCCATGGCAGCCAAGACCAGGCAGCCCTTCGATGTCGCCCGCCTGACCAGCGATCCCGCCTACAACGTGTCGCTCGGCGCGCAGTATCTCGCCGACATGCTGGAGAGATTCGGCGGCTCCTACGAGCTGGCGCTGTCGGCCTACAACGCCGGACCCAATCGCACGGCGCGCTGGCTCGAGAGCATCGGCGATCCACGCAACGGCGCCATCGACATGGTCGACTGGATCGAGCTGATCCCGTTCCGCGAGACGCGCAACTATGTGCAGCGCGTGATGGAGGCGGTGGTGGTCTATCGCGATCGGCTCAACGGTCCCTTCCGGGCGGTGGCGGCGCCAAGGCGATGAAGAACATCAAGGTCTGCGTCTTCGACGCCTACGGCACGCTGTTCGATTTCAACTCGGCGGTGGCGCGTCATCGCGGCGAGATCGGCCCGCAGGCCGATCGCCTGGCGCAGATGTGGCGCGAGAAGCAGATCGGCTACACCTGGGTACGCAGCCTGATGGGAAAGTACGCGCCGTTCTGGCAGGTCACCGGCGAGGCGCTGTCCCACTGCCTGCAGGCCTGCGACCTGCCGCGCGAGGGCGCCCTGCACGAGAAGCTGCTGCAGGCCTATCTCGTCCTCGATCCCTTCCCCGAGATACGCTCGACGCTCGATGCGCTGCGCGCCGCCGAGATGCCGCTCGCGATCCTCTCCAACGGCAACCCGGAGATGCTCGAAGCCGTGGTGCGCAACACGGGTCTCGCCGACTGCTTCAACGCGCTGCTGAGCGTCGATGCCGTGAAGGTGTTCAAGCCCGATCCGCGGGTCTATCGCCTGGTCACGGAGCATTTCGCCGTCGCCGCCGCGGACGTGTGCTTCCTGTCGTCGAACGGCTGGGACGCTCACGGCGCGGCGAGCTTCGGCTTCCGCACCCTGTGGGTGAACCGCGCCGGCGCCGCGCCGGAAGGCCTGCCCGGCACTCCGGCCGGCGAATTGCGCTCGCTGGCCGAGCTGCCGACGCTGGTCCTGCCCTAGACCCTGCGGTTCTGCGCGTTCCAGTGGCGCTCGAGGTTGGCGATCAGCGCCGGGCTGAAATGGCAGAGCGCCTGCTCGCGGGCATAGACGGCGGCGTAGCGCCGGAAGGTGTCGAGCGGCTCGAGGCCGACGCGGAAGGCAACGCGGTTGCTGCGCGCGCTCACCATGCCGGAGCTGGTGAGCCCCTGCACCGCCTCCTCGACCGCCACCTCGATGTCCTGCGACGGCGCCAGCCTGTCGATGATCATCCGGCCTTCCGGGCTGTCGCAGTCCAGCCGCTTCTCGTACATGATCGCCTGGCGCGCGATGCGATCGCCGACGAAGCGCGGCAGGCGCAGATTGGCCATGCCGGGAATGATGCCTTCCTTGCGCGCCGGCAAGGTCATGTAGGAGTCGGCGCCGGCGATGTTGTAGTCGCAGACCAGCAGCACCTGGCAGCCGCCGCCGATCGCGAAGGTGTCGACCTGGCTGATCCAGACCTTCTCCTTCGTGTCACCGCTGGCCTCGTCGGGATTGACGTCGGCGCGCGCCAGGCCGCGCATCGCCTTGTTGACCCAGCCGAGATCGCGCCACAGGTACCAGATGTAGTCGATCTTGCCGTAGTAGAGATGGGTGAGGTTGATGCCGGCATTGAAGATGCGGCGGCCCGCGTACTTGGGATGCTCGACATAGTCGCCGCGCAGCACGCAGACCTGCGTCTGCGGATCGAGCAGCGCCAGATCAACGGCGATCTCCATCGGCGCCATGGTCGCGGCGTCCTCGGCGTTGAGGTAGCGCGGGTTGCGCAAGGTCACGTACGAGGCCTGGCCGCGCCGCTCGACGGTGGCGAAGTCGAGATCGGCCCTGCCGTCGCGATCGTAGGCGGCGAATCGCTCCAGAGAGTCCGCGAGCGGCAGCAGCATGGCGTGGCACAGATGCGTGCCGGTGTCGACGCGCGCCAGCACGGCATTGCACAGGATGCCCTGGTCGATCTCGATGCCGTCCTTGTCGCCCTGCTTGCCGGCGCGCTCGGCGTCGACCTCCGTCTCGGTCGGACACAGGCCCGGCACCAGCACCGCCGCCTCGTAGATCAGCCGCTCGACACGCACGAACTTGCGCATGTGGTCGGTGAGCCGGTTGTAGACTTCCAGGACGTGCGCCGCGGTGAACAGCCGCCGGCTCTCGCGCGCGGCCTCGAGCAAGGCGGCAGCGGCCTGCTGCTGCGCCGGCGTGCGTTGCGGCTTGAGCGGCAGCATGGCGCGCAGCTCGCGCTCCAGCCGCCAGAACTGGCCGAAATGCGCAACGTCCTCGGCATAGCCGGCCGCCGCCCCGGGCCGCGCCGCCATCCAGGCCCGCACACGCGTCTCGTCGAGTCCGGCCTCCAGCAAGCTCCGCATCATGATCCCTCCATGCCCATTGCCGACGATCACACCGGCCCGGCGTGGCACGGTCAAGCGCCGCGCTGCTATGGTGGTCGCTCCCCTGCTCTTCGAGTTCGACCATGGATCATCCCTCGCCCGTCTATGCCGATGTCGAAGCCGCCGCGCGCCGCCTCGCCGGCGCCGCGATCCGCACGCCGCTGCTGGAGAACCCCCGCGTCAACGACCGGCTGGGCGGCCGACTGCTGATCAAGGCCGAGCCGCTTCAGCGCACCGGCTCGTTCAAGTTCCGCGGCGCCTACAATTTCATCGCCCAGCTGTCGCAGCAGCAGCGCCAGGCCGGCGTCGTCGCCTGGTCGTCGGGCAATCACGCCCAGGGCGTCGCCGAGGCGGCACGCATCCTGGGCACGCCGGCGACCATCGTGATGCCGAGCGACGCGCCGGCGATCAAGGTCGCCAACACCAGGGCGAGCGGCGCCACGATCGTCAGCTACGACCGCATCAGGGACGACCGCGAGGCAATCGCGCGCGATCTCGCGACGCGCGAGGGCCGCACGCCGATCCCGCCCTACGACCATCCCTGGATCATCGCCGGCCAAGGGACCGCCGGCATCGAGGCGGTCGAGCAGGCGCGTGAGCTCGGCGTGACGCTCGACGCCATCATCGCGCCATGCAGCGGCGGCGGCCTGTCGAGCGGCGTCGCCACCGCGGTGAAGCATCTCAGCCCGACGAGCGAATGCTATGCCGGCGAGCCGGCCGGCTTCGACGATCTCGCCCGCTCGCTCGCCGCCGGCCAGATCAGGCGCAACGACAGGCTCGTGGGCTCGTTCTGCGACGCGCTGCTGGCGCCGGAGCCGGGCCGGATCACCTTTGCGATCGCCCGGCGCCTGCTGTCGGGCAGCCTTGTGGCCAGCGACGAGGAGGTGTGCGAG
The DNA here is from genome assembly GCA_019635875.1 of Alphaproteobacteria bacterium. NCBI lineage: Bacteria > Pseudomonadati > Pseudomonadota > Alphaproteobacteria > Alphaproteobacteria bacterium. The sequence continues at coordinate 419,492 of JAHBYP010000003.1, forward strand.
GCGATGGAGCTGGCTTTCCGCGAGTTCAAGCTGGTGGTCGAGCCGGGCGGCGCCGTCGGCTTGGCCGCGGTGCTGACGGGCCGCCTGCCGGTGCGCGGCCGCGCGGTCTGCGTCGTGTGCTCGGGCGGCAACGTCGACGCCGAGACCTTCCGCGAGGCACTGGCGACGGCGCTCAGGCGCGCGGCGTGAACGCGCGCGAGATCCTCGCCAAGGGCGGTGCCGGCCGGCGCGTCGCCGAGACGCGCATGATCGCCGCGATCTGCGCCAGCGTGGCGGCGGCCAGCTTCATCTTCGGCTATGTGCGCGCCGCGGAGGGCCACCCGGCCGTGTTCTCCGGCCTCCAGGGCATCGTCAACGCGCTGCTGGCGTCCGTGCCTCTGATCGCCTTCGAGATAAAGGGACGACGCTTCGGCGCGCTGTCGCGGCTGCGGCGCCTGCCCTTCGGCTGGTTCTTCGCGCTGAAGGTCGCCGTCTATCTCATCGTCATCGTCGTCTCGATCTTCGTCGCCCGAAAGCTGTTCGCCGGGCTGGTGCCGCAATCGGCCGGCTTCGACGAGAACTTTCGCGAGATCCTGTTCTTCGCCACGCTGATGGCGCTGGGCAGCAACCTCGTGATCGAGGTCGGCATGCTCGTCGGCTTCGGCACGCTGGGACGCCTGCTCGCCGGACGCTATTTCCAGCCGCGCCGCGAGGAGCTGGTCTTCGCCGTCATCGACATGACCAGCTCGACCAGCGTCGCCGAGCGCCTGGGCGATCTCGACTTCCACGCGCTGCTCAACGCCTTCTTCGCCGATATCGGCAATGCCGCGTACGACTACGACGCGGAGATCCATAAATACGTCGGCGACGAGGCCATCCTGTCGTGGCCGGTCTCGCTGGGCCTGAAAGACAGCCGCGCGGCGCTCTGCGTCTTCGCCGTCGCACGAGCCATCGAGCAACGCGGCGCGTGGTATCGCAGCCGCTTCGGCCTTGTGCCCACATTCCGCGCCGCGCTGCATGTCGGCACCGTCGCCGCCGGCGAGATCGGCCAGCAGCGGCGTGAGATCGCCTATGTCGGCGACACGCTCAACACCGCCTCCCGTCTGCTCGACGCGGCCCGCGACGCCGGCCGCGATGTCGTGGTCTCGCAGGCGCTGCTCGATCGACTCACATTGCCCGCCGGATTGCGCAGCGAGCGGCTGACGCCGGCCGACGCGTCGGGCAAGCGCGAGAAGGTGCCGCTGGCGGCGCTGAGCCTGGCGTAGGTCCTACGCTGCCGCCTGCACGTCCATCGGCGGCAGGGTGAGACGGAAGAGCGCGCCGCCCATGGCGCTGCGCGCGACCTCGACCCTGCCGCCGTGCTGGACCGCGACCTCGTGCACGATCGCCAGCCCCAGGCCGGCGCCGCCGCCGCGATCATGGCCGCGCCAGAAGCGCTCGAAGATGTGCTGCTGGGTGTCGGCGGTCACGCCCGGCCCGGCGTCGTGCACCTCCAGCCGCACGTTGTCGGCCTCGCCTTCGATGACGACGTTCACCGACTGGCCGCGCGGCGTGTAGCGCAGCGCGTTCTCGACCAGGTTGCGCGCCGCGGCGGCCAGCATCTCGGCGTTGCCGACCACGCGCACCGGCCTGTCGGGCGCCTGCAGCGAAAGCTGCTTGCCCGCGGCAACGGCCAGGGGCGCCAGACGCGCCACCACGTCGCTGGCGACCTCCGCGAGATCGACCGGGTCCTTGGTGATCGGCAGGCGCGAATCGAGCCGTGACACCGCCAGCAGCTGGTCGATGATTCGGCTCATGCGCTCGACATCGGCGCGGATGGCGTCGGCCATGCCGCGGTCTTCCAGGGCGTCAAGCCGCGCCCGCAGCACCGCCAGCGGCGTGCGCAGCTCATGGGCGGCGTTGGCGGTGAAGCGGCGCTGCTCGGCGAAACCCAGTGCCAGGCGATCGAAGGCCTTGTTGACGGCATCGACCAGCGGGCGGATCTCGGCCGGCACGGCGGTCTCCAGCCGCGTCTCGGGCCTTGAGGCGTCGATCAGGTTGGCCTGGTCGGCGGCGCGCGTCACCGGCCGCAGCGCGCTGCGCACGGTCCACAGCGCAATCGCCATGATGATCACGAAGATCGGTGCGATCACCGGCAGCACCTCGGGGAACACCGAGGTGAGAATCCAGTGGCCGATATCGTCGTGTCGGGGCTCGGGGCGCATCACCGCCACCCGCAGCGGGCCGACGCCCCGCACGTCGCGCGTTACCAGCGCGAGCTGGTAGCGCCTGCCGATCGCCGCGCCTGGCGGCGCGTCGACGACCATGTAGGGCAGGCGCCAGGCGGTCGAGGGGGCAATCGGCAGCAAAGCGCCCGTGCCGACCGGCGAGTCCTTCACCGTGCGGCCGGTCCGCGGATCCATCACGAAGATCCGCAATCCGTCCACGTCGTCGAGTTCGCGTATCGTGCGATCGCTGTGCTTGAGCTCGACGGTGCCATCGGCCAACCGACGCGCATCGCGCACGGCGATGGTGGCGATGTCGCCCAGCTCGTCGTCCGCGAAGACGTCGCGCGCGTCCCACAGCCAATAGACATAGAGCACCGTGAGGCCGACGACCGACAGTCCCGCGAGCAACAGGAAGTTCCTGAGCAGTCGCTTGCTGATCGAGATCGTCCGCGTCGCGTTCAAGCCTTCTCCTGAGCGGATGGTGCCGTCACACCGTCTCGACCGGCTTCTCGGCCGTGAGCATGTAGCCCACGCCGCGGATCGTATGGATGGCGACGCTGGCGCCGGCGCCGACCAGGCGCTTGCGCAGGCGCGAGACGCTGGCCTCCATGGCGTTGGAATCGACCTCGTCGTCGAAACCGTACAGCCCGTTCTCGATCGAACGGCGGGTGACGACCTGGCCGACGCGGCGCATCAGCAGCTCGAGCAGGGTGAGCTCGCGACGCGGCAGGGTGACCGCCGAGCCTTCGACGGCGACGGCGCTGGTCGTAGCGTCGAACTCGAGGTTGCCGGCGCGCAGGCGCATGCCCAAGGCGCCGTTGGGCCGCCGCATGATGGCGCGCAGCCGGGCCAGCAGCTCGGCCATGGCGTACGGCTTGCCGATGTAGTCGTCGGCGCCGACGTTGAGTCCGGCGACCCGCTCGTCGAGCGCGTCGCGCGCGGTGGTGACGATCACCGGCGTCGAATCGTTGGCACGGCGCCAGTCGCGCAGCAGGTCCATCCCGTCGCCGTCAGGCAGCGCCAGGTCGAGCAGTACCACGTCGTAGCGCACGGCGGCGACGGCGGCACGCGCCTCGTCGACCGTGCCGGCGACATCGACGGCGAAGCCTTCGCGCGCCAGGTTGGAGCGTACGAGATCGGCCAGTTCCGCCTGGTCTTCCACGATAAGGAGGCGCATGGGATGCTCCGTCTGGCGCATCGTAGCGCGGCTCAGGGGTCCGCCCCGTGGCATGCCCTGCTTCGCGCCCGTGATGGCTGTTGTCAGGTTCATCGCCTTGCTACCGCCACTCCCCGACAGGAACCTGACGAACCTATGATTTCGACGCAACTGTCCGCAAGTTTCTGGTCTGCCTCGGCGGCGCCTGCGCCTGCCACGGGCCGCCTGGAGGGTGACCTAGGGGTCGATGTCGCGGTGGTCGGCGGCGGCTTCAGCGGGCTGTCGACGGCCCTGCATGTCGTTGAATCTGGCCGAACTTGTGCCATCGTCGAGGCCGGCGAGATCGGCAGCGGCGCCTCCGGCCGCAACAACGGCCAGGTGATTCCGACCCTGTCGCGGCCGGATCCCGCGACAATGTTGCAGAAGTATGGCGCCGAGCGCGGCCGCCGGTTTGCCGGCCTGGTGCGCGACTCCGCGCAATTCACCTTCGACCTGATCCGGCGCCACGGCATCGAATGCGACGCCGAGCAGAGCGGCTGGATGCAGCCCGCTCATTCGCCCGGCCGCTTCGAGAAGATCAGCCGCAAGCGGTTTCGCGAATGGGGCGAACTGGGCGCGCCGGTGGAGTTGCTCGACAGGGAACGCATCGCCGAGCTGACCGGCAGCGACGCCTGGCATGGCGGTTGGCTCAATCCCACAGGCGGCCACATAAATCCGCTCGGCCTGGCGCGCGGCCTGGCAAAGGCGGCGATCGGCAAGGGAGCGCAGATCTTCACCGACTCGCCGGCGACGTCGATCGAGCGCCTGGCCGACGGCGGCTGGCGCCTGCATACGCCGAAGGGCTCGCTGCGCGCAGAGCGCGTTGTGCTGGCGACCAATGCCTATACCGACGATCTGTGGCCGGGGCTCAGGCGCGAGATCGTGCCGGTGTTCAGCTTCCAGATGGCGACACGGCCGCTCTCCGACAATGTGCGCCGCAGCGTGATTCCCGGCCGCCAGGCGCTCAGCGACACCCATGGCGACCTGCGTTTCTGCCGATACACCAGCGACCATCGCCTGGTGACCGGCGGCGCGATGTTCTGGCGCGGCGATCTCGATCGGCGCATTCGCGCCCATGTCGGCGCACGCATCGAGCGGCTGTTCCCGCAGATTGGTTCGGTGTCGTTCGACTACGTCTGGTGCGGCTATCTCGCCATGACGCGCGACTACTTCCCGCGCCTGCACGAGCTCGCACCCGGTCTCGCCACCTGGATCGGCTGCAACGGTCGCGGCGTGGCGCTGGGCACCATCATGGGCGCCGAGCTGGCGCGCTGGGCGACCGGCGCGGCGCGCATCGAGGAACTCGCCCTGCCGGCGACCGCAGTCGAGAGGCTGCCGGCACATCCGCTCGCCAGGCTCGCCGGCCGCTTCATGATCCTGCTCTACCGCCACCGCGACGCGCGCGAGATATAGAGCAGGTCGGACTCCGGTCATCCTCGGTGCCGTTCACCCTGTCATCCCGAGCGCAGCGAGCGATCCAGGGAAGCAGTCTGGATCCCTCGCTGCGCTCGGGATGACAGGAGGATATCTTGCCCGAGCAGGCCGCGTTCGCGGCGTCAGAGCATCCGCACCATGTAGGTCGCGTCGTCGCCGTAGCTGGCGAGGCCCTTCGCGATGGACGTGATCGCGAAGCCCTGGCGCGACCAGAATGCCGTGGAGTTGTTCACCGCCGTCAAGGCCAGGCGCGAGAAGCCATGGCGTCGCGCGACACCAGCCAGGATCTCGGCGGCGGCCTCGCCGTAGCGCAGGCCGCGCGCCTCGGGCAGCAACGCGACGTCGTGGACATAGAGACAGTCGGCGTCGCCGGGCAGCGCGCCCAGCAACGTGTCGAGCGCCGGCGGGTGTCCCACGACGCCGGGATGGGCGATGGCGTAGCCGACCGGCGCGCCGTCGCCGATCGCGACCAGGCAACCGTCAGGAAAGAGATGCAGCCGTTCGACCGGCACCTCCTCGCGCTCGGGAAAGCGCGGATGGACGATGGCGCTGATGCGCTCGACATCGGGCAGATCGCCGGCGCGCATCGGCCGCCACGCCGGCACCGCCATGTCAGTTCGGGCGCCGGTTGGCGGACACCAGGCGGTACATGCCCTCGACGTTGAGCATTCCCATCTGCTGGAAGTTGCCCCAATCCTTGTACTTGGAGATGTCGACCAGCGCCTTGGTCTCCTCCAGCGTCTTGCCAGCGCGCACCGCGGCCAGGACCTGGTTGCGCAGATCCTCCATGTAGCCGCGGAAGGCGGTGACGTGCTTCTTGTCGCCCAGCGCGCCATGACCCGGTGCCAGGATGTCGAACTCCAGCGCCTCGACGCGCTTGAGCGACTCGATCCACTCCTCGAGATAGGCGTCGGGCCAGTCGCGGAAGCCCACGGCGTTCACCGGGATGAAGTCGACGGCGAAGAGCAGCTTCTCGACCGGCAGGCGCATGACGATCGAGTTGTTGGAGTGGTTGCGCCCGACATAGTGCAACTCGAGCTTGGTGCCGCCGAGGTCGATGTCGAGCCGGTCGGTGAAGGTCACGGTCGGCACCGCGGTGGGGCGCTTCTCGCCGACGATCACGCTGCGCGCATTGGCGTGCGCCACGACCACGGCCGTATCGGCGAAGACCTCGCCGCCGGCGATGTGGTCGGCGTGATCGTGGCTGTAGACCAGATACTTCACCGGCCGGTTCGGAAAGCGCGTCCTGAGCTCGCCCCTCAGCCACTCCGCCGCGGCCTTGTTGATCGGATCGGTGACAATGATGCCCTCGGGCGTGACGATGAAGATCGAGTAGTGAAAATTGTTGCGGAAGCGATAAACCTCGCCGGTGATCTTGCTGATCTCCCGCACCGGGTTGGCGGCGGACGGCAGCGCCTGCCCTGCCGTCTGCGCCTGGACCGAAGACAATGCCCCAACGAGCGTCGCGATCGCGAGCGCCACACCCAAGACCTTCATGGCTACCCTCCCCTGCAGGCGACAAGCGCCACACGAACACGCCGGCGGGCGATCCCTTCCATCACGAACTCGCGCGCTCGACCATCGCCTGCAGCAGGATCTGGCAACCGGCGGCGATGTCCTCCTTGCGCGCGTCCTCGATCTCGTTGTGGCTGATGCCGTCCTTGCACGGCACGAAGATCATGCCGGTGGGCGCGACCTTGGCGACGTAGCAGGCGTCGTGTCCGGCGCCGCTGACGATGTCCATGTGTGCCATGCCGGCGCGCTGCGCCGCCGAGCGCACCGCCTCGACGCAACGGGCGTCGAAGGGCGTGGGCGGGAAGTACCAGATCTGCTCGATGCCCACCTCGAGGCGGTGCTCGGCGGCGATGCGAGCCGCCGCCGCGCGCATCGCCGCGTCCATGTCGGCGAGCTGGCCATCGTCCGGATGACGGAAATCCAGCGTCATGAACACACGACCGGGAATCGTGTTGCGCGATTGCGGCTTGCTCTCGATCACGCCCACCGTGGCGCGGCCGTCGGGCCGCGCACCGATGCGCCGCGCCTCGGCGATCAGCAGCGCGGCCCCGAGCAGCGCGTCGCGGCGCCCCTCCATCGGCGTCGTGCCGGCGTGGCTCTCCATGCCGGTCCAGTTGATCTCGTACCAGCGCTGGCCCTGCGCGGCGGTGACCACGCCGATGGTACGGTTCTCGCGCTCGAGGATCGGGCCCTGTTCGATATGCGCCTCGAAGAACGCACCGACCGGCCGGCCGCCCACCGCCTCCTTGCCATCGTAGCCGATCTTCCCCAGCGCTTCGCCGAAGGTGACGCCGTCGGGGTCGGTGCGCGACAGCGCGTAGTCGACGCTGAAGACGCCGCCGAACACGCCGGACGCCACCATTGCCGGCGCGAAGCGGCAGCCCTCCTCGTTGGTCCACACCGCGACCTCGACCGGCGCCTCGGTTTCGTAGGCCGCGTCGTTGAGCGCGCGCACGACTTCCAGCCCGGCGAGCACGCCGTAGCAACCATCGAACTTGCCGCCCGTTGGTTGGGTGTCGAGATGGCTGCCGGTCATGATCGGCGGCCGGTTCATGTCGCGGCCCGGCCGGCGCGCGAAGATGTTGCCGACCTGGTCGACGCGGATCTCGCAGCCGGCCTCGCGGCACCACCGCACGAACAGGTCGCGGCCCTGGCGATCCAGATCGGTCAGCGCGATGCGGCAGACGCCACCCTTGTCGGTGCCGCCGATCTTCGCCATTTCCATCAGGCTGTCCCACAGCCTGTCGCCGTTGATCCTGAGATTGCCGCTGTCCGTCACGCTCATTCGCATTCTCCCTCGCCCGTGGACGGTAATGGAAAGGAGCCCGGTATGCTGAGGAAATTCCGCCTCGAACTCGCACGCACGCCGGAAGCACCCGACGGCGACCCGCAGTGTGGCTACGAGTTTGTGGCGCCGGTCGACCCCAAGGGCCATTTCGACGCCGATGTCTGGCGTGCCAACCAGCAGAAGTGCGTCGTGCGCCGCTTCTGGCGCAACGCCGACGACGAGCATGGCCGTCTCGTCCATACGCGCGGCGGTCGCTGGGTATTCTCCTACGTCGACGACGACGAGGCCGATGACGAGCCGATCTTCAAGCTCGGCGCGCATCTGCTGCGCGAGGGCGAGTACGTGTCGATCACCGAGCATGACGGTGTCATGCGGCCGTTCAAGATCGTGTCGGTGAAGTAGACCCGCGTCGTGGGCGAATCGAAACGGCCCGCCGGATCGGCGGGCCGTTCGCTTGTGCGCTCTCAGCGGCGGCGCTCGTCGCCACCCTTGTCGTCGCGATCGCGCCCCGGCGGCTGCTTGGCCTGCTCGGGCGGCTTGGCCCTGGGCTGCGGCGGCGCTGCCGGGGGCTTGGCCTGCGGCGGCGGTGGAGCCGGTGGCCGAGCCTGCTGCGGTGCCGGCGGTGCTGGCGGCCTGGCCTGAGGCTGCGGCGGCGCTGCCGGACGCGGCGGCGCGGCCTGTGGCGCCGGACGCGGTGGCTCAGGCGGTTTGGCCTGCCGCGGCGGTGGCGGCGTCTGACGCGGTGGCTCGGCGGCCTTCGGCGGTGCGACCGGGGCCTTCGGCGGTTCCGCAGCCCTCGGCGGCGTCACCGGCGGCTTGGGCGGCTCGGCAGCCTTCGGGACGGCTGGCTTGGCCGGAGGCGTCGCCACCGGGCGATCGGCCGGCTTGACCGGAGGCGTCGCCACCGGTCGATCGGCCGGCTTGCCCGGTGGAGTCGCGACCGGCGGTGCTGCCGGCTTTCCGGGTTCGCCCGGCCTGGCCGGCGGCGTCGCCACCGGACGGTCAGACGGCTTGCCCGGCGGAGTGGCTACAGGCGGCGCTGCCGGCTTTCCGGGTTCGCCCGGCCTGGCCGGCGGCGTTGCCACCGGACGGTCAGACGGCTTGCCTGGCGGAGTGGCTACAGGCGGCGCTGTCGGCTTTCCGGGTTCGCCCGGCTTGGCTGGCGGCGTCGCGACCGGACGATCGGCCGGCTTGCCCGGCGGAGCGGCGACAGGTGGCGTACCCGGCTTCGCAGGCTCACCTGGCTTGGTCGGCGGCGCTGCAACAGGCGGCTCGGCCGGCTTCGGCGGTTCGCCCGGCTTGGCCGGCGGAGTCGCAACAGGCGGCTCGGCCGGCTTGGCAGGAGCACCTGGCTGAGGTGCGGCAGGCGCGGCTTGCGGCGCGCTGCGTTCAACCTCGCGGCCGTCGCGCGTACGCAGGCTCGGCAGCTGACGCTCGGCCGGTGCCGCCGTAGCGTCCGGTGCCGCAGGCTGGGTTCGCGAGATCCGCGGACCCGGCGCTGTGGCGGTCGGGCGATCCTGGCGGGTCGGTCGGCCCAGCACCGGGATGTCAGCCAGCGGTGCACGCTGCACGTCGGCGCCCTGAGGCGGCGCGGCCGCCGCCGGCGGCTGCCCAGGCCTGGCTGCGGGCGCCGGTGCCTGGCCCGGTGCGGTCGGCGGCGTCACCGTCGCTGTCGTCGCGACGGTCGGCGCCGCGACGGGCGCGACCTGCAGGCGAGCCAGGCGATCAGGCTCGACGCGGATGGCGGCGCGATCGACGCGATCGCCGCGCAGGAACGCCCGCTGCGGCACCACCGTCGAGAAGCGCTGGTTGGCGAAGGTCGGACGTGGTTCGTCACGGAACCGCGGGTCGTCGCGGAAGCGCGGGTCGCGGCGGCGCTCGACATATTCGATGCGCCGGTCGATGACCTCGACGTTGTAGACGTTGGTGACGTTGACGTTGCGGATGTACGTGCGGTTCGCCGTGTAGGGCGGCACGTAGACCTCGCGCGGCCCCAGCGGGAACCAGCCCACCGGTGCGACCCGGGCGCCGATCGCCAACGCCACGCCGGCGGCGGCCACGTCGACGAAGCCGACCACGGCCGGGGCATAGACCGGACGCGCCTCGCGACGCGGCGGCACCCAGTACCAGCGACCCCGGTGGTTGACCCAGCGACCGTAGTGCGAGGGCGCGAAGCCCCAGGGCTGGTCATCGATCCACGTCCAGCCCCACGGATCGACCCAGCGCCAGCGGCCATGGCGATACGGCGCCCAGCCCACCGGCACTGTGCGCGGAGACCAGACGCGGCCGTAATCGCCCACCGTGCTCCACGAACCGTAATAGTCGAGCTCCTCGACGCCGGACATGCCCGCCGGCACGTACTGCACGGACTGGGTCATGACGATTTGGCGATCACGCGGCGCCCATTCCGGCGGCATCGGCGGCGGCGCCATGCGCACCGTCTCGAATACCGGCCGGTCCGTGCCGCTCAGCACGCCGATCTCGCCGGCGCGTACGATCAGCTCGGTGCCATTGGTCGCGATCACGCGCGCGGAGCCGGCGCGCACGCCGACGCGCGTGGCATCGTCGACGGTGCCGGCCTCGATCATGTAGTCGCCGTCGCCGATCAGCGCCACCGTGGCGCGCGGCGTGAGCACCTCGACCTGCTGGCCTTGCTGCAGGGCCGCGGTCTTCACGTCGATGCGGCCCTGCGAGATGCGCAGCCGGAACTCCTCGTCGGTGAGCGCCAGCGTCTCGAGTTGCGTGCTGCCCTGCATGCGCAGGCGCGTGGCTCCGACGAACACTTCGGCCCGGCCGTTCGGCTCGGTCCACAGCGCGTCGCCGGACGTCATGGGGTAATTGATCGCTGCAGGTTGCCAGTTGGTCTCGTTGCGATCATGGAACGAGACCGTGCCGTTGACATAGGCGACGCGGCCGACGAGCCCCGGCGGATCCGCCGATTGCGCCCAAGCCGACGAGACGGTGACGAGGGCGGCAGCAACCACCACGCCCAGGCCACGCAGGAACTTGCCCATGCGTTTCCTCCGCAAAAAGCCATTACACAAACGTCAGGTCGCACAGGCCGTTGCGTGGCGGGACGGAGGTCTTCTCGGGGCAAACCGTAACCGGCGGTGACCGACAAGCCCCCTGCACGGCGCATATCGGTCGCGCCGCATGACCGCTTGCGATCCGGCGCCCCAAGCCGTCAGTTTAGCCGCCGCAAGCAACGACGAAGGACGGTGGATGCTGCCGCTTCAGGGGATTCTGGCTCTCGATTTGACACAGGTCATCGCCGGGCCCACCGCCGGGCAGATCCTCGGCGACATGGGCGCCGACGTCATCAACGTCGAGCCGCTGAGCGGCGATCACTTTCGTCCGCAGCTCGGCGGCGCCTGGGTACCGGGCATGAACCGCAACAAGCGCGGCCTCGCCATCGACCTGAAATCCGCGGGCGGCAAGGACGTGCTGCGCCGGCTGGTGAAGAAGGCCGATGTCTTCATGGAAGCCTTCGTGCCCGGCGTGATCGCCTCGCTCGGCTTCGGCTACGATGTCGTGCACGCGCTCAACCCGCGCCTCGTCTATCTGTCGATCTCCGGCTACGGCCAGACCGGACCCTACAGCGAACGGCCGGGCTACGATCCCTGCATCCAGGCCGAGGTCGGGCTGATGGAGGCGACCGGCGAATTCGACGGCCCGCCGGCGCGCGTCGGCGCCGCGCCGGTCGACCAGATGACCGGTTCCTACGGCGCGCTCGGCGTCGCCATGGCCCTGCTGCAGCGCCACCGTACCGGTCGCGGCCAGCACATCGACCTGGCGCTCTACGATGTCGGCGTGCAGATCATGAGCCACTGGCTGACCAATCTCGGCCATACCGGCGAGGATCCGCGGCGCATGGGCGCCTCGCACACGCTGATCGTCCCGCTGCGCAACTTCGGCACGCAGTCCGGCCCGATCTATATCGCCTGCACCAACGACTCGTTCTGGAAGCGACTCGTGTCGGCGTTGGATATCGCCGATATCGGCGCCGATCCGCGTTTCGCCAGCAACTCGCTGCGCGTCGCCAACCGCGCCGTGCTCGAACCGCTGCTGGAAAAGGTCTTCGCCGCGCAGACCCGCGAGACATTGCTCGAGAAGCTCGTCGATGCCGGCGTGCCCTGCGCGGCGGTGAAAACGGTCAGCGAGATGGTGCGCGACCCGCATGCGCAGGCACGCGGCAGCGTGCTGAGCATGCAGTACCCGGGCATCGGCACGGTGATGGCCGCCAACAATCCGCTGCGCCTGTCGGACGCGCCGGTGGCGATCCATCGCCTGGGACCGCGGCTGGGCGAGCATACGCGCGAGCTGATGCGCGACGTCGGCTACAGTGACGACGAGATCGCCGCGCTCGCCACGGCCAACGCCATCAAGATCGACGAGGGAGACACGCCATGAGCAACCGCGGAATCGCCGCCGTGCGGGAGAAGCTCGCCAAGCTGCCGCGCTCGAGCGAGCAGACCATCGAGGAGGTGCGCACGATCTACGACAAGGCCACGCGCGCCTTCCCGCTGCCGTCCGATATCGCGCGCGAGGATGTCAGCCTGGGCGGCGTGCCCGCCGAGCGCCTGACGCCGCAACCGGCGCGCAAGGACCAGGCGTTGATCTACCTGCATGGCGGCGGTTACGGCACCGGCTCGCCGCGCTCGCACCGCCATCTCGCGGGCGACATCGCCCGGCGCGCCGGCGTCGTGGCCCTGGTGCCCGAGTACCGGCTGGCGCCGGAGAACCCCTTCCCGGCCGCCGTCGACGATGCGCTCGCGGTCTATCGCGAGACCCTCACGCAGTTCGCGGCGCCGCGCATCGCCATCGCCGGCGACTCCGCCGGCGGCGGGCTGACCATCGCGATGCTGCTGGCGGCGCGCGACGCCGGCCTGCCGATGCCGGCGGCGGCGATCTGCATCTCGCCGTGGACCGACATGACGGCGAGCAGCGCGAGCTACGCCGAGCGCGCCGCGGTCGATCCGCTGGTCACGATGGACGGTCTGGTGCGCTGGCGGCAGTGCTACATCGGCGACGGCGATCGCCGCGCCCCGCTCGCCTCGCCGGCGCATGCCGACCTCAAGGGCCTGCCGCCGTTGCTGATCCAGGTCGGCGGCGACGAGATCCTGCTCGACGATTCGCGCCTGCTCGCCGACAAGGCGCGCGCCGCCGGCATCGACACCGTGCTCGAGGTCTGGCCACAGATGATCCATGTCTGGCACTGGTATTTCCCGATGCTCGACGAGGGCGAGCGCGCCAACGCCGCCATCGCCCAGTTCATGCGCGATCGCCTGGCCGCCTGATGGCGCTGCCGGTCACGCTCGCCTGCTGGAACTACGATCGCACGCGCGCGCTGGCCGACGGCCGCGTGCGGCCCGACGGCATCGAACTGAACTACCTCAGCCTGCCGGTGGAGGAGACGTTCTTCCGCATGCTGCGGCACCGCGAATTCGACGCCTGCGAGATGTCGCTGTCGTCCTATGCCGTGTCGCTGATGGGCGAGGAGCCGCCGTTCATCGCCATCCCGGTCTTCCCCTCGCGCATGTTCCGCCACTCCGGCATCTATATCTCCACCAAAACAGGTATTCGCGAGCCCAGGGACCTGATCGGCAAGCGGGTCGGCAACCCGGAATACCAGCTCACGGCGCAGGTCTGGATCCGCGGCCTGCTGGCCGACGAATACGGCGTCGACCATCGCAGCGTGCGCTACTTCACCGGCGGCGCCGAGACTCCGGGGCGCGAGGAGAAGCTCAAGCTCGACCTGCCGCCCGACATCCGCATCCAGCCGATCGGCCCGACCCAGACGCTCTCGCAGATGCTGGCCGACGGCGAGATCGACGCGATGTACGCGCCGCGCGCACCTTCGACCCTGCGCACGCGGCCCGACGACGTGCAGCGGCTGTTCCCCGACTACATCACGGCGGAGCGCGCCTACTGGCGCAAGACGAAGCTGTTTCCGATCATGCACACGGTGGTGATCCGCCGCGAGCTCTACGAGGCCAATCGCTGGATGGCGACCTCGCTGCACAAGGCCTTCGTCGAGGCGCAGCGCCTGGTCTACGAGGATCTCCAGGAGATCGCCGCGCTCAAGACCATGCTGCCCTTCCAGGCGGCCTGGGCCGAGGAGACGCGGCGCGAGATGGGCGAAGACTGGTGGCCCTACGGCTTTGCGCCCAACCGCGCCGCGCTCGACACCTTCCTGCGCTATCACCATGAGCAGGGATTGTCGTCCCGCCGCATGCGGCCCGAGGAGCTGTTCACGCCGGAGACGCTGGAGGCGTTCCGGATCTAGTCGCCGCCGTGGCCGGCGATGACGATCACGGTGAGGGATTCGGGCAGGTTCGCCTTCACGAGGTCGAGCGTGCGGCTGGTCGGTCGCACGAGTTCGTAGCTGCCCTGGCCGAGATAACCGAGGAAGCGGTCAAGCGCGCTCGGCCCCCAGTAGTGCATGGGCAGCACGATGCGCGGCTGGATCTGCTTGACGACGTCGGCCATGTAGGGCTGGCCCATGGTGTAGCCACCGTCGATCGGCACCATCAGCACGTCGATGCGGCCGAGGTCCTCGAGATGCTCGGGCGTCAGGCGATGGTGCAGATGGCCGAGATGGCCCACGCACAGATCGCCGACGCGGAAGACGAAGATCGAGTTGCCGCTTAAGCGCGTGCCGCCGTCGCCCCATTCACGCACGTTGGTCGGCACGTTGAAGACCTGCAGATCCTTCATCGTCACGTTGTGGCGCGCCTCGACCTGGCCCTGGGCCCAACCGCGCAGCACATGGGTGACGCCGGATTCGACCTCGTCGGTGAAGTGCGTGGAATGCGCATTGTTCATCGTCACGATGTCGGGGCGCTTTCCGAATCCGTTGTAGCCGTTGTAGTCGGTGATGGCGCGCACGCCCTGCGGCGTCTCGATCAGGAAGCTGGAATGGCCGACGAAGGTCACGCGCATGGCGCTGACCACCTTCTCCTGCGCCACGTTGAAGTTCGCCCGATATACGCCGGGCATCCGTTCGACCAGGTTCTTGTTGCAGCGTGCCTCGGCGGGCAGTGCGCCCAGGGCAGCGAACGCGAGTCCCGCGAGCGCGAGCAACGAACGGGAAAAGCTGGTCTTGGGCATGGCGCCTCTCCTGGCATCGGCGACCGGTGGGCGATGCAAGGATAGCACCACCGGGTCAGGCGTGCGGCATACGGCCCCCGCCCGGCGACCAGTTCTCCCAGGCGACATCCTGGAACACGATCATCACATGCTCGGGATCGAGGCCGCCGCTGGCGAGGCCGGCGATGGCGTCGGCGACGATCTTCTTCTTCACCTTCACGCTGCGGCCGACGCCCAGCAGGATCTCGACCAGCACGAAATCCTCGCCCCGTGGCGAAGCCAAATCGGGGAAGGTCGGGTCGAATCGGAAGTCGTCCGCGTCGAGCTCGAGCACGCGGTGGAAACGGTCCCGCGGGTTGGCGCCAGAGCCGACCAGGGCCGAGTGAACGGCATCGAGAACCATGGCCTTGAAGGCGGCCGTCTTCGGCTTGCGAACGGTGATAGTGACAATGGGCATCTTGGGGAGAACGCTTCGGTTTTCGACAGGGCGGCCCGGTAAATAACCCAACTAAATCCTAGCTGTAGAGGATTTCTTCCGCCGTACCCACAAGGGGCTGTGGATTGACTCTGAGGGTCGGAGAGACTAGAACAAACAGAGAACAATCGCTCCGCCAGCATAGCCTTTCGAGGGGATCGTGACGGTCATTTTCCCCAGCGCCTTCGCTCCCACCAGTGTCAGCCGGACGGACGCGCCGGTGCTGGTGCTGGACCGCGCCGAGCCCGGTCGCGAGGACGAGCTGCGCCGGCTGCGCGAGACGGTGCGCCGGCTGGAGCGCGGCAGCGGCGCCTCCTCGGCGCTCTCGGTGCCGCTCGACGTGCCGGAGATCGACGCCGTGCTGCCCGATGGCGGGCTGGCCTGCGGCGCGCTGCACGAGATCGTGCCCGGCGATGCCGCGCATGACGGCGCCGCGCTGGGCTTCACCGCCGCCGCCTTGGGCCGTTTCGCCCAGGCGCGACACGGCCAGATCCTGTGGATCCATCGCAATGCCGGCGGGCTGACCGCACCGCCTTACGCCCCCGCCCTCGCCGCCTTCGTCGATCCGGCCAGCGTGATCCTGGCCTCCCCGCGGCGCGTCGAGGACGCGCTGTGGGCCATGGAGGAAGGCCTGCGCTGCGGCGCGCTCGCCGCCGTCGTCGGCGAGATCGACAAGGTCGAGCTGGCCGCGACGCGCCGCCTGCAGCTTGCCGCCGAGAAGAGCGGCGTGCCGGCGCTCTTGCTGCGCGTCGCCGACAGGAAGGCCGGCGCGATCTCGGCCGCCGTGACACGCTGGCGCGTCGCCTCGGCGCCGTCGCGCTCGCGCCTCGATGCCGATGGCCAGCCGCTCGACGATATCGGCGGCCTGCGCTGGCGCCTCGATCTGTTGCGCAATCGCTTCGGCGATCCGGCGCGCACCGAAATCCCCTCGTGGCTGGTGGAGTGGACCAATGAAAAGGGTCATCTCGCTGTGGTTCCCGAAACTGTCGGCCGACCGCATGGCGCGCCGGCACAAAGACTGGCTGGCTAAGACCGCCGCCCTGATCGGCTTCCATCAGGGCGGCCCGCGCATCGTCGCGGTCAACGAGCACGCGCGCTCGGCCGGCATCCGCGCCGGCCAGCGCCTGGCCGATGCGCGCACCTTGGTGCCCGACCTCACCACCGCGCATGCCGAGCCCGCTGCCGACCTGAAGCTGCTCGAGACGCTCGCCGGCTGGTGCGAGCGCTACACGCCCTGGGTGGCGATCGACCCGCTGGGTGGCGCGCTGGTCGATTCCGGCTTCGCGATGGACGAGGCGGCGCAGATCGTCGATCGCATGGCCACCGCGAGCTTCGGCGGCGATGGCGGCTTGATGCTCGACGTCACCGGCTGCGGCCACCTCTTCGGTCCCGGCATCGAGGGCGAGCGCGCCCTGCTCGCCGATCTCACCGCCCGACTCGCGCGCCACGGCTTCAGCGTGCGCGCGGCGATGGCCGACACCGCCGGCGCCGCCTGGGCGCTGGCACGTTTTGCCGAGAGGCAAAAAGACCTGCTGGCGCCGGCCGCCGGCCATCGTGCGCTGCTCGCCGCGCTGCCGGTCGAGGCGCTGCGGCTCGACGCGACCACCGCCGAGACCCTGCGTCGGCTGGGCCTGCGCAAGATCGGCGACCTGCTGCCCATGCCGCGCGCGCCGCTGGCGCAGCGCTTCGGCGATCTGCTGGTGCGCCGCCTCGACCAGGCGCTGGGCAGCGCCGCCGAGACCATCCAGCCGCGCCTGCCGGCGCCGGCCTTCCGCACGCGCCTGGCCTTCGCCGAGCCGATCGGCCGCGCCGAGGACATCGCCGCCGCCACCAGCCGCCTGCTCGCCGCGCTCTGCGGCCAGTTCGAGAAGGCCGGCGTCGGCGCGCGCCGGCTGGAGCTGTCGCTGTTCCGCGTCGACGGCTCGATCGAGCGCACCGCCATCGGCACCGGAAGGCCCAGCCGCGACAACGTCCATCTGATGAAGCTCTTCCAGGAGCCGCTGGCGCATCTCGATGCCGGCTTCGGCGTCGAGCTGATGATGCTGTCGGCCGCCGCGGTCGAGCCGTTCGACACCCAGCAGGTGGCGCTGGCCCATGCGGTGGGCGGCGAGGTGCTGCTGGCACAGGGCAGCGACGCGCCCACCGCGCCTGCGCGCGGCGACAAGACCGAGGTGGTGCAGCTCGTCGACCGTCTGACCCAGCGCCTGGGCACCGCCAACGTCGTGCGCCTCGCGCCGCGCGCCAGCCACCTGCCCGAACGCGCCGTGATCGCGCTGCCGGTTTCCAGACCTGCGGTGCGCGCCGGGCTGTGGGCCAAGGTCGCGGCCTACAAGGGCCCGCGTCCGACTCGCCTGCTGGCGCGGCCCGAGGCGATCCAGACCACGGCGCAATTGCCCGACGATCCGCCGCGCCAGTTCAACTGGCGCGGCACGCTGCATCGCCTGAAGCGCGTCGAGGGGCCGGAGCGCCTGGTCGATGAGTGGTGGCAGGAATCGGTGCCGGCGGATCAGGTCGAGGCAGCGCCGTCGGGCCGCGACTACTACCGGGTCGAGGACGAGGACGGCCAGCGCTTCTGGCTCTACCGCGACGGCCCGATCAACGCGCCCGCCGTCCCGCCGGCCTCGCGCTGGTACGTCCATGGCTTTTGTGCATGACAGCAAAATGCTATCATAATGATGGCATTGTTGCTGATCTCACGGAGCCCATCATGACCAACGTCACCATCCGTAACCTGGACGCCAAAGTCGTCCAACGGCTGAAGGCGCGCGCCAAGACGAACAATCGCTCGTTCGAAGCGGAGCTTCGCGACACCCTGACCCAGTCCGCTCTGCGACCTTCGACGGCGGAACTGCTGGCCGAAGCAGATCGCATCGCGGCCATGACACCCAAGGGCGTGAAGCAGACCGACAGCGTCATCCTGCTGCGTGAGGATCGTGATCGATGACCGAGCTGGTCATCGATGCCAGTGTCGCCATCAAATGGCTCGTGCCGGAGGATTTGCGGCAGGAGGCGCTCGCGCTCGTCAGGATGGAATTCGAGCTGACCGCTCCGGACATCCTGATTCCCGAGATCGGGAACATCGCTTGGAAAAAGCAGGTTCGCGGAGAGATCGATCTCCAACAGGGTCAGCTCATCGGCAACAGGATCGGCGCCTATTTCCACGAGATCGTTCCGTCGGCTTCCGTGATCTCGAGCGCTCTCGACATCGCCATCGCACTGAAGCACCCCATCTACGATTGCTTCTATCTGGCCTGCGCCCGTCAACGAAGAGCGCCACTTGTAACGGCTGACGCTCGTCTCGTTGTCTTTGCCCACTCGCTGTCACCCAGCGTCTCGGCAATCGCTCTGCACGACGCCGTCCGCGCCCTTGGACTCTAGGAGTCACCATGCTCGGGCCGTTCCGCTATGCCGAGCTGCAGGTCACGTCCAACTACAGCTTCCTGCGCGGCGGCTCGCATCCGCATGAGCTGGTCGGCCAGGCGGCGGATCTCGGCCTGGCGGCGATCGGCATCACCGATCGCTGCACGCTGGCCGGCGTGGTGCAGGCGCATGTCGCGGCACGCAAGGTCAACAATCTGGGCGGCAGCATCAAGCTGCTGATCGGCAGTCGCATCGATACGCGCGATGGCCTGTCGCTGCTGCTCTATCCCACGGACCTGCCCGCCTACAGCCGGCTCACGCGCCTGCTGACCCTGGGCAACAGCCGCGCGCCCAAGGGGCAGTGTCATCTGTTGCGCGACGATCTGGCTCAGTACGCCGAGGGGCTGATCGCCATCGCGCTGCCGCCGCGCGACGTCGATGACCCGGGCTTTCCGCACAGGCTGCGTTTCCTCTCGGATACCTATCGCCGCTGCTATCTCGCAGCCTCGGTCTCGGCGCGCGGCGACGATGCGCAACGGCTGGCGGCGATCGAGATGCTGGCGCGCCAGCACCGCACGCCCATGGTCGCGACCAACGACGTGCATTATCACGCGCCCGACCGCCGCGCGCTGCAGGACGTGGTCACCGCCATCCGGCTGGGCCGCACGGTCGACAGTCTCGGCTTCCACCGTTTCGCCAACGCCGAGCGGCACCTGAAATCGCCCGACGAGATGGCCCGCCTGTTCCGCAAGTATCCCGCCGCCCTCGCCCACACGGTCGAGATCGCCGATGCCTGCACCTTCGACCTCGACCAGCCGAAATACGTCTATCCCGCCGAATGCGACGATGGCGAGACGCCGCAGGAGAAGCTGGAGCGGCTGACATGGCAAGGCGCGGACTGGCGCTACCCCGACGGCGTGCCCGATCCGGTTCGCGACCAGCTCCACAAGGAATTCGATCTGATCCGGCAGCGCGAATACGCCTCGTACTTCCTGACGGTGTACGACATCGTCCAGTACGCGCGGGCAAACGGGATCCTCTGCCAGGGGCGCGGGTCGGCGGCCAACTCCTCGGTGTGCTACTGCCTCGGCATCACCTCGGTTGCTCCCGACAAGATCAAGCTCCTGTTCGCGCGCTTCCTGTCGAGCAACCGCAACGAGCCGCCCGACATCGACGTCGATTTCGAGCATGAGCGGCGCGAGGAAGTGATCCAGTGGATCTACGAGAAGTACGGCCGCGCGCGCGCCGGCCTGGCCGCCACGGTCATCGCCTATCGCAGCCGCAGCGCGATTCGTGACGTCGGCAAGGCGCTGGGGCTTTCCTCCGACACGCTGGGCATCCTCGCCGACACGGTCTGGGGCATGGGCGTCGGCGGCATCGACGAGAAGCATGTGCGCGAGGCGGGCCTCGACCTTGAAGATCGTCGCCTGGCGCTGGCGCTGCGCCTGTCCTCGACGCTCATCGATTTCCCCCGCCACCTGTCGCAGCACGTCGGCGGCTTCGTCTTCACCGCCGACCGTCTCGACGATCTGGTGCCGATCCAGAACGCGACGATGGAGAAGCGCACCGTCGTCGAATGGAACAAGGACGACCTCGACTCGCTGCGCATCCTGAAGGTCGATGTGCTGGCGCTGGGCATGCTGACCTGCATCCGCAAGGGACTCGACCTGCTGCGCGAGCGCTACGGCATCAGCCACGATCTCGCGAGCATCCCGCCGGAGGAACCGGCGGTCTACGAGATGCTGGGACGCGCCGATTCGCTGGGCGTCTTCCAGGTCGAGAGCCGGGCGCAGATGTCGATGCTGCCGCGCCTGCGCCCGAAGAAGTTCTATGATCTCGTGATCGAGGTGGCGATCGTGCGGCCCGGCCCGATCCAGGGCGACATGGTGCATCCCTATCTGCGCCGCCGCGACGGCATCGAGAAGATCGAGTACCCCTCGCCCGAGCTGAAGAAAGCCCTCGAGCGCACGCTGGGCGTGCCGCTGTTCCAGGAACAGGCGATGGACATCGCCATCGTCGCCGCCGGCTTCAGCGAGGCCGAGGCCGATGGCCTGCGCAAGGCGATGGCGACCTTCCGGCACAACGGCACGATCGGAAATTACCGCGAGCGCTTCATCGGGGGCATGGTGGGCAACGGCTACGAGCGGGCGTTCGCCGAGCGGTGCTTCTCGCAGATCGAAGGCTTCGGCGAGTACGGCTTCCCCGAGAGCCACGCCGCCAGCTTCGCGCTGCTGGTCTACGCCTCGTCGTGGATCAAATGCTACTTCCCCGACGTCTTCGCCTGCGCCCTGCTCAACAGCCAGCCGATGGGCTTCTACGCGCCGGGACAGATCGTGCGCGACGCGCGCGAGCACGGCATCACCGTGCTGCCGCCCGACATCAACGTCAGCGACTGGGACAACACGCTGGAACCGGTGCTGCTCACCGACGCATTGAGGAAGGACGAACGCCGCCTGGGCACGGGCACGCCGTTGCCGGCGCTATACGCGCTGCGGCTGGGGTTCCGGCAGATCGAAGGCGCCAGCGAGAAGGAGATGAAGAGCCTCGTCGAGCGCCGTGGCGCGGGCTATCGCGACGTGGCCGACCTCTGGCGGCGCGGCGAGGTCTCGCGCGCGCAGATCGAGGTGCTGGCGCGTGCCGATGCGTTCGGCTCGCTCGCGATGTCGCGGCGTGACGTGCTGTGGGCGGCCAAGAGCCTGCGCGACGATCGCCTGCCCCTGCTCGACGGCGTCGCGACAGCCGACCGCGAGCCGAAGGTCGCGTTGCCCACGGCGGCGCTGGGCGAGCAGGTCGTCGACGACTATGTCAGCCTGCGCATGTCGCTGCG
This sequence comes from Alphaproteobacteria bacterium, assembly GCA_019635875.1. Lineage (NCBI taxonomy): Bacteria > Pseudomonadati > Pseudomonadota > Alphaproteobacteria > Alphaproteobacteria bacterium. The sequence goes on from JAHBYP010000003.1 coordinate 440,861, forward strand.
CAAGCATCCGCTGGCGCTGCTGCGGCCGCGCCTGGACGCCGACCGCGTAACACTGGCGTCCCAGCTCGCGACGGCGCCGCTCGACAGGACCCTCGGCGTCTGCGGCCTGGTGCTGGTGCGCCAGCGGCCGGGCACGGCCAGCGGCGTGGTGTTCGCCACGCTGGAGGACGAGACCGGCATCGCCAATATCGTCATCTGGCCCAAGGTGTTCGAGAAGCACCGCCGCGTCGTGATGACGTCGCGGCTGCTGCTGGTCAAAGGCAGGCTGCAGCGCGAGAAGGAGGTGATCCATCTCGTCGCTGATCGGCTGGAGGACCTGTCGGGCTGGCTCGATGGCCTGGCCGATATCGACGAGACGATCGATGCGACGCCGCGCGACAAGCGCAGCCAGCGCGCGCCATCACCGCCGCGCAACCGTTTCCATCACCCGCGCGACCTGGTGGTCTGGACCCGCGCCGACGCCGTCAGGCACGGCGAGCCCGAGCCGCGCGACGTCGAACGTGCCCGCGAGGCCGAGGCCGCCCGGCCCCACGGCGCGGTACGCCGCATCGGCGCGCGCTCGCGCGACTTCCATTGACGCAGAGGCCCGGGAACCGCCTGCCGGGCGTGAACTCCCGGGCACCGACCAGCCGGGGGTGAGGGATGGTGAACCATTGCCGGGTTATCACCGTCACGCGCGCGGACGGTCGATAAGGGAGAAACCTTCACAATCCTTCACCCCCCCCGGCAGGGCAATCGCATAAGACTCCGACGAGTCTTCCTTCTCCCCGCGAAGGCGGGGAGAAGGTGCCCGAAGGGCGGATGAGGGGCTTCGCGAAATCTCGACAACAACGCTTCTTGTCGTTGCTCGAGGAAGCCCCTCATCCGCCTCGCTGGCGCTCGGCACCTTCTCCCCGCCTTCGCGGGGAGAAGGGAAGAATCTCTAATGCGCCCGCTCTGCCCCCCGGGATCAGCCTCCGTAGCGGGGGTGGTAGCGGGCCGGCGCCTTCACCGCCGTGTCGCCTCCGCGATCAGGTCCTGCGCCGCCTCGTCGAGCAGCTCGTCGACCGTGTCGTCGCCCATCACGCGCTCGCGGCCGATCTCCAGCAGCACCGGCACGGCGAGCGGCGAGACGCGGTCGAGGCGGTGATAGTCGATCCTGCCCTTGGCCCGGCGCAGCAGCTCGCCCAGGCGGCGGATGTCGGCGAGCTGCCAGGCGGCGTCCTGGCGCGTGGCGCGCAGCAGGATGTGGTCGGGCTCGTGCTTGCGCAGCGCGTCGTAGATCAGGTCGGCGCTGAAGGTGACCTGCCGGCGCGTCTTCTCCTGGCCGGGATGGCGGCGCTCGATCAGCCCGGCGATCACCGCGACGTTGCGGAAGGAACGGCGCAGCATCGAGCTTTCGTCCATCCACGCCTCGAGGTCGTCGCCCAGCATGTCCTCGTCGAACAGCGCCTCGATCTGCTTCGGCGTCGCCGGCCGCAGGCCCCAGATGCCCAGCACGTAGTCGGTGGCGACGAAGCCCAGCGGCCTCAAGCCCATGCGCTCCATGCGCCGCGTCAGCAGCATGCCGAGCGTCTGGTGCGCGTTGCGGCCCTCGAAGCAATAGGCGACGAGGAACTGCCTGGAGCCGCGCGGGAAGCCCTCGATCAGCAGCCGCTCCGGATGCGGCAGTCGCGAACGCAGCTTCTGGATATGCAGCCACTCCTGCACGTCGGACGGCAGCAGATGATGCCGCTCGGGGTCGGCGATGATGCCGCGCACGCGTTGCGCCAGGTAGGTGCTGAGCGGCAGGCGCCCGCCGCCATAGGCCGGCACCTTGGGATCCTCGCCACTCTTGGCCGGCGTCACCTCGGCGTGCAGCTGGCGGATGCCTTCGTAGCGCAGCAGGCGGCCGGCGAAGATGAAGGTATCGCCGCTGACCAGGCCCTGGATGAAGGCCTCCTCGACCTCGCCCAGCACCGGCCCACCCCTGAGCTTCACCTTCAGGAGCGGCAGCTCGACGATGGTGCCGACATTGAGCCGGTACTGGCGGATCGCGTCGGGCCGCGCCACCTGCCAGCGCCCGTCTGAGCGATGGAACAGCCGGCGCCACTTCTCGTAGGCGCCCAGCGCATAGCCGCCGGTGGCGATGAAGTCGAAGGTGTCGTCGAAATCCCTGCGCGTAAGCTCGCGGTACGGGCCGGTGCGTCGCGCTTCCTCGAACATCTGGTCGCGATCGATCGGCTGCGAGCAGGCCGAGCCGAGGATGTGCTGCGCCAGCGCGTCGAGGCTGGGCGGTCGCGGTGGATCGCCGTCGAGCTCGTGCGCGTTGACCGCCTCGAGCGCCGCGATGCATTCCAGCACCTCGAAGCGATTGCCCGGTGCGAGGATCGCCTTGCTCGGCTCGTCCATGCGGTGATTGGCGCGGCCGACGCGCTGCAGCAGGCGGCTGACGCCCTTGGGCGCGCCGACCTGCACCACCAGGTCGATGTCGCCCCAGTCGATGCCGAGATCGAGCGACGAGGTCGCGACCACCGCGCGCAATCTGCCGGCCGCCATCGCCGCCTCGATCTTGCGGCGCTGCTCGACCTCGAGGCTGCCGTGATGCAGGCCGATCGGCAGGTTCTCGTCGTTCATGCGCCACAGATCGTCGAACACGATTTCCGCCGTGGCCCGCGTATTGACGAACACGATGGTCATGCGGTGTTGCCGGATCGCCTGGTAGACGTCGGGCAGCGTGTGGCGCGCCATGTGCCCGCCCCACGGCACGCGCGCCTCGGGCGAGAGAATCGACAGCGCCGGCTGCGCGCCGCCGGCCACACGCACCGTCTCGACCGGTCGGCCGCCCAGCGCCAGCCAGTCGGCCAGCGCCGCCGGATCGTGCACCGTGGCCGACAGGCCGACGAAGCGCGTCTGCGGCGACATGGTCGCCAGGCGCGACAGGCCCAGCGCCAGCAGATGGCCGCGCTTGGTCGTCGCCAGCGCGTGAAGTTCGTCGACGATCACGGTCGACAGCGCGCTGAAATATTCGGCCGCGTCGGGATAGGACAGCAGCAGCGCCAGCGACTCCGGCGTGGTCAGCAGGATGTCCGGCGGATTAAGCCGCTGGCGCTGGCGCCGATTCTGCGGCGTGTCGCCGGTACGCGTCTCGGCGCGCACCGCCAGGTCCATCTCCTCGATCGGATTCTGCAGGTTGCGCGTGACGTCGGTGGCCAGCGCCTTGAGCGGCGAGATGTAGAGCGTGTGCAGCCTGCCGGTCGCGACCTTGCGCGCCGTCAGCTCGATCAGGCTGGGCAGGAAGCCTGCCAGCGTTTTACCGGCACCGGTGGGCGCGATCAGCAGCGCCGATTTCCCGGCCTGCGCCAGCCGCACCATCTCCATCTGGTACGGCCGCGCCTGCCATCCGCGCCTGGCGAACCAGCCGGCAAAGGTCGCCGGCAGCACCGCCCGCCCCGCCGCCTCGAACAACGGCAGGTCATCTGTCTTCGGGCCGCGCCGCTCCAGCGGCGCTCTTTTCACGACTCGCGACGACGCCACGCGCTGCTCCATCGCCACGCGTCGGCCGTCGTCACCAAGCCGGCCTGAACAGGATTGCTCTCGATGTACTGCATCGCCACTATGAAGTGCGCATCGTCTCGAACGTAGCGGTCGAAATAGTCCACCTGCCAGAATGGCTCCGTACGTCCAAGATGCCGATTGGCCATTCGGGCCGAGTATTGTTTCCAGGACGCCACGATGTCTCCGAGCCGGTATCGTTCGCCAATCTCAGCCATGACATGGACATGGTTCGGCATGACGCACCACGCAATCAGGCGATAGCGATCGCCGTCGAAGTGCAGCAACGCCTCCTCGACCAGACCGGCGACCAGAGGATCGTTCAGCCAACAGGCACCGTGGCCGGCATCGAGAACCGCGTCCCACCGCGCGTCATCCTCCCCGCGATCCCGCAGCTCCAGCGCGACCGCACGAGGCAAGCTATCCGCCAGCCTGAAGGTCACGGTCTGGACGAGTTGCGGCGAGTCCAAATGTGGCAGATAGCCCCGTGAATGCCAGCCCTTGGGCTCCTTCATCCACTGTGCCCTTTGAGAGATGCGCCGCTGGAGCGGCGCGGCCCGAAGACTATATAAGCTCCATGCCCGTCGATCCCACACCTTCCGATCCGCGCTCGTGGTTGTTCACGACGCCGCAGGGGCTCTATTGCGCGCCCGGTGACTTTCACATCGATCCGGCCCGGGCGGTGAAGCGCGCGGTGGTGACGCATGGTCATGGCGATCATGCGCGGTCGGGCCACGGCGCGACGCTGGCGACACGCGAGACGATCGAGATCATGAAGGTGCGCTTCGGCGAGGAGCTGGGCGTCACCCAGAGCCTGCGCTACGGCGAGACGGCGCGGATTGGCGACGTCGACGTGCGGCTGGTGCCGGCCGGGCACATTCTCGGCAGCGCGCAGATCGTGCTCGAGTGGCAGGGCTCGCGCATCGTCGTGTCAGGGGACTTCAAGCGGCGGCGCGATCCCACCTGCTCCGCCTTCGAGCCGGTGACGTGCGACGTGTTCATCACCGAGGCGACCTTCGCACTGCCGGTGTTCCGGCATCCGCCCGACAGCCACGAGATCGGCCGGTTGCTGCAGTCGATCAAGACCTTTCCTGAGCGGTGCCATCTCGTCGGTGTCTACGCGCTCGGCAAATGCCAGCGTGTGATCCGGCTGCTGCGCGAGGCCGGCTACGACAAGCGGGTCTGGCTGCATGGCGCGCTGGTCTCGTTGTGTGACCTCTACACGCGCGAGGGCGTGGGTCTCGGCGACATCGCGGCGGTCGGCGAGATGGGCCGCAACCCCAGGGACGATCTGTTCGGCCGCGATGCGTTCAAGGGTGCCATCGTGCTCTGCCCGCCCGGCGCACTCAGCGATCGGTGGTCCAGGCGCTTTCCTGATCCCCTGCCGGTCGCCGCGTCAGGCTGGATGCGCGTGCGCGCCCGGGCACGGCAGCACGGCGCGGAGCTGCCGCTGGTGATCTCCGACCATGCCGACTGGGACGAACTCTGCCGCACCATTCGCGACGTGCAGGCGCCCAGGCTCTGGGTGACGCATGGCCGCGAGGACGCGCTGGTGCACCAGGCGCGCAGCATGGGCATTGAAGCCGACGCACTGCACGTCGCAGGCCGCGAAGAGGAAGGCGCGTAGGCCACATGCAGCGCTTCGCCGAGCTGCTTGATTCGCTGGCCTTCCAGCCGGCGCGCAACGCCAAGCTGCGGCTGATCACGACCTATCTCGCCGCGACACCCGATCCGGACCGCGGCTATGCGCTGGCGGCGCTGACCGGCACGCTCGACCTGCCCAACGCCAAGCCGGCGCTGCTGCGCGAGTTCGGCGTGCAGCGCCTGGGCGAGACGCTGTTCACGCTGTCCTACGACTATGTCGGCGACCTCGCCGAGACGCTGTCGCTGGTCTGGGACGCCAACGTCAAACCGGACGCCGAGGCGAGCGGGCCGCAGACTGGCCACAACCGCCCGCCACCGTCGCTGGGCGAGATCGTCGACAGATTGCGTCTGACATCGAAGCGCGAGACACCGCCGCTGATCGAGTCCTGGCTCGACGAGCTGGACGCCACCGGCCGCTGGGCGCTGATCAAGCTGGTGACCGGTGCGCTGAGAGTCGGCGTCTCGGCGCGGCTGGCCAAGCAGGCGGCCGCCGATCTCGGCGGTGTGAGCGTCGACGACGTCGAGGAGGTCTGGCACGCGCTGAAGCCGCCCTATACATCGCTGTTCGACTGGCTGACGAAAGGCGCGCCGCGCCCGGCGGTGGCGGCGACGACGGCGGTCTTCCGGCCGCTGATGCTGGCCAATCCGCTCGAGGAGAGCGAGCTGGCCAGTCTCGATCCGCTGGCCTATCGCGCCGAGTGGAAATGGGACGGCATCCGCGTGCAGCTGGCGGCCGGCGGCGAGCGGCGGCGCATCTTCACGCGCGGCGGCGACGATGCGACCTCGGCCTTCCCGGACATTCTGGAAGCGATGGATTTCGACGCGGTGCTCGACGGCGAGCTCCTGGTGGCCCATCCCGGCATCGGCGATGCCGGCCCGACCATCGCGCCGTTCAACGATCTGCAGCAGCGGCTCAACCGCAAGACCATCACGCCCAAGATGCTGCGCGACCATCCCGCACACATCCGCCTGTACGACGCGCTGTTCCTCGGCGGCGAGGACCTGCGAGCGCGCTCCTTCGACGAGCGCCGCGCGCGGCTGGAGGCGTGGTTCGACGACAAGCCGCGCGGACCTTTCGACCTCTCTCCGCTGATCCGTTTCACCACCTGGGACGAGCTCGTCGAGCTGCGCGCCGGCGCGCGCGCCGCCGAGATCGAGGGCCTGATGCTCAAGCGCGCCGACAGCGCCTATGTCGCGGGCCGACCCAAGGGTCCGTGGTTCAAGTGGAAGCGCGCGGCGCTGACCGCCGATTGCGTGCTGATGTACGCCCAGCGCGGCCACGGCAAGCGTTCGTCGTACTACTCCGACTATACGTTTGGCTGCTGGCGCGACGAGGAGCTGGTGCCCGTGGGCAAGGCCTATTCCGGCTTCACCGACGAGGAGCTGCTGCGGCTCGACAAGTGGGTGCGCGACCACACCACCAACCGCTTCGGCCCGGTGCGCGAGGTCGAGCCCGGTCTGGTGCTGGAGATCGCCTTCGACGCCGTCCAGCGTTCGAGCCGGCACAAATCGGGCATCGCCATGCGGTTCCCACGGGTGCACCGCATCCGCTGGGACAAGCCATTCGCCGAGGCCGACAGGCTGGACGCGTTGACGCGACTGTTGCCCGCGATGTCATAGTAGATCGACGACGGGCTCGGAACGCCGCAACTTCGCGGCGTCCCGCGCGAAGGCACGATCGAACGTCACAAGACGATCGGCGTCCATGGCGAGGCACAAATGCAGCGCGTCGGCGAAGTCGAGACCGCCGGCATACAGCTCGAGCGCACGCCAAACCGCGGCCGGGTCGTCCACGCGCACGGTCGGCAGGCCCATGAAGCCGGTGAGAGCGGCGACGATTGCCGGCCGCTGTAGCCCGTAAGCCCGCTCCAGGGTCCACACCGTCTCCAGCAGGACGGTGCTCAAGACCCGGACGGCTTCGCTCTCGATCAGTGCCCGGCTTGTGGCGGCCTGGGTCGGATCGTCCTGGACGAGCACGCGGACGATGACATTGGTATCGATGACGGCCGTCACGGCTGACGCCGGCGGAATGATCGCGCGACCGCCTCGTGCATCTCCTCGACGGTGAGCGCCGGCCCATCATACTTCAGGCAGCCAAACACCTCGTCCATGGTGGTCGGGCGCGCCGACATGACCGGAGTCAGGACAAGGACACCGTCCCGCGCCTCGACGTCGAATTCGGTCCCCGGTGACCAGCGATTGGCTCGCCTTATGTCACTGGGCACCACGATCTGGCCCTTTGCCGACAGTCGCGTGCGCATCAGAATCCTCCATGTAAGACAAAGGTAAGACGCGACTTCGGCCAAATCAAGGGCAGTGACATTCATCACGGTTTTGAGGGTCGTAGGACGGGCATGCTGCCACTATATTGCGCTCACCATGATCGACCCCTTCGGCCGGCACATTTCCTACCTGCGCGTCTCGGTGACGGATCGCTGCGATTTCCGCTGCGTCTACTGCATGGCCGAGGACATGACCTTCCTGCCCAAGGCCGACCTGCTGTCGCTGGAGGAGCTGGAGCGGTTGTGCGGTGCCTTCATCGGGCTTGGCGTGAAGAAGCTGCGCCTGACCGGTGGTGAGCCGCTGGTACGCAAGAACGTGATGTCGCTGGTGCGCGGCCTGTCGAAGCGTATCGGCAACGGGCTCGAGGAGCTGACGCTGACCACCAACGGCAGCCAGCTGGCGAAGCACGCCCGGGAGCTGGCGGATTGCGGCGTGAAGCGGCTCAACGTCTCGCTCGATTCGCTGGACCGCGACAAGTTCCGCACGCTGACCCGCTGGGGCGACCTCGACCAGGTGATGCGCGGCATCGACGCCGCCCAGCAGGCCGGACTGCACATCAAGATCAACGCCGTGGCGCTGAAGGGCGTCAACGACATGGAGTTCGACCAGCTGATCCGCTGGAGCCATGGCCGCGGCATGGACCTGGTGTTCATCGAGGTCATGCCGATGGGCGAGATCGGCGAGCAGCGCGTCGATCAGTACCTGCCGCTGTCGATGGTGCGCGCCGATCTGGCGCGGCGCTTCACCATGACCGACCTCGATTTCACGACGGGCGGGCCGGCGCGCTACGTCAGGGTCGCCGAGACCGGCGGCCGGCTGGGCTTCATCACGCCCTTGACTCACAATTTTTGTGAAGCCTGCAATCGCGTGCGGCTGACCTGCACCGGCACGCTCTACATGTGCCTGGGCCAGGAGGATGCCGCCGACCTGCGCGCGCCGCTGCGCGCCAGCGAGAGCGACGAGCAGCTGGTCGAGGCGATCCACAAGGCGATCGCGCGCAAGCCCAAGGGCCACGACTTCGTCATCGACCGCCGCCGCCGCACGCCCGCCGTGGCGCGCCACATGAGCGTGACCGGCGGCTGATATGCCGTCGCGGCGGCATCTCCTGCTCCTCGGCACCGGCGGCCTGATCGCCGCCGCGGGTCCCGCCCTGGCGCAGCCGGTCGCCTGCACGCCCGGCATCGCCGCCACCGAACGCCAGACCGAGGGCCCGTTCTTCCGCGGCGGCTCGCCGCTGCAGGCGAACCTCGCCGCCCAGCACCGCGGCGAGCGCATCAGCCTCGACGGCATCGTGATGACGCGCACCTGCCAGCCTGTGCGCGGCGCGATCGTCGACCTCTGGCACGCCGATGCCGCCGGTGACTACGACAACCGCGGCTACGAGTTCCGCGGACATCAGATCACCGACGAGCGCGGTCACTGGCGCTTCGAGACCGTCGTGCCGGGGCGCTATCCGGGCCGCACCCGGCACTATCACGTGAAGGTGACGCCGCCGGGCGGCCGAACCCTGACGACGCAGCTCTACTTCCCCGGCGACCCCGGCAACGCACGCGACGTGCTCTACAAGCCGTCGCTGCAGATGCTCACGGGCAAGGCGTCGACTGCCGCCACCGCGCGCTTCGATTTCATCGTCGAGGTTTGACTGGCAGCGCCGGCGCGCGAAGGCAGAATCACTTTGTCATCCTCGGGGCCGTCCGTGGCCCCTGCAGCGCCGCGAGGGATCCAGGGTCGGCCTGGATCCCTCGCTGCGCTCGGGATGACAGTAAGTCCCTAGTGAAACGCGAAGGCGTGCATGGCGAGGATGCCGTGCTGCACGCTGTCGTGCAGCAGCTCGGTCTTGCCGCCGGCGCCGGCGGCGACGAAGAGCGGCATGAAATGCTCCGGCGTTGGGTGGTTCTGCAGCGCGTGCGGCGCCTTGTCCTCCCAGTCTTCCAGTGACTCGGTGTCGCCGGCTTCGAGCCGCTTCACGGTCCAGTCGATGAAATCCGTGGTCCACGCCGGCGTCGGCCGACCGGGCGGCGTCGAGCGCAGCGCGCCGAGATTGTGCGTGAAGGAGCCGCTGCCCAGCACCAGCACGCCCTCCTCACGCAGCGGCGCCAGCCTGCGACCGATTTCCAGATGGCGCGCGGCGTCGCCCGCCTCGTCGAGCGCCACCGGGATCACAGGGATATCGGCCTCGGGATACATCAGGATCAGCGGACTCCACACGCCGTGATCGAAGCCGCGCGTCGCATCCACGGTGGTCTCCAGCATGTCGGCGACGCGGCGCGACAAAGCGGTGTCGCCGGGCGCGGGATAGCGGATGCGGTAGAGCGGCTCGGGAAAGCCGTAGAAATCGTGGATCGTGCCGGGCTGCGCCGCACCGCCGACCACGGCACCGCGCTCCTCCCAGTGGGCGGAGGCGACGACGATCGCCTTCGGTCGCGGCAGGCTCTTGCCCAGCGCGACCAGGAAGGCACGGGCCGGTGATTCGGTCACCGCCATCATCGGCGAGCCGTGCGATACGAAGATCGAAGGGAGTGCGCTCATCGCGGCTTCACATGGGCACTGCGCGGGCCATCGACAAGGAAGTCGAAGTCGCAGCCTTCGTCGGCCTGCAGCACGCTGCGCTGGAACAGCCCGGCATAGCCACGTACCGTGTCGTCGATCTCCCGCGGCGGCTGCCATTCCTTGCGCCGCTGCGCCAGGGTGGCATCGTCGACCAGCATGTCGATGCGTCGATTGGGCACGTCGAGCCTGATGCGATCGCCGCTGCGCACCAGGCCGAGCGGCCCGCCGATCGCCGATTCCGGCGTGATGTGCAGCACGATGGTACCGAAGGCGGTGCCCGACATGCGCGCATCGGAGATGCGCACCATGTCCTTCACGCCCTGCCGCGCCAGCTTGCGCGGGATCGGCAGGTAGCCCGCCTCGGGCATGCCCGGCGCGCCGCGCGGCCCGCCATTGCGCATCACCAGCACGTCCTCGGCGCGCACGTCGAGATTGGGATCGTCGACACGGTTGGTGAGATCCTCGACCGATTCGAAGACCACGGCGCGGCCCTCGTGGCTCATCAGCTTGGGCGAGGCCGCCGACTGCTTGATGATGGCGCCGCCGGGCGCGAGGTTGCCGCGCAGCACGGCCATCGCGCCGGTGGCGGAAAGCGCCGTCTCGCGGTTGCGGATGATGGTCTGGCCGGGAATCTCCGCCGCCGCGTCGATCGCTTGGCCGAGCGTGCCGCCATCGACGGTCGGCGCATCGAGTACCAGCAGCTCCTTCAGCTCGCGCAGCATGCGCATGGTGCCGCCGGCCCAGTGGAAGTGCTCGAGATAGTGCGCGCCCGAGGGCTTGAGGTCGGCCAGCACGGGTACCTTCTGGCCGAGATCGTCGACCTCGTCGAGATCGATCCTGATGCCGCAGCGGCCGGCCACGGCGGTGAGATGCACCAGCCCGTTGGTCGAGCCGCCCAGCGCCTGCAAGGTCACCAGGGCGTTGCGGAAGGCGGGCCTGGTCATGATCTCCCGCGGCGTCGGTCTGCCGGCTTTGGCCATCGCCGTCGCGCGCGCGCCGGTGGCCTCGGCGGCGCGGAAGCGATCGGCGTGCGTCGCCGGGATCGAGCCGGTGCCGGGCAGCGACATGCCCAGCGCCTCGGTGACGCAGGCCATGGTGCTGGCCGTGCCCATCACCATGCAGGTGCCTTGGGTCGGCGCCAGTCGGCCGCTGACCTCCTCGATCTCGGCCTCGGAGAACTCGCCGGCGCGGTGCTGCGCCCACAGACGGCGGCAATCGGTGCAGGCGCCCAACACCTCGCCCTTGTAGTGGCCGACCAGCATCGGGCCGGTGACCAGCATGATCGCCGGCACATTGGCGCTGGCCGCGGCCATCAGCTGCGCCGGCACGGTCTTGTCGCAGCCGCCGATCAGCACCACCGCGTCCATCGGCTGGGCGCGGATCATCTCCTCCGTGTCCATCGACATCAGGTTGCGCAGGAACATGCTGGTGGGGTTGGAGAACGACTCGGCGATCGAGACGGTGGGAAACTCCATCGGCAGGCCGCCGGCCAGCATCACGCCGCGCTTCACCGCCTCGATCAGCCTCGGCACGTTGCCGTGGCAGGGATTGAAGTCGCTGAACGTGTTGGTGATGCCGACGATCGGCCGCTCGAGCGCGTCGTCGCTGAAGCCCATGGCCTTGATGAAGGCCTTGCGCAGGAAGAGCGAGAACCCGGGATCGCCGTAGGTCGCCAATCCCTTGCGCATGCCCTTGCTCACGACGCGCCTCCCTGCCTCGCCATGGTCCGGCTCACCTCGAGCTGCCGGACCGTGCCCAATACGCCGCGACACAGCGGCAGCTCCAATCCCAACGCATCCGCCATCTCGACCACGACGCCGAGCAACGGCTCGACCTCCAGCGGCCGATCGGCCTCGAGGTCCTGCAGCATCGAGGTCTTGAAGTCGCCCAGTCGCGCCGTCACCGCCAGCCGGTCCTCCGGCGTCATGGTCATCTTCAACCCGATGCGCGATCCGACCTCGTCCATCTCGCGCATCATGCCAGCGGCGAGACCGAACAGCAGCGGGTCGCCCAGCATGCGCGCCATGGTGCCGCGTGAGAGCGCACTCAGCGGATTGAGATTCATGTTGCCCCAGAGCTTGGCCCAGATCTCCATGCGGATACTGCCGGTCTGCACGGCCGGCACGCTGCCCCTGGCGAAGGCTTCGGCCAGGGCCGCCAGCCGCGAGCTGCCCTGGCCATCGGGCTCGCCCAGCAGCAGCCGGTCGATCTTCACGATGCGCACCACGCCGGGCGCCTCGAGCCGCGTCGAGCCATGCACCACGCCGCCGATCACGCGGCGCCCCTCGATCGAGGCCAGGGTCGCACCCTGGGGATCGACCGAGGTCAAGACCTGCCCCGCCAGCTCGCCGCCGAAGCCGTCGAGAAACCACCACGGCAGGCCGTTCATGGTGCTGACGACGGCGGTGTCGGCTCCCAGCAGCGGCCGTAACGACGACGCCACGCCGGCGACGTCCTGGCCCTTCAGCGCCAGCACGACGTAGTCGCAGGTGCCGAGCTTCGCCGGATCGTCCGACGCCTCGACCGCATACTCGTGGGTCTTCTCGCCCTCGCGCACGACCAGCCCATTGCGATCGAGTGCCGCCAGGTTGCGGCCGCGCGCCAGAAAGGCCACGTCATGGCCCGCGCGCGCCAGCCCGCCGCCCAGCCAGCCGCCGATCGCACCGGCGCCGACGATCACCACCCGCATATCCCACGTCTCCTCGCCCTTGCCCGCCACTGTAGCATCCATGGCATCATCGCGAGGCGAAAGCACGGAAGGAGATCGATGAACGCGCTGCCGATCCTGCCGACCATGGGCGTCGGCAGCTACGCCTCGCCGGGCTGGTTCATCTCCGGCCAGCGCCGCGCGCGCGAGGGTGATTTTGGGCCGGGCGATCTCGACGAGCTCTACGAGGACGCGACCCGCATCGCCATCGCCGACCAGATCGAGGCCGGTCTCGACATCATCAGCGACGGCGAACTGCGCCGGCAGCGCTTCGTCTTCGAGGTGTTCGGCAAGCTGCGCGGGCTCAAGCGCGTGCCGCCGCCGCGCAAGCTGGGCGTGCCCGGCTACGATATGGCGCCGCATTTCGCGCCCGACGGCGCAGTCAGCGCGCCCGACGGGCTGGGCGTGGTCGAGGAGTTCAAGGCGCTCAGGCGCCTGGTGCCCGGCCGCCACCTCAAGGTCGCGCTGCCCGGCCCGCTGACCTTCGCCGGCTTCATGGATGCCGGCGACCGCGACAGCGGCGCGATCATCGAGGCGCTGGTGGGCATCGTGCGCGCCGAGCTTGCCGGCCTGGCGGCCGCCGGCGCCGACTATATCCAGCTCGACGAGCCCGGCCTGCCGGAGCGACCCTTCGGCCTGTCGCTGGAGGACAGCGTCGCCGTGATCAACCGCGCCACGTCGGGCCTCAGCGTGCGTCGCGCCGTCCATGTCTGCTTCGGCAATAACGCCGGCCGGCCGATGGCCGACCGCGACATCGGCCGCCTGGTGCCGGCGCTGCTGACGCTCGACGCCGAGGAGGTCTCGCTGGAGTTCGCCAACCGCGAGATGGCGCAGCTCGAGACCGTCGGCGCGCTTGCCCGGCGCTTTGATGTCGGCGTCGGCGTGCTCGACGTGAAGAACTTCCACATCGAGACGCCGCAGAAGATCGCCGAGCGCATCGTGCAATGCCTCAAGCACGCGCCGGCGGAACGCCTGCGGATCACCGCCGATTGCGGCTTCTCCGCCCTGCCGCGTGGCCTGGCGCGACGCAAGATGATGGCGCTGGTCGAGGGCGCCAGGCTCGCGCGCCGATAGTCTAGGCGGCCTCGACCTGCCGCAGGAATGTGCGCTCCTCGGCGAGGATGAACCGCTCGCTCTCGGCCGTCGCGAAATTTGCGGCGCCCTCGGCATCGGCGCGCAGGCGCGCGCGGTAGGCCTCGTAGGCGGCGAGGCTGTCGAAGGAGACCAGGCCCCAGGCGATGTTGTTGGTGCCCTCGTGCGGCATCCAGTAGCCGACGACGGTGCCGCCGCAGGCCGGGATGATGGTCAGCCAGCGCCTTGCATAGGCCTCGAACTGGGCGCGCTTGAAGGGGTCGATCTGGTAGCGGATGAAGACGGTGACGGTCATCGCGGCCTCCGGGGTGGTCGGGAGCCGCGTCCTCGCACGCGTCGTCCGGCCCGTGCTTCGGCCGCCGCCGAAGTCCTCAATCGGCCACAATCGGGGATCGAAATGGGTTGTCTCCTCCGCGGGGGCACACATGACACAGCATGAACTGGACAGGATGTGGTCGGCCCATCTCGGCGGCGGGCGGGCGGAAGGCGTCGCCTGCCGTTCGACCGACCAATTTGAGATCATCAGCAACGTCGTGTCGGGTCGGTCCTGGGCGCGGCCGCTGGGCGGGCTCGAATGGTCGGAGGTCAAGCCGCCCAGCGGCAATGCCGTGAGCGAGCTGCTGCGCGAGTTCTAGGGCCGTCAGTCATCCGCCACGCGCAGAACAGGCGCCGCGCAATCGCCGGGCCGGGCACGCTTTAACCGCTTGGGGCGACCGGGGCGGGCGACTATGGTCCGCGCCCAATGGATGGCTCCGACACGACTGCGGAACGCCCCGCGGCGTCCGTTCCCCCCACCCTGCCGCGGCGCTCGATGCGCAACATCGCCCTGCTGGCGATGTGCCAGGCGCTGACCCAGAGCAGCAACACGCTGATGTTCGCCTCCTCGGCGCTGGCGGTGCTGACCATCGTCTCGCCCGATACGCGCATGTGGGCCAATCTGCCGGTCACGATGCAGCACCTCGGCGTCATGCTCTCTGTGTTCCCGGCCTCGCTGCTGATGATGCGTCGCGGCCGCCGCTTCGGGTTCCGCGTCGGCTCGGCCATGGGCATGACCGGTGCGCTGCTGGCGGTGATCGGCCTGGGCACCGGCAGTTTCCTGCTGATGTGCGTGGGCGGCCTGTTCCTCGGCAATGCCATCGCCAACATGCAGCTCTACCGCTTCGCCGCCGTCGAGCTGGCACCGCCGATCTTCCGCGCCCAGGCGATCTCCTACGTCACCGCCGGCGGCGTGCTGGCCGGCATCATCGGCCCGGCGCTGGCGCGCTTCACGCCCGACATCTGGCTGCCGACTTTCCAGGCGAGCTTCGTCTTCGTCATCGCGCTGCACGCGATCGTCTTCGTCATCCACGGCTTCATCGACTATCCCGAGGTAAAGTCGGTCGAGAGCGAAGGGCCGCAGCGTCCGCTGCTCGAGATCATCAGCCAGCCGGCCTACATGGTTGCCGCTTCCGGCGGCATGATCGCCTTCGGCGTGATGTCCTTCGTCATGGCCGCCTCGCCGCTGGCCATCGTGCAATGCGGGCTGGATCGCACCGAAGCGCCGGTGACGATCTTCGTCCATGTCATGGGCATGTTCCTGCCCTCGTTCTTCACCGGCCAGCTGATCAACCGCTTCGGCATCTTCAACATCATGATCGCCGGCAGCGTGCTGCTGGTCGGCGGCGTCGCCGTGGCGCTGCTGGGCATCAGCGAGTGGCATTTCCGCGGCGCGCTCGGCCTGAACGGCGTGGGCTGGAACTTCCTGTTCGTCGGTGCCACCACGCTCCTGACCACGACCTACCGCCCGGCCGAGCGCGGCAAGGCGCAGGCCTTCAACGACTTCGCGGTGTTCGGCACGACGACGCTCGCCAGCATCATGGCCAGCGTGGTGCTTGAGCTGGAGGGCTGGGCGGTGCTGAACTACATCGCGCTGGCGCTGGTGCTGGTCGCGCTGGCGGTGATCGGCGGCTTCCGCCTGCGCCGTCCCGGACGGGCCTGAGGCGCTGGTGCGACGGGCATCCCCCGCTATACTGCGGCGCAACATGCCGTCTCTTCCACCCGCCCCCGCATGAATCACAAGATCGCTTTCGTCGCCGCGCGCAACGCCGACGCGCGCGAGGCGGTCCAGCGCCTGCGCCAGCGCTACGACGAGGTGTCGCCGGCCAAGGCCGACGTGGTCGTCGCGCTGGGCGGCGACGGCTTCATGCTGCAGACCCTGCACCGTTTCATGGGCCGCGACGTGCCGATCTACGGCATGAATCGCGGCACGGTCGGCTTCCTGATGAACGCCTGGCGCGAGAACGGCCTTCATTCACGTCTCGAGCGCGCGCAGCGCGTCGTGCTCAACCCGTTGCTGATGGAGGCGCGCACCGTCCGCGGCGACATCGTCCAGGCGCACGCCATCAACGAGGTCTCGCTGCTGCGCCAGACGCGACAGACCGCCAAGATCGCGATCTCCATCGACGGCCAGAAGCGCCTCGACGAGCTGGCCTGCGACGGCGTGATGGTGGCGACGCCGGCCGGCTCGACCGCCTACAACCTCTCGGTCCACGGCCCGATCCTGCCGCTCGGCGCCGGCTTGCTGGCGCTCACCCCGATCAGCCCGTTCCGCCCGCGGCGCTGGCGCGGCGCGGTGCTGCCGCGCACCGCGCGGGTGACGCTCGACATCCTCGAGCCCGGCAAGCGGCCGGTGAGCGCGGTGGCCGATTCGACCGAGGTGCGCAATGTCACGTCGGTGACGGTGACCGAGGACACGACGCGCGCGCTTACCCTTCTGTTCGATCCCGAACACCACCTCGAGGAGCGCATCCTGAAGGAACAGTTCCTGTCGTGAGTGAGTTGTTGTGTCTTGCCTTCTCCCGGAGGGGGGATGTCGAAGACGGACTTCTCCGTTCGTCTTCGACATCCCCCTTCCGGCGCTGCGCGCCACCTTCCCCCTCCGGGGGAAGGTAATGGCGCAGGACGACGACAAGCAACGCGTCGCTGAGGAGCGCGCGAAGCGGCTCAAGGGTTTCGTCGGCCACACCGGCTGGCGCTACTTCGCCCTCGCCATGGTGATCGGCGGCGTCGGCGGCTTCTGCTTCCACCTGCTGCGCATGCCGCTGGCCTGGATGATGGGCGCCGCCGTGTTCTGCACCGTGGCGGCAATGGCCGGCGCGCCGGTGGGCGTCAACAACCGGCTGCGCCAGATCATGATGGTGGTGCTGGGCGTGCTGCTGGGCAGCGGCTTCTCGCCCGACATGATCGACCACGTACCGAAATGGCTGATGACCATGGCCCTGCTGGTGGCGATGAGCGCCGCCAGCGCCGCCAGCGTGTGGTGGCTGCTGCGCCGTCGCGGCGGCTACGACGCGCGCACGTCGTACTTCGCCGCCATGCCAGGCGGGCTGAACGAGATGGTGATGCTGGGCTCGGTCTACGGCGCCAACGAGCGCACCGTGGCGCTGATGCACGCCGTGCGCATCCTGACCGTGGTCACGGCCATCCCGTTCTTCTATCGCCTGATGTACGGCACGGTGTCGTCGGTCTTCCAGGCCGCCGCGGCGCCGCCGCTGAGCGTGCGCGACGTGGCGATCCTGATAGCCTGCGGCGTGGTCGGCGCGCTGATCGCCACGCGCATCAAGATGCCGGCCGGCATGATGTTCGGGCCGATGCTGGCCAGCGGCGTCGTGCATCTGCTGGGCTGGACGGCGTCGAAGCCGCCGGGCGAGCTTGTCGCCTTCGCCCAGGTGATCATCGGCTCGGCGATTGGCTGCCGCTTCGTCGGCGCCGTCTTCCGCGAGGTGGCGCGCGACCTGCTCTACGGCTTCCTCGCCGCCATCCTGCTGATCCTGGTCGCCGTCGCCTTCGCCCAGCTCGGCCATTTCCTGACCGGCCTGCCGACCGACGACATCGCGCTCTCTTACGCGCCCGGCGGTTTCGCCGAGATGAGCCTGGTCGGCCTTGCGCTGCACGCCGACATCGCCATGGTGGCGACGCACCACCTGTTCCGCATCTTCGCCATCGTCTTCGTCGGCACCTGGTTCTACCGGCGGTTCGTGGAGCCGAGGCTGCGCGCGCCGCCGGCATCACATCGCTAGCGACGTACTGAATCACCGCTGTCATCCCGAGCGCAGCGAGGGATCCAGGCGCCGGCCCTGGATCCCTCGCTGTGCTCGGGATGACAGGAAGGTCAGGCAGCCCGGGCGTCGCAATCACGCCCTGATGGTGATGCCGCCGTCGACGATCAGCAGGTGGCCGTTGACGTAGGCCGCTTCGTCGGAAGCCAGGAACAGCGCGGCGTTGGCGGTGTCCCAGGCGGTGCCCATCTTGCCTGTGGGCGAGGCGCGATCGCGGATGGCGATCATCTTGTCGTAGTCGCCGGCGGCGTACTGGTTCTTCAGGATGTCGATCATCGGCGTGTGCATCAGGCCGGGCAGGATGGCGTTGCAGCGGATTCCCTTCTCCGCGTACATCAGCGCCACCGCCTGGGTGAAGCTGTTCACCGCGCCCTTGCTGGCGTTGTAGGCGATATAGCGGATGCCGCGCGGCGCACGCAGCGAGGCGATGGACGAGACGTTGATGATCGCGCCCTTGCGCTGCGCCTCCATCACCGGCAGCACGTGCTTGCATGTCAGGAAGAAGCTCTTGACGTTGACGTCGAAGACCAGGTCCCAGTCCTTCTCCTCGAGTTCGACAGGTCCGCCGTCGCGGCTGATGCCGACATTGTTGTCGAGCACGTCGATGCGGCCCCACCTGCCGAGGCAGGCCTGCACCATGCCCTTGACGTCCGCCGAGCTGCTGGCGTCGCCGGCGAAAGCCACCGCCTCGCCGCCCTCGCCCCTGATGATGCCCACAGTCTCCTCGGCGGCTTCGAGGTTGCGATCGATGCAGAAGACGCGTGCGCCCTCACGCGCGAAGGTCACGGCCGTGGCCTTGCCATTGCCCCAGCCCGGCCCGCTCGAGCCGGCGCCGACGACCATCGCCACCTTGTCCTTCAGCCGCGTGCCCATGCGAAACTGCTCCCTCCGGTACGGTCACAGAGCCTAGCGCCCCGCCGCGTCCTGTGTGAAGCTTCGCCGCCCCGGGAGAACGGAAGGACGTTTCAGCGTGGATGATCGAGACCTGGTCGCCGGACTGGCGACTCGCGCGACGACGTCGCTGCCGGAGCGCCCCGGCTTCCTGCCGCCGATGCAGCTGGGCTCGAGCTTCGTCGGCGAGATCGCCGATGCCGACATCAAGCAGGTGGTCGGCGTCTTCGGCATTCCCGCCGGCGAGCCAGCGGCGGTGGGCGACGCGCCCTCCATCCGCATGGCGATCCATCGCCTGCCCGGCGGCCAGGCCGCGGTCATCGTCGGCGCCATCGACGACGCCAGCGACAAGGCCGGCGACTGGGTGCCCTTCGACGTGGCGCGCGGTCGCTCGCTGCTCGCCGGCCTGCGCTGCCGGCCGCAGCTCGAAGGCCTCGATGTCGAGGCGCTGGCCCACGCCGTAAGCTATCTGAGCTGGTTCGCGCATGAAGCGCCGTTCGTGGCCACGCTCGAGGCCGAGCGCGTCGCGGTACTGGAGATGGGCAAGGGATGCATGGTGGTGGCGGCAAAGGCGCGCTTCGGCCCGCCCTGACGACCAGCCGTTCTACTCAAGGTCAGCGTTCGGGAGGAAGCGATGGCAGACAGGGCGTCCAGGCTGGGCCGCCGCGTGGTCCTTGGCGGTGCGGCCGCCGTCCTTGCGGCGCCGGCGATCGCGCAGCAGCGCGCGTGGCCGAGCAAGCCGGTACGTGTGGTGATCGCCTATCCGCCGGGCGGCCCGACCGATGTCTGTACCCGCATCGTTCTCGACAAGGTGCAGTCGAGCCTCGGCCAGCCGTTCATCTTCGACAATCGCGGCGGCGCGTCGGGCGCGATCGGCGCGGAGATCGTCAAGAACGCGCCCAATGACGGCTACACCTTCCTCGGCATGACGGTGGCGATGGTCTGCATCACGCCGCACCTGCAGCCGATCCCCTATCACCCGGTCAACGACTTCGAGCCGGTGGCGCGCATGGGCACGTCGTGGGGCGCGCTGGCGGCGCATCCCTCGGTGCCAGTCAACACGCTGGCCGAGCTGATCGCCTACGCCAAGGCCAATCCGGGAAAGCTGCACTGGGGCTCCTCGGGCATGGCGACCATCACCCAGCTGTTCGGCGAGAACCTGAAGTTCGAGGCCGGCATCGACCTTGTGCACGTGCCCTACAAGGGAAGCGCCCAGGCGCTGCAGGCGGTGATGTCCGGCGAGGTCCAGCTGCAGTTCGACCAGCTCACCCTGCCGCACATCAAGTCGGGCAAGCTCAAGGGCATCGCCATGCTGGGCGAGGCGCGCAAGCCCGATCTGCCCAACGTGCCGACCATGCGCGAGAGCGGCTACGGCAAGGACATGGCCGACAGCTGGTACGGCATCATGGCGCCCAGGGGTACGCCCAGGCCGATCGTCGACAGGCTGTCGAGGGCGATCGACGAGGCGATGAAGGATCCCGCCGTCATCGAGAAGATGGACAAGGGCCAGCTGCGGCCGACCTATCTCGATTCCGACCAGCTGCGCGCGGCCATCGCATCGGAGAGCAAGCGCTTCGGCGAGATCATCCGCAAGGCCAACATCAAGATCTAGGTGCAAGGAGTCTCATGAGTGACGTCGTCAAGGTCGACCGGCACGGCGCGGTCACCGTCTTCACCATCAATCGGCCCGACAAGGGCAACGCCATCAGCCGCGCGGTGGCGGCCGACATGCAGGCCGCCTTCGTCGAGTTCGACGTCGACGACGCGCAACGCGTCGCGGTGATCACCGGCGCCGGCGATCGCAACTTCTCGGCCGGCGCCGATGTCACCGACCTGCCCGAGCTGTGGCGCTGCATCCCCACCGTCGGCATCCAGACCGAGAAGCCGGTCATCGCGGCGACCTCGGGCTGGGTGGTCGGCGGCGCCATGGTGATGACCATGATGGCCGATCTCTGCATCTCGAGCGAGAGCACGAAGTTCTACTATCCCGAGGCCAAGCTGGGCTTCACCGGTGGCATCATCTCCGGCCTCGCCGGGCGGATCCCGCACAAGATCGCCATGGAAATCATCATGATGTGCAAGCCGATGGAGGCCCAGCGCGCCTACGAGGTCGGCCTGGTCAACAAGCTGGTGCCGGTCGGCAAGCAGGTCGAGGAAGCCGTCGCCTGGGGCCAGGAGCTGGCGACCTACGCGCCACTGGTGCTCAGCACCATCAAGCGCTTCATCACCCAGAGCGTGCTGCCCAAGGGGCCGTCGGAGCTGATGGGCCACGCCATGGTCGATCTCGAGCGCGTGCGGCTGAGCGAGGACGGCCAGGAAGGCGGCCGCGCCTTCCGCGAGAAGCGCACGCCGGTTTTCAAGGGGCGCTGAGGCCGACTTGGCCGGCGACTACCAGCAACGAGGCTTTCGCGTGCTGCGCGGCGGGCTGATCGCACCGCTGCGCGAGAGCCTCAGGCAG
This sequence comes from Alphaproteobacteria bacterium, assembly GCA_019635875.1. Lineage (NCBI taxonomy): Bacteria > Pseudomonadati > Pseudomonadota > Alphaproteobacteria > Alphaproteobacteria bacterium. The sequence goes on from JAHBYP010000003.1 coordinate 462,096, forward strand.
GTCGCCGCGCCGCTCCTCGATCGTGCCCGCGCCGGCGGCTGGCGCGAAGCCGACGGCGAGTCGGAAGGCGCCACCGGCTGGTACGGCCACAAGCCGGTCGACACGGTCATGGAGTTCCTCGCCCCCATGATCGCGCACGCGACCGGCGGCGCGGCCTTGTGGCCGACATTCTCCTACCTGCGCCTATACCCGCGCGGCACCAGGCTCACGCCGCACACCGATCGCGATTCCTGCGAGGTGGCGATCACCGCCGCCGTCGACGGCAGCGACGCCACACCCTGGCCGATCCTGATCGAAGCGTCGGACGGCACGGTCGAGTCGATCGACCTCGTACCGGGCGACATCCTCGTCTATGCCGGACGCGAGCGACCGCACTGGCGAGAGCCGCTGCGGGGCGACTGGCGCCTGCAGGCGATGTTCTTCTACGTGCGCCAGGATGGTCCCTTCGCACGCTGGAAGTACGACACGCGGCCGGCGCTGGGCATGCCGCCGCCGACCACCCATCCCGACATCGGCGAGGCCGCCACGTAGTTTTTGGGAGCGCCGGCGATCCCAATCACCCCTTCGGCACGCCGCCGACGAAGCAGAAGATGACGCCGCGCTCGTTGGCGCAGATGTGGCTGCGGCCGTCGGGCGAGGCGTTCTTCAGCACCACGTCGTCCGGTACGAGTACCCAGTGGCCGTCGAGCATGGCGCGCCAATAGCCCTCGTCGTCGACATAGGCGCGCGTCGGCCGGCAGTCGCGGTTGTCGCAGCACAGCCGGCCGGTGAACGGGTGCCTCAACGTGCGGTACCAGTCATGCATCTCGGCATGGCCGAGTCCGTGATGCCCGTCCTGCGCCGGCGCCGGCGTCGCCAGCGGGATCGACAGGAGCAGGGCGGCTACGAGGCGCATCACAGCTTCGTTCTGAGGTCCGTCTTGAGGATTTTGCCGTAGTTGTTCTTCGGCAGGGCGTCGATGAAGCGGTACTCCTTGGGCCGCTTGTAGCGCGCGATGTTGTCGAGGCAGAGCTGGTCGAGCTCGGCCGGCGTCACGGTGCGGCCCTCGCGCGGCACGACGAAGGCCACCGCCTCCTCGCCCCATTCGGGATGCGGGCGGCCGACCACCGAGCATTCGAGCACCGCGGGATGCATGTTCAGCACATCCTCGATCTCGCGCGGATAGATGTTGCTGCCGCCCGATATGATCATGTCCTTCGAGCGGTCTTTCAAGGTCAGGAAGCCCTCCTCGTCGAAGCAGCCGACATCGCCGGTCCACAGCCAGCCCTCGCGCAGCGACTTCGCCGTCGCCTCCGGGTTCTGCCAGTAGCCCTCCATGACGGTGTCACCGCGCACGATGATCTCGCCGACCTCGCCGGTGGGCATCGACTGGCCCTGCTCGTCGACCACCTGCACCTCGACGCAGGTGTCGGGCAGGCCGGCCGAGGCCAGGCGCTGCTCCCAGCGCGGATGGTCCCTGTCGGCATGTACGGCGCGGCTGAGATGGCTGATGGTCATCGGGCTCTCGCCCTGGCCGTAGAGCTGCACCATCACGTTGCCCAGCACGTCGAGCGCCTTCTTCAGGTCGCTGACATACATCGGCGCGCCGCCGTAGCTGATCGTGCGGATCTCGCCCGGCCGCATCTCGCCGACGATCGGATGATCGATCAGCCGCTTCACCATGGTCGGCGCGAGGAAGATGGTGGCGTCGGGCCAGCGGTGCAACAGCTGCACCATCTCGGGCACCTCGTAGCGGCCGCTCTCGGGGAACACCTGGGTGACGCCGCGCGCCAGCATCGGGAAGTTCCACAGGCCCGAGCCGTGGCTGATCGGCGCGACATGGATGATCGAGCCGCCCGGCTCGGGCCGGTCCACATCGGCGTAGTAGTTCTGGCTCATGGCCAGCAGGTTGCGGTTGGTCAGCACCGCACCCTTGGGCCGGCCGGTGGTCCCTGATGTGTAGAAGAACCACGCCGCGTCGGTCGGCAGGGATCGATGCAGCGCGATCGGATCGCCGATGCCCATCGAGGTGTAGTCGCGCGTCGAGCAGTCGATGATGCGCGCGAGCTGGGGACAATCGTCCTTCACCGAGGCGATGGCCTCGGCGAGATCCGGCGTGACGAAGCAGGCCCGTGCGCCGGAATTCTCGAGGATGAAGGCGAACTCCCGGGGGTGCAGCTTGGCGTTCATCGGAACGGCGCAAAGTCCCGCGTGCCAGATGGCGTACATCGCCTCCAGCGACTCCACGCCGTTGGTCATCGCCAGCGCCACTCGCTCGCCCGGCCGCAGCCCCATGCGGTGGCGCAGGTGCGTGGCCATCACCGAGACCTTGCGCAGCATGGCGCGCCAGGTCGCGTGCGGCGCCTCGCCCTTGGCCAGCGCGATCATGTCGGGAAAGGCCTGTGCCGACTTCACGAGCAGAGACGCGATATTCATGCCGTCCTCCCGCTCGCGACTATCGCAGCGGCGCGCGAGTTGCGATAGTCCACCGTCATGGAAGTCGACTTCGCCATCATCGGCGCCGGCATCGCCGGCGTATCCTGTGCCTACTACCTTGCACCGCGCGCCAGGGTCGCGATCCTCGAGCGCGAGCACGTCCCGGCCTACCACACGACGGGCCGCTCGGCGGCGCTCTACACCGAGACCTACGGCAGCGCCGCGGTGCGCGCGATCACGGTCCGCAGCGGCGAGTTCTATCGCCAGCCGCCTGCCGGCTTCGCCGATGTGCCGCTGCTGTCGCCCCGCGGCGCCCTGCTCTTCGGGCGTCCCGGAGAGGCCGACAGGATCGACGCCGCCTACCGGGACTTCCACGCGCTGGTCGATACGGTCGAGCGCGCCGATCGCGCCGAGACGCTGAGGCGGCATCCCCTGCTGCGGCCCGAGCTGGTCGAAGGCGCGGTGTGGGAGCCGGACGCCGAGGACATGGATGTGGCGGCGATCCACGCCGGATTCCTGAGGGGCGCGCGGGCCGCGGGCGCGGCGCTGCACCTGAAGGCCGAGGTCGCGGCGCTGGATCGCAGGAACGGCCAGTGGCACGTCCGGCTGGCGAACGGCGAGACGATCCTCGCCCGAGTCGTCGTCAACGCCTCGGGCGCCTGGGCGGATGTGCTGGGCGCGATGGCCGGCGCCAGGCCGATCGGTCTTGTTCCGAAGCGCCGCACCGCCTTCACCTTCGACGCGCCGCAGGGCACGGACATCGCCCGCCTGCCGATCGTCGTCGATCTGGCCGAGACTTTTTACTTCAAGCCCGAGGTCGGCCAGTTCCTCGGCTCCCCGGCCGACGAGACGCCAAGCGAGCCCTGCGATGCGCAGCCCGAGGAGCTCGACATCGCCATCGCCGTCGACCGCATCGAGACGCACACCACGCTCACCGTTCCACGTATCCGCAACAAGTGGGCAGGCCTGCGCAGCTTCGTGGCCGACAAGGAGTTCGTCGTCGGTTTCGACGGCGACGCCGAGGGCTTCTTCTGGCTCGCCGGACAGGGCGGCTACGGCATCCAGAGCGCGCCGGCGATGGGCCGGCTGTCGGCAGCGCTGGCGCTGGGCGAGGCGATGCCCGGGGACATCGCGGCGCTGGGCGTCAGCGAAGCGGCATTGAGTCCCCTGCGCCTGTGCTGAGCCGCCAGAAGAGCTAGCCGGCGCCGTAGTCGCGGAGCACACCTCGCGGTATGAGTGACGAGCGAGCGTTTGCCGGCCCCCTATTCCGCAGTTGGTGCTGATGTTCTTTCTCGAAGAGCTCCCGAGCGAGCAGGTCCTGAAAGAGTTCGCGAAACGCTTTCCCGAGATGGAAGTGGATTCGACGACCGCGTGCCTCAAGCTGTTGTGGGTCGCCAGCCACCTGATCCGCGACCTCGAGGGCCACTTCTCGCAGCACGGTCTGTCGCAGGCCCGCTTCCTGGTGCTGATCGTGCTCGAGCGCACCGCCGACAAGCGGTTGATGCCGGCCGAGCTGGCGCGCCAGCTCGGCATCTCCAAGAAGAACACAGCTCGCGTGCTCGCCTTCATGGAGGAGGCCCGCCTGGTGCACCGCACCTCGCATCAGACCGACGGCCGCGCCTCGCTGGTCTCGATCACCGCCGCCGGCTCCGCCCTGCTCACCAAGGCGATGCCCGGCTATTACCGCATCCTCAACCGCGCCATGCGGCCGCTCGACGGCAAGGCCAAGGCGACATTGATATCGGCACTGGACCGGCTTGCCCAATAATAGGAACCATGGTAACCATAATGGAGGAGCAAGGGAGGAAACCATGGCGCACGTGCGCATCGGCGACGCCGAGCTGCATTACGTCGTGCAGGGTGAGGGTGAGCCGCTTCTGCTGCTGCCAGGGCTCGGCCTCGATCATCAGTACTATCGCCTCGTTCTGCCGCGCTTCGCCGGCGCGACGAAGGTTTATGCCGTCGACCCGCGCGGCATCGGCGGGTCGAGCAAGTCGCCGCCGCCCTATTCCGTCGAGTCGTGGGCCGACGACTTCGCACGCCTGATCGAGACCCTGGGACAGGGGCCGATGCATGTCCTGGGCACCTCTCTCGGCGGCGCCATGGCCCTGGCGTTGGCGGTGCGCTCCCCGCATTGCGTGCGCGACCTCATCGTCGTCGGCGCGTTCAGCGAGCTCGATCGGGCCGCGGTGCTCAACTTCGACCTGCGGGCGCGGCTGATCGAGCGCCTGGGCATGAGCGAGGAGGTCGCCGACTACATGGCGTTGTGGACTCTCACGCGCGGATTCATCAACTCCGACGAGGGCTTCCGCCAGATGAAGCTCAACCAGGAGATCATCCGGCGCAACTCGGCCGAGCTCTATCTCGCCTTCGTGCGCTCGGTGCTGGCCTGGGGCCGCGCCCTGCCGGGACAGGAGCACGAGCCCAAGTTCACCGCCGAGCTGCCCAAGGTCAAAGCGCGCACCCTGGTGATCGGTTCGGGCAATGACCAGCTGATCCCGCTGGCGCTGAGCGAGAAGATCGCCGCCGCCATTTCGGGGGCACGCCTGCACGTCATGCCGGATGGCGGCCACATCCCCTTCGTCGAGAAGCACAAAGAGGTTGCGGAGGTGGTTCTCGACTTCCTCGGCGCCCGCCGGAAAGAGGCTGCCTAGGCGTCCGCGGGGCGATCGATGGTCACCTCTGTCCGGCACGTCGGCGCCGCACTCAGGCGTATCGAGGATCCGCGGCTGCTGAGCGGCCGCGGCTACTACGCTGCCGATCTTGCCGCGCCGGGCATGCTGGTCGCGGCGGTGCTCCGCAGCCCATTGCCCCATGCGCGCGTGGGCGCCATCGACACGACGAAGGCGACGGCACTGCCCGGCGTCGCCCTGGTGGCGACGGCAGCCGACCTCGGCGCCGCCCAGCGCGCGCTCCCGTCCTTCGGCCAGTTCCCAAAAAGCCTGATCGACCGCTGGCAACCCACCATCCGCACCTGCCCGCATCCGACGCTGGCGCAGGACAAGGTGCGCTATGTCGGCCAGCCGGTGGCGCTGGTTGTGGCCGAGAGCCGTGAGATTGCCGAGGACGCGCTCGAGCTGATCGAGGTCGACTATCAGCCACTGCCTGTGACGACGACGATCGAACAGTCGCTCGCCGCCGATGCCCCACGGCTGTTCGAGGACCAGCCCGGCAACGTCGCGCTCGAGTTCAGGACGACGATCGGCGATATCGAGGCTGCGTTCGCAAGCGCTGCGCATGTCGTGCGCGATCGCTTCGCCATCCAGCGCTATTCCGGCATGGCGCTCGAGGGCCGCGGTCTGCTCGCCGTGCCCGCCCAGGATGGCCTGACCGTCTGGGCCAGCCATCAGCTGCCGCATTTTTTGCGGGGGCTCATTTGCGAATCGCTTGCCCTGCCCCACTATGCAGTGCGCGTGCTGCAGCCCGACATCGGCGGCGGGTTCGGCCAGAAGGCCGGCATGTATTCCGAGGACGTGCTGGTGCCCTGGGCCGCCCATCGGCTGGGCCGCCCGGTCAAGTGGCTGGAAGACAAGGCCGAGCAGCTGGTCGGCTCGAGCCATTCGCGCCAGCAGGAATTCGATATGGAGCTGGCGCTCGATGCCGACGCCAGGGTCCTTGGCCTGCGCTACCGCGCCCGCATCGATGCCGGAGGCTACCTCACCTTCCCGGTGGTGCTGTCGTATCTCGGCATGTGCCACATGCTGGGGCCCTACCGGCTGCCGGCCTTCGCCGCGCATGTCCAGTCGGTGCTGACCAACAAGACGCACTCCGCGCCGTCTCGCGGCGCCGGCCGCCCCGAGGCCGCCTTTGCGCTCAATCGGATCATGGACCGCGCCGCACAGCAGATCGGCATCGATCCGATCGAGCTCCGGCGTCGCAACTTCATCCAGCCCGCCGACATGCCCTATTCGCCGGGCATCCTTTATCGCGACGGCAATCCGCTGCTGTTCGAGAGCGGCGACTATCCCGGCGCGCTCGAGCGCGCCTTGCAGGCAATCGACCGCGACTCGTTTCGCCGCGAGCAGGCGGCGGCGCGCGCCGAAGGCCGCCATCTGGGCCTCGGCATCGAGTGCAATATCGAGGCCGGCGGGCTCGGACCCTATGAGTACGCGCGGGTGCGCGTCGATCCGTCGGGCAAATTGGTGGTTCACACCGGGCTGGTCGACAGTGGCCAGGGCCATAAGACCGTCTTCGCCCAGGTCTGCGCCGACCAGCTCGGCGTCGACCCGGCCGACGTGGTCGTGCTCGCCACCGACACCGACGCGCTGACCTACGGTCGCGGCACGTATCACAGTCGCGGCGCAGTCGCCGGCGGAGGCGCCGTGCACAAGGCGGCATCGGCTCTGCGCGCCCGCCTCGTCGAGATCGCGGCGAGGCACTTCCAGATCAGGCCCGACACCCTTGTCGTCGAAGGCGGGGCGGTCTTCGAGCCGGGCACCGACCGGCGCCTGACATTCGCCGACTGCGCGCGACTGGCAACGCCCGAGCTGGCGCTGCCGGTCGGCGGCGCACCGGGTCTCGACGAGACGGCGGTGTTCGAGATGCCGACCACCTCGTGGGGCAATGCCGTGCATGCGGCGTTCGTCGAGGTCGATGTCGAGACCGGCCGCGTGCGCGTCCTGCGCTACGTCGTGCTGCATGACTGCGGCCGCATGATCAATCCGCTGATCGTGCGCGGCCAAGTACTGGGTGCGCTGGTCCAGGGTATCGGCGGCAGCCTGCTGGAGGAGCTGGGTTACGACCCACACGGCAATCCGCAGGCGACGACCCTGCAGGAATACATCCTGCCGAGATTGGACGACGTGCCGGAGATCGAAATCCTCAACATGGAAACGCCGTCACCGCTTAATCCGCTGGGCGTGAAGGGCGCCGGCGAGGCTGGCACGCTCGGGCCACCGGCCGCGCTCGCCGCCGCCGTCGAGGATGCGTTGGCCCCGTTCGGTGTGCGCATCCATGCGACTCCGCTATCGCCGCGCAACATCCTGGCGGCGCTGCGCGCCAAGCGCGAGGAGAAGGCCAATGCGGCCCGCCCCGTTTGAGTATTTCGCGCCGGCAAGTCTTGCGGAGGCCGCCGCGCTGCTCGCGCAGAGCGAGGGCGCCGGCCGTATCCTGGCAGGCGGACAGAGCCTGTTGCCAGCGATGAATCTGCGCCTGGCGCGGCCCAGCTGCCTCATCGACCTGCGCCGCGTTCCCGGTCTCGATGAGATCAGGATCGAAGCCGACACCGTGCGCATCGGCGCGCGCGTTACGCATCAGCAGTTGATCGACTCGCCCGAGCTCAGGGCGGCTATTCCGCTGTTTGCGATGGCGGGGCCATACATCGCCCACGCCGCGATCCGGTCCCACGGCACGTTCGGTGGCAGCCTCGCGCTCGCCGACCCCGCCTCGGAATGGCCGACGGTGCTGAGCCTGCTTGGCGGCCGCGTGCGCGCCGAGCGCGTGGGCGGCGCGCGCTGGATCGACGTGCGCGACTTCTTCCGGTCCTTCTACACGACGGCGCTCGCGCCCGACGAGATCCTGACGGACATAGAGATTCCACGGCCCGGCCCGGGCACACGTTTCGCCTTCGACGAGTTCGTACGCCAGTCGGGTGCATTCGCGATCGTCCTGTCGGCGGTTGCATTGCTTCCGTCGGCCGCCAACGCGGGCGCCCTCCTGGGCGTCGTTGGCGGCTGCGGGCTGAAGCCCGCGCGACTCGTGCTCGGGCCGTTGGCTTCGGGGCCATCGCTCGAGGAGCGCATCGATCAAGCGCTGAACCATCCGGACATCGAGCCGAGCGACGACATCCACGCCTCGGCGCAGGATCGCCGCAGGGTCGCCGCCGTCCTGATCCGGCGCTGCATCGCCCGTCTGACGCAGCCCGCCGATCGTGCGAGAGGATGAGCCGATGGCAACAACGGGCACGGTGCAAATCTGCGTCAATGAGATCGTCCACCACCGTGAGGTCGAGGCGCGCCGTCGCCTGGGCGACTTCCTGCGCGAGGACCTCGGCCTCACGGGTACGCATCTACCCTGCGAGCATGGCGTCTGCGGTGTCTGCACCGTGCTTGTCGACGGCACGCCGCGACTGTCCTGCCTGACGCTGGCGATGCAGGCCGACGGCACGCGCGTCGTGACCGTCGAAGGCCTCGCCCACGATCCCGTACTTGCTGCCCTGCACAAGGCATTCCAGGAACAGCACGCGCTGCAGTGCGGCTACTGCACGCCGGGCTTCCTGATCGCGCTGGCCGCCTTGTTCCGCAGGCAGCCCGACGCGACTGACGAGGCGATCCGCGAAACCATCGACGGCATCATCTGCCGTTGCACGGGCTACCTGCCGATCCTGCAGGCCGCGATCAGCGCGCGGGACAAGTTCATCGCCCGCTGACCTAGCGCGCCGCCTGCGTCATCTGGTTGGGCAGCCACATCACCACGTCGGGGAAGACATAGGTGATGACCACGGCGACGCACATCAGCGCGAAGAACGGGAACGAGACCTTGCCGACCCAGAAGATCGACTTGCCGGTCATGCCCTGCAGCACGAAGAGGTTGAAACCGATCGGTGGCGTGATCTGCGCCATCTCCACGACGAGCGTGACGAAGATGCCGAACCAGATCTTGTCGATCCCGGCCTGTTCGATCATCGGCATGACGATGGCGATGGTCAGCACCACCATCGAGATGCCGTCGAGAAAGCAGCCCAAGCCGATGTAGAGGATCGCCAGCACCAGGATCAGCATCGCCGGCGTGAGCTGCATGGCGGCGATCGATTCCGCCAGATGGCGCGGCAGGCCGGTGAAGCCCATCGCCAGCTTGAGGAACGAGGCGCCGGCGAGGATCAGCAGGATCATCGCGGTGAGTCGCGTGGCGCCCATCACGCTCTGCCAGAACGTCTCACGGTTCAGGCGCCGTTGCGCCGCGGCGATGGCGAAGGAGCCAAGCACGCCGAAGGCCGCCGACTCGGTGGCGGTGGCGATGCCGGCATAGATCGAGCCCAGCACCAGCAGGATCAGCGCCACGACCGGGATCAGCGCGCCCGAGGCGCGCAGCTTCTCGCCCAGGGAGGTCGAGGGATCGCGCGGCGGCACTCGGTCGCGATTGATCAGCGCCCATAGCGCGACGTAGCCCATGAACAGGACGCCCAGCATGGCACCGGGCACGATGCCGGCGGCGAACAGCTTGGCGACCGAGACCTCGGCCTGCACGCCGTAGACGATCATGATCAGCGACGGCGGGATCAGCAGGCCGAGCGTGCCGGCGCCCGCCAGCGAGCCGATGGCGATGTCGTCGGGGTAGCCGCGCCGACGCAGCTCCGGCACGGTCATCTTGCCGATGGTGGCGCAGGTCGCCGCCGAGGAGCCGCTGACGGCGGCGAAGATCGAGCAGCCGAGGATGTTGGTGTGCACAAGCCGGCCGGGAAGCCGCTGCATCCACGGTGCCAGGCCGCGGAACATGTCCTCGGAGATGGCGGTGCGGAACAGGATCTCGCCCATCCAGATGAACAGCGGCAGCGCAGTCAGCGTCCACGACGAGCTGTCGGAGAAGATCGTCGTCGCCATCGCGTCGCCGGCCAGGCGATTGGGCGCGAAGATCCACATCACGGCGATCGACACGCCGATCATCGACAGGCCGATCCAGATTCCGGTCCCGAAGAGGAAGAACAGCGCGGCGACGGCGAGCAGCGCGATCTGGGCGTCCAATCCGCTCATCTCGGCCTCAGCGCTCGATCCGGGCGTCTTCGGCGGAGACCTCCCGCATCAGCGGGCCGCCCATGGCGACGACGACGAGCTGCTCGACGATGGCGATGGCGAAGACCACGGCGCCCAGCGCCATGCCGAGCTGCGGGATCCACAGCGGGATGGCGATCAGCCCGGTCGACAGGTCGTTGATCTGCCAGCTGACGTAGCAGAGCTTGATCGAATACCAGGCAAGATAGCCCGCCAGCAGCGAGCCGACACCCAGGCACCAGAGCTCGAGGACGCGCCGCGCGCGGCCCTCGAAGCGCTGCAGGATCAGGGTGACGCGGATATGTTCGCCGCGGCCGAAGGTGGCGGCGAAGGCGAGAAAGGCCGAGGCGCACATCGCGTAGCCGGCCAGCTCGTCGGCCGAGCGCGCGACATAGTTGAACGGGTTGGGCAGGCCCAGGCTCTGCTGCATCCACAGGCCGACGCCGGGCCACACCGAATACAGCACGAAGACCAGCAGCAGGATCATGAAGAGCCCGCCGAGGATGCCGGTGATGTCGTAGAGCCTGCGCAGGATGTCGCGCATCGCCTTCCCCTTCTTCGTTGTGCCCGGTTCGTTGCGCCCTGTGTCGCGCGCCGGCTTCGCCCTGTCCAGAATGCAAAGGGCCGGCCACGTGGGCCGGCCCCGCGAAATGCCGCCAGCGCGGCGTCACGTCACATCTTGCGATAGGCGTCGACCAGTGCCTTGCCGTCGGCGCCGGCCTTGGCCAGCCATTCCTCGGTCAGCTTCTGGCCGAGCTCCTTGTACTCGGCGGCCAGCTTGGCCGAGGGTGGTGCCACCTTCATGCCGTTCTTGGCCAGGGTCTCGAGGAAGCCTTTGGCCAGCCGCTCGCTCTCGGCCCAGCCCATGGCCTCGGCCTTGGCGGCCTCCTCCAGCACGATCTTGCGCGTCGCCTCATCGAGCTTGTCGAAGGCCGCCTTGTTGACCAGCACCAGATCCTTCGGCAGCCAGGCCTGCGTGTCGTAGAAATGCGTCAGCTGCTCCCACACCTTGGCATCGACGCCAGTCGCGCCCGAGGAGATGAAGGAGTCGGCCTTGCCGGTTGCCAGCGCCTGGCTGAGCTCGGCGGCCTGGATGGTGATCGGCTGCGCCCCGGTCAGCTCGGCGATGCGCGAGGTGCCGCGGTTGTAGGCGCGGAACTTCAGGCCCTTCATGTCGGATAGCTGGCTGATCTCCTTCTTGGCGTAGAGGCCCTGCGGCGGCCACGGCACCGAGAACAGCGCGATCATGCCCTGCGAGGCCAGCTTCTTCTCGAGCACCGGCTTCTGCGCCGCCCACAGCTTCCTGGCGTCGGCGAAGCTGGTGGCGAGGAAGGGCACGACGTCGAGACCGAAGACCGGATCCTCGTTCTCGAAGTTCGAGATCAGGATCTCGCCGATCTGCGCCTGGCCGGTCTGCACGGCGCGCTTGATGTCGGGCGCCTTGAACAGCGCGCCGCCGGGATGGATCGTGATCAGGAGCTTGCCGCCGGTGCGCTCTTTCACCGCGTCGGCGAATTTCTGCATGTTCACGGTGTGGAAGTTGGTCGCCGGATAGGCCGCCGGCAGGTCCCATTTCGTCTGCGCCGCGGCCGTCGACGCCATCGCGGCGAAGGCGCCGGCCAGCGCCAGTTTCAACCCGACTCTCATTGTCCGTCTCCCATGAGAAAGCCTGATGGATCGTGGCACGCCGTGCGGGGCGCTCGCAAGGCTCAGCCCGGCTGCGCGTGCAGCAGCCGGCGGTAGATCGGCTGGGTCAGGGTCGGGATCAGGTAGATCGGAAACTGCACCGCGGCGATGAACAGGAAGTAGTCGGGATCGACCGACGCGGGCAGCGCCGCCAGAAGGAGCGCGTTGTTGCGGCTGCCCGCCGCGTAGCCCGCCGTGCAGGCGAGTTGCCGGCCGACCAGCGGCCAGAACGCCAGCGTGACCATCGCGATATAGGCAAAGGTGGCGATGAACGACCACAGCACGAAGCCGCCGGTGCGCCACGGCTCGGCGAGGATGCGCGCGGTGACACCGTCCATGATCGGGATGGCGAAGACCAGCAGGGTGACGACCAGGGAGCCGTCGATCAGCGGCGCCGCCTGCGCCTCGCGGCCGCGACTCAGCCGGCGCAGCACCAGGGCCAGGACGAAGCCCGAGGCGACCACGCCGGCCAGCCGCGCCGTGAAGGCGAGGAAGCCGATCTTGAGATCGAGCCCGAACAGGGCCAGCGCCAGCGGCGGGATGGTGAGCGGCGCCAGCGCCGTGCCGACCAGCACCGCGAACAGCGCCTGCGCGCGATCCAGCCCGAGGAAGCCGGCCATCGCCGCCATCGAGGTCAGCGGCGGCAGGCAGGCCATCAGCGCCAACGCCAGGGCCAGCCCCTCCGGGATCGGCATGAGATGCAGCAGCGGCGCAGCGAGCAGCGGCACGACGAACATCGCGGCGAAGAGCGTCGCCAGCCCGAGCCAGGGCCGGCGCAGCACGGCGGCGAAGGCCGGCCAGTCGGTGCGCGCCATGGCGATGCCCAGCAGCACCACGGCCAGCGGCATCACCAGCGGCTTGAGCGTCGCGGCGAGGTCCTGCAGGAACAGGCCCAGCAGCAGCGCCATCGGCAGGAAGAGCGTGGCCCGCTCGGCGAGCAGGGTCAGCAGACGGACGAGCGGACGAAGCACGGGCGCGACGATAGCAGGCTCGCGGCGGCTCACAACGGCGTGAGTCGCAGGGCCGGCGCTGGCTCGCGGCGCGCGGCACCGCTAGCGTCGCGCCATGCGTTCGATGTGGCGATGGTGCTTTGGGCTGATGCTGGGGCTCGTGCCGGCCGTCGCCGCGTCCGCTCCCGACTGCGTCGCCGATGTGCGCCTCGAGGATCGCGGCCCTGAGCGCGCCCCGTCGCTGGCCGTCGCCATCGCCTGCCGCGCCGACGGCACGGTCCACTTCGTCGCCGGCAGCGCGACGACGGGCGCGCACCTGCGCGAGGCGCGCGACGGCAGCGACGCGGCGATCGACGGCAGCGGCGGCGCGTGGAGCGTGCCGGCGCGCGGCGGCAGCGCGACGCTGCGCTATGCCTTCGACCTCGGCGCCTACGCGCGCGACGTCGATCGGATCACCGCGGCCGTGGAGCGCGGCGGCGCGGCGCTGGCCATCCTCTCGACCTGGCTGCTCGAGCCGCGGCTGCCCTCGGGGGCGGTGCCGGTGATCGATATCCGCATCGCCGCGCCGCCCGGCCTGCAGGCCGCGCTGGCGCTGCCGCCGGTCGATGGCGGCTGGCGGCTGCAGGGCACCACCGTGCGCTTCGCCGGCTACGGCGTGATCGGCCGCTTCGACCGCGAGCGCATGACGCTGCCGGCGGCGGGCGACGGCGCCGCCACGCTCGACATCGCCCGGCTCGACGGCGCGCTGGCGGTGAGCCGGCCCGAGTTGCTCGACTGGATCCGCAAGATCGCCATGGCGCACGTCGAATACTGGCAGGGCTTCACCACAGGCCGCGTGCTGCTCGCCGTGGTGCCGGTGCCGGGCCGTCCGCGCGTGGTGTTCGGCCGCGTCGTGCCCGGCGGCGGCGTGTCGGTGATGCTGCAGGTCGGCGCGCGCGCCACGCTTGCGGATCTGTGGGACGACTGGATCCTGCCGCATGAGTTCGTGCACACCGGCATGCCGATGATCACCGGCCGCGCCAACTGGTTCATGGAAGGCGCGGCGACTTACGTCGAGCCGGTGATCCGCGCCCGGGCCGGCTTCAAGCCCGAGGCCGAGGTCTGGCGCGAATGGATCGAGCAGATGCCGCGCGGCCTCGGCGCCCTGCGCAGCGGCCTGTCGGGCGGCTCGCCCTACTGGGGCGGCGGGCTGTTCATGCTGCTGAGCGACATCGAGATCCGCCGCACCACGTCGGGCGCCAAGGGACTCGAGCACTGCCTGCGCGGCGCGCTGCGCGCCGGCGGCGACATGGCGCCGGCCGAGCGCTGGCCGCTCGCGACCTTCGCGCAACGCTGCGATGCGGCGCTGGGCACGCCGGTCATGGCGACGATGCTGGAGCGTCATCTCGGCAAGTCCGTCGAGGTCGACCTGCCCGCGCTGTGGCGCGATCTCGGCGTCGCGCTGACCGCCGACGGCGTCACGGTCGACGACAGCGCGCCGCTGGCCTGGATCCGCCGGATCCTGGTGATGGGCCGGGCCTAGGCACGGTCGATGGCGCAACAGCCCGCGTGCTAGGTTCGCCGCATGGACCTTCCCCTGTGGCTCGAAGATCTCACCTGGCTCGAGGCGAAGACCCGGTTCGAGGCCGGCGATGTGCTGATCCTGCCGATCGGCGCCGCCGCCAAGGAGCACGGCCCGCATTTGCCCCTGCGGACCGACGCCACCACCGCCCGGGCCTATGCCGAGCGCCTGGCGCGCCGCGCGCGCCAGGCCGGCCTGCCGACCCTGATCGCCCCACTGGTGCCTTTCGGCTACTACCCGGCCTTCACCCGCTACGCCGGCAGCCAGCACCTCTCGGCCGCGACCTTCAGCGCCCTGCTGCGCGAGCTGATCGAGGGTTTCATCGCCCAGGGCGCACATCGCCTGCTGCTGCTCAACACCGGCGTTTCGACCGAGGCGCCGATCAACGCCTTGCTGGGCGAGATCCACGGCGCCGCCGGCGTGCGCGTGGTCGCGGCTCATCTGCGCTTCCTCGGCCGCGACGCCGACAAGTGGATCGAGGTGCGCGAGGGTGGCCACGCCGACGAGCGCGAGACCTCGGTGATGCTGGCGATCGACGGCCGCAGCGTGCGCATGGACAGGCTGCCCGACGCCGCGGCCAACGCCGAGCGCGGCATGGCCGGCGTCGCCCTGCCCGCCGGCTTCGCACGCCCGGTACGCCTGTCGCCGGATGCTATGGGTTGCAGTGCCGATGAGTTCGCGCCCAGCGGCGCCACCGGCGACGCCAGCCGCGCGACCGCCTACAAGGGCGAGCGCGTCATCGATGCCGTGATCGAGGACCTGCTCGCCGGCCTGGTGAAGGCATTCCGCTGACATCGCCGCGCTGTCGCCGATTGCCATGGTTTGCCATGGGGTGCGGCGCTTCGGCCCGCGCCGCACGCGCCGCACGCGCCGCATCGTTCCCGCTTGGGCCAGCATTGCTCTTTCTTTCTATGGTCTCGAGCCTTCGGCCCGACGATCCCGGCGCGATCCACCTGACCACCCTCCTCCGCCCGCGAGGAACGCCTGGACGGAGTAGTCATGGCGGTTCGCGAGGGGCTTGTCTGACATGGTCGGTCTCCGGGTTTCGGTTGGACCCATTCTACGCGCGACCCGTGCCTGCCCCTATTTCCACCCCTACGCGTGTCGTCTACGGCCGTTCGTTGCCGCTGGCAGAGGACAAATCTGCGATCCTACGGCGGTCGTCCTGACTGGGGCGCGCTGCTCCGGTGGCGCGGCGGATGGTCGCCGGAACAGGCCGCTCGATCGCCCGCAGCTGTTGAAGACGAACGGATGGAATTGCAGCGAGATTGGCCGTAACGTCGCGGAAACGCGACGGAGCGATGCCATGCGCAACAGGCGTCTCGAGGTTCGTCTGCTTTCCGGCGCCGGCGGCGCGGAAATCTCCGGCGTCGACGTCGCGCGGGATCTCGACGACGAGACCATCGGCGAGATCCGCGACGCGTTGAACGAGCACTGCGTGGTGTTCTTCCGCGACCAGGAGCTCGACGTCGCCCGGCACAAGGCCTTCGCCCGCCGCTTCGGCGAGATCTTCATCCATCCCAACTATGTCGGCATGGGCGACGATCCCGAGATCGTCATGGTTCGCCGCCAGCCGGGCGACACGGGCTATGTCGGCGAGGATTGGCATGCCGACACGACCATGTGCGCCGAGCCGCCGATGGGTGCCATCCTCTACGGCATCGACATTCCCGACTACGGCGGCGACACGATGTTCGCCAACCAGTACCTCGCCTACGAGACCCTGTCGGACGGCATGAAGGGGATGCTCACCGGGCTGCGCGCCGTGCACAGCGACATCATGGTGGCGGGCCCGCAGGCCGGCAAGAACAAGGGCCGCTCGACCAAGCATCGCGACGGCGCGGACTGGCGCGAGACTCGCAGCATCCACCCGGTGGTGCGCACCCATCCCGAGACCGGCCGCAAGATGCTGTTCGTCAACAAGTCCTACACCGTGGGCTTCGACGGCATGACCGAGGCCGAGAGCAAGCCTCTGCTCGATTTCCTGATGGAGCACGGCAACCGGCCGGAATTCACCTTCCGCTATCGCTGGCAGAAGGGCTCCATCGCCTTCTGGGACAACCGCAGCACCAAGCACATCGCGCTGGGCGATACCGGACCGTTCCACCGCCTGATGCGCCGTATCCAGATCTGCGGCGACAAGCCGGTGTGAGGGAGGTAGGGCCGCGATGACCATCACCATCCGCGAGATCGGCCCCTGCTTCGCAGGTGAAGTTCAAGGCCTCGACATGCGGAACCCGTTGTCAAACGACGACGTCGCGGCGATCCACGCCGGCATGGACAAGTTCGCCGTGCTGGTGTTTCACGATCAGAAGATCGATGACGCCCAGCAACTCGCCTTCACCCGCAGCCTTGGCGAAATCGAGCACGCCATCGGCACAAGCCTGCGGGCGGCCGGCGACTACCGGCTGCCGACGACCTTCGCCGACGTCTCCAACCTCGACAAGGACAACGCGCCGTTCGCGCGCGATGACCGCCGCCGCCTGTTCGGCATCGGCAACCGGCTGTGGCATTCCGACAGTTCGTTCAAGGTCGTGCCGGCGAAGTATTCGCTTCTGCACGCCATCAGCGTCCCGTCAAAGGGCGGCAACACACAGTTCGCCGATATGCGAGCCGCTTACGATGCGCTGGACGAGGAGACCAAGGTCCAGGTCGAGGGCATGGTCTGCGAGCACAGTCAGATGTTCTCACGCCAGCAGATCGGCTTCTTCGATTTCACCGATGAAGAGCGCCAGCGTTTCCGGCCTGTCCGGCAGTGCATGGTTCGCATCCACCCGGTCACAGGCCGAAAGTCGCTCTATCTGTCGAGCCATGCCGGCGGCATCGTCGGATGGCCGATACCCGAGGCACGCGCCTTCCTGCGCGACCTGGTCGAGCACGCCACGCAGCGTGAGTTCGTCTACACGCACACTTGGCGGGTCGGTGACCTGGTGATGTGGGACAATCGCCAGACCATGCATCGTGCCCGGCCCTTCCCGGCGCACGAGCCGCGCGACATGCGCCGAACCACGCTGGCCGGCGACGGCCCGACGGCGGCGCAGGCGGCGGCGTGACCCGCATCAGGCGCCGACTGAAGATTGCTGTCGATGCCGGCCACACCGTCTCGGCGATCTACCTCGCGCCACGCGGCGCGATCGCTTGCTACGTCTTCGCGCACGGCGCCGGTGCGGGCATGTCGCATCCATTCATGGAAGCCGTTTCCCAGGGATTGGCCGCCCGCAAGATCGCCACGCTGCGCTACCAGTTTCCCTACATGGAGAGCGGTTCGCGCCGGCCCGATGGACCGGCTCTCGCCCAGGCAACGGTCGCGGCCGCCGTACGCCGAGCTGCCACGCTGGCTCCTCGCCTGCCACTGATTGCGGGTGGGAAGTCCTTCGGCGGTCGCATGACGTCGCAGGCACAGGCACGCGAAGCCCTGCCGAAGGTTCGCGGCCTCGCTTTCCTTGGCTTTCCGCTTCACCTCCCGAACAAGCCGTCCAAGGAGCGCGCCGCGCATCTGGCCGAGGTGCAGCTTCCGTTGCTGTTCATTCAGGGAGATCGGGACGCCTTGGCGGACATGCGCCTGCTTCGCTCGGTGACCCGGCGGCTTGGCGCACACGCCACGGTGCACAGGATTGCCGGAGCGGATCATTCCTTCGGCGTGCTGGTCCGCTCGGGACGCACCAATTCGGACGCATTGGAAGAGATCTTCGAGGCCTTCGCGCGGTGGACAAAGGAGCTATTGGCCACCTAGGCATGCCCGGACGGCACGTCGAAGACGAACGCAGGAGTCCGTATTCGACATCCCCCATCCGCCCTGCGGGCATCTTTCCCCCTCCGGGGGAAGGAATGAGGTCTGCGATACCGCTCTGGCGGCCCCCCTCAGTTCCTATAAACTGCCGTTCAGCAAACCGAACATGCGTAAGGAAACGCCAGCATGAACGCGCCAGCGAAGATCGCCGACCTGACGCTCGACAATTACACGCTGGAAGATCGCTATATCCGCGAGCGCGGCCGCGTGTACCTCACCGGCATCCAGGCGCTGGTGCGCCTGCCGATGATGCAGCGCCAGCGCGACCAGGCGGCCGGGCTGAACACCGGCGGCTTCATCTCGGGCTACCGCGGCTCGCCGCTGGGCATGTACGACAACGCGCTGTGGAGCGCGAAGAAGTTCCTCGCCAGCAACAACATCCACTTCAAGCCAGGGCTGAACGAGGACCTCGCCGCCACCGCCGTCTGGGGCACGCAGCAGGTCAACCTGTTCCAGGGCGCCACGGTCGATGGCGTCTTCGCCATCTGGTACGGCAAGGGCCCCGGCGTCGACCGCTCGATGGACCCGATCAAGCATGGCAACGCGGCCGGCAGCTCGCCCAACGGCGGCGTGCTGGTGCTGGCCGGCGACGACCATGGCTGCCAGTCCTCGACCCTGCCGCATCAGTCCGAGCAGGTCTTCCAGGCCGCGCTGGTGCCGGTGCTGAACCCGGCGACGGTGCAGGAGTACATCGATTTCGGCCTGCTCGGCTTCGCGATGTCGCGCTACTCCGGCTGCTGGATCGGCTTCAAGGCGATCTCCGAGACGGTCGAGAGCGGTGCCTCGGTCGACATCGATCCCGACAACCTGAAGGTCGTCATTCCGACAGACTTCGAGATCCCACCGGGTGGCTTGAACATCCGCAACCCCGATCCGCCGATGGAGCAGGAAAAGCGCCTGCACCTCTTCAAGCTCGAGGCGGTGAAGGCCTTCGCGCGCGCCAACAACATCGACAAGCTGGTGCTCGATCCGCCCAGGCCGCGCATCGGCATCATGACCACCGGCAAGGCCTATCTCGACACGCGCCAGGCGCTGGAGGATCTCGGCATCGCCGAGGACAAGGCGCTGCAGCTCGGCATCCGTCTCTACAAGGTCGGCATGACCTGGCCGCTCGAGCCGGTGCGTGCGCGTGAATTCGCCGAGGGCCTTGAAGAGGTGATCGTCGTCGAGGAGAAGCGAGAGATCCTCGAGGACCAGCTGACCAAGCTGCTCTACAACACGCCGGCCGAGCGCCGGCCCAAGATCATCGGCAAGTACGACGAGACCGGCCGGCGCATCCAGCCGACCGAAGGCGAGCTGTCACCGACGGGTGTCGCGCGCGTGATCGCCGAGCGGCTGAAGGTGCGCGGCGAGGGCGGGCCGGAGATCATCCAGCGGCTGGCCCGCGTCGAGGCCAAGGAGAAGCTCTTGCAGGCGCCGCCGCCGAAGACGGTGCGCACGCCGTTCTTCTGCTCGGGCTGCCCGCACAACACCTCGACCCGCGTGCCCGACGGCAGCCGCGCCATGGCCGGCATCGGCTGCCACGGCATGGCGATGCTGATGCCGCACCGGCGTACGTCGCTGATCACGCATATGGGCGGCGAAGGCGTGCCGTGGATCGGCTCAGCGCCGTTCACCAGCGAGAAGCACATCTTCCAGAATTTGGGCGACGGTACCTATCACCACTCCGGCCTGATGGCGATCCGCGCCGCCGGCGCCGCGGGTGTCAACATCACCTACAAGATCCTGTTCAACGACGCCGTCGCCATGACCGGCGGCCAGCCGCATGACGGGCCGCTCACCGTGCCGCAGATCACGCGGCAGGTCGCGGCCGAGGGCGCGCAGCGCGTCGTCGTCGTCACCGACGAGCCGGACAAGTATCCGATGGGCAGCGACTTCGCGCCCGGCGTCACCATCCACCACCGCGACGAGCTCGATGCGATCCAGAAGGAGCTGCGCGAGACGCCCGGCCTGACGGTGCTGGTCTACGACCAGACCTGCGCCGCCGAGAAGCGCCGCCGGCGCAAGCGCGGCACCTTCCCGGATCCGCAGAAGCGCGCCTTCATCAACGATTCGGTGTGCGAGGGCTGCGGCGACTGCTCGGAGAAGAGCAACTGCGTGTCGGTGAAGCCGCTGGAGACCGAGCTGGGCCGCAAGCGCCAGATCGACCAGAGCAACTGCAACAAGGACTTCTCCTGCGTCAACGGCTTCTGCCCGAGCTTCGTCACCGTCCATGGCGGCCGCCTGCGGCGCAACCGCAAGGCCGCGGCCGATGCGGTGCAGGCCGATCCGTTCGCCGATCTGCCGATGCCCGCCGTGCGGCCGCTCAACGAGGCCTATGGCATCCTGGTCACCGGCATCGGCGGCACCGGTGTGATCACCGTCGGCCAGCTGATCGCCATGGCGGCACACCTCGAGGGCCGCGGCTGCACCTCGCTCGATTTCACCGGCCTGGCGCAGAAGAACGGCGCCGTGATGAGCCATGTGCGCCTGGCGCCAACGCCCGGCGACCTGCACGCCGTGCGCATCGCCGCCGGCGGCGCCAACCTGGTGCTGGGCTGCGACATGGTCGTGGCCGCCGCGCCGGCGGCGCTGTCGCGCATCGAGCAGGGCGTGACGCGCGCGGTGATCAACGGCTATGTCGCGCCGACCGCCTCGTTCGTCATCGACAACGACATCAACTTCGAGCAGCAGGCGATGATGCGCTCGATCCGCGAGGCGACGGGCTCGTCGAACGCGGAGTTCGTCGATGCCACGGGCATCGCCACCGCGATCCTCGGCGACTCGATCGCCACCAACCTGTTCATGGTGGGGTATGCTTGGCAGAAGGGCCTGATTCCGCTTTCCCTGCAGGCGCTGCGTCGCGCCATCGAGCTCAACGGCGTCGCCGTCGACACCAGCCTGCGCACCTTCGACTGGGGAAGGCTGGCGGCGCACGATCCGGCCGCCGTCGAGGCCGTGGCACGGCCGCAGATCCGCGAGGAGAAGCTTCCGCCGCAATCGCTCGACGAGCTAGTGAAGAAGCGCGTGTCACTGCTGACCGCCTACCAGAACGCCGCCTACGCCGAGCGCTATCGCGCCTTCGTCGAGAAGGTGGCATCGGCCGAGACGGCGCGCGCCAGGGGCCGTTCCGGTCTCGCCGAGGCGGTGGCGCGCGCGCTCTACAAGCTGATGGCCTACAAGGACGAGTACGAAGTCGCGCGCCTGTACACCGACGGCGATTTCGAGAAGAAGCTGCGCGCGCAGTTCGAGGGCGACTTCAGGCTGAAGTTCAATCTCGCGCCGCCGCTGCTGGCCGACCGCGATCCGGTGACCGGCGAGCTGAAGAAGGGCGAGTACGGGCCGTGGGTGTTCACCATGTTCCGCGTGCTGGCCAGGCTGAAGGGCCTGCGCGGCACTACCTTCGACATCTTCGGCTACACCGAGGAGCGGCGCACCGAGCGGCGCCTGATCGGCGAGTATATGGAGACCATGTCGGAGATCGTGGGCAAGCTCGACCAGACCAACCATGCGCTGGCGCTGCAGATCGCCGGCCTGCCGGAGACCATCCGCGGCTTCGGCCACGTGAAAGAGAAGAACCTGCACAAGGCGAAGGAGCGTGAGGCCAACCTCCTCGCCCTCTTCCGCAGCCCCGCGGCACCACCGGCGATGGCCGCGGAGTAATCCATCGCTGAAGCAGTCCGCGACATCACATCACGCTGTCATCCCGAGCGTAGCGAGGGATCCAGGGCCAGCCTGGATCCCTCGCTACGCTCGGGATGACAGATGATTCTGCCCGCGCTACCCGCCAAACCCCGGCCGCGGCACCAGGCCCATGAGGGTCTGTGCGAGGCCGCCGTCGACGACGAACTCCTGGCCGGTGACGTACGAGCTGCGCTCGCTGCACAGGAACAGCGCGACGTCGGCCATGTCCCTGGGCGCCGCGACGCGGCGCAGCGGCACCATTTCGGCACGCCGTTCGGCGACGCCTTGTGCGCGGTAGAAAGCCTCCGACATCGGCGTGCGCACCAGCCCCGGTGCCAGCGCGTTGCTGCGCACGCCTTTCGGACCCCACTCATAGGCGAGCTGGCGCGAGAGCATGGCGACTCCCGCCTTGGTGACGCTGTATGCGCCGCTGAAAGGCTGCGGTTCGCTGGCGGCGATCGAGGTCACGTGCACCAGCGCACCGCTGCCGCGCGCCAGCATGGCGCGGCCGAAGACCTGGGCGCAAAGCAGGTAGCCGGTGAGGTTGACCGCGAGCTGCGCATTCCAGTCGGCCAGCGACAGCGTGTCGAGGTTGCCCGGCCGCAGGATCGCCGCGGTGTTGATCAGCGCATTGGCCGGGCCGAGGGCCTTCGTCGCCTGGGCCGCCGCCTGCTCGATGCTCGCGGCATCCGACGTGTCGCAGCCGATGGCGAGCGATCTCGCACCCTTTGCCCGCAACTCGCCGGCCACCGCCTCGGCGCGCGGCAGGTCGCGCTCGAGCAACACCGTCGAGGCTGCCTCGGCGGCGAAGGCGCGCGCCATCTCAGCGCCCAGGCCGCCGCCGGCGCCCGTGATCACCACCACCTTGTCCTTCAGATCAAGCCAGTCCGCCATGCGCGCCTCCCCACCTCACACGATCGGCGACTGCGAGGGCCTCATGCGCGCGACCAGAGCGCCGATCTCCGCCTGGTCCTTGCCGGTGAGCTGGACGATCATCGCCGTGATGTCGGCCTCCGACATGCCCTTCTCGTAGGCGCGCTCGATGGCGCGGCGCACCATCGGCGACTCGGCGATGATCTCGCTGACATTGGCGTCGACGAACAGCGCCTGCGCCGCGCTGGGCGCCGGAGTCTGCTCGAGCGCATCGGCGTATTCCTTCGAGCGCTTGAGATCCCAGCCGGTGTTCTCGCGGATCAGCTTGATCGCCTCGATCTTGTTGCCCCTGGCGATCAGGTCCCCGGCGGCGCGCCGCACCATGGCCTCGTCCATCGGGCCATCGTCGCGCGGCGCGGCCTGGCCGAAATTCGCCAGCGGCACAACATTTGGGATCGCCTCGACATAGTCCTTGGCTTCCTTCAGACCGAGCCCGGTGTGCTCGCGCACCGCCTTGATCGCCTCGATCTTGTTGCCCTCGGCGGCGAGCTTGCGCACATGGTGATCGAGCGGCGCGAGCGTCGTCGCCGCCGGCCGGGACGGTGCCTGTGGTGCCTTCACCGGACGCGGCGCCACGGGCTTCTGGTCGCCGCCGACCACCTCGGCGCGACGGCTGCGCAGCACCAGCCACAGGCCGATGGCGCCGACGACGACGCAGCCCACGATCCACCAGGTTTCAGCCGGCATCCATGCCTCCCGCCTCCGGAGCGCCGACAGTATAGACGGGCAGCGATGCGAGCGCGGCCCTTTCACCGTGTGGATACGGGCGTTAGGGTGCGGCCGCCCGATGCCCGCCAGAGGTCGTTCCGTGCCGTCTTTCTCCTACGATTTCCCGTACGCGTCCAAGAAGCTCCCGGTCTTCGCCAGCAACGTCGTAGCGACCTCGCAGCATCTCGCGGCCACCGCGGGCCTGCGCATGCTGGCCAAGGGCGGCAGCGCGGTCGACGCGGCGATCGCCACGGCGATCACGCTCACCATCACCGAGCCGACGATGAACGGCATCGGCTCCGACGCCTTCTGCATCCTGTGGGACGGCCAGAAGCTGGTGGGCATGAACGCCTCGGGCCGCGCGCCCGCTCTGATGACGCCCGAGCGTTTCACCGGCAAGGACAGGATGCCCGATGTCGGCTGGGATTCGGTGAGCGTGCCGGGCTGCGTCTCGCTGTGGGTCGGCCTGCACGCGAAGTACGGCAAGCTGCCCTTCGCCGATCTGTTCGAGCCGGCGATCCGCTACGCCCATGACGGCTATCGCGTGTCCTACATGGTGGCGCGCCAGTGGGACCGGCAGATCGCCCGCCTGAAGGACCAGCCGGGCTGGGCTGCAGCGTTCATTCCCAACGGGCGCGCGCCCAGGCCGGGCGAGCTGTGGAAGTTCCCCGACCAGGCAAGGACGCTGAAGCTTATCGCCGAGAGCAAGGGCGAGGCCTATTACAAGGGCGAGCTCGCCGAGAAGATTGAGAAGTTCGCCATCGAGTGCGGCGGCACCCTGCGCGTCTCCGATCTCGCGGCGCACAAGGCCGATTGGGTCGATCCCATCGGCATCTCCTATCACGGCACGTCGCTGCACGAGATCCCGCCCAACGGCCAGGGCATCGCCGCCTGCATGGCGCTGGGCATCCTCGAGAATTTCGATCTCGCCGGCCATGATTGCGACGGGCCGGAGGTCGCGCATCTGCGCATCGAGGCGATGAAGCTGGCCTTCGCCGACATCCATCGCTACGTCGCCGATCCGACGCACATGACGGTGAGCTCGGCGCAGCTGCTCGACAAGGGCTACCTGAAGTCGCGCGCCAGGCTGATCGACCCGAAGAAGGCGCAGCAATTCGGGCCGGGCGTGCCCAAGCTCAGCGGCACGATCTACCTCAACGCCGCCGACGAAAGCGGCATGATGGTCTCGCTGATCCAGTCCAACTACTCGGGCTTCGGCTCGGGCGTGGTCGTGCCCGGTACCGGCATCGCGCTGCAGAACCGCGCCTCGGGCTTCGTGCTCGATCCCAGGCACCCGAATATGGTCGGCCCGGGCAAGCGGCCCTTCCACACCATCATTCCCGCCTTCATCACCAAGGATGGCAGGCCGGTGGCGACCTTCGGCCTGATGGGCGGCGGCATGCAGCCCCAGGGCCACATGCAGGTCTTCTCGCGCATCGTCGATTTCGGCCAGAACCCGCAGGCGGCGATCGACGGGCCGCGCTGGCGTATCCACGAGGACGGCAACGTCTGGACCGAGGAGCATATGCCCGATGCGACCCTGCAGGGGCTCGAGGCACGCGGCCACAAGCTCACGCGCACCCAGTGGCCGAGCAACGATTTCGGCTCGAGCCAGATCATCTGGCGCTTCCCCGATGGCGGCCCCTATCTCGGCGCCTCGGAGAGCCGCCGCGACGGCGCCGCCGTCGGGTTCTGATTCTCTGTCATCCCGAGCGAAGCGAGGGATCTACGGCCGGCCTGGATCCCACGCTGATGCTCGGGATGGCAGCGCTTAAACCGCCGAACCGTAATACGCCTCGACCCGGTAGCCGTCGGGATCGATGACGAAGCTCGCGTAGTAGGTCGGGCTGTAGTCGGCGCGCAGGCCGGGCTTGCCGTTGTCCTTGCCACCGTTCTTCAGCCCGGCGGCGTGGAAAGCGTCGACCGCCTTGCGGTCCGGCGCCGTGAAGCAGAAATGCAGGCCCGAGCGCATGTCTGCCGGCACCGGCGCCTCGCTGGCGCTGATCCAGAACACCACGCCTTCCTTGCCGTAGCCCAGCGAGCCCTCGCCGGCGCTCAGGCACTTGTACCCCAGCGGCTTCATCACCGAATCGTAGAACCTCTTGGTCCGGGCGATGTCCTTCACGCCGATCGACACATGGTCCAGCATTTGTCCTCTCCTAACCTTCTTGAAGGTTAGTTCTCTATTTCGACGGGCCCACCTTGTCAACCATCTATATGGTTAGTATGTGGATGACATGAGCGAAGCCCTCGTCCCGGCCGCCAAGCCCGATCTCTGCCTGGAGTTCGTGAACACCCGGTTCTGGCGCGGCAGCGAGCCCTCAACCGAGACCCTGAACGCGCCCGAGGACCTGCTGGCCTGGTGCGCGGCGAACCGCGCGCATCTGCCCGAGACCGTCGCCACGGTGGCCAAGCATTGGCGAGCCCATCCCGAGGAGGCGGCGCAGGCGTTGCGCCAGTCGGTGGCAATCCGCGAGGCCATCCACGGCGCCTTCGCCGAGGTCGCCGCCGGCCGTCAGCCCGGCGCCGCGGCTCTGGCGCCGCTCAACCAGGCGCTGGCGCAGGCGCCCGGCCGCACCGCGCTGCAACCCAGCGAGCATGGCCTGGCGTGGACCCTGCCGCGAATGCAGAGCAGCGTGCCGGCGCTGCTGGCCTCGGTGCTGTGGTCGGCGGGCGATCTGATGATGAGCGGCAAGCTCGATCGCGTGCGCCGCTGCGCCAACGACAAGTGCCAGTGGCTGTTCCTCGACGACAGCCGCGGCGGCACGCGCCGCTGGTGCACGATGAGCAGCTGCGGCAACCGCGCCAAGGCGCATCGCCACTACGCGAAGAAGAAGAAGAGCGAAGGCTAGGCTGCGACGGGAAAGGTCAGGCGGAACAGCGCGCCGCTGCCCGGCTGGTTCTCGACGGTGATCGTGCCGTCCATCTTGCGCACGATCTCCGAGCTGATCGACAGTCCCAGACCGGTGCCCTTGCCGCTGGGCTTGGTGGTGAAGAACGGCTCGAACAGGCGCGGCAGCACCGCCTCGGGGATGCCGCTGCCGTTGTCGGCGACCTCGACGATCACCTGGGCCTGCGCCGCGTCGTGGCGTGCGCGAAGCGTGACGCGGCCGCGGCCGCGCGCCTTGCGCTCGGCCTCGCCCGCCTCGTTGAGCGCGTCGCGCGCGTTGATCATCAGGTTGATCAGCACCTGCTGCAGCCGGTTGGCGTGCCCGGCGATCGCCGGTAGCGCGCCGGTCGGCTCAAACAGCAGATCGATGCCGGCCAGCCGAATCTGCTCGTCGACCAGGCCGACGGCGCCGACAATCGCCTGCCCGACGTCGAAGGCGGCCGGCTTGTCGGAGCGATGGGCGAAGCCCTGCAGCGAGCGGATGATGCCCGAGGCGCGACGGATCTGGTCCTCCATGCGCCTGAGCCGGCCCAGCGTGTCGGCGGCGAAGCCTTCCGGTTCGTCGCGGTGGACATTGTCCTCGATCTCGCCGGTCAGTCCCTCGACGGCGAACTGCAGCACGGTGAGCGGCTGGTTGATCTCGTGCGCCATGCCGGTTGCCATCTGGCCGACGGTGGCCAGCTTGGCGGCGTCGAGCAGCTGCAGCTCGGCCTCGCGACGCTCGGTCTCGTCGACGCCGAGGAACAGGATGTAGTTGACGCGGCCAATGTCGTCCTGCACCGGGCTGGCCGTCACCCGCACGATGCGTCGACGGGCCTGCGGCCGCGGCAGCACGCTGTCGAACTCGACCGGTGCCAGGTCCTGCGATCCCTCATGCGCCAGCCAGCGCTCGAGGATGCCGCGGTCGAAGCTGGAGGACACCACCTCGTCGAACCGGCGGCCGCTGATGTCGCGGCCCGGGTCGCCGGTGGCGGCAAGGAAGGTGCGATTGGCCAGCACCACCCTGAGATCGCGGTCGATCAGCAGGATCAGCGCGCCCGCCGACTCGACGATCGAGCGCAGCTTCATGGTGTCGTCGCGCTGGCGCGCCTCCATGACGATCTGCGCTTCGACGTCGCGGATGATGCCGGAGAAACCGTAGTGGCCGGCGGCATCGGGCTCGCCGCTGGCCGTGAAGCGCACTTCGACGTGCCGCAGCGCGTCGGGCGAGCCGCCGCCGCGCACGGTGACGGCGTTCAGGCGATCCGGCACGCGCCGCGCCTCATGCAGAGTGGCGCCCAGCACGGCATGATCGGCGGGGTCGACGATCGAGGCGAAGGTCCGGCCGATCAGCGTTTCGGCCCTCACGCCCAGCACCTGCGTCGCGGCGGCGCTGGCATAGGTGAAGCGGCCAGCGGTGTCGGTCGAGAAAACGACGTCGACGACGGAGTCGACGAGATTGCGGTAGCGCGCCTCGCTGGCCGCGAGTTCGCGCTCGTGCGCGCGCTGCTGAGTAATGTCGGTGCTGGCTCCGCGATATCCGATGAACACCCCGCGCCGATCGTAGACCGGCCGACCGGAGATGCGCATTTCGCGCGCCTCGCCGAGTGACGTCACCAGCTTGTACTCGAAGCCACGAAACTCCTGGCGCGCTTCGAGCAACGCCAGATGATCGGCCCAGCTCCCCTGGATCGGTTCCGACTGCTTGAAGTCCCAGCGCCGCTTGCCCAGCGCGAAGGGGCGCAGCGGCGCCATGCCGGGCATCTCGGTGTCGAAATTGACGAAGCGATGCTCGACATCGGTGTCCCAGACGAGGTCCGAGGAGACCTTGGCAAGGTCGCTGAAGCGGCGCTTGAGCTCGTCGTGGCGCTCGGCGGCCTGGCGGGCCGTCAGCTCGGCCTCGACCAGGCGCGCCAGTGCCCGCAGGCCGGCGAGCCGGTCGGCGGCCAGCGCCGCCCAGGGCCGCTCGTCCATGATGCAGACCGCGCCGACCGGCCGGCCGTCAGGCGCGCGCACGCCGACCGCGGCGCAGAAACGGACGAGAGGTCCGCCGGCGACCAGCGGATGGCGGCGGAAGCGGTGGTCGCGCCGCACGTCGAGAGCGACCAGCGTGCCGTCGTCGCCGAGCGTCTGCGCACCGAACGAGCCGATCGCCGGCACCTCGACGGCGTCGAAGCCGCGGCGGGCCTTGAACCATTCGCGATCGGCATCGATCACCGACACCGCGGCCATCGGCACGCCGAACATCGCAATCGCCAAATCGACGATACGCTCGAAGGCCGCCTCGGGTCCGGTGTCCAGCAGGTCGCAGGCGCGCATCGCCTCGAGGCGGGCCGCGTCGCGCAGCACAGTCCCCGGCACGTCGCTCGCGGAGTCGATGTCGACCGACAGGGTGCTCAGCATCTTCGCGACCCGGTAGGGCCTCAGGTCCCGGGAACAGTGAGCGTCGGCGGCTGGCCGCCCTCGGCCGGGTTGTTGATGCGATCGATCAGGGTGTTGAGCTTGAAGGGCTTGAGCAGCACCGCCTCCGCGCCGCTCGACAGCGCGCCATCGACCGACTGGCGATCGAGGTGGCCGGTCATGACGATCAGGCGTGGTCGCGGCGCTTCCTGGCCGCAGACCTGGCGCACCAGGTCCAGACCGTCGCCGTCCGGCAGGCGCACATCGGTGAGGATGATGTCGACCGGGCCGCCGGCCTCGGCCAGCGCTTTCTGGGCGTCGCCGAAATTGGTCGCCGTCGCGACCTGGTACTGGCGGCGCTTGAGGCTGCCGGCGATAACCTCGAGAATCTCGGCCTCGTCCTCGACGATCAGGATGACTCGCTGCTGCTGCGACATGGGGGATTCCTGCCCGTTTATTCGGCGACCACTATGGGAGCGGACGCGCCGACGGCCAGTGAGATTGGGTCCAACCCGGATGTTTATCGCAGCCCTTCACACGATACCCTCCGCCCAGCCCGGAATCCGTCGCGCCTGCGGTCGGCGGGCACGTCGTGCCCGCCCTGCGCGACGCGCTGCAGGCCGAGCTTAGCGCCGACCGGATCGGGAAACACCGTCTCCAGGCAGAACGACTCGCCCAGCGCCATCAGCAGCCGCCGCTCCGCGTTGGCGACGTCAGCCGCCTGCCGGCCCGCGAAGCCGCGTTGGCGGCATCGAGCTCGCGCGCGATTAGATGCGGCAGTCCTCGGCCCTCGGCCGGCTGAGCCGGCGCAGGGTGTCCTCGATCACGCCGGGCGGCCCGCGCCCTCCTTCATCGGCACGAAGACGCGGCCCTCGAGCCGGCCCAAGGTACGTCTTCCGTCGGGCTCGATCCGCACCAGCAGGCGGGGATGCCGGGGATCGCTGCCGCAGCGCGGCCCGCCCAGCGCGCGCAGATGGGCCTGCACGGTGCCGCGCTCGCGCGATCGTGCCAGCTCGTCGAGCAGGTAACCCAGCGTCTCCCACCGGGCCGCCGCCGGTGTCGCCGCACCGCCGCGCGCGGCCTGGACCAGCATCCCGGAAAGCTTGACCGGGGTGCCCCCCATGCGGACCCTCCAGGTAGCATTCTACTACCTCAAGATTGACGGGGCGGCGCCGCGTCGCAAACCCGGCGCCGTGCAACGAAAAAGGCCGGCGTCGCCGCCGGCCTTGCCGCAATCCCGCTCGAGCCGGGATCTAGCGCAGGATGCTCTGCAGCTTCATGGCGACGCCCATGTCGCCTTCGATCTTCAGCTTGCCGGTCATGAACGCGGTCATGCCGTCGAGCTTGCCGCCGACCAGGTCGACGAGGTCGGACAGCGACATCTTGATGGTGCAGTCGGCGGCGTTGTCGTCGTTGCTGACGGCCACCGGCGTGCTCTTGCCGTCGATGAAGATCGCGCCCTCCGGCGTGGCGAACTTCACCGTATTGCCGAAGGCGCTCTTGCTGCCGGCACCGGCCTTCATCTTCTCGGTCAGTTCCTGAAGGGTCATTCGCGATCTCCCGGTTCCCTGTCTCGACCGTGCCCGAGGTTTCGCGGGCCGGCAATGGCGGCGCGCAGAGTGATTGACCTTTACGTAAACGTCAAATACCAAGACGGAGCCGCGCGTGAACGTCGATTTACGCGCCAACACACGCGCCGTAACGTCGGTCGTACAACGAGGAGACGCCATGCGCTACCGGTCCGTGCTGCGCCCGGGATTGTTCGAGGGCCAGACCATTGTCGTGACCGGGGGCGGCAGTGGCCTGGGGCGTTGCGCGGCGCACGAGATCGCGGCGCTGGGCGCGCACGTAGTGATCACCGGGCGCAAAACCGAGAAGCTCGCCGCTGTGAAGGCCGAGATCGAGGAGGATGGCGGCTCCTGCGAGACCCAGGCCTTCGACATCCGCGAGGAGCAGCCGGTCAAGGACGCCATCGCCGCCATCGTGGCGAAGAACGGGCGCATCCACGGCCTGTTCAACAATGCCGGCGGGCAGTTCCCGGCCGATGCCGCGGCGATCAGCCAGCGAGGCTTCGACGCCGTGGTGCGCAACAACCTCACCGGCGGCTTTCTCGTCGCGCGCGAGACCTTCAACCAGTCGATGAAGGATCACGGCGGCGCGATCGTGTTCATGGCGGCGGACATGCGCAACGGCATGCCGACCATGGCGCATTCCGGCGCCGCGCGCTCGGGCACCGAGAACCTGGCGATGACGCTCGCCTTCGAATGGGGCCATGCCGGCGTGCGCGTGAATACCGTTTCGCCGGGCTGGATCGCGTCGAGCGGCATGGACACCTACGAAGGCGAGTTCAAGCGCAACATCCCGCTGCTGAAGAACCACGTGCCGGTGCGCCGGCTCGGCACCGAGAGCGAGGTTTCCGCCGCCGTGTGCTTCCTGCTCAGCGAGGCCGCGGCCTTCATCACCGGGTTGAACGTGCGTATCGACGGCGGCGTGCCCCTGGGCACGCGCAACATTCCCCTGCCCGACGGCCGCGGCACGACGGCCTTCAACGGCTTCCATCGCACCGTGGTGCCGAAGGTGCTGGGCGGATGAGATCCCTGGGACCGCCGGCGTCCCGCCGGCTCATTGCCGCAACGCAAGCCGAAGAGGCCGGCGGGGCGCCGGCGCTCCCACCACGCACCGGTCACTGAGCCATGCCCGTCATCGAGTCCCAGATCGACCCCCGTTCCGACGAGTTCAGGCGCAACCGCGAGGGCATGCTCGCGGCCATCGATGAATTCCGCGCCGCCGAGCGCGCCGTGCAGGCCGTGGCCGAGAAGGCGCGCGGCCGATTCAGGCAGCGCAAGCAGCTGATGCCGCGCGAGCGCGTGGCGCTCTTGCTCGATCGCGGCGCGCCCTATCTCGAGCTGATGAGTCTCGCCGGCTACCGTATGCACGACGACAGGGACGGCGCCGGCGCCGGCGGCGGCAACATTGTCGGCATCGGCTATGTCGAGGGCGTGCGCTGCGTGATCTCGGCCACCAACAGCGCAGTGAAGGGCGGCACCATTGCCCCGGCCGGCCAGCGCAAGGGCCAGCGCACGCAGCAGATCATCATGGAAAACAAGCTGCCGGTGATCAACCTGGTCGAGTCCGGCGGCGCCAACCTGCTCTATCAGTCCGAGATCTTCGTGCCCGGCGGCCGCGGCTTCGCCAACCAGGCGCGCATGTCGGCGATGGGCATCCCGCAGGTCACCGTGGTGCACGGCAGCTCGACCGCCGGCGGCGCCTACCTGCCCGGCCTCTCAGACTACGTCATCATGGTGCGCAACCAGGCCAAGGTGTTCCTCGCCGGCCCGCCGCTCCTGAAGGCCGCGACCGGCGAGGTTGCCACCGACGAGGATCTCGGTGGCGCCGAGATGCACAGCACGATCTCCGGCGTGTCGGAATGGATGGCCGAGAACGATGCCGATGCCGTCCGCCTGGCGCGCGAGGTCGTGCGCAAGTGGCACTGGAACGACAACATCCCCGATGGGCGTCCGCGCACGTTCCGCGAGCCGCTCTACGACATCGAGGAGCTGTGCGGTGTCGTGCCGCCTGACTATCGCCAGCCCTACGACGTGCGCGAGGTGATCGCGCGCATCGTCGACGGCTCGGACTTCCTCGAGTTCAAGGCGCTGTACGACCAGCAGACGATCTGCGGCTGGGCCGAGATCGAAGGCGAGCCTGTTGCCTTCATCGGCAACAACGGCCCGATCACCGTGAAGGGCGCGACGAAGGCGGCGCAGTTCATCCAGCTGTGCTGCCAGTCGGGCACACCGATCGTCTACCTGCAGAACACCACCGGCTACATGGTCGGCACCGATGCCGAGCGCGGCGGCATCGTCAAGCACGGCTCGAAGATGATCCAGGCGGTCGCCAACGCCTCGGTGCCGCAGATCACCATCGTCATCGGCGGCAGCTTCGGCGCCGGCAACTACGGGATGTGCGGTCGCGCCTACGATCCGCGCTTCATCTTCGGCTGGCCCAACTCCAGGACCGCCGTGATGGGCGGCGAGCAGGCGGCGACGGTGATGAAGATCGTCACCGAGCAGAAGCACATCCGCGAGGGCACCGAGGTTCCGACAGCGCAGATCGACAAGATGTTCAGGGGCATCGTCGATCAGTTCGACCGCGAATCGACGGCGCTGTTCAGCACCGCGCATCTCTGGGACGACGGGCTGATCGATCCGCGCGACACGCGCCGGGTGCTCGCCTACACGCTTTCCATCGCGCGCGAATCCATGGTGCGCAGGCTCAGGCCGACGACCTTCGGCGTGGCGCGGATGTAAGGACATCGAGATGAAGTTCACCGCCGAGCACGAGGAGCTGCGCCGCACCTGGCGCACCATCATCGATCGCGACATCAATCCGCACGTCGATGAATGGGAGGAGGCCGGCATCTTCCCGGCGCACGCATTGTTCAAGAAGCTCGGCGATGCCGGGCTCCTGGGCGTCGACAAGCCGGTCGAGTTCGGCGGCGCCGGCCTCGACTTCTCCTACGCCATGGTCTGCAGCGAGTCGCTGGGCTGGGTGCAGGGCGGCTCGGTGCCCATGGCGGTGGGGGTGCAGATCTCGATGGCGACGCCGGCCCTGGCGCGCTTCGGCAGCGACGAGCTGCGCCGCGAGTTCCTCGCGCCTTCGATCAGCGGCGACTATGTCGCCTGCCTCGGCGTCTCCGAGACCGGCGCCGGCTCCGACGTCGCCTCGATCAAGACCACGGCGCGCCGCGTGGGCGACGACTGGGTGATCAACGGCGGCAAGATGTGGACCACCAACGGCACCCAGGCCGACTGGATGTGCCTGCTGGCCAACACCAGCGACGGCGCGGTGCACCAGAACAAGTCGCTGATCTGCGTGCCGATGAAGACCAGGGGCGTGCAGGTCGTGAAGAAGCTCGACAAGCTCGGCATGCGCGCCTCCGACACCGCGCAGATCTTCTTCGACGAGGTCAGGGTGCCGGTGCGCAACACCATCGGTCAGCCCGGCATGGGCTTCATCTACCAGATGCGCCAGTTCCAGGAGGAGCGCCTGTGGGCGGGCGCCGGCACGCTGGCGGGCTGCGAGCGCATCATCAACGCCACGATCGAGTACACGCGCGAGCGCAAGGTGTTCGGCCGGCCGCTGCTCGATAACCAGGTGATCCACTTTCGGCTGGGCGAGCTCCTGACCGAGGTCGAGGCGCTGCGCTCGCTGGTCTACCGCGCCTGCGAGCAGCATCTGCTGGGCGAGGACGTCACCCTGCTGGCCTCGATGGCCAAGCTCAAGGCCGGCCGTCTGCGGCGCGAGGTGTCGGATGCCTGCATCCAGTACTGGGGCGGCGCTGGCTATCTCTGGGACAATCCCGTCGGTCGCTCGTTCCGCGACGGCCGCCTGGGGTCGATCGGCGGTGGTGCCGACGAGGTGATGCTGCAGATCATCGCCAAGTCCATGGGTACCCTGCCCCGCCCGGCGAAGAACCAGGAGTAGGCGATGCAGTTCTCAGCCGAACACGAGCAGATCCGCCGCACCCTGCGCACGATCATCGATCGCGACATCAATCCGCACGTCGACAAATGGGAAGAGGACGGCATCTTTCCGGCGCACGAGGTGTTCAAGAAGCTGGGCGATGCCGGCCTGCTGGGCATCCACAAGCCGGTCGAGTATGGCGGCATGGGGCTGGACTATTCCTACGCCATGGTGATGGCGGAGGAGTTGGGTCACATCAATTGCGGCTCGGTGCCGATGGCGATCGGCGTGCAGACCGACATGGCCACCCCGGCGCTGGCGCGCTTCGGCAGCGACGAGCTGCGCAAGGAGTTCCTCGCGCCGTCGATTGCCGGCGACTACGTCGCCTGCCTCGGCGTCTCGGAGGTCGGCGCCGGATCGGACGTCGCTTCGATCAAGACGACAGCCAGGCGCGTCGGTGGTGACTATGTCATAGACGGCGGCAAGATGTGGACCACCAACGGCACCCAGGCGGACTGGATCTGCCTGCTGGCCAATACCGGCGGCGAGCAGGTCCATCGCAACAAGTCGCTGATCTGCGTGCCGATGAAGACGCCGGGCGTGCAGGTCGTGAAGAAGCTCGACAAGATGGGCATGCGCAGCTCCGACACGGCGCAGATCTTCTTCGACAGCGTCAAGGTGCCGGCGCGCTACCTGATCGGCAGCGAAGGCATGGGCTTCACCTACCAGATGCAGCAGTTCCAGGAGGAGCGGCTGTGGGGCGCGATCAGCGCCGTGGTCGGCATGGAACGCCTGATCCAGCAGACCATCGAGTACACGCGCAACCGCAAGGTCTTCGGCAAGCCGCTGCTCGACAACCAGGTGATCCACTTCAAGCTCGCCGAGCTGCAGACCGAGATCGAGCTGGTGCGCTCGCTGTGCTACCGCGCCTGCGAGGAGTACATCGACGGCAGGGACGTCGTGATGCTGGCCTCGATGGCCAAGCTCAAGGCCGGCCGCATGGTGCGCCTCGTGGCCGACGGCTGCCTGCAATACTGGGGCGGCGCCGGCTACCTCTGGGAAAGCCCGACGGCACGCGCCTTCCGCGACACTCGCCTGGCCTCGATCGGCGGCGGCGCCGATGAGGTCATGCTGCAGATCATCGCCAAGCTGATGGGCACCCTGCCCCGGCTGGGCAATCGCTGATGTCTGTCATCACTTCGCTCGACACGACAGATTGAGACTGGAGTCCCCGATGGCCGATTTCCGCGCATCCTATGAGACGCTGATCCTGCGCCGCGAGCGCATGCGCCTCTACGTCACGCTCAACCGGCCGGAGGTGAAGAATGCGCTCAACCCGACCTTGCTGGCCGAGCTGCGCGAGGTCGTCGACATTCTGAAGGACCGCGACGACATCAAGGCGGTGATCCTGCGTGGCGCCGGCGGCACGTTCTGCGCCGGCGCCGACCTGAAGAACATGGAAGCGAGCATGGGCGAAGCACCCAAGGCCGGCGAGAAGGATCCCATCGCGACCGGCAACCGCCAGTACGGCACCTTCCTCGAAGCGCTCGGCAACCTGCCGCAGGCCGTGGTCGCCGCGGTCGAGGGCTACGCCATCGCCGGCGGCTTCGGCATCGTGTGCACGTCGGACATCGCCATCGTCACCGAGGACGCCGGCTTCGCCATGAGCGAGACCGCGATCGGCATCGTCCCGGCGCAGATCGCGCCGTTCGTCGCAGCCCGCATCGGCGTCTCGCAAACCCGCCACCTCACCCTGACCGCGGCGCGGTTCAAGGGGCCGGAAGCCGTGCGGCTGGGTATCGGCCACTACCTGGTGAAGGACAGCGCCGCGCTCGACTTCAAGCTCGAGGAAGTGCTCAAGCAGATCGACCGCTGCGCGCCGCTGGCCAATGCGCTCACCAAGCGGATCGTGATGCGCGTCGGCACCGAGCCGCTGTCGAAGACGCTCGACTTCGCCTCGGACTGCTTCGCCCAGGCGCGGCGCAGCTCCGAGGCGGCCGAAGGCCTGCGCGCCTTCGCCGAGAAGCGTCCGGCGAAATGGGCGCAATAGCCATGCCGCCCTTCCCGACCTGCGTCAGGGCCACCGACCTGCCGGAGCGGGTCGGCACCGACTATCCGCCGCCGTTCAACCAGCCTTGCCTGCAGCGTCGCCGCCGCGCGCTGGGCGACGCCTTCGGGCTCAGCCAGTTCGGCGTCAATCTGATGGAGCTGCCGCCGGGCGCCTGGTCCTCGCAGCGCCACTGGCACGAGCGCGAGGACGAGTTCGTCTATGTGCTGGAGGGCGAGGTCGATCTCGTCACCGATTCCGGCTCGACGACGCTCTCCGCCGGCATGGTCGCCGGCTTCCGAGCCGGCGAGCCCAACGGCCATCATCTGGTCAATCGCTCGGACCGCGTCGCGCGCCTGCTCGAGGTCGGCACGCGCAGCAACGCCGAGACGGCGCACTACGCCGACATCGACATGATGTACCGCGAGGTCGGCGTGCCTGAAGGCTACTACCACCGGGACGGCAGCCCCTACCGATGAGCTTCAGCAAGATCCTGATCGCCAATCGCGGCGAGATCGCGTGCCGGATCGCGCGCACCGCGCACGGGCTGGGCTATCGCACCGTCGCCGTGTACTCCGACGCCGACGCCGGCGCGCCGCACGTGTTGGCCTGCGACGAGGCGGTGGCGCTGGGCGGTACCCTGGTGGGCGACAGCTATCTCAATGTCGAGAAGCTGCTGGCCGCCGCGCGTGCTTCGGACGCCGACGCGGTGCACCCCGGCTACGGTTTCCTGTCGGAGAACGCCGGCTTCGCGCAGGCCTGCGCCGATGCCGGACTGGTGTTCGTCGGCCCGCCGCCCGCGGCGATCGAGGCGATGGGCAACAAGGCCGCCGCCAAGCGGCGTATGATCGACGCCGGCGTGCCCTGCGTGCCGGGCTACCAGGGTGCCGACCAGAGCGACGCGACGCTGATCGCCGAGGCGCACCGCATCGGCCTGCCGGTCATGGTCAAGGCCGCGGCAGGCGGCGGCGGGCGCGGCATGCGGCTGGTCGGCGATACCGCCGAGCTGGCCGAAGCGATCGCCGGTGCGCGCAACGAGGCCGAGAACGCCTTCGGTTCCGGCGAGCTGATCCTTGAGAAGGCCGTGATCGACGCGCGCCATGTCGAGATCCAGGTCTTCGCCGACTCGCATGGCAACGTCATCCATCTCGGCGAGCGTGACTGCTCGGTGCAGCGTCGTCACCAGAAAGTAGTCGAAGAGGCGCCCTCGCCAGCCGTCTACGGCGCGCTGCGCCAGCGCATGGGCGCGGCCGCTGTCGCCGCGGCGCGCGCCATCTCCTATCGCGGCGTCGGCACGGTGGAGTTCCTGCTCGGCGCCGACGGTGCGTTCTACTTCCTGGAGATGAACACCCGCTTGCAGGTCGAGCATCCGGTGACCGAGATGATCACCGGGCAGGACCTCGTCGCCTGGCAACTGCGCGTGGCTGCCGGCGAGAAGCTGCCGCTGGCGCAGGAAGACCTGAAGCTCGACGGCCACGCCATCGAGGTGCGGCTTTACGCCGAGGACCCCTATGCCGGCTTCCTGCCGCAGACCGGCACGGTGGCGGCGTGGCGGCCGGCCGAGGGGCCGGGTCTGCGCACCGATCACGGCATGCGCGACGGCCAGGCGATCTCCGCCTTCTACGATCCGATGATCGCCAAGGTGATCGCCCATGGCGCCAGCCGCGCCGAGGCGGTGCGCAAGGTCGCGCGCGCGCTGGAGCAGACCGTTGTGCTCGGCCCGACCACCAACCGGCACTTCCTGCTGCGTCTTCTGCGCCATCCCGTCTTCGCCGCCGGCGAAGCGACAACCGACTTCATCGGCCGGCACTTCGATGCCGCCGCGCTGACGCCACCCCGGCCCAGCGACGTACACTGGGCGCTGGCCGCCGCCCTGGTCTTCCGCCGAAGCGCTTCGGGCGTGACCCCGCTGCTGGCGGGCTGGCGCAACTCCAATCCCGTGGCCACGACGATGAGGCTGTCGACCGGCGAGGCGCGGCAGGAGACCCTGGTCGAGGGCGACGGCAGGCGGTTCACGGTGCGAATCGGCGAGCGCGTAATGGTCATCGGGATCGGCGCCGAGAGCGATGCCTGGCTGCGCGTCGCGGTCGATGGCGTGCAGCGCCGTGTCCAGGCGCTATGGGCGGACGACCGGCTGCTGCTCGACCTCGATGGCCTGTCGCTGACTTTTGCCGACGTCACGCACGAACCTGTCCAGGCGCGTGACAGTGCGGCGGATGGCGTGTTGCGCGCACCGATGGATGGCCGCATCGTGTCCATTCGAGTCGGCGCCGGAGACGCCGTCGAAAAGGGGCAGACGCTGGTCATTCTCGAAGCCATGAAGATGCAGCACCAGATCCGCGCCGCTTCGGCCGGCACCGTCGCCACGGTGTCGGTACGCGAGGGCGAGCAGGTCTCGGGCCGCGCCATCCTGGTGACCCTGTCGCCTGCCGCGGGCGGCTGAATGGCGCAGGCGTGGCGTCCTGTCATCGTCGTCGCCGCGCTGCTTTCATTCGCATCGGGCGCACGGGCGGCCGAGCCGACCCTCGATGAGATGCGCAGCGGCGGCCGGCTCGCGCCACGTTGCCTGACGCTGTACCAGACCTATCTCCTGGGCAGCTACAACCGCGCCTTCGCCATCGGCCCGCGCGGCGGTTGCGGCTACGCCACAGGCGCACGCACGCTGAAGGAGGCGCAGGACCGCGCCAAGGCCTTCTGCTCGCAGTCCGTGCCATTTGCCTGCACTGTCGTCGCCACAAACGACATCGCGCCGGACAAGCGCGCGGCGACGCCGGCGGAGGCCGCGCCGCTGGTGCGCGACCCCACCTTTCCCTTCCGCGGACCCGGGGAGGCCGCAGGCGCGATCATCTGGGGTCACGGCCGCGCCGCCCTGGTCAATGGCGTGCGCGAGGACCGCCGCGCGGCCCCCACCGCGCCGCTGATGCGCGCGCTGGCCTTCGCCGGCTGGGACCTGTTCCGTGCCGAGCGTGCGCCGGACAGGGACAACAACGCCGACGGCCTGGCGCTCACCCTCGAAGGCATCGAGCGGCTGCGCGCCATGGGCTACAAGCGCATCGTGCTCGCCGGGCAGTCCGCCGGCGGCTGGCTGGCGCTCACCGCCATGGGCAGGATCGACGGCCTGCACGGCGTCATCGCTCTCGCGCCGGCCTCGCACGGCAACCGCACGGTCCGCACGACTCGGCGCGAGCTGGCGCTGCGCGAGTTCGAGGACCTGCTCAAGGCCCGCCGCGATCCGGCAACCCGTGTCGTGGTGGCGCTCTTCGCCGCCGACGACTACGACCCGGATCCGCAAATCCGCGGCCGCTTGCTGCGCACGGCGGCCAGGAGTCCCGGGTTGCCCCTGCTGCTGATCGACCGGCCGCGCGCGCTGAAGGGCCATTCGGCCGGCACCACGCTCACCATGGCGCGCGACTACGGCGCCTGCGTGCGCGACTTCGTGCAGTCCCCGCAGGCGATCAGGGCCGGTGTACGCGGCTGTCCGCGGTGATACCCTGCGGGCAACGGTCATTCATTGGGGAAACGCGATGATCAAGACACTTCTCGCCACGCTCGCGGTGCTCGCGATGTCGGCGGCGGCCTCGGCGCAGGAAAAGCTCTCGATCGCGGCGCTGCGCTTCGTCTCGTCGGCGCCGATCTTCATCGCCCAGGAGAAGGGCTATTTCAAGGAAGCCGGGCTCGAGGTCGAGTTCAAGTTCTTCCAGGCCGCGCAGCCGATCGCCGTCGCTGTGGCCGGCGGCGACGCCGATCTGGGCATCACCGGGCTGACCGGCGGCTTCTTCAATCTCGCCGCCAAGGGCGCGATGAAGATCATCGCCGCGCAGTCGCGCGAGGAGCCGGGCTACGATTTCGTCGCCTATCTGGCCACCCCCAAGGCGCATGCCGCCGGCTTCACCGATGCCGGCAAGTTCCCCGGCAAGTCGATCGCCATCACCACGACCGGCTCGACCTTCCACTACATGCTGGGCATGCTGGCGGAGAAGCGCGGCTTCAAGCTGACCGACGTGACGCTGCGCCCGCTGCAGTCGATCCCCAACATCACCGCGGCGCTCAAGGGCGAGCAGGTCGACGGCGCGCTGCTGCCGGCCAACAACGCCTACAATGCCGAGAAGGAAGGATTCGCCCGGATCGTCGGCTGGGTGCATCAGGAGACGCCCTGGCAGCTGGGCGCGCTGTTCGCCGGCACGCCGGTCATCGAGAAGCGCCGCGCCGCGGTCGAGAAGTTCGTCGCCGCCTATGTCAGGGCCTGCAACGACTACGCCGAGGCCTTCCTGCAGCGCGACGCGCAGGGCAAGCGCAGCTTCGGCGAGAAGGCCGACGCGCTGATCCCGATCATCCAGAAGTACGTCGAGCCCAGGCCGACAGCCGACCAGGTCAGGGCCAGCGCCTCCTACATCGATCCCAAGGGCCGGCTGCTGGTGAAGAACCTCTACGACCAGGTTGCCTGGTACCAGGCCCAGGGCATGGTCGGCCGCGACGCCGACATGGGCAAGATGCTCGACCTCGACTTCGTCAAGGACCACCTCGACCCGGTGAAGAAATAAGGCACTCTGTCATCCAGAGCGCAGCGAACAAGGGTTCCAGGGTCGGCCCCCACACCCTCGCTGCGTTCGGAATGACAGCGCAGGTCTCCCGCTGCAGCACGGCAGCACCTTGTCGACGCTGGTCGGGTAGTCGCATACGCGCACGCCGCAGGCGTTGTGGACGGCGTCGGCCGCCGCCGCGCCGGCACCGCAGTTGCCGACCACGCCGAGGCCCTTGGAATCCAGGGCATTGGGCGCACGCATGGAGTCGACCACCGGCAGGTCGAACGCGACGATGCGGTTCGAGGTCAGGCGATGCGCCGCGGCGTGGAGCGAGCGCGTCCGGTTGACCAGTTGGACCTCGATCGACGCCCGGCGGGGGCGACGCCCGAAGTCTCAGCACGTCGTCCGCCGGTCGCCTCCGGCTGCCTCAGTCGCAGGCACCGGAATCATGGAAGCAACTCACTCCTCCATCATGTCCTGGTTCCTGTCGCGACGGTTCTTGTCCTGACCGGGATCCTGCTGCTGCCCCGGCTTGTTCTTGTCCGGGT
This sequence comes from Alphaproteobacteria bacterium, assembly GCA_019635875.1. Lineage (NCBI taxonomy): Bacteria > Pseudomonadati > Pseudomonadota > Alphaproteobacteria > Alphaproteobacteria bacterium. The sequence continues at coordinate 503,361 of JAHBYP010000003.1, forward strand.
TGCGCCGCTGATGCTGCTGCTGTTCACGCTGGCGCTGGCTTTCCTGCTGCTCCTGAGCGCGATTGCGGTCCTGCAGGTTCTGGTTCGGGTTGTTCGGGTTGGCCATCATTTCCCTCCTCCGGCGGACAGAAAGGGACGCGCGTCCGCCGCACCGGCCTAACGTCCCCTGCGAGAGGGTCGTTCCCTCTGGCAACTCCGCGCAGCGCCGGCCGTTAGCCAACTGTCGCCACAATGCGAGGAAGTCAGTGAATCGCATCCCCGGCCCCCGGACCGCGCATCTCTGCGTCGACATGCAGCGCATGTTCGGCGAGGAGTCGCCGTGGCGCATGCCGTGGATGGAGCAGGCCGTGCCGCACGCGGTGGAGCTGACGCAGCGCCATCCCGATCGCACGATCTTCACGCGCTTCATTCCGCCCCCCACGTCCGGCGATGTGCCGGGCGCCTGGCGCGCCTACTACGAGCGCTGGGAAGAAATGACGCTCGACCGCATCGACCGCAGCCTGCTGGGCCTGGTCGAGCCGCTGCAGCGCTTCGTGCCGCCGGCCCGCATCGTCAACAAGCGCTTCTACTCGGCGTTCCGGCAGACCTATCTCCGGCGGATCCTGGCCGAGGGTCACTACGATTCACTGGTCATCTCCGGCGGCGAGACCGACGTATGCATCCTGGCCACCGTGATGGCCGCGATCGATCTCGGCTTCTTCGTCTTCATTCCCGCCGATGCGATTTACAGCAGCAACGACCGGTTCCACGACTGCCTGCGGGAACTCTACGACAAGCGCTTTACCTCGCAGATCGAGGTGACGACCGCCGAGACGGTGCTCAGCACCTGGGTGTAGGCGCCTAGCGCCGCGGCGATCCGTCGTCGCCCAGGCGGCCGAGCGTCGACTGGCCGGATGCGTCCGGCGAGCGGTCCCTGATCCTGAGATTGTTCTGCACGTGCATCGTGCCCAGGATGCCTTCGGTGAGATCCTCGGCCAGGCGCTTGTCATGACGGCTCTCCGCCACGCCGTCCAGCGTCACCTCGCCATCCCTCACCGAGACCTCGATTCCACTGGCATCGAGCGAGGGCTCCTCGGTCAATCGATCGCACACCTCGTCGCGGATGCGCTCATCCGATCGCCTGTAGCCTTTCGGCCCGACACCACGGAAATTGCCCTCAATCCCGCGCGCCGGATCGGCCGCGCCGTAGCCCATGGGGTAGGGGCTTCCCCGCATCGCCGGGCCGGGCCAGTCTTCGGGCCCGAGATAGCCGATGCGCTCGCCATGTCCGCCCTGGCGCTGCATACCACCGCCCTGGCTGCCCGCACCGCGGCGATAGCGCGCGCCCGACACGCCCTCCAATCGCCGCCGCCATTCACCCTGATCCGAGCCGCTGTATCGCCCATGAGCGCCGGCGATCTCCTGCGACCCCTGATCGATCTCGTCGTCCGCCCTCCGTTCGTCGCGCCGATCCGGGTCGCGAGGCTGCCAGTCCCGCGGGTAGCGTCGTTGGGCCATGTCGCTCTCCTCGGCGTGCCCTCTCCTGCGCGGGAAACGGACCGTGGCCGGCGAAGTTGCGCGGTAGCCTCAGTCCCACGCTGCGTCGTCGATCAGACCGCCATCCAGCCACGCACGCAGCAGACCCGCGGCGCGCTCGGCCGCCGCCTCCTCGGCCCCCGCCTCCCTGGCGAGCGCGGCGCACATCATGGGAAACGTGGTGCCGCCGCGCATCGTATCGAGCGCGCGGGCCTCGTCGGGGCTCATCGAGCGGAACTGGGCGTCGGCACCGGCCGACGGGCGCCAGATCAGCCAGTCGACCGCGCCCTCCTCCGCGGGCACATCGAGCTCGCCCGGCGCGACGGCGTCACGATGCTGGAAGGCCTGCGGCGCCTGATGCGTCAGAGACAGACGCCGCAGCGAGGGCACGAACGACAGGCGCAGCGATTCCCATGCCTGCGGTGGCGCGGCGGCGAGCTGCTCGAAGCTCAGCGGCTCGGCGTCGGCCGCGTCGTAGGCCTCGCCCAGGGCCCATTCGAAGCGCGCCATGTCGGCGGCGGCCGGCGTCGCGCTGAAGGGCGACGTGGCGGCGAGGAAGTCGGCGAGGTCGCGGCCGAACCAGCGCACCGAGGGCTGCGTCGAAGGATGCGCCGCGATATAGGCCCGCGCCATCATGTCGAACTCGGCAGGCCCCGCCATCGCCAGCAGGCCGGGATAGTCGGTTGTCAGCGCTTCGATCAGCCGAAGCGCGTAGGCGTCGCGATAGACCGCCAGCAGCGTATCGCGGTCGGCCTTCGCGGTATCGAGCACGCGCGCGCGCAGCGCGTCGGCGGGCGCCGGCGTGCCGCGCATCCAGGCGGCGAACTCGGCCTGCAGCGCGGCGAGCGCGCTCACGCCGCCTTCTCCGGCGTCGCCAGCGTGGCCCGTGCGAGCGTGGACCGGGCGATGGAGCGCGCGCGATCGAGCTCGGCCACGAGATCGGCATAGGGCGGGATGTCGTCGTCGCGCTCGATCATGGTCGGCACCGGCCCGAAGCGGCGCAGCGCCTCGGCGTAGAGGGTCCAGACGTCGTCGATCACTGGATGATCGTGGGTGTCGATGATGTGCGTGCCCATGTGGCTGTGGCCGGCGAGATGGATCTGCTTGACGCGCGCGCGCGGGATCGCCGCGAGATAAGCGCGCGGATCGAACTCGTGGTTGAAGGCCGAGACATAGATGTTGTTGACGTCGAGCAGGATGTCGCAATCGGCGCGCTCGGCCAGGGCGGCAAGGAACTCCCATTCGCTGAGCTGCGATTCGGCATAACGCACGTAGCTCGAGACGTTCTCCAGCAGGATGCGGCGGCCGAGCATGTCCTGCACCCGCTCGACGCGCGTCGCGACATGCGCCAGCGCCTCCTCGGTGTAGGGCAGCGGCAGCAGATCATGCAGGTTGATGCCGGCGTGGCCGGTGAAGCACAGATGGTCGGAGACCACGCGCGGCTCGATCCGCGCGGCCAGGGCCTTCAGCCCGGCGAGATAGTCGAGGTCGAGCGGATCGCTGGCGCCGATCGACAGCGACACGCCGTGCAGCGCCATCGGATAGTCGCGGCGGATGCGTTCGAGCCAGACCAGCGGCCGGCCGCCGGCGACCATATAGTTTTCCGACAGCGCCTCGAACCAGTCGACCCGGCCGGGCTGCTCGGCGATCTCCTGGTAGTGCTGGTGGCGCAGCCCGAGACCGAACTGCATGTCGGCGACCCTCGTCATGGGCCCAGTGTAAGCGGGAAAGCGGTCACGCCAAGACGGAACGGGCGCCGCCGGTCTCCCGGGGCGCCCCTCCCGCTACAGGCGCGGCGCGCGCGATCAGCTGGCGACCTTGCCGCCCTTGCTGGTGCACTCCGCGGCGTCCTTGGCCGAGACCCAGCCCTGGCCCTTGCAGGCGTTCATGCCCTTGCAGCTCGACGACGCCGTCTTGCAGGCGCTGGTGCCCTTGCACGAGTTGATGCCGGTGCACTTCACGCCCGCCTGGGCGTGCGAGACGCTCGCGATCGTGCCGGCGGCGAACATGGCGGCGGCCGCGGCGGCGATCACGGTGGCGGTCCTGATGGTCATTGATGGAGCTCCCTTGGGTTCTGATTGGCGTACCGGTGCCCCGGCACGCGAACACCATGATCCACAGACGCGATCATCGGGAAGTAACAGCTTGGCGAGACGGCGACACGTCAGCGTGATGGTCGCGCGCAGGACCAGTGGATTATACGCGGCAGCGCTGCGGCCGGATGTCGATCGCATCCGGATCCGGCCCTGCCGGACGCTCTGACGCTGGCGCCGGCAGCGTCACGCCCGGGCCGCGATCCGGGCACGCATGTCGGTCGCCGAGATCGCCTCCAGACCGTTGGGCAGTTCGATACGCTCGATCGCGTAGCCGACCTGGCGGCCGTAGAAGACGTTGGTGATGTTGGGCAGCGGCACGACGATATACCGGCCGCGGTGGTGGGACAGCCCGCGCTCGATGCGGTCCTTCACCGCCTCGAAGGCATAGGGGTTGCTGCCGTCCATGCCGTGCGTATCGCGCACCCCGATGCAGGCCTGGCCGACGCGATGCAGCCCCTCCTCGATCAGCGCCCTGTGGCCGTCATGGAATGGCTGCCAGCGACCGATGAACAGCGCCGTCGGACGCTGCGGGTCGAACACCGGATGCAGGCGCTGGGCGATGGTCTCCGCCCAGTGCTCGGGCGAGCCTCGCTGCGTGACGCGCACGTCGGGGCGCTCGGGCGGCACGAACATGGCGTTGGTGTCCTCGAACCGGCTGCGCTCGATGCGGTCGAGCCAGACGACGAACGCGTCGCCGAACGCGGCGCGCGTCTCGGGCGTCGGACAGATGAAATCAGCGATCGCGAAGCCGCCGGTCTTCAGCACCTGGTCGCACAGCCAGCCCATGCGGCGGGCCTGCTCGATGCGGTCGGGCAGCGAGAAGCCGAGATCCTTGTTCACGTTCGCGCGAACCTCGTCGGCGTCGAACAGGACGGCGTTGAGCCGCCGCGCCAGCACGCGGGCCAAGGTCGTCTTGCCGGCACCGGGCAGGCCCATCACCAGAATCTTGCGGGCAATCTCGTGCATGGCACGGGTTCTCCTCTTGCGTTGCGTAAGGTTCGTGCCGGCCACGTCGCGACTGCTTCGTCGACGGCCGAATCGAGCATCAGCTCTTGGCCATTTTGGGACTGCGCCGGCGCATGGCGCGGGGCGACCGCGTGCATGAACTGTCACGCACGCAACGCGGCGGGCACATGAGGCGTTGCAGTCCTGCGAGGGCCACTTGCGCCACAATCGCGCGCGGTGCACGCGGGGGTACCGTGCTGACCCGGTCACCGAAGCGCGCCAGTGAACGGGTGTATGCGGGTCCCCGTCGACGACGACGCGTGTGCAATCGGCGTGGAGACATGCGATGAGCCCGGCACCTGCGCCTCCGTCCTCCGAGACCGACGCTCCGGCGGGCGCCGGCGCGCGAGGCTGGTATGCGGTGCTGGCACCTCTGTGCGTCGGCTTCGTCGCCTTCGTCGTCGGCAGCTTGACGATGTATCTGAGTCTGTTCCCGGCCGAGGCGATGCGCCGCTCATTCCAGGGCGGCCTGGCGCTGTACGACCGCGTGGTCGTGAACAGCGATCCATTGATGACAGATTTCTGGCAGCCAGCACGAACCGACGGGCGCGGCGTCCTACGGCATGACCCGGAGCGCGCCCACCAGGGGCTGACGCTCTATTCGTCGAGTCACGATCATCGCGTCTTCTTGATCGACATGTCCGGGCGCGTGGTGCACGAGTGGTTCGTGCCCTACAGCCGGGTGTGGGAGAGAGGCGGCAAGGTCTCGCATCCAAGGGCCGACCCCTTCGTCCACATCGAGAAAGCGCACTTGCTGCCCGGCGGCGATCTGCTGGTGATGTACACCGCGGTCGGCGACACGCCTTGGGGCTACGGCCTGGCCAAGGTCGACCGCAACGGCCGCGTCATCTGGAAGTATCTCGGCAATGCCCATCACGACTTCGCGCTGGATACGGCCGGTAACATCTTCGTGCTGACGCACGAGGTCACCAAAAGGGATCTGCCGGGGTTCGGGCATCTGAACAAGCCGCGCATAGACGACTTCATCGTCAAGCTGGCGCCCGACGGGCGCGTCCTGCAGAAATTGTGGCTTACCGGCGTCTTCGCTCAGTCCCGCTTCGGCCATCGCCTGCACTACAGCTCGTGGTGGGCGCATGTCATGAACGGCGACTACCTGCACACCAACTCCATCCAGATCCTGGAAGACGCGGTGCCGGGCATCGCCGGCAGCGGGTCCGGCCAGGCACTGGTATCGATGCGCGACATCAGCACCATCGCCCTGATCGACATGACCGCCGAGAAAGCCGTGTGGGCCGCAGCAGGCCCGTGGCTGCGGCAGCACGACGCGCAGGTTCTGCCCGGTGGACGCATCCTGTTGTTCGACAACGAAGGGGCAGTCGGCGGGCCTGGCCCGTCGCGCGTGCTGGAATTCGATCCCGGGAGCCACAAGGTCAACTGGAGCTACGGCGACCGGCCGGGCGAGGCGCTCGACAGCGCCACACGATCGAGCCAGAGCCGGCTGGACAACGGCAACACGCTGATCGTCGAATCCCGGGCCGGCCGCCTGATCGAGGTGACGCGGACGGGCGACATCGTGTGGGAGTTCGTGAATCCGGTGCGCCGCGGTGCCGGCAACGAGCGGATTCCGATCATCTTCTGGGTCCAGCGCCTGGATCCGCAGCGCGATCTTGCGCCCGCGTTCCGGGACAGCCTCGCCCTGGAGTGACGGCGCAACCTTTTGCCGAGGCGATGACTTCTGAAGGGCCGGAAGCCGCGGCATGCGTTCGCATTGTGCATCAGTATGCGTAGAGGAGGATCAAACGATGGCCACCATCCGCCTTCCCGCCGTGACGCTGCTTGTGTTGGTGGTCGCGACGCCCGCCTGGGCCTATGTCGGGCCCGGCGCCGGCCTCTCCCTGCTGGGTGCGTTCGTTGCACTGCTGTCCGCCATCGTGGCCGCGGTCGCGTTTCTGGTGCTGTGGCCCTTGCGCATGCGCCGTGCCCGCAGGGCGCGCACCCGCGCCGGCGACATCGAGCGGGCGACGGAGCAGGGCCGTGTGAATCCGGACGGCTCGTCCTGACGTCCGGTGGCTCTTGAGCCTGCTCGATCTGCCCCTGGAGGTGCTGTCGTGGGCCGATGCGGCGATCGACGCGCCGCCGGTCATGCGCGTCATAGCCTGGGGGGTGGTCGCCGGCGCCATCTCGATGGGAGTGTACCGGCTGCTGTCGCCTCAGGCGCGCCTGGTCCGCATGTCGGACGAGGCGCACCGCCTGCAGGCGACGCTGCGGCGCGAGGATACGGCGATGCGGGAGGGTGTGAGCGCGGCGCGCCGGCTACTGTCGCTCGCCCTGGCCCGCATCGGACTGGCATCCGGGCCGACCGTGGCAGGCGCCATACCTGTGCTCTGCCTGATGGTATGGCTGCAGATCCACCACGCCTACGATCTGCCGCCGCCGGATGAGGTGCCGGTCGTCCGCGTACGGCCGGAGGGCGCGCACGTCCGATGGGTCGCCGATCGCGCCGCGCCGCCACGCGTCGAAGTGACCGACGGCATCGACCAGATACTGCAGTCGGTGTCGCTGGTCGTGCCGATGCCGGTGGTGCACAAGCGCCTCTGGTGGAGCGGCCTGATCGGCAACCCGCTGGGCTATCTCGACGACGACAGCCCGGCGGAGCGCATCGAGATCGGCCTGCCGCCGAAGCGCTACCTGGAGGTTGGGCCGGACTGGGTGCGCGGCTGGGAGGCGCCTTTCCTGGCGAGCCTGCTGGTGGTGTCGCTCGGTCTCAAGTTCGCGTTCCGCATCCGATGACAATGCACGCCAGAGGCGGCACGGATCCGTATGCCGGCTTCCACGTCGATCGCTGGCTCGACTGGCTCGGCGGCTGGATGTCGAGGCGGTCCGGCCTGATGCGTCGGATCGGCGACTTCGAAACGCGCCGGTTGGCGCCCGAGCTGGACGGCGTGGCGATCCGTGCGCCGATCTTTATCTGCGGCCTGGCACGGTCGGGCACCACCATCCTGCTGGAAACCCTGGCCGCCCACCCGGATACGGTGACTCACCGCTACCGCGACTATCCCGGCGTTCTGGCACCGGTGTTCTGGGACCACGTCGCTTCGCGGCTCTATGCCGGCCGGACCGAGGCGCGCGAGCGCGCCCACGGCGACGGAATCGCGGTGACACCCGACAGTCCCGAGGCGATCGAGGAAATGCTGTGGATGGCCTTCCATCCGCGCAGCCACGATCCGGCACACGACAACTCGTTGGGGCGCGGCAGCGTGGCGCCGGATTTCGCGGCGCGCTATCGCGATCATATCCGCAAGCTGCTGTGGCTGCGCCGCGGATCGCGCTACCTGTCGAAGGGCAACTACAACACGGCACGGCTGGAGGCCCTGATCGATCTGTTCCCGGATGCGCGCTTCTTCGTCCCGGTCCGCGAGCCGGTCGCCCACATCGCCTCGCTGGTGCGCCAGCACGCGCGCTTCTGCGTCGCCGAGGCACGCCATCCGGCGGCGTTGCGCTACATGCAGCGGATCGGCCACTTCGAGTTCGGGCTCGACCGGCGGCCGCTCAACCTGGGCGACGGCGCGATGGTGGCCGAGATCCAGCGCCTGTGGCGCCAGGGCCGGGAGGTCGAGGGCTGGAGCCTGTACTGGTCCGGCGTGCACGCCTTCATCGCCGATCGACTGGCCCGCGATTCTGCCCTGCGTGGGTCGGTTGCCGTCGTCCGGTTCGAGGACCTTTGTGCGGAGCCGACCACCACCCTGAACCACGTGCTGGCCCATGCCGGCCTGCCGGCGAGCGACGCGTGGGTCAGCGAGCACGCCGCGCGCCTGCGCGCGCCCGACTACTACAGCATCTCCCTTGACGCGGCCGAGCGCCAGACGATCCGCCGCCTCACCGCCGCCGTGGCCGCCCGGTTCGGGTACTGAGTTCTCCGCACCTTAGCTTCCCCCGCTCCGCGGTTGCGGCAAAGGGCACATCTCGGAGCAAATCTCGGCGGTGCGGGCGCAATCCCCTTCAGCGCAAGTGGTAGGTACCCGCTTGCGGATGCAGCCGTAGTCCTACTAGATCACCAGCCATCTGCACTCCTGGCGGGCGTGGCGAAACTGGTAGCCGCACGAGACTTAAAATCTCGAGACCGAAAGGTTGTGCCGGTTCGAGTCCGGCCGCCCGCACCACCGTTGCGTCTACCGACTCCGTCAACCCCCGGTGCGCCGCCCTGGCGCGCCGGCCATATCTTGTGTTGGGTTCACGGCGCGTTCTCCAACGACTGGCGGCCGCCAAGCCATTGCAACGACTCGCTTTTTCGCGAGTTGACTCGCTCGTTCCACAGGAGGCGGCGATGGCGGCGAGACCGACGTGGCAGGGACATCTTCGGCTGTCGCTGGTGACCTGTCCGGTGGCCCTCTACAAGGCGACCGAGGCGCGGACCGGGGTCAGCTTCAACCTGATCAACCCGCGCACCAAGAGCAGGGTCAAGCAGGTGCTGACCGACGCCTCGACCGGCGAGCCGATCGACCGCAAGGAGCTGGTGAAGGGTTTCGCCATCGCCAAGGACGAGTACGTGCTGATCGACCCCGAGGAGATCGATGCATTGAAGGTCGAGTCGACCAAGATCATCGACATCGAGCGCTTCGTCGAGCTTCAGGCGATCGACCGCATCTACTGGGACGAGCCCTACTACCTCGTGCCCGACGGCAAGACCGGAATCGAGGCCTTCGCCGTGATCCGCGACGCCATGCGTGAGAAGGAGCGTGTCGGCCTGGGCCGTGTCGTGCTCAGTCAGCGCGAACGCACCGTCGCGCTCGAGCCGCGCGATGATCTGATCCTGCTGACCACGCTGCGCGCCCATGACGAGGTGCGCGACCCCGACGAACTCGTGGCGCTGCCCAAGGTGCCCAGGACGGGGCGGGCAATGCTCGACATCGCCGACAAGATCATCGAGCAGCAGCAGGGCGATTTCGCGCCGGCGCAGTTCGTCGATCGCTACGAGGACGCGGTGCGCGCCCTGATCGAGCGCAAGCGCAAGGGCCAGAAGCCGGTACACGCCGAGAAGCCGTCGCACGCGGAGGAGAGCAACGTCGTCGACCTCATGGAGGCGTTGCGTCGCAGCATCGGCGCCAGACCGGCGCGGCGAAGCGAGAGTGTGCGCAGAGCACCACGCCCGAAGAAGCGCCGGTCGCCGAAACGACAGCGCAAGGCCGCCTGACGCGCGACGGGCGCCGCACCCGCGACGCCCGTCCCGCGTTGAAGCCGGCCAAGCCTAGCCCGAGCTAATACGTCGTGCGCTCCGTGCGCCAGACTCCGTAGGAATCGTAATAGCCCGGCGAGTAGTAGTTGTAGTAGCGCGGCTCGCGCACCGTCACGACCGGCGTGACCGTGTAGGTCGTCGTATAGGCCGGCGCCGGCGCGTGATAGTAGGTGGTGCGCGTTTCGACCGGCCCGCAGGCGCCCAGCAGAGCGGCGGCGGCCGACCCGATCAGCAACGTGCGAATCATGCGAGATCTCCTTGCTAGGCGTTTCACGCCCCGGCAAGCCGGGACGCATCGACGCGTGCCCGAATAACGTGGCACCGTCAGCGCCGGTTGCCGCCACTGACGGGGCGACGATGTGGCGGAGTCGGGGCGGCCGGAACAATCCCTTCGGGCCCGCGTTGAAGGGCCGATCTGCGGAGACATCATCTGCGCGAGGAGGTCCCATGCACAGTGATTTGCCGGCTCAGCGTATGGCGAGCGGCATCCTCATCGGCAACCTGATCATCGCGGGCCTGGCCATCGGCAGCCTGCTGATGCTGATCGCGGCCGTCTGGATCGCGGCGATCTCCTGAACGTGTCATCCGTCAGTCGCCGTCATCCCGAGCGAAAAGCGAGGGATCCAGGGCGGGTCCTGGATCCCTCGCTTTTCGCTCGGGATGACAGTTGGAGTGGGAGCGTCAGCTTCTGAGGTGACAGGATACCCAATGACCCTGCGCGGTCTGCTTGAGGTGCGGCACGTCCTTGGAGCAGCGCTCGACGGCGATCGGACAGCGCGTGTGAAAGTGGCACCCTGAGGGTGGCCGGATCGGGTTGGGCACGTCGCCCTGCAGCACGATGCGCTTGCGCTTGGCCTTGGGATCGGGGATCGGCACGGCCGAGAGCAGCGCCTCCGTGTAGGGGTGCTTGGGATTGGCGTAGAGATCCTTGGCCGTCGCGACCTCGACCACCCGGCCCAGATACATCACCGCGACGCGGTCGCTGATGTGCTCGACCACGCTCAGATCGTGGGCGATGAACAGGTAGGTGAGGCCGAACTTCTCCTGCAGATCCTCGAGCAGGTTGATGACCTGCGCCTGCACCGACACGTCGAGGGCGGAAACCGGCTCGTCGCAGACGATCAGCTTGGGCTCGACGGCGAGCGCACGCGCGATGCCTATGCGCTGGCGCTGGCCGCCGGAGAACTCGTGCGGGTAGCGGTGCATGTATTCCGGGCGCAGGCCCACGGTCTCCAGCAGCCCGACGACGCGCTCCTCGATCTCCTTGTTGTTCTTCGCGAGGTTATGGATCTGCAGTGCCTCGCCGATGATGCCGCCCACCGTCAGTCGCGGGTTGAGCGAGGCATATGGGTCCTGGAAGATGATCTGCATGTCGCGGCGCAAGGCGCGCAGCTTCTCGCCGCCCATCTGGCGCACGTCCTGGCCCTGGAACCAGATCTCGCCCGAGGTCGGCTCGATCAGCCTCAGGATGCAACGGCCGGTCGTCGACTTGCCGCAGCCGGACTCGCCGACGACGCCCAGCGTCTCGCCCTGGGCAACCTCCAGGCTGACGCCGTCGACGGCATGCACATGATCGACGATGCGCGAGAGCACGCCGCCACGCACGGCGAAGTGCTTCTTGAGGTCCTTGACCTTCAGCAAGGGCTCGGCGCTCATGCCGCGATACTCCCGATCCCCTGGCCTTCGTAGAGAATGCACGCCACCCGGTGGCCGGGCGCGACCTCGATCAGCGGCGGCTGGCCTTCGAGACATTGGGCGCGGGCGAACTTGCAGCGCGCGGCGAAGCGGCAGCCTGTCGGCGGATTGAGCAGGCTGGGCACGGTGCCCGGGATCTGCTCCAGCCGCTCGTGCCCGCGCTGGCTCGAATCGACACGGGGGATCGAGCGGATCAGGCCCTGGGTGTAGGGGTGGCGCGGGTTCTCGAACAGTGCCTCGACCGGCGCTTCCTCGGCCACCTTGCCGGCGTACATCACGACCACGCGCTGCGCCGTCTCGGCGACCACGCCCATGGCGTGGGTGATCAGCATGATCGACATGCCGAAGCGTTCCTTCATGTCGGCCAGCAGCTCGAGGATCTGCGCCTGGATGGTGACGTCGAGCGCCGTGGTCGGCTCGTCGGCGATCAGCAGCTGCGGCTTGCAGGCCAGCGCCATGGCGATCATCACGCGCTGGCGCATGCCGCCGGAGAACTGGTGCGGGTAGTCGTTGACCCGCCGCGCCGCGTTGGGGATCTGCACCAGGCGCAGCATCTCGACGGCGCCGTCCATCGCCGCCTTGCGCGACAGCTTCTCGTGCAGGCGCAGCGACTCGGCGATCTGGTCGCCCACGGTGTAGACCGGGTTCAGCGAGGTCATCGGCTCCTGGAAGATCATGCCGATCTCGCGGGCGCGGATCTTGTCCATCTCGGTCGCGTCCAGGGGCACAAGATTGCGGCCGCGCCACAACACCTGGCCCTCGACGATGCGGCCCGGCGGCATGTCGATCAGCTTCAGCACGGTGCGCGCCGTCACCGTCTTGCCGCAGCCCGACTCGCCTACCACCGCAAGTGTCTCGCCCTTGGCGATGTGCAGGCTGATGCCGTCCACCGCGCGCACCATGCCGTCCTCGGTGGCGAACCAGGTCTTCAGCCCGCGAATGTCGAGAAGGGGCGCTTCCGTCTCGGCCGCGCCCGCGTCATCTGCCAACGTCATGCTCATCCAATCACCCGGCGCGGATCGAGGGCGTCGCGCAGGCCGTCGCCGATGAAATTGATGGCGAGCACGGCCAGGAAGATCGCGGTGCCGGGAAACAGGGCCCAGTGCGGCGCGATATCGAGATAGTCCTTGGCGTCGAACAGCACGCGGCCCCAGGTCGGGATGTCCGGCGGGAAGCCGAGACCCAGGAAGCTGAGCGTCGATTCGGCGATGATCGCGGCGGCCACGTCGATGGTCCCGGCGACGATCACCGGACCCAGCGCGTTGGGCAGGATATGGCGGACCACCATGCGCGCCTTCGATGCACCCAGCGCGCGCGCGGCCTCGACGAACTCCTTCTCGCGCAGGGACAGGAACTGGGCCCGCACCAGCCGCGCCACCGGCATCCAGCGCAGGCCGCCGATGACGATGATGATCAGCACGAAGGTTCCGCCCTCGGGGCCCATCACGGCCTTGAGCTTGTCGCGGAACAGATAGATCACCAGCAGCAGCAGCGGCAGCGCCGGCAGCGACAGGAACAGATCGGTCAGCCACATCAGGAAGGCATCGACGCGGCCGCTCGACATGCCCGATATGGCGCCGATCAGTATGCCGACCGAGACGGCGACGACCATCGCCGCCAGACCGACGGCGAGCGAGATGCGCCCGCCATAGAGCAGCCGCGCCAGCAAATCCTGGCCGAGATCGTCGGTGCCCAGCGGATGGGCAAGCGAGGGCCCCTCCAGCTTGGCACCGAAGTCGATCTCGTTGATCGGCAGCCGCCAGACCAGGGGTCCGAGCAAGATGGCGAGCACCATCAGCAGCAGGACGCCGAGGCTGACCACGGCCAGCCGGTGACGGCGGAAGCGACGCCAGGCGTCGGCCGCCGGCGAGAAGTGCGGCGCGGGCCGGGCGGCGGCGACGGCCGCCGGCGCCTCAGCGGAAAGCGATGCGGGGGTCGAGCCAGCCATAGAGGATGTCTGCGATGAGGTTGAAGAGGATGACGAGGCAGGCGAACACGAAGGTGACACCCATGACCACCGGGGTGTCGTTCGACAGCATGGCCGAGATCAGCAGCGAGCCGATGCCGGGCACGCGGAAGATCTGCTCGGTGACGATGGCGCCGCCGAAGACGATGGGCATCTGCAGCGCCACCAGCGTGACCACGGGGATCAGCGCGTTGCGCACGACATGCTTGGTGATCACCTTGCGCTCGCCGATGCCCTTGGACCGGGCGGTGGTGACGTAGTCGAGCTTGATCACGTCGAGCACGGCGGAACGCACATATCGTACCAGCGAGGCGCCCTGGAACAGGCCCAGCACCGCGACCGGCATGATCGACTGCTTGATGTGCTCCCAGATCCACGGCAGGCCCGATCCGGGGATGTCGGCGCGGTAGACAAAGGGCAGCCAGTCGAGCTGGATGCTGAACAGCAGGATCAGCAGCAGGCCGGTGAAGAAGGTCGGCAGCGAGAAGCCGATGAAGGCGAAGGTGTTGGCCACCTGGTCGAACAGCGAGTACGGCCGCGTCGCGGCCAGCACGCCGATCGGAATGGCGACGACGATGGCGAGGATCTGCGAGGAACCGATCACCACCAGGGTGGTCGGCAGACGCTGCAGGATCAGCTGATCGACATCCATGCGGCTGGTGAAGGAGAACCCCCAGTCGCCCTGGAGCATCGCCCCCAGCCAGTGGATGTAACGCAGCCAGACCGGGTCATCGAGCCCGAACTTGGCGCGCAAGGCCATGCGAACCTCCGGCGGGATCGCCGGATTCATCGCCAGTTCCTCGAAGGGATCGCCCGGCGCCATCGCCAGCACCCCGAACAGCACCACGCTGATGCCGAACAGGGCCGGGATGGCGATCAGGAGGCGCCGGATCAGGTACTGCCTTGACACCGGCGCCTCCGCTCATCGCTCACGTGGATCACGCTGCTGGTCTCAGGCTTCCTTGTACCAGTCGGAGAGATCCCAGGTGTTGTTGTCCCAGCCGCTGATGACATTGCGCAGCTGGTTGCTGGAGCCCGACACGCCCGGCCGGTAGACGACGGGGATGACGACCTGGTTCTTCACGGCAAGATCCTGGCAGGCGATCAGCATCCCGGCCCGCTTGACCGGGTCGAGCTCGACCTGGGCCTGCCTGTAGATCTTGTCGTACTCCTCGCTGCGCCAGCGCGTGATGTTGCGGCCCTGCCACTTGTTCTCCTTGGTGGCGACCTCCCACGACGTGAACTGCAGCAGGAAGACCTCGGGGTCGGGCTGCGACATGGTCGTCGTGTACATCTGCAGGTCGGTGAAGAACTTGGTGTAGGTGTCGGGGTTGGCGACGTCCGACGAGAAGTACACCGAAGCCGTCACCGCCTTGATCTCGATGTCGATGCCGGCCTTCTGGCAGGCCTGCTTGACGATCGCCTGCGTCTTCTGGCGCGGCTGGTTGATCGAGGTCTGGTAGACGAATTTCAGCTTCTTGCCATCCTTCGCCCGGATGCCGTCGGAACCCTTCTTCCAGCCGGCCTTCTCGAGGATGTCGTTGGCCTTCTCGATGCTGAATTCCTTCACCGTGTTCTTCGAGCGGAAGCGCTCCGGGTTGTTGACGAAGTTCGCCGTCGCCGGGCCGGTGCGCCCGTAGATGTGCTTCTCGACCGAGTCGCGATCGACCAGCAGGGCGAGCGCCTGGGCGACGGCCCTGTCCGACAGGGTCGGATGCTTGCTCTTCAGGCTCGAGCGCTCGCCGTCGACCTCGGTCCACGGGTCGGTCTGGTTGACCTGGATGTGCTCGATGTTGCCGGTGGGCGCGATGTTGACCCGGCCCTTGCCGCCCTTCTCCAGGCGCTGGAGGATCTCGTCCTCGACCTGCAGGTTCCAGGCGAAGTCGTACTCGCCGGTCTGCAGCACGGCGCGCGCCGCTGAGACCGCGTCACCGCCGCCCTTCAGCTCGATGGCGTCGAAGTACGGCTTGTTGGGCTGGTGGTAGTTCGGGTTGATGACGCCCGAGACTGCGTCGCCCGGCTTGAAGTCCTTGAACATGTACGGGCCGGTGCCGACCGGCTTGAGGTTGGTCGGCGCCTCGCGCGACTTGCTGCCGATATAGTCGGCGAACAGGTGCTTGGGGATGATCATGCCGCGCGTGCCGACGAACGCGTCGGCCCAGAACGGCGTCGGCTTGTCGAAGATCACCTTGACCGTGAAGTCGTCGACCTTCTCGACCTTGATGTCCTTGTAGGTGCCGCTGGTCACCGCCGCGGTCGCCGGGTCGCTGGAGTATTGCCAGTTGAACACCACGTCGTCGGCGGTGAACGGCTTGCCGTCGTGCCACTTCACGCCCTGCTTCAGCTTCCAGATCACCGACTTGCCGTCGGCCGCCAGCCCGCCGTTCTCGCGGCTGGGAATTTCCGCCGCCAGCTTGGGCTTGAGATTGCCTTCCGGATCCCATGCCGCGAGCGGCTCGTAGAAGATGCGCGAGCCGTCCTGGTCCTTGGTACCGACGGCGAAATGCGGGTTCAGCAGGGTCGGGCCCTGCCACCACAGCACCTTCAGCGTGCCGCCGCCGCCGCGCTTGGTCGGTTTGTAGGCGGCCCGCGACTGCGCCATCGCCACGCCGCCCGCGGCGAGCAGCTGCGTCGCCAGCGGCGCGGTCAGTCCGACGGCGGCCATCCTGCGCACGAAGGAACGTCGCGACAGCGAGCCCTTCTTGACGCGGTCAATCAAACCGCGCAGTTCACGCTCTTCCATGACCGAAACCCTCCTGGTCCATCCATTTGTTGTCCGTCAGCGCCCTGTCTCCCGGCAAGACGCATGCCAACACTGATCACATCAGTTCGGCGCGTCGCGGTCAACGCGTGATCGTCAGCTTTCCGCCGATTGCAGGACTGCACCGGTCGATTTTCCTGTCATGATCGGTTCAATCCATTCGGCAAACATGAGGAAGCGCTCGCGATGCCCGCCTTCGATTTCACGCCGCTGCTGGCCCCCGACCTACCGCCGCCGGCGGCGAAGTTCAACGGTTTCCCGCGCTACAACTTCGTCGGCGGCCACAACGATCCGGCGCAGATTCCCGTCGACGCATTGACGGCGGCGGCCAACGCCGTGCTGCGGCGCGAAGGCCGCACCCTGGCGACCTACGGCATGCAGAGCGGCCCGCTCGGCTACCGGCCGCTGCGCGAGTTCCTGTCGGCCAAGATGAAGCGCCACGCCGCCATCGCCTGCTCGCCCGACGACATCCTGATCACCAACGGCTCGCTGCAGGGCCTCGACCTGGTCAACGGCATCCTGCTGACGCCGGGCGACACGGTGCTGATCGAGCGCGACACCTATGGCGGCGCGCTCACGCGCCTGAACCGGCTCAAGGTCAACATCGTCGGCGTGCCGCTCGACAAGGAGGGCCTGATCCCCGAGGCGCTCGACAAGGCGCTCGCCGACCTCGCGGCGAAGGGCGTGAAGCCGAAATACATCTACACCATCCCCACGGTGCAGAATCCGACCGGCGCGGTCATGAGCGAGGCACGGCGCGCGGCGATCCTGAAGATCGCCGAGGCGCATGGCGTGCCGATCTTCGAGGATGAATGCTACTCGGACCTGGTGTGGGCCGGCGCGCGGCCGCCGGCGATCTACGCCATGACGAAGACCGACAACGTCATCCATATCGGCTCTTTCTCCAAGTCGATCGCGCCGGCCTTCCGCATCGGCTACATCGTCGCGCGTCCCGACCTGCTCTCGCGCATGCAGGCGCTGAAGACCGACGGCGGTTCGGGCGCGCTCGACCAGATGGTGCTGGCCGAGTTCTGCCAGGACCATTTCCATGACCACGTGCCGACGCTGTCCAAGGCGTTGCGCGGCAAGCTCGAGACGTTGATGGAATCGCTGTCGGAGCGTTTCGGCACCGCGGCGGAGTTCGACGATCCGCCGGGCGGCATCTTCCTGTGGATCAAGCTGCCCGACTCCGTCGATACGGTGAAGCTGGGCCAGGTGGCGCTGGCCGAGGGCGTGGCGCTGAACCCCGGCCCGGAATGGTCGACCGACAAGGCACGCGCGAAATGCCGCCTGCGCCTGTGCTTTGCCAACCCCGACCACGACACGATCCGTGCCGGCGTCGCCAAGCTGGCCGAGATCTGCCAGCGCGAGTTCGGCGTGCCGCTGCGCAGCGCCAATATCGAGGCGGCGAGGAGCTGATCTGGCGCGAGCCACACGACCTCCGCGAATGCGGCGGTCAGGCTAGGGCACTGCGTGCCCTGCGCGCTGTCATGGTCGTGCGCATTTCGCGGCCTCGCCGGCCGACGGATTTCTGCGCCTACGGCGTGACACGCCGGCTCAGGAAATCGCGCAATATGCGAGCACACTGGGGTCCGTGCGACGATGCCAACCCGTGACGCGCACCGGCGATCACCTGAAGCTCGCTGCCCGATACCGCGCGCAGGCGCTCGACCTGCTGCTCGACGGCGACGAACGGGCTGTCGTCGGGCGCCAGGATCAGCATCGGCACCCGAATGGTCGGCAGCGCCGCCGTGAGATCGGCGCCGACCAGCATGTCGACGAGGTCGGCGCAGGCGTGCGGCGCTGACTTGCGCTGCACATCGTGAAACCAGCGCGCCATCGGCTCGGACACGCCGCCAGGACGGAAGCGCAGCGGCATCAGGGTCTCGGACCACTTTTCCATGCCCAGACGCTCGACGTCGTCACGCAAAGCCTTGGAACGCTGGATCGCGCCACCGCGATGCGCCGCGGAAACCGTGGTGACGCTGGCCAGGGCCTCGGGGTGATGTGCCGCCATATGTATGCCAACCGTGCCGCCGGTCGACTCGCCGACGAAATGCACGCGTTCGGCGTCCACCGCCTTCATCACGTCGAGGACATCGCCGACGATCAGCTCGATCGACCACGGCGCGGCCTTCTTCGGCACGAAGGAACGACCGAAGCCGCGCAGATCGACGCGCACGACACGATAGCGGCCGGCCAGCTCGGGCAGCCACGTCACCCAGATGTCCGAGTCGATCGCCAGGCCATTGAGGAAGAGGATCGTCTCCTTCGCCGTCACCCAGGGCGGAACGATGTCGCAGACGTCGTAGTAGAGGTCGCCCTGCGGCCGCTCGAGGATCGTCATGCGATCGCCTCGACCATCCGCCGGATCAGCGCCGCGTCGGGCAGCGCGCCCGTGCCGGCCTGGGCATTGTCCCGCATGTGCGCGGGATTGGCAGTCCCGGGGATGGCGCAGGTCACCGCGGGATGGGCGAGCACGAACTTGAGCAGGATCTGCGGCCAGCTCGTGCAGCCGATCGCGGCCGCCCAATCGGGCAGGGCGCGGCCCTGCAGGCGGCGCGCCAGCCCGCCGCCGCCCAGCGGCCGGTTGACCAGCACCGCGATGCCCAGTTCCGCCGCCAGCGGCAGCAGCCGGCGCTCGGCGGCGCGGTCGTCCAGCGCGTAGTCGAGCTGGACGAAATCGGGCACTGCCGCGCGCATCACCGACTCGAGCTCGTCATGCGCCGAGGGCGTGTAATGGGTGATGCCGAGATAGCGCACGCGGCCCTCGGCCTTCCATGTCCGCAGCGTCTCCAGGTGCACGCGCCAGTCGACGAGATTGTGCACCTGGATCAGGTCGATGGTCGGGCCGCTCTTCATCAGCGCCATCGAGCGCTGCATCTCGCAGACCCCGGCCTCACGGCCGCGTGTCCAGACCTTGGTGGCGAGGAACGCTCTGGGCCGCCAGCCCTGCGCCGCCAGCAGATCGCCGCTCACCGCCTCGGCGCGGCCGTACATCGGCGAGGAATCGACCACCGAGCCGCCGGCCTCGAACAGCGCCTGCAGCACGCCGGCCAGCGAAGCGCGCGCCGCCGGGTCCGAACCGACGTCGAAGCCGCGCCAGGTGCCGCAACCGATCGCCGGCAGGGGCTCGCCGGTGGCGGGAATGGGTCGTGTCAGCATGGTCATGGCTCCCATGTAACATGGCGTTACGCAATGCCGTCCTGCCGCCCTTGCCAAATGAAACCGGCCCGTACCAAATAGAACCGGGGAGTTCCAGTTTGCTGGCGGGGTGATGACGACTGGATCCGAGGAACGATGGCGCAGCCTGCGCCGGCGTCGGCTGATAGACGCCGCCGCCAGGCAGTTCGCCGCGCGTGGCTTCGAGGCGACCTCGATGGACGACATCGCCCGCGAGGCCGGTGCCGGAAAGCCCACCCTGTACCGCTACTTCGCCGGCAAGGACGCCTTGTTCGAGGCGGTCTTCGTCGACGCGCTCGACACGCTGGAGGCCCGCCTCGATGTCGCCGAGGCGGCCACCCACGGCCACGCCGAGACGCTGCTCGGAATGTTGCGTCCCCTCGCCGCCATGTTCCGCGAGCACGTCGTCTCGCTCAGGGCGCTGAGCGACGCCGCGAGCGGCGCCGACCGCCTGCGCCGGCGCATCCTCAGGCAGCGCCGCGGCCGCATCGAGGCGCGCATCGCCGGCGTGCTTGGACGCGCCCGCGCCGCCGGCACGTTGCGTCTCGACGACCCGAAGCTGGCGGCGAAGCTGATCATCGGCATGGTGTGGAGCGGCACGACCAGCGCCGACTATGACGATGAAGCGGTGGCGCGCGCCGTCACCACGCTGTTCGTCGAGGCCGACGAGACCGGGGCGCGAATCCGGCCGATGTTCCGCAAGCACGCCATCAATGACGCCGCAGGCGCACGAGGAGGCGCCAGATGAAGCGCGCTGTGGTCATCGCCGTCGTCGGGGCGCTGCTCGCCACCGGCACCGGGGTCTGGCTCTACAAGCCGGGCTGGATCGGCATGGCGCCGGGTAAAGCCTCCCAGGGCAAGGCCGCGGCGAACGCTCCGGGCGCTGCCCAGCCGCGCGGCGGCCAGGCCGTGCCGGTCGAGATCGGCACCGTCGCGCGCAAGCCGATGCCGCAGCTGATCGACGCGGTGGGCACGGTGCAGCCGATCGCCTCGATCGCCATCAAGGCGCGGCTCGACAGCCAGGTGATGCGGGTCCACGTCGCCGAGGGCGCGCGCGTGAAGGAAGGCGACCTGCTGTTCACCTTGGACTCGCGCCAGCTGCGCGCCCAGAGCGAGCAGATCACGGCGCAGATCGCCAAGGACATGGCGCAGATCGAGCAGGCAAGGCGCGATCTGGCGCGGGCCGAGGATCTCGCCGGCAAGGGTGTCACCAGCGCGGTGCAGCGCGACACCGCGGCCACGGCGCTGAAGGCGCTCGAGGCGCAGCTCGCCTTCGACCGGGCGGCGCTGGCCAACGTCGCCGCGCAGCTCACCTACACCGAGATCCGCTCCCCGGTGACCGGTCGCATCGGCTCGATCGCCGCCAAGCCCGGCGCTGTGGTGCGCATGGCCGACACGCAAAGCCTCGCCGTCGTCAACCAGATGGACCCGATCTACATCGCCTTCTCGGTGCCCGCCCCGGCGCTGGCCGAGGTGCGCGCCGTGCTGGAGCGCGGCCCTGTGCGCGTCGAAGCCGGCACGGGCGAGTCGATGTCGGTGGGCGAGATCGCCTTCATCGAGAACGCCATGGATCTCGCCACCGGCACGGTGACCGCCAAGGCGAGCATGACCAACACCGCCGAGCGGCTGTGGCCGGGCGCCTTCGTGCCGGCCCGCATCGTGCTGGGCGTCGACGCCAATGCCGTGACCATGCCGGCCTCGGCCCTGCAGATCGGCCAGGCCGGCCCATTCGTCTTCGTCGTGCGCGGCAATCGCGCGGTGGTCGTGCCGATCAAGGTGGCGCGCACCATCGGCGAGGAAGTCGTGGTGGCCTCCGGCCTCAACGGCGGCGAGCAGGTCGTCACCAGCGGCCAGCTGCGCCTGGCCGACGGCGTCGCTGTCAGCATCATCACGCCGCGCCCGCCGGGCAGCGGCAAGCCGGCGTCCGGCAAGCAGCCGGCGGAGGCGAGGAATTGATCCTTGGTCGCATAGGGCGTTTCAGCGAGGGACGTCACTCCCTCTCCCCGCTTGCGGGGAGAGGGTCGGGGTGAGGGGTCGATTGAGGTTGCGCACGATGGTGGTGCGCCGCTCGATGCAGCCCCTCACCCCAACCCTCTCCCCGCAAGCGGGGAGAGGGAGCAAAGCGCAACATGCGATCGCCCTGCCGCCAAGGCGGGGGGAAGGATGATCACGGAGACGACGACATGATTTCGCATGTCTGCATCCGGCGGCCGGTGATGACCATCCTGATGATGGTCTCGTTCCTCGCCGCCGGCATGTTCGGCTACGGCCAGCTGCCGGTCGCCGCCATCCCGCGCGTCGATTTCCCGACCATCCAGGTGCAGGCCACCCTGCCCGGCGCCAGCCCCGAGACCATGGCTTCCTCGGTCGCCGGCATCCTCGAGCGCCAGCTCTCGACCATCTCCGGCGTCTCGACGATGACCTCGGTGTCGACGCTGGACAACACCTCCATCACCCTGCAGTTCGACCTCAACCGCGACATCGACGGCGCCGCGCTCGACGTGCAGACGGCGATCGGCACGGCGCTGCGGCGACTGCCCGCCGACATGACGACGCCGCCCAGCTTCCGCAAGGTCAACCCGGGCGACTTCGCCATCATCCTCCTGGCGCTGCGCTCGCCCAACACGCGGCTGTCCGACATCGACGCCTTCGCCCAATCGAGCATCCTGCCGCGCATCTCCACACTGCCCGGCGTCGCCCAGGTACTGGTGTTCGGCGGCCAGAAATACGCCGTGCGCGTGCGCGCCGACCTCGACCAGCTCGCCGCCCGCGGCCTGAGCCTGTCCGACGTGCAGGCGGCGCTGGCGACCGCCAACTCCAACCGGCCGCTGGGCACCGTGCCGCAGGGCGGCCGCAACGCCATCCTCGACGCCACCGGCCCGGTGTCGCGCGCCGCGCAGTACATGCCGCTCGTCGTGGCCTGGCAGAACGGCGCGCCGGTGCGCATCGCCGATGTCGCCACAGCCATCGACAGCGTCGAGAACACCCGCGTCGCCAGCTGGCTCGACGGCGAGCGCGCCATCGTGCTGGGCGTCTACCGTCAGCCCGGCGCCAACACGGTCGAGGTCGTCGATCGCGTTCGCGCCATGCTGCCGCAGATCCAGGCCGAGTTGCCGCGCGACATCGAGATCAGGGTGCTGAACGACCGCTCACGCTCGATCCGCGACTCGATTCACGACGTCCAGGAGACGCTGGCGATCGCCGTCGTCCTCGTGATCATCGTCATCTACCTCTTCCTGCGCAGCGTCCGCGCCACGATCATCCCGGCCCTGGCGCTGCCGATCTCGCTGATCGGCACCTTCGCCGGCATGCACCTGCTGGGCTACTCGATCAACAATATCTCGCTGCTGGCGCTCACCCTGGCGGTGGGCTTCGTCGTCGACGACGCCATCGTCATGCTCGAGAACATCATGCGCCATGTCGAGCAGGGCATGGACCCCCGGGAGGCCGCCTTCGTCGGCTCCAAGGAAGTCGCCTTCACCATCGTCTCGATGACGCTGTCGCTGGTCGCGGTGTTCATCCCGGTGCTGTTCATGGGCGGCGTCGTCGGCCGCATGTTCGCCGAGTTCGGCATGGTGATCTCGATGGCGATCCTGATCTCCGGCGTCGTCTCGCTGACGCTCACGCCGATGCTGTGCGCGCGCATGCTGAAGCGGCCCGATCATCACGCCCGCCTGCCCCTGCCGGTGCGCCTGTTCGACATCGGCTTCACCTGGCTCACGCGCCTCTACGGCCACGCGGTGCGCTGGACCGTTGCGCATTCCAGGCTGATGCTGGCGACGACGCTGGGCACTTTCGTCCTGACGGTCGTGCTCTTCCAGACCATCCCCAAGGGATTCTTCCCGCAGGAGGATATCGGCCTGCTGACGGCGTCGACGGTCGGGCCCGACGACGCCTCGTTCGCCGCCATGGTCGAGCGCCAGACGCGCCTTGCCGAGATCGTGCGCGCCGATCCCGACGTGGTGTCGGTGATGTCGACGGTGGGCGGCGGCAACGCCGCCAACACGCAGAACTCCGGACGCCTGTTCATCGCCCTGCGCGACAAGCCCGCGCGCAAGGCCGGCGCCGGCGAGGTCATCGCCCGGCTGCGCCGCGCCACCTCGCAGGTTCCCGGCATCTCGATCTTCTACCAGCCGGTCCAGTCGATCATTCTCGGCACGACCCAGTCGCGCGCCCAGTACCAGTTCACCATGCAGTCGCCCGACCTCGTGGCGCTGCAGACCTGGGCACCCAGGATCGAAGGCCGCATGCGCTCGGTCCCGGGCATCGTCGACGTGAACTCCGACCTGCAGATGCGCGCGCGCGCCGCCGTCATCGACATCGACCGCGACGCCGCGGCGCGGCTCAACCTCACCGTCGACCAGATCCGCAACGTCGTCTACTCGGCCTTCGGCACGCGACAGATCTCGACCATCTACGCGCCGCAGGACACTTACCAGGTGATCCTCGAGGCCGACCCGAAATACGCCGACACCTCGGAGATGCTGCGGCGACTGACGGTGCGCACGCCGTCGGGCGGCGTCGTGCCGCTCGATACGGTGGCGCGCCTGTCGGAGAAGCCGACGGCGCTCACCGTGACGCATCTGGCGCAGCTGCCCTCGGTCACCGTGTCGTTCAACCTCCTGCCCGGCACCTCGCTGGGCCAGGCCGTCGCGGCCGTGCAGGCGGCGGCGCGCGAGATCGGCATGCCGGCGACGATCAGCACCACCTTCCAGGGCAGCGCCCAGGTCTTCCAGCAGGCGGTCGCCAACCAGGGCCTGCTGCTCTTCGCCGCCGTGCTGGTGATCTACATCGTGCTGGGCGTGCTCTACGAGAGCTTCATCCACCCGCTGACCATCCTGTCGGGCCTGCCCTCGGCCGGCATCGGCGCGCTGGTCATGCTCCAGCTTGCCGGCATGGACCTGTCGGTGATCGCCATGATCGGCGTGGTGATGCTGATCGGCATCGTCAAGAAGAACGCCATCATGATGGTCGACTTCGCCATCGAGCGGCGGGCGCAGGGCATCGAGCCGAGGGAGGCGATGATCCAGGCCGCCGTGCTGCGCTTCCGGCCGATCATGATGACCACGATGTGCGCCATCCTCGGTGCCACGCCCATCGCCATGGCGCTGGGCGCCGGCGCCGAGCTGCGCCAGCCGCTGGGCATCGCAGTGGTCGGCGGCCTGGCCGTCTCGCAGCTGCTGACGCTGTTCATCACGCCCACGGTCTATCTGGCGTTCGAGGATATCGGCGCCTGGTTCCGCAGCCGCCGCGCCAGGCTGGCGACGGCCGCCGCCGAACCGCCGGTGCGCCACGCCGCGGAGTAGACCCTCTGCTCCGTCTTCCCGACCCACAAGGGGGAGGAGGCATGAGGGATCGCAGCGGATACAGGCGGGAAGTTCCTTGTCTGTCAGTGCTCTATGGCGAACTTCGACACGCGTAGGGGTGGAAGTAGGCGGTTTGCCGGTTGCGGGTTACACCGGTTCCAGTCTTTCGATTGGAGTCCGCCTCATGTCCCGCACTCACGAGATCGTACCCGTCGACCGGGATCGGCTGCAGCGCGTGGGCAGGCGCGCCAAACGGCGCCTTCCTTGCAACAGCAAGACGACTCAAGGGCTTACCCGCTCCGCACCAGCGGCTGAGATCATTGCAAACCATAGCAATCCGCTGCCCGCCTCCCGGGTGGAAGACATCGCAAACCATAGCAGTCCTCCTCGTCCCTCGGGCTGGGCCATCACCACTGATCTCGACACGCTCCAGCCTCGCTCGATGGACGCCGCGCATCTTCCGTCTCGAAGCATGACGGGAGCGGAAATAGCCATCGGCCATGCAGGTGCTATAGCCTTGCCGGGCATCGGGATCGTCAGTCGGGGATCGTCGGCATGAGCGATGGGCAGGAGCGTCCGGTGGCGCTGGTCAGTGGCGCCACGCGGGGCCTGGGGCTGGGTATCGCCCGGGCGCTGGGCGAGGCGGGCTGCGTCGTGCATGTCACCGGCCGCAGCACGTCGGGGGCGACGACCGAGAACCTGCCGGGCACGGTCGAGGCGGCGGCGGCGGCGGTGAGCGCATCGGGCGCGGCGGCCGGCGGCGGCAGCGGCCATGGCAAACCATGCGATCATCGCGACGAGAAGCAGGTCGAGGCGCTGATGGCTTCCATCGCGCGCGAGCACGGGCGCATCGACATCCTCGTCAACAACGCCTGGGGCGGCTACGAGCGGCATCCCGGCCCCGCCTTTGCCGCCCCCTTCCTGCGCCAGCCCTCGGAGAACTGGACGCGCATGTTCGACGGCGGGCTGAAGGCGACGTTCCTGACGACGCGCCACGCGCTGCCGCTGATGAC
This sequence comes from Alphaproteobacteria bacterium, assembly GCA_019635875.1. Classification (NCBI taxonomy): domain Bacteria; kingdom Pseudomonadati; phylum Pseudomonadota; class Alphaproteobacteria; species Alphaproteobacteria bacterium. Next base: position 529,095 of record JAHBYP010000003.1, read on the forward strand.
CGGGCCGAAGACCGCCGACCGGCCGCGCCTGATCGTCAACACCGTGGCCTGGGCCTTCGACGAGTATCTCGGCAACCTCTACTACGACGTCGCCAAGGCCGCCGCGATCCGCATGGTCTATGGCCTGGCGCGCGAGCTCGGCGGCGCTGAGGTCGCCTGCGTGGCGCTGGCGCCGGGCTTCGTGCGCACCGAGCGCGTGGCGCGGGCGCTGGCCGACGATCCCGAGACGCTGGCGAAGCTGGAATCACCGGACTATGCCGGCCGGGCCGTGGTGGCGCTGGCCGCCGATCCCGACGTCATGGAGCGCAGCGGCCGCCTGTTCACCGTGGGCGAGCTGGCGCGCGACTACGCCTTCACCGACACCGACGGCCGCCAGCCTCCACCCTTCCGGCTGGAGTGAAGCGGCGGCATGATCGCCGCACCGAGGCCACCCGAATCAGGCAGTCACAACAGGGGAAACGACATGGCGAAGTTCAAGATCGTGACGCAGCAGCTGGCTGCGCCGGTGGACCATTCCTTCGAGATGGAGGCGCTGGCGTCGATGGGCGCGGAGATCGTCGAGGTCGCCGCCGACAGCGAGAACGCCTTCATCGCCGGCGCGCACGACGCCGATGCGATCTACGCCAAGGGCCGGCCGCTGTCGAAGCGGGTGATCGATTCGCTGGAGCGCTGCAAGGTGATCTCGCTGGGCAGCGTCGGCGTCGACTCGGTCGACGTCGCGGCGGCGACGACGAAGGGCATCCCGGTGACCAACGTGCCCGACACCTTCATCGAGGAGGTCGCCGACCACGCGATGACCCTGATGCTGGCGACCTGGCGGCGGCTGGTGGTGCAGGACCGCATGGCGCGCGACGGCAACTGGTCCAAGGGCCGGCCGATGCTCTACCAGTTCCCGCGCCTGATGGGCCAGACCCTGGGCTTCATCGCCTTCGGTCATGTCGCGCGCGCCGTGGCAACACGCGCGCGCGCCTTCGGCTTCCGCATGCTGGCCTACGACCCCTATGTCGAGGAGCTGGTGATGAGCCAGTACGGCGTCGAGCCGTGCAGCTACGACGAGGTGCTGGCGCAGTCCGACATCGTCTCGATGCACGCGCCCTCGACGGTCGACGCCCGCCGGATGTTCGGCGAGAAGCAGTTCCGCGCCATGAAGAAGACGGCGCTGTTCATCAACACCGGCCGCGGCGCCACGGTCGACGAGGCGGCGATGATCCGCGCCCTGCAGGAGGGCTGGATCGCCGGCGCCGGTCTCGACGTGCTCGAGGTCGAGCCGCCCAAGCCCGACAATCCGATCCTCAAGATGGACAACGTGATCGTCACGGCGCACGTCGCCTCGGCCTCCTCGCGCTTCGACCCGGCGCGCCGCCGCCGCGTCGGCCACGAGCTCGCCGCCGTGCTGGGCGGCCGCTGGCCGCGCAGCTGCGTCAATCCCTCGGTGCTGGAGAAAACCGACCTGATCCGCTGGCAGCCCTACTCGATGGAGCGCGGACCGGGGAATTAATCGATCACAGTATCGGCGCGGGCGAGGATCAGCGATGGGATGGCGATTCCCCGGCGCCGCGCCGTCTTCATGTTGACCACGAGCTCGAAGTGCGTGGGCTGGACGATCGGCAGATCGCCAGCCCGCGCGCCCTTGAGAATGCGGTCGACGTAGGCCGCGGCCTGTCGATTCATGGCGGCCCAGCTCGGCCCGTGTGAAATCAGGCCGCCCTCCTCCGGAAATTCGCGACGGAAATGCAGCGCGAGGAATGGCCGCCGTTCCAGAGCGGCAAGCAGCGCAGCTCGATCGCCGCGCCAATCGCTATAGCCGCCGGGTGCACAGATCAGCGCATCGATCTTCCGCGCTATGGCCTCAGCCAATGAATTGTCGAAATCCCCCGGGCTGTGCGTGTCAATGAAGAGGATCTCCACCTCCAGGCTCTTCGCGGCAACCTGCATCTGCCCGAAGAAGATGGGCTCGGGCGGCTGGCGACTGTTGGCCATGAATCCGATGCGACGCGCCTTGGGTGCCAGCTCGGTCACAAGTTGGACTTGCTTGGCCGCGAACTCGGTGCCCAAGAATGAATTGCCCGTCACGTTGCCGCCCGGCCGCGCCAGGCTTTGCGCCAGACCGGTGCCGACGGCATCACCGCTCGAGAGCACGACGATCGGCACCGTGGAGGTCACCTTCTTCGCGGCCACCGCCGCCGACGTGGTCGACGCGACAATGATCTCGACATCAGCCCGTAGCAGCTCGGCCGCCAAGGCCGAGAACCGACTGAACTTCCCTTCGGCGAAGCGCTTGACGAAATCTGCGGTTTGGCCATCGACGTAGCCAAGCTTCGCAAGCTCTCCCTCGACCGGATGGCGCACACCGAGATCGGATTGCGGGTAGAGGAAACCGATTCGCCGCCGGCTTGCCTGTTGCGCATCGACCGCGTTCGGCGTCGCGACCAGCAACGATCCGAAGAGCAGCGCCCGACGCTTCATCTCCCCCCTCCGCGCTACAATCACGTCAGCATACGCGATAGCGCTCGACTTGCCCGCGATCGAGCGTGACGCCCAGGCCAGGGCCGTCGGGCAGGATCAGGTGGCCGGCGTCGAGCCTGATCGGCGTCGCCAGCAGGTCGGTGCGCAGCGCGTTGGCGCTCATGTCGTACTCGATCAGGGTCGGGTACGGGATGTTGTCGGTGTGCGGCGAGGTCGGCAGCGAGGCCACGAAGTGGCAGGCCGCGGTCAGGCCCAGCGCGCCGCCCCAGACATGCGGCGAGATCCTGAGGTTGCTGGACTGCGCCAGGAAGGCGATGCGTTTGGCCTCGGTCAGGCCGCCCACAGTGGGGATCGCCGGCTGCACGATGTCGATGCAGCGGCCGTCGATCAGCTGCTTGAAATCGCGCACCGCGTAATGCGCCTCGCCGGCGGCGATCGGCAGCGGCGCCCGCGCGCGCAGCTCGGCATAGCCGCGCAGGTCCGAGGGCGGCAGCGGCTCCTCGACCCAGTGGATGTTGAAGGGCTCGATGGCGCGCATCGATTCGAGCGCGAGGTCGACGGTGTAGTTGCCGTTGATGTCGACGATCAGCAGGATGTCGTCGCCCAGCGCCGCGCGGGTCTGCTTGACGCGCGCCACGTCGTCCCTGGCGCCGCGGCCGATCTTGATCTTGATGCCGATGTAGGGATGCGCCTTGACCTCGGCCAGCATGTGCTCGAGCTGGCGGTCGACGTCCTTCGAGAAGAAGCCGGTCGAGGCGTAGACCGGCAGGCGCGTCGAGCGGCAGCCGCCGATCAGGTCGCAGACCCGCGTGCCGGTCGCGCGGCCGATGGCGTCGAACAGCGCCACGTTGATGCCGGCCAGGCAGGCGGTGAGCTGGTTCTGCACGCCGAGGTGATAGATGCGGTTGCGGATCTCGGCCTCGATGTGGTCGAAGTCGTAGACGCTTTTGCCGGCGAAGAACGGCTCGACCATGCGGAAGTATTCGCGGCTGACCAGGGGATTGCCGAACACCTCGCCGACGCCGGTGACGCCCGCGCTGGTCTCGATCTCGACGATGCCGCCGGGCCGTCGATGGCCGATGCCGCGCGCCATGCCGAAGGCCTTGTCCGGCGGCAGCACGTGCTCGAGACCGATGAAGTTGAGCTTGGCGATGGTCGGCATGGCTACTTGGTCCCGAACAGCCGGTCGCCGGCGTCGCCCAGGCCCGGCATGATGTAGGCGTGGTCGTTGAGCTCGCGGTCGATCGCGGCGACGGTCAGCGGCACGTCGGGATGCGCCTCGGTGAAGGCCTTGACGCCCTCGGGCGCGGCCAGCACGCAAAGCAGCTTGATCCAGCGCGCGCCGGCGCCCTTGAGCAGGTCGACGGCGGCGATGGCGGAATTGGCGGTCGCCAGCATCGGATCGCAGACCAGCACCAGGCGCTCGCCCAGCGCCTCGGGCATCTTGAAGTAGTACTCGACGGCGGCCTTGGTCTCGGGATCGCGATACAGGCCGATATGGCCGACGCGCGCGCCGGGCACGAGGTCGAGCAGGCCGTCGGCGAGGCCCAGCCCGGCGCGCAGGACGGGCACCACCACCAGCTTCTTGCCGTCGATGAACGGCGCGTCCATCGCTTCCAGCGGCGTGTCGATGCGCTGCGTCGCGAGCGGCAGGTCGCGCGTCACCTCGTAGCCCAGCAGCAGCGCGATCTCGCGCAGCAGGCGGCGGAAATTGGTCGTCGACGTCTCCCTGTTGCGCATGATGCTGAGCTTGTGCTGCACCAGCGGATGGTCGACGACGGTGACGCTGCTGTTGTTGGCCATGATGCTCCCCGAAAGCACGTGGGCTCAGAATACCGTGCCGTCGCTGTCGATGGCGATGGGCGGCGCGCCGCCCGGCCGCCGCTCGGCGGCGATCCTGCGGCCCGCGAGCCACGTGCCGCCCTCCAGCACCTTGACCAGCGGCAGGGTCTGGGCGTCGAGCCCGAGATGCAGGCGGACATGCGCGCCGATGCGATCGAGCAGCGCCACGGTCAACGCGCGCCATTCGACAATGACCTCGTCGCCCGGCGCCCAGGCGCGCTCGAGGGTCTCGCGCCGCTTCACGCGCAGCGCGCCGCTGTCGATCAGCAATCCGCCGTTGCGGTACTCCGGCAGGCCGGTCAGCGCGTCGAGGTCGACGATCCTGATGCCCGCCTCCTCCAGCGGCTCGACCAGCGAGTAGGTCAGCCACTGCGAGAGCTTGTGGAACGGCACCAGCCCGTCCGTGCGGTCCCGGGCGCGCGCGGCCGGGTGCTTCCAGACATCGCCCAGCGCCACGCCCTCGATGTCGAGCCGCGACGGCCAGATCGGCGAGAAGGCATCGAGCAAAGTCGCAAAAATCAGGGCCGCCGGCAGTGCCCCGTCCTTTGCCTGGCTGGCGAGATGGTCGAAGAGGTTGCCGAGCCGCGCGCCGGCGCCGAACAGGTCGGGCCGCGCGGCGACGACCCCGCCGACCGACGCGATCAGCTCGGCGCGGCCGGCGAGACCGACCAGCGGGTTGTGCGGAAAGACCTGGAAGGCCATCGCCAGATCAGGCGCGCCGAAGCGCCTGAGCGCCTCGGCGTCGGCGCGCAGCGGGCTGGCCGGATCGTTCGAGAAGCCGCCGCGGCGATAGAGATCGAAGCTGGCGACCGCGAGCCCTTCCGACCTTGCGTAGCGCGCGCCGCCGTCGGGCTCGCGATAGCCCCAGTCGGCTCCGGCGCCGGCGTCGAGCAGCACCGAGGTGATCGCCAGCTCGACCCGGATGCGCGCGCGCTCGGCCTTGCCGGCGCCGCGCAGCGTGCCCGCCAGCGCCGCCCACCGGTCGCGGCCGCCGACCTCGAAGTGCCGCCAGCGCGCGTGGAACGGCACCTTGCGCGGATCGGGGAAGCGCTCGTGGATCACCGCGAGGGTGAGCCGCACCGCGTTTTCCAGCCCGTTGGCGTCGAGCGCGAAATGCGGCGACTGGCCATCCTCGACATGGCGCAGCACCATCTCGGCGCGCTCGCGGATCGTCGCCGGGTCGCGCAGGCGGGCGATCGCCGAGCCCGCCAGCGGCGAGATGTCGGAACTCACTCCGTCAGCCCCCTGCCCTTGGGCTTGGCGAGCTCGGTCTCGTCCGGCTTGGCGACGCTGAAGTAGCCGGCGGCCTTCTTGGCATCCATCTCGACCTGGGCGTCGGGCGGAATCAGCTCGGGCGGGATCTCGACCTGCTCGCCGATCTCGATGCCCATCTCGCGCAGCGCGCCCGACTTCATGTTGCTCATCGAAGCGAAGCGGTCGATGCGCGTGATGCCCAGCCAGTGGAAGACGTCGGGCATCAGCTGCTGGAAGCGCATGTCCTGCACGCCGGCGACGCATTCGGTGCGCGCGAAATACTGCGCCGCGCTGTCGCCGCCGACCTGCCGCTTGCGCGCGTTGTAGACCAGGAACTTGGTAACCTCGCCCAGCGCGCGGCCTTCCTTGCGATTGTAGACCACGAGGCCGACGCCGCCCCGCTGCGCCTGCTCGACGCACAGCTCCATGCCGTGCGCGAGATAGGGCCGGCAGGTGCAGATGTCCGAGCCGAAGACGTCGGAGCCGTTGCACTCGTCATGCACGCGGCAGGCGATCTTCGTCTCCTTCTTGCCGAGCTTCGTCACGTCGCCGAAGAAATACAGCGTCATGCCGCCGATCGGCGGCAGGAAGACCTTGATGTCGGAGCGCGTCACCAGTTCCGGGTACATGCCGCCGGTCTGCTCGAAGAGGGCGCGGCGCAGGTCGGTCTCGGCGATGCCGAAGCGCTGGGCGACGCCGGGCAGCCACCACACCGGCTCGATCGCCGCCTTGGTGACGCGCACGTCGCCCGAGGCCAGCAGCACCTCGCCGTCAGGCTTCAGCCGGCCGGCCTCGATGGCGTCCTTGATCTCGGGCATGCCGACATGCGCCTTGGTCACGGCGATGGTCGGGCGGATGTCGAGGCCCTCGGCCAGGCGGTCGGCGAAGACCTCGGCGACGAGATGGCCCCACGGGTCGAACGACACGATCTTCGTCTGATCGCCCCATTGCGGGAACGGGCCGATCGGCACCGCCGGGGCGGTGTTGGTGAGGTCGGCGCGATGGTTGGGGTCAAGCGTGTGCGCGGCGATGGCGAGCGCGCGGTAGATGCCGTAGGCGCCGGCATGCACGCCGATGGCGTTGCGGCGGCCGGGCTGGCTGAGCGTGGCGATCACCGGCCCGCGCTCGGCGGCGGTGGGCGCACCCCATTTCAGCGGCACTGGCTGGGCGGCACCGGCCGGGGGATGCGAGGTCAGGCGGATGTGACGGCGGGGGCCTTTGGGAGGCGTATCGGACAACGACATTCTTGGCTTTCCGTACCGGCTCGGGCCGGGAAAGCGGTGAAGTCTAGCACCCTGTGGATAAACTTTGAAGGCGCACGAATGACGGCGCGATGACGCGGTCAGGTCCGCTTCAGGCCGGCATGGAACAGCCGCAGCAGGTCGGTGATGTCGTACACCGGCAGGCCCAGATCGCGCCGGAGCGCGGCGGCATAGGGCGGAAGGTTCGTGCACTCCAGCACTACCGCGCCGACATCGGGGTGGCGGGCCACCAGGCGGCGGCCGGCCAGCAAGGCCTCGCGCTCGACCTCGTCGCGGTCGAGCTCGGTGCCGTTGGCGAGGAACGTGCGGGCGAAGGCGCCGTTGGGCGGCATGCCCTCGATCGGCGTATCGCGCGAGGCGTCGACGGCGGCGAGGTGTGCGGCTGTGAGGTTCTCGCGGCTGGCGGTGATCACGCCGACACGGCGGCCGCCTGGCAAGGTGCGCGCCATCATCGGCACCAGCATCAGCGCCGAGGTCGCCACCGGCACCGGCGAGACCATCGCCAGCGCCTGCTGGAACAGCGCCAGGAACCCGCAGCTCGTCGAGATGCCGATAGCCCCCTTCTCGGCCAGCGTCTTGGCGTTGGCCGCCAGCACGGCGCGGATGCGCGGCCGATCGTGCGCCGCGGCGACGGCGTCATGCGGGCCGAGGCCCTCGAGCGTCTGGTAGATCACCGGAAACGGAAACGTCTCGGCATTGCCGATGTCGCCGACGATGCGCGGGAAGCGCGTGTCGAGCATCAGGATGCCCAATGGGCGATCGGCTGCCATGCGGCCCCCTTCGTTATCGGTGTCCGTCGCGCCGCCATGGCGAGACACGTTGGGCGCAAAGGGTCGCCCAACTGCGGCGAAGTTAAGGCATATTGCCCGCCGCGCGCTGCAAGTTCTTTGTGTGACCGGCGATGATGTTCAGAGCGCTGTGATGGCCTCGCGCAAGCGCGCCTCGCAGCTCGCGAGCGCCTCCAAGGTCTCGGCGGTGCCGGCCCGGTCATCCTGCATGAAGCGGCTGTGGCAATCGCCGAACAGCCCGGCCTGCTGCTGCTTCAGCGCCGCGATGGCGGGATCGATGCCGGCGAAGAACGCCGCGAAATGCAGCGCGCGCTTGGCGCCCAGCGGTAGCGCGAAGAACCGCAGATGACCCACTTGCGCCGGGCTGAGGGCACGATCGCGCGCCAGTCTCGCGAGGCTGCGGATCGCCGGCTCGCCCTCGGGCCAGCCGCGCTCGGCGGCGATGACCTCGCTTTGCCGGTACAGGCTCTTGAACCAGGCGACCGCCTCCTGGCGGATGGCGGCGTCCGAGGGCGTGCGCGCTCGCCGCGGCGCGCACCACGCGCGAAACGCACCACGCCGATAGGCGATGCTCGACGCCCGCCATGACTCGGCCAGCAGCTCGCGCGACAGCATGACCGCCGCATAGCCCGCCGGATCGTAGATCCGCACATGGCCGGCATCGATCGCGCTGACCAGCACGTAGTGATCGACCCCGCCACCTGGCGGGCGTGCCGGGTTGTAGTGCAGCAGGCTCATGTCGAGCGGGCCGACGACCACCGGTCCCGAGGCCAGGCGCGACTCCAGCCAGTCGAAGGGCGGCGCGGTTCCGTCCTCCTGGGCGTGCTCCTCGAAGTCGAAGCCCAGGATCTCCAGGGCGCGCGTGATGCCGCGATCCGGCAGGCCGGCGGCGCCGCTGAAGAACGGCAGCTCGCCCGGAATGCAGGCGCCGAGGCCCACGCCGGAGAGGACTTCGATATCGGCCGGCCTGGTGGCGAAGCCGCTGGCGCCCAGCAGCATCGCCGCGGAGTTGGCGTAGCAGTACCAGTAGCCGTCGAGGAACGGGATGGGTCGGTTCATGCCGCGAGACTAGCGGCGCCGTCGGCGGCCCGCTTGATCGCGATTGCGCCCCACCGGCCAGGGCGAGCGCATGGGGCTTTCTTCCCTTCTCCCCGCGCAGGCGGGGAGAAGGTGCCCGAAGGGCGGATGAGGGGCTTCACGATGCTATGGTCGAACGCGGTGCCAGTTGCGCCGCTCATCCGCCTCGCTTGCGCTCGGCACCTTCTCCCCGCCTTCGCGGGGAGAAGGGAAGATGCGATCGCCCTGCCTTACCGACCGCCGCCCTATTGCACGAACTCGTCGGCCTCGCCGCCCATCTCGCGCAGGAAGGCCTGCAGCTCAATCGAGGCGCTGGCCAGCCGCTGGTCGTCGGTGCCGCGCAGCACCAGCTGCACGCTGGGCCGACCGTTGCGGAAGCCGGGGTAGGAGCCGATGTCGATGTCCTCGTAGCGCTGCTGCAGGGCGCCGAGCTTCTCGGCGATCAGGCCCTCGGGCTGGTTGGTGCGTACGGTACGGCTGAGCATCGGCTTACCGCCGACCAAGCGGTGCTTCACAGCGTCGAACATGCCCTCGACGATGCGCGGGATGCCGGCGAAGGTGAACACGTTCCCCATCTGGAAGCCGGGCGCCACCGAGATCGGGTTGTCGACCAGCACGCCGCCATGCGGCACGCGCGCCATGCGCCGCCGCGCCGGGGTGAACAGCGCCACGTCGCCGTAGTAGCGGGTCATGCGGTCGATCGCCTCGGGATGCTCGGAGATGCCGACACCGAAGGCCTTGGCGATGCAGTCGGCGGTGATGTCGTCGTGCGTCGGGCCGATGCCGCCCGTGGTGAAGACATAGTCGAACCTGCGGCGCACCTCGTTGACCGTCTCGACGATGCGTGCCTCGATGTCGGGCACCACCCGGCATTCCATCACCCGCACGCCGAGCTTGCCCAGCTCGGTGGCGAGGAACGGGATATTGGCGTCCTTGGTGCGGCCCGACAGGATCTCGTTGCCGATGACCAGGATGCAGGCGGTGACGATCTTCTCGGACATCGGCGGGAACTCGGGCGGCCATTGCGTCGGGTGCCGGCACCATAGCCAAGGCAGGCCGGCAAGGCATCCCCTACCCCTTGCCTGCCGGGGGTGGCGGTGCCAAATAGGGCGGCATGATGTTCCGGGCGGAGAAGACGGCGATGGAGGATTACTGGCGGCAGGACGAGCGCCAGATCAAGATCCATGCGCCCGAGGATTTCGAGGGCATGCGCAAGGCCGGCCGGCTGGCCGCCGAGGTCCTCGACATGCTGGTGCCGCGGGTCAAGCCGGGCGTCACCACGGAGCAGCTCGACAAGATCTGCCACGACTTCATCGTCGACCACGGCGCCGTGCCCGCCCCGCTGGGCTATCGCGGCTACCCGAAGTCGATCTGCACCTCGATCAACCACGTGGTCTGCCACGGCATCCCGGGCGATCGGGTGCTGGTCGACGGCGACGTGCTGAACATCGACATCACCGTGATCCTCGACGGCTGGTACGGCGACACCAGCCGCATGTTCTATGTCGGCGAGCCCAAGCTGCTGGCGCGCCGCCTGAGCGACACCACGCACGAGGCCATGATGCGCGGCATCGCCGCCGTGAAGCCCGGCGCGCGGCTGGGCGATATCGGCCACGCCATCCAGACACTGGCCGAGAGCAACCGTTTCTCGGTGGTCCGCGATTTCTGCGGCCATGGCCTGGGCCGCATCTTCCACGACGCGCCCAACATCCTGCATTACGGCGTCGCCGGCACCGGCCCTGTCCTCAAGCCGGGCATGTTCTTCACCATCGAGCCGATGATCAACGCCGGCCGTTACGAGGTGAAGATCCTGGGCGACGGCTGGACGGCGGTGACCAAGGACCGCTCGCTCTCGGCGCAGTTCGAGCACTCGGTCGGCGTCACCGAGACCGGCGTCGAGATCTTCACCCTCTCGCCCCAGGGGCTGCACAAGCCGCCCTACTGAGCCTCCGCCGGCTTTTTCCCGCCCCTGCCCTTTTGCTGCCGCAGTGTCCCTTACACTGCCCGACGCAACCTGCGCGGGCGGATCGGGGGGAAAGGCATGGCGCGGCGCAAGAACGGCCTGGGGGATGACGCGGCACCGCCGGCCGCATCCGACGATTCCGCACTCTTATCCCTGATCGCCGCCGGCCTGCATCTGCGGCAGGCCAGGATGCGGGATGGCTCCGAGATCTGGCGCATCGGCGGCAACACGCTGACGCACCGCGACGCGCTGCGCGAGGCCGGCGGCACGTGGAACCGCCTCGAGCAGGTCTGGGAGTTCGCCGGCGAGGATCCGACCGCGACGGTGGCGCTGGCGCTGGCTGCCAGGCCGGCGACCGTCGGCCACAATTCCAGGGAGGCCGGCGAGAAGCCGCATTACCACGGCCATCGCCAGCGCGTTCGCGACCGCGCGCTGGGCTCGGGTCTCGACGGCTTCCAGGACTACGAGCTGCTCGAATTGCTGCTGTTCTACGGCATAGAGCGCATCGACACCAAGCCGGTGGCCAAGAAGCTGCTGGCGCGCTTCGGCACGCTGGGCGACGTCTTCGCCGCAGACGCCGAGCTCCTGAAGGAGTTCGACATCGACCAGCGCACCCTGGTGCTGCTGCGCGCGCTGCGCGAGACCGGCGCGCGGCTGGCGCGGCGCGAGGTGGTCGAGCGGCCGGTGATCACGTCCTGGGACAAGCTGCTCGACTACTGCCACGCCGCGCTGGCGCACGAGAAGACCGAGCGCTTCAACATCCTCTTCCTCGACCGCAAGAACGTGCTGATCGCCGACGAGACCCAGCAGAGGGGCACGGTCGACCACACGCCGGTCTATCCGCGCGAAGTCGCCAAGCGCGCCCTGCAGCTCGACGCCTCGGCGATCATCATGGTGCACAACCATCCCTCGGGCGATCCCACGCCCTCGCGCGCCGACATCGAGATGACGAAAGAGGTAAAGACCGCGCTGAAGGCCGTCGGCATCGAGCTGCACGATCACCTGGTGATCGGCCGCAAGGCCAATGCCAGCTTCAGGAGCCTGGGGCTGCTGTAGGATCGGGCAAGAGCGCCAACCCCGAGCCTTGCCGGCCTTCGACACCGCCGCCACCGAGCAATTCGTAGACCTGATGCGCGCCGAAGCCCTTCAGGTGGCAAACGGCGCGCGGCAGGCAGGTGAACGCGCCGCCCAGCAGAGCCGCCGTCTCCTTCGCCAGCATGATCTGCATGGGCGCGGCGATCCTCTCGAGCCTGGCGGCAAGATTCACGGCCGGGCCGAAGACGTCGTAGACATACTTGTTGACGCCGACGATCGAGCCGACGACCGGACCGCTCGCGATGCCGATGCGACAACGCCATTGATTGCTGTTTGCCCGGTTGCGGCGGTCTATGTAGCCGCGCATTCGCAACGCCGCATGCGCGACACTGGCGGCATGGTCACTGTTGCGCTCCGGAAGCCCGCAAACCGCCATATAGGAATCGCCGTTCGTCTTGATGCGTTCGCAGCCGAACATCTCGGAAATGCGGTCCAAGGCGGAAAAGATGTCATTCAGCTCGGCCACCAGGGCCGCCGGATCGCGGGCGACCGCCATCTCCGAGAAGTCGACGAAATCGAGCATGAGGGCCGTAGCTCCGTCGAATCGCTGCGGCGAAACCGTGCCAAACTCGCGCATCTCCTGCAGGACCGCCCGCGGCATCAGGTTCAGAAGGAGCCGTTCGGCACGCGCCTTCTCCTGTTGAAGCTCGCGCAGGCTCTTTTCCGCCAGCCTCGAGTATGAATCGAGCATGAGCTCGGTGCGGCGACGCCTGCTGTCGTCGCGGACCTCGACCAGCAGGTTGCCTCCCGACATCATCGACAGCGCAACCTCGAACCCGATCGCGCGACCCGCCAGCCGCCGCTCGACGGCGAAGGAATGCCGATCCCGGGCGGAGATTTCCCGCGTCGCCAGGGCGATATCGAGCTCCGGAACGCGCGCCGTCAGCGAACCCTCGCCCGCGACGGCGGGAAACCAGGAATTGAAGCGCGCATTGGCAACGAGTACCGACCAGCAGCGTGGCGCGACCACGGCGACGCCGCTCGCGATCGCGTCAAGCAGGGTTGCCGGCTCAGGGGGCGGAGACGACAAGACGGCGTCGTTGGGCGAACTCGCCACAGATGAACTCGACATCGCCCGTTTCATAGTCGAACGCCTCCAGGACATCGCGCAGCAGCTGGTGCAGAGTGTCGAACTCCGGTCCGGTGATCCGCAGCCGCTGGTGCGCCCGCTGCAGATGGCCGTCGTCGATGACTTCGCCGCCGGCCATGAGGCCGGCGATCAGCTTCGTCTGGTGATCGACAAGCCGCGCCATGTCGACATCGGCGAAGTGCCGTTGCAGTGACGGACAGTCGAGGACCCGGTCGTAGAACTCCTCGACCACGAGGCGCACGCGGGCGAAGCCGCCGACGCGCGCCAGGACGGTTGTCCGGTTCACGGCGCCGTTCCGCCGTCGCCTCGAATGCGCCTGCGCTCGATGACGACTTCAACGGGCCGGCACACCGTGCTGCAAACGGGCGAGTGCCGCTGGGCATGGGCGATCAGCTCGTCGAGCTCGGCCTCGCTGCAGTCCGCCTTGACGTCCAGCTGGATGCGGATCTGCTCGTATCCCGGCGACACCGACTCGTCCAGGGCGAGCAGCCCCCTGATGTCCAGGTCGCCCTCCAGCATCGTCGACAGCTCGCGGATGCGGACGCCGCGCGCCATGGCGTGGAGCACCAGCGTCGTCGTCACGCAGCCCGCCAGCGCGTGCAGCAGGAACTCGACCGGATTGGCGCCCTCGTTGTTGCCCAGCAGGATCGGCGGCTCGCCGTTGACGAACTCGAAAGCGTCCGCCCTCGAGGCGTCCTCCTGGCGGGCACCGTAGAAATCGCGGATGGTCGAGCGGTTCTCTCCGCCGGTGATCCAGCGATTGCGAGCCCGGAACTGGAACCGGGCCAGGACAGGATCGGCCTTGACGGCGTCGATGGTTTCCAGGGCGGCCTGGACGTTGAGCCCGTTGAGGAAGGTCGGTTCCTGGACGGCGGCGTGCTGATGTATCATGGTCGTTCTCCTTCTCGTCCGCCTGCAAGACGACACTCGTGCGGCGACGTCTCCACGGGCGATGGGTGCAGAGTAGAGTGACACCCGGGCGCCGATCAGATCGGCTTCAGCCGCAATGGGTCTGTTCGTGCCAGAATCCGAATCGCGCCTGCTCGAGGTACACGTGGTCGCCCTCCCCGAAACATCGGGGTCGGCGCTGTACGGAATGATCGATGTGCTGGCGGCGACCGGCACCCTGTGGCGGCAGCTCGTCGACTACGAGACCGGCCAGAGCCTGTTGAAGCCCCGCATCGTGAGCCTGTCGCGCGACGCCTTTCGTTGCGGCAACAACATCCCGGTCATCCCCGATCTTGCCATCGACGAAGTGGCCAGGGCCGACATCGTGATCGTTCCGGAGTTGTGGCTGGCGCCCGACGACGACATGAAGGGACGCTACCCGGAACTGATCGCGTGGCTTCGCGACCGCCATGCGTCGGGCGCCACGATCTATTCCGCCTGCTCCGGGTCCGTGCTGCTGGCCGCGTCGGGATTGCTGAATGGCCGGGAGGCCACGTCGCACTGGGGCTATCAGGATCTGTTCCGCATGCGCTTCCCCGAGGTGAACTTCAGGCCGGAGCCCAACCTGGTGTTTGCCGACCCTTCGGGCAGGATCGTCACCGCCGGGGGCACGACTTCCTGGCACGATCTTGCGATCCACATCATCTCGCGCCATTGCAGCCCGGGTGAGGCGCTGCGTATCGCCAAGCTTTACCTTCTGAAGTGGCACAGCGAGGGGCAGCTTCCCTACACGAGCCTGGTCCGTCGACTGCCCCACGCAGACTCGATCGTTCGTCAGGCGGAAGGCTGGCTGTCCCGGAACCTGCCCGCGCCCAATCCCGTGGAGGGTGTCGTGGCGGCCATCGGAGTTCCGGAACGCACTCTCAAGCGGCGGTTCAAGGCAGCCACCGGCTCGACCATCATCGCCTACGTGCAGAATCTGCGTATCGAGGAAGCCAAGAAGCAGCTCGAGACGACACAGGATCCGTTCGAGGAGATATCCGCGACGCTGGGGTACGAGAACCCGGCCTTCTTCCGGCTGCTGTTCAGACGCTTCACCGGGCTGACGCCGGGCCAGTACCGCCAGATGTTCCTGCCATTCGCCAAGGCGTCTCAGGCGTGATCGGGCTTAAAGCCGATGCCGGCTTCAGGAGCCTGGGGCTGCAGTAGCCAGAAACCTGCGGTTGAAGGCTGTTGCCAACGCAGAGCGGCGCGGCCACCTTGGTGGGCCATACGCAGCAGCCGCGTCGCACGCATATGCCCAAGTTCCTTCGCATCGGGGTCCACCAGTCGAACGTGTCCGGGTACACGTCAAAGGCATGGTGGATTCGCCGGGTCGGCTCCACGGTTTTCCTGAAGTGGGGTGCGGTCGAGGTCGAGGGCGCGGGCGATGGACGAAAGGTCTACTGGACAGTTCCACCGCGCGAGAAGACGATTCGCTACCGCACGGTGGAGCCCGCCAAGGACTATGTGAGAAGCGCGATCGCGCGGCGGCGCAACCATCGCTATGAGCCGCTGACCGGAAGCATCGCCACCAGGCGTCGATCCGCCGATCGCGGCGGCGAATCCGAGCAGGTGCGTGCCACCATCCTGGTCGTCGACATTGTCCGATCCACGGAGAAGGCCGCACGGCTGGGCGATTCGCGCTGGACGCAGGTAATGAACCTCTACTACGCCACCGTCCGCAGGGAGCTGAAGACATCGCGCGGCAAGGAAGTCGTGACGACGGGCGACGGATTGCTCGCGACATTCGCCGCGCCGGCGGCGGCGATCCAGTGCGCCACCGCGATGCGCGAGGCGGTGCGCACCCTGGGGCTGGAGATCAGGGTGGGGCTGCACGTCGGCGAGTACAAGGTGAGCGGGCCCGACGTGGTCGGCCTCGCCTTCCACATCGGCGCGCGGGTCGCCGCGAAGGCGCGCGCCGGCGAAGTCCTGGTCTCGGGCCCGGTCAAGGACCTGATGGCGCAGTCCGGGTTCCTGTTCGAGGATCGCGGTGCCCACCAGCTCAAAGGCGTGCCGAAGCGGTGGCGCCTCTACCGGGTCGACCGGCAAGCCTCAAGGTCGAGAGCATGAAACGCAGCACGGATCGCATCCTGACCACGCACATGGGCAGCCTGCCACGGCCCGACATGCTGGCCGACCTGCTGGTAGCCCAGGCCGAAGGCAAGCCGGTCGATGCCGCACGGATCCCCGGCCTGACCGACGAGGCAATGGATTACATCGTGCGCCGCCAGCTCGAGTGCGGCATCGATGTCGGCAACGACGGCGAGATGCCGCGATCCACCTTCTTCGGCTACATCATCGAGCGCATGTCGGGCTTCGGCGGCCGCTCGAATCGCCGTCCGGTTCTCGACATGCAGCGCTTTCCCAAGTGGTGGCAGAACTTCCAGGCGCGCGGCGTGCGCCGGCTCAACGTCTACGGCTTTCCCGCGGCGATCGGGCCGGTGCGCTACGAGAGCCTGGACGGCGCGAAGGCCGAGCTCGATGCCTTCGCCCGCGCGCTGGCGCGCCAGACGCGGGGCTTCGCCGAGACCTTCGTGACCGCCGTCTCGCCCGGCTTCGCCGCCTGCTCGATGGAGAACCAGCACTACGACAGCCACGAGGCCTATGTCTTCGCGCTCGCCCGCGAGCTTCGGCAGGAATACCAGTTCATCGTGGCGCAGGGTCACATCCTGCAGATCGACTCGCCCGACCTCGGCATCGAGCGCGCCGGCTATTTCCAGGACCAGCCGCTGCCGAAGTTCATCGAGGCGATGGAGATGCACGTCGCGGCGCTGAACGAGGCGCTGGCCGACATCCCGCCCGAGCGGGTGCGCTTCCACGCCTGCTGGGGCAACCGCGACAGTCCCCATGTGCACGACGTGCCGGCACCCGACGTGCTGCCGGTGTGCTTCCAGGTCAGGGCCGGCGCGCTCTGCCTGCCCTTCGCCAACCCGCGTCACAGCCACGAGGTCGACGCGTTCCGGACACTGAGACTGCCCGATCACATGACCCTGGTCTGCGGCGTCGTCGAAACGACGCACAATTACGTCGAGCACCCGATGGTGATCGCCGAGCGCCTGGAGCGCGCCGTGCGCGCCGTCGGCGAACGCGAGCGTGTCATGGCCGGAACCGATTGCGGCTTCGGCACCATCGTCGGCGACGCCCAGGTTTCCGAGGACGTGGTCTGGGCCAAGCTCGAGGCGATGCGCGACGGTGCGGCCATCGCCAGCGAGCGGCTCTGGCGCTGAAGCCGTCGCGTCTGTCGTCGTAGTGGAGAAAGGCTGCCGGGCTACCTATCTCGGACAAGGGCGAACCCAAGCGAAAGGACCGGCCATGGCCAAGAACACGATCTGCCTGTGGTACGACAAGGACGCCGAGGCCGCTGCCCGCTTCTACGCGCGAACTTTCCCCGACAGCGCCGTGGGGGCCATCTTTCGCGCACCCAGCGACTACCCGTCCGGCAAGCAGGGCGATGTGCTGACGGTCGAGTTCACGGTCGCCGGCGTATCCTGCATCGGCCTCAACGGCGGTCCCGTCTTCAAGCACAACGAAGCTTTCTCGTTCCAGATCGCCACTGACGATCAGGAAGAAACGGATCGCTACTGGAACGCCATCGTAGGCAACGGCGGCCAGGAGAGCGCCTGCGGGTGGTGCAAGGACAAGTGGGGCGTCTCGTGGCAGATCACGCCGCGCGTGCTGACCGAGGCGCTGGCAGCCGGCGGCGACGAAGCCCGGCGCGCGTTCGACGCGATGATGGACATGAAGAAGATCGACGTCGCTGCGATCGAGGCGGCGCGGCGCGGCTGAGAAGCCGCACGTCGTCCTTCGCGCATGGATGACATGAGGGCCCGCGGGACGGCGCCTGTTGCACGGCGCATGTGATCGTCGAATACTCCCGGCGCTGTCGCCGACACCGTGGGAGGAAGAGCGATGTCATTCTACCGAGGCCTGAGCTGCGAGAACGTGACCATCAACGGTCACCAGGGAACGCCGATCACCGCGTACACGGCCAGGCCGGAGGGCAAGGGACCCTTCCCCGGCGTCGTGCTGGTCCATCACCTGCCGGGCTGGAGCGAGCTCTACATCGAGACCACGCGCCGCTTCGCGCATCACGGCTACCTCGCGATCTGCGCCAACCTCTACCAGCGCGAGGGCGGCGGCAGCGACGGCAACCCCGACGACGTCGCCGCCAAGGTGCGGGCCGATGGCGGCATCGCCGACGCGCAGATGGTCGGCGACACCGCGGCCGCGGTGCAGTGGATGCGCGCGCAGGCCGATCACAACGGCAAGGTCGGCGTCTTCGGCTCCTGCTCCGGCGGCCGGCACGCCTACATCTACGCCTGCCAGAAGAAGGACGTCGACGCCTGCATCGACCTGTGGGGCGGCCGCGTCGTGATGCCCAAGGAATCGCTCAACACCAAGACGCCGACCGCGCCGATCGACATGACCGGGGAGCTCTCCTGCCCGCTGCTCGGCCTGTTCGGCAACGACGACCGCGCGCCCAGCCCGGAAGAGGTCAACCAGCACGAGGCCGAGCTCAAGAAGCACGGCAAGAACTACGAGTTCCACCGCTACGACGGCGCCGGCCACGGCTTCTTCTACTGGCATCGCCCGCTCTACCGGCCGGATCAGGCGATGGATGGCTGGAGCAAGGTCTTCGCCTTCTTCGGCAAGCATCTCGCGAAGTAGGAGGCGTCGCCATGTGCACCTCGATCATCGAGATCGCGCGCGCCGAGGGCATGGCCAAGCGCGGCGATGAATGGTTCCCGCTGACGCGAAGCGTGGTCGCCTACGACCACGCGCGCCACGCGCCCCTGGGCGACGTCATCACGCTCGACTTCTTCAACACCACGCTCGACGCCGGCGCGCGCGCCGCTGTCGAGCTCACGCTTGAATCGGCCAAGGAGCTGCGCGCCGCGCTCGACCGCGCCATCGCCGCGGCCGAGTTCGAGGAGGCTGAGGTGCGGGGCAAAGGCGCCGTGCCGAGCCTCGTGCGCGCCGCTTAGGAGACCTGGAGCGGACTGCGCACGACCTGCCCCGTCTGTCATCCCGAGCGCAGCGAGGGATCCAGGCAGCGTCCCTGGATCCCTCGCTGCGCTCGGGATGACATCGTGTCTCGATTCGCGTCACACCGTGCGGAAGCCGCCGTCGGCCATGATGATGCAGCCCGTGACGTAGGCTGACATGTCCGAAGCGAGGAACACAGCCGGTCCGGCAATGTCCTCGGGCTTGCCGGCCCGGTTCAGCGGCGTATGCCGCATCACCATGGCCACCATGTCGGGGTTCTTCGCGCGCGCCTCGGCGTTGATCCTCGTCTCGATCAGGCCGGGACCGATGGCATTGACGCGCACGCCGTCCTTGCCGAGCTCGGCCGCCAGCGCGCGGGTGAAGCCCAGCACGCCGTGCTTGGAGGTGGTGTAGGCCGCCGAGTTCGGCCAGCTCACATGCACGAAGGACTGGATCGAGCCGATGTTGACGATCCGCCCCTTGGTCGCGCGCAGCTGGTCGAGGAAGGCGTGCGTGACGTTGAACACGCCGTCGAGATTGATCGACAGGATGTCGTCCCAGTCCTTGCGCACCGCGGCCGCGTCGCCGGTGATCGGATTGCGCCGGTTGATGCCGGCGTTGTTGACCAGGATCGAGATCCTGCCGCTCCTGGCGATCTCGTCGGCCGCCGCCCGGCAGGCATCGCGGTCGGTCACGTCGAGCGTCATCGCCGAGGCCTTGCCGCCTGCCGCCGCGACGAGATCGACGGTCTGCCTGGCGCCCTCGGGATTGCTGTCGAGCACGATCACCCGCGCGCCCTCGCGCGCATAGGCCTGGCAGATGCCCTGGCCGATGCCCGATCCGCCGCCGGTCACCGCCGCGATATGCCCTTCGAGTAGTCCCGCCACACTGTCTCTCCACATCTGAATGGAGCGACAGGCTACGGCGCCCGTTGGCCGCGCGGCAAGGCGGCCGGGCGGCCCGGCAGCAGCTCCGGGCGCGTCAGAACGCAGGCTTGACGGCGGCGACCGGCACGACCATCGCGGTCGGACCGCCGGCGGCATGATAGGGCCGGACAAACTGAATCGGCGTGCCGTTGATGTCGGACAGCTGACCTGACCATGCCGAGCGATACAACTTCTTCAGGTCGGCTCTGTCGGCTTTGGTCAGCTTGCTGTCCTTTCCGTAGTTCATGATGCTGAACTTGTGATGCGTCCCGAAGATCTCCGACGGCCATGCGGTCTCGGAGACCTTTGCGAAGAAGTGCCGCAATCCGAAGATGTGGCCGATCTCGTGGATGAGCGTCTCGACCTGCTCCTCGGCGGTCTGCTCGAACATCTTCGGGTAGACCACCAGCTGGTGGCGGCCGGCATCGGGAAAGAACGCGCTCGCCAGGACACAGCCGCTGATGTTGCAGTCGTCGGCCGACCTCATCACGATCTCGAAGTCCCACACATCGTCCTGCTGCGCGAACTTCACCGGCGCGGCATCCCCCCAGGCGAGCATTGCTTCGCCCAGCAGCCGGGTGACGCTCGCTTTCATGGCGTCGGGATCCGCGAGAGACTCAAAGGAGCCGTCGCGGAACTTCCAGCGAAGGATGGTTCCCTTCTCCCACAGCGGGATGAAGCCCTCCGAC
This sequence comes from Alphaproteobacteria bacterium, assembly GCA_019635875.1. Classification (NCBI taxonomy): domain Bacteria; kingdom Pseudomonadati; phylum Pseudomonadota; class Alphaproteobacteria; species Alphaproteobacteria bacterium. The sequence continues at coordinate 549,463 of JAHBYP010000003.1, forward strand.
GCGTGGACCACGATCTCGAGCGGCGACAGCGCCCTGGGGGCGCTGTGGCCGGCGCTCTCGGTATCGCAGCGGACGCCCTTTCGGATGACGTGAACTTTGGGTTCCTCGCGCGACGCAGCCCGTCGAGGGCTGGAACCTCTGGACCTGGTGCTCGCTCGTGCCATGGCAGGTTCCCCTCTTGTTTCGATTGGTCATGCTGATGGCCCCCGCAGGGTACGATGTGTTCACGGACAAGTAAATCTCCGGTTGATCGCTGCCGACCAACGCAACCCGACGCGATGGAGGTCGCATGAACAGGCACCGCGCAAAAAAGGACTACCCACTGGTCGACATCAGGCGTCACCTCGAGACCGGGCCGATCGTGCTGGTGAGCTCGGCGTGGAAGGGCCGCACCAACATCATGACCATGGGCTGGCACATGATGATGGAATTCTCGCCGGCGCTGTTCGGCTGCTACATCTGGGAGCGGAACCACAGCTTCGAGATGATCCGCCGCTCGCGGCAATGCGTGATCAACGTGCCCACCGTCGACCTCGCCGACCAGGTCGTGGGCATCGGCAACACCAGCGGCGCCTCGGTCGACAAGTTCGAGAGGTTCGGCCTGACGGCGGAGAAGGCTGAGCAGGTCGAGGCGCCGCTGATCCGCGAGTGCTACGCCAGTTTCGAGTGCCGCCTCGCCGACTCACGCCTCATCCCGCGCTACTCGCTGTTCGTCTGGGAGGTCGTGAAGGCGCATGTCGCGACCTCTCCGAAGCGGCCGCGAACCATGCACTACCGCGGCGACGGCGAGTTCATGATCGCCGGCCGCACGCTCAATCTGCGCCGCAAGTTCCGCGCCGATCGACTCTAGGGCGCGGACACGATCCGTCAGGGCGGGATCGCCACGCGCCCGCTACGGTGCGTGCTTGCCGGCCGACCAGCCGCGCGCAACCAGGTGCTCGGCCGCGAAGGCGAGCGGCGCCGGCTCCAGGTCGCTGGCCATGGTGTCGTTCCAGCGGTTGAGCCAGCCGAACAGCGAGATCACAGCGACGACCTCGACGATCGCAGTTTCCGAGAAATGCCGGCGCAACTCGACGAAATGCGCCTCCGTCGTCTCGTTCGGCGTTCGCCCGGCGGCGAAGCCGAGCGTGATCGCGGCGCGTTCGGCCGGCGTGAAGGCAGGGTCGCTGTCGTAGGTCATGAAGCGATCGACCTTGTCGGCCGCCACGCCACTCTTGTAACCATTGGCGGCGGTGTGCGCCTGGCAGTAGCGGCAGCCGGCCGCCAGGCTCACCGCGTGGGCGACATGCCAGCGCGTGGTGGGCGGCACTTCGCCCTGGCCGCGCAGCACTTCGCTGGCAAGCGTGGCGAAGGCACGCAGCAACGCGGGCTTGCGCGCCATGATGCGGTAGCTGGTGGGAACATAGCCGCCCGCGGCCGCGACCCGGTCCGCGATATCCTGCGCCTCGCCCATCGCGTCGGCGGGCAACGGCGCGACGCGTGCCGTGCCGCCACTGGTCGATCCCGATGCCATCGGCACCCTCCCTTGATGCGCGACGGCACAATGCCTCCATCTCCTCGACGATGCCAGTGGCCCTCGGCGCATTCCTTCAACCGCGAAGGCGAGCCGCTCGTGAGTAGCGTCAGGTCTGGCGCGCGCGGCTGAACAGCGCGTTGAGCTCGCGCCCCGGCAGCTGACCGGCGGCGAAGCCCAGCGTGCCCAGCTCGGCGAGCTCGCGCACGCTGCGCTGCACGAAGCCCAGCGCGGCGCGGGCGATGGCGCCGCCCAGGCTGACGCGCGCCACGCCGGCATCCAGCAGGTCGGCGACCGGCAGCGCCGTTCGCAACCCGGTGACGATGTTCACCGGCGCGCCGCATTCCTTCACGAAGGTGCGGATGGCGAGCAGATCGGCGATGCCGGGCGGATAGACACAGTCGGCGCCGGCCTCGCGGAACAGCCTGGCGCGCCGGATGCCGCTCTTCAGCGCGTCCTCGCCGGGCACCTGGAAGGCGTCGGTGCGTCCGCAGAGCACGAAGTCGCTGCCTGCAGCGTCGATCGCCGCGCGCGCGGCGCGGATGCGGTCGGCCGCGAGTTGCTCGTCGAACAAGCCCTCGATCCGCGGCGAGCGATCCTCGATATTGCCGCCGGCGAGGCCGGCTTCGATCGCCAGCCGCACGGTCTCGGCCACGTCCTCGGGACGATCGCCGTAGCCCTCCTCGAGGTCGCCGTTCACCGGCAGAGGCACCGCCTCGACGATCTCGCGCATGCGCTCGAACATCGCGGCGCGCGGCACCGCCAGTCGCGCATCGCGCACGTTGTAGTCGGGCCGGCCCATGGAGAAGGCGATGCCGGCGCTGGTCGTGGCGATCGCCGCCACGCCAGCCTCGGCGAGGATGATGGCGCTGCCGGCGTCCCAGGCGTTGGGCATGACGAAGCCGCGCGGCGCGCGATGCATGGCTTTGAAGGCGGCCGCCTTCTGCTGCTGGCTGGGCATGGACCCGTTCTCCGCTCAAACGTTGCGATGGTGCTTGTCTAGTTGGATCGTGCTCATGCGTCCAATTTGTAGTATTTCTGAACTTCATCAGGATCTTTTATGGACACGGACATGGATGCCGAGGCTCTGGCCACGTTTCTCGCGGTCCATCGCCAGAGGGGCTTCTCGAACGCCGCCCGCTTCCTGCATCGCACGCAGCCGGCGATCTCGCGCCGCATCGCGCTGCTGGAACAGGAGCTGGGCGTGAAGCTGTTCGAACGCGCCGCGGGCGCAATCGCGCTCAGCCAGGCCGGCCGAACGCTGCTGCCCCACGCCGAGCGGGCGCTCGCCAGCCTGCGCGACGCCGAGGACGCGATCCGCGCGCTGGCGACGGGGAACGCCGGGCCGCTGACCATGGCGATCGTCGGCACGCTGGCCGGCACCGACCTCACCGGCGTGCTGCGCCGCTTCGCGCGCGACCATCCCGCCGTCGAGCTTGTCCTGCAGACGGCGCGCAGCGGCGAGGTCAGCGACCTGGTGCGCCGCGGAGAGGTCACCATCGGCCTGCGCTACGACCGCGACCGCTCGGGCGATCTGGAGGCGGAGAGCCTGGGCAGCGAGAAGCTGCTCGTCGTCTGCGCCGCCGCGCATCGCCTGGCGGGCCGCATGATCGGCTCGCTCGCCGCCCTGCGCGACGAGCGCTGGATAGGCTTTCCCCGCGCCTCGCAGCCACCGGCGCTGCCCGGCTCGCACATCGTCAGCGTCTTCGCCGCCCGCGGGCTGGGCGAGCTCGACTGGATGGCGATCGACAGCCTCACGGCGCAGAAGCGCCTGGTCGAGGCCGGCTTCGGCGTGGCGCTGATCCCCGCCAGCAGCGCCGAGGAGGAGCTGGCCGCCGGCACGCTCGCCACGATCGGCGTGCGCGGTCTGGACGTCGGCACGCCGGTCTTCATCGTCACCCGAAAGGGCGGCTATCTCAGCGCCGCCGCCGTCAGGCTGCTGGCGCTCCTGCGCACCCAGTACACGGCCGGCTGGCGCCGCGCCCCCCCGACGCGCTACACCAGGGCAAAAGGGAGGACGCGATGATCGGATCGGACTGGATCCTGGTCGTCACCGCCGATGTCGACGCCGACATCGAGGCCGATTGGAATGCCTGGTACGACACGGTGCACGCGCCGGACGCGCTGGACTGCCCCGGCGTGCGCAATTGCCTGCGGCTGATGGACGAGCGACCGGCGCGGGTACGCGGCATGGACGCGCGCGCCGGCGACAATGGCCGGGCCTACGTCACGATCTACGAGATCGACGGCCCGCACGTGCTGGAGACGCCGCAGTTCCAGGCGATGCGCGGCTGGGCCCAGTTCGCCGACAAGGTCCGCTCGACCACCCGCTGCTTTCGCGTCACCAAGAAGGAGTTCACGCGCTCATGACCCGCCCGCCGTTCCGCGCCGACCATGTCGGCTCCCTGCTGCGTCCCGCGCACCTAGCCGAGGCGCGCCAGAAATGGAAGCGCGGCGAGATCACCGGCGAGGCGCTGCGCGCCGTCGAGGACGAGGCAGTGCGCGAGGTGGTGGCATTGCAGGAGAGCGTCGGGCTGCAGAGCGTCACCGACGGCGAGTTCCGCCGCGACTACTGGCACCTCGACTTCATGTGGGGCTTCGACGGCGTCGAGCCCAGCGAGGAGGAGTTCGTCGTGCCGTTCTCGGGCGGCCAGGACTTCATCGCGCCGGCGGCGCGCGCCACCGGCAAGGTGCGCTATCCCGCCAGCGGCATCATGCGCGAGCACTTCCGCTTCCTGAAGTCGGTGACGACGCGCACGGCGAAGTTCACCATGCCGGCGCCGACCATGTTCCGCCACCGCTCCGGCACCAAGGTGATCAACGAGCAGGTCTATGCCGACGCCGACGCGTTCTGGGCCGATCTCGGCAAGGCGTACAACGAGGCCATCCTCGACTTCGCCGCGATGGGCAGCCGCTACATCCAGCTCGACGACGTCAATTCCTGCGTGCTGTGCGATACCGACATGCGCGCGCGCATCAGGCAGCAGGGCGATGATCCCGACCGCGTGCTCGACCGCTACATCGGCGCGCTCAACGCCGCCGTCGCCGGCCGGCCGGCCGACATGGTGGTGACGACGCATATGTGCCGCGGCAACTTCCGCAGCGAGTTCGTCGCCAAGGGCGGCTACGAGGCGATCGCCGAGAAGCTCCTGTCGCAGGTCGCGGTCGACGGCTTCTTCATGGAGTACGACGACGAGCGCTCCGGCGACTTCGCGCCGCTGCGCTTCCTGCCCAAGGGCAAGATGGCGGTCCTCGGGATCGTGACGTCGAAGCGTCCCGAGCTGGAAAGCAAGGACGCGCTGAAGCGGCGCATCGAGGCGGCGGCGAAGTACGCCCCGCTGGAACAGCTCTGCCTCAGCCCGCAATGCGGCTTCTCCAGCACGCATCACGGCAACAACCTCACCGTCGATGAGCAGAAGCGCAAGCTCGCGCACATCGTCGAGGTCGCGCACGAGGTCTGGGGCAGCGCCTGAGGCGCGCCCTACGCCTTCTCGAACACCAGCGCGATCACCACCAGGACCGCGGCGACGACGACGCCGCCGGCGACCGTCTGCCACCCCTGCGGCCGGCTGCCGCGCAGCCACATCGCCAGCACGGCGGCCAGCACCAGCAGCGCGCTGATCAGGGCGAAGAGCTGGTTCTGGCTCACAGCTTCGCCCGTACGCGCCGCGCGCCCTCGACCATTGCCGCCATCTTGCCGTAGGCGGTGGCACGCGGCAGGTACTTGAGCCCACAATCGGGCGCGGCGATCAGACGCTCGGGCGCGATGTGCTCGAGCGCCGCGGTCAGCCGCTTCTCGATCATCTCTGGGGTCTCGACATTGGGGTCGCCGAGGTTCAGCACGCCCACCATCACGCTCTTGCCCGGCAGATCCTTCAGCACTGCGAGATCTAGGTCGGGCTCGGCCGCCTCGATCGAGACCTGCGCCGCGCTGGTTCCGTTGAGCTCGCGCAGGAAGGCGTATTGCCGGGCCTTGGTCTTCACGACATAGGCGTAGCCCATGCACAGATGGATCGCGGTCGGGCCCTCGACGCCGTGCAGGGCGCGCTCGATGGCCTCTAGCGCGAAACCGCGCGCCTTCTCGGCGTTGGGCGACAGGTAGGGCTCGTCGATCTGCAGCACGTCGATGCCGGCGGCCTTGAGATCCTTGAGCTCGGCGTTGACCGCGTCGGCGTAGGCCAGGGCGAGCTTGCGATCGTCGCCGTAATGCTCGTCCTTGGCCAGCATGGTCATGGTGAACGGGCCGGGCACCGTGATCTTGGTGGCGCGCCCGGTGTTGGCGCGCAGGAAGCGCGCCGCCGCGAGCTCGACCGGCTCGCGACGGCGGATCGGGCCGATGACGCGCGGCACCTCGGTGGGCTTGCCGGTGCGGCCCGGCACGACGCCAGGCCTATCGAGGTCGATGCCGTCGAGCGCATTGGCGAAGTGGTTGAAGTAGCTTTCGCGCCGCACCTCGCCATCGGTGACGATGTCGAGGCCGGCGCGCTCCTGGTCGCGGATCGCCAGCAGCACCGCGTCGTCCTGCGCCTGCTCCCGCAGGTCAGGTGGCTGACGCCAGACGCTCTCCATGCGCGTGCGCGGCGGGCCATGCGAGAGCAGCTCGGCCTTGTCGACCAGCCAGTCCGGCTGCGGATAGCTGCCGACCAGAGTCGTCGGGATCAACGGCAACGCCATGCGCATTCTCTTTCCTTGCTCGTCGCCACACTCTATAGGCTTGGCCCCAATGTTGCAGGGGGTATCGAGAACCAATTGGGGGCCTCATGACACCGGAGCAGATCGCCTTGGTGCGGTCGAGTTTCGCCAGCGTCGTGCCGATCAAGGAAACGGCGGCCGACCTGTTCTACAGCAGGCTGTTCGAGCTCGACCCGTCGCTGAAGCCGCTCTTCAAGGGCGACATGAAGGAACAGGGCCTGAAGCTGATGGCCATGATCGGCACCGCCGTGGGCGGGCTCGACCGGCTCGACAGCATCGTGCCCGCCGTGCAGGCGCTGGGGCGGCGGCACGTCGGCTACGGCGTGAAGACCGAGCACTACGACACCGTCGGCAGCGCACTGCTGTGGACTCTCGAACAAGGCCTTGGCGCCGCCTTCACGCCCGAGGTCAAGTCGGCGTGGAACAGCGCCTACGGCGTCCTTGCCGGCACGATGAAGGAGGCCGCGGCGGCGTAGGCTTGTCGCTCGCCGGTCTCGGCCCCTAGCATGGCCGATCATCGGGGGGTGAAACATGACAGGCGAACTCTCTCGACGGGGCCTCGTGCGGCTGGTCGGCCGCGCTGGCGGCGCCGTCGCCGTGCGCAATACCCTCGGCGCGATGGGCCTGCTGGCGCCCGCCGTCGCCTGCTCCGAGGTGCGGCTGGCCCAGGGCTCGGGCAGCGGCGTGCGCGTCGTCATCCTGGGCGCCGGCATCGCCGGCATGACTGCAGCGCACGAGCTCAGCAAGGCCGGCTATGACTGCCGCATCGTCGAGGCGCGCGCGCGTGCCGGCGGCCGGGTCTGGACCCTTCGCGGCGGCGACCGCCTCGACGAGGTCGGCTCGAGCCAGCGCGTCGAGTGGCAGGCCGATCGCGACACCTACTTCAACGCCGGCGCTGCGCGGTTGCCGCATCACCACCAGGGCATCCTCGGCTATTGCCGTGAGTTCGGCGTCGCGCTGGAGCCCTTCATCAACGACAACCGGGGCGGGCTGATCCACAACGACCGCGCCCTCGGTGGCCGCCCGCAGTCGCGCCGCCGGATCCAGGCCGACATGCGCGGCGCCATCGCCGCGCTCGCCGCCCGCAGCCTGCCGGCGAACGCCACGGCGCTGCGCCGCCTGCTGCGCGGCTTCGGCGATCTCGATTCGGCGATGCGCTATGTCGGCTCGCCGCGCGCCGGCTTCGAACGCGCGCCCGGTGCCGGCGATCAATCGGCGATCCAGCTCAAGCCGCTGCCGATCGAGGAGATCGCCCGCCTGCTGGCCGACGACAACACCGAGACCGGCATGCATTTTCCCGACGGCTGGGAACAGGCGCCGACCATGATGCAGCCGGTCGGCGGCATGGACCGCATCGTCGACGGCTTCGTGCGCTCGGTCGGCCGCATGGTCAGCTATGACAGCGAGGTGGTCCGCATCGCGCGCGGCGGTGCCCGGGCGCAGGTCGTGGTGCGCAACCGCCGCAGCGGCACGATCAGCACCATCGAGGCCGACCACGTGATCTGCACCATCCCCCTCACCGTGCTGAAGGGCATCGACAGCGACTTCAGCGATCCGGTGCGCCGCGCCATCGCCGCCGGCAGCGGCGTCTACATCCCGGCGGTGAAGGTCGCCTACGAAGCCAGCCGCCGCTGGTGGGAGCTCGACCATCAGATCTATGGCGGCATCAGTTGGACCAGCCGCGAGATCACGCAGATCTGGTATCCGTCGAACGCCTTCCACGCCCGCACCGGCGCGATCGTCGGCGCCTATATCTGGGACCACAAGGCGGGCACGAAGTACTCGGCGATGACACCGGCGCAGCGCGTCGCGGCAGCGGCAGCCGACGCCGAAGCCGTGCATCCCGGCTTTTCGAGGATGGTCGGCAAGGGCCTGACCGTCGCCTGGGCCAAAGTGCCCTTCTCGATGGGCGGCTGGGCGGAGTGGGACGAGGACCGCACGGCGCGGCGCGACCACTATCCGGTGCTGGTCGCGGGCGATGGCCCAGTGCAGTTCGCCGGCGAGCACATGAGCCATATCAACGGCTGGCAGGAAGGCGCCGTGCTGTCGGCCCAGATCGCGGTGCGCCGGATCGCCGAGGCGGTGCGTGCCCGGCGGGCCTGAGGGGCTTTTGACAAGCGGCCGGCGGGGCGCCTAGGCTCCCTGCCGCACGGCTGCTCTCCGATGGAGGAACCCATGGCCGCCAGTCTGCTCGAGCACTACAACATCTTCTGCAAGGACCTCAGCGCGACGGTCAAATTCTACGAAAAGTACGTCGGCCTGCGCGACGGCGACCGCCCGCCCTTCAACTTCCCCGGCGCCTGGCTCTACGCCGGCGAGCAGGCGGTGGTGCACATCGTTTCCGAGAGCGGCCGCAAGGATCACGGCAGCGGCGCCATCGACCACATCGCCTTCCGCTGCCACGGCCTGAAGGACACGCTCGAGCTGCTGAAGAAGGACGGCGTGGCGCACGAGCTGCGCCAGGTGCCGGCGCGCCCGCTGCAGCAGGTTTTCATCCGCGATCCCGACGGCGTGATGATCGAGATGAACTTCTGGGATGAACCGGTGGTCGCCAAGCCGCGCAAGGAAGGCGTGATGCACGCCTCTGAGGCGATCTAGAGCGACGAGCCCGAATCGGCGCCGCCCTGTCATCCCGAGCGCAGCGAGGGATCCAGGGAAGCTGCCTGGATCCCTTGCTGCGCTCGGGATGACAGGTGGGTCCGATTGACCGCTCGATGCTCTAGCCCGACGCACGCACGTCGTCTTTCCGAGCGCAGCAAGGAATCTTTCGAGATCCCTCGCTGCGCTCGGGATGACAGGCGGTGTGCTCGGAGCCTACAGAATCTGGAAGACCTCGTAGATCGGCCCGCTCGCCTCGCGGCGGCCGACGCCGACCGAGATGATGCGGTTGAGGAACGAGTACTTCTCCGACGCCGTCTCGAAGCGCGGCGCGGTGCGGAAATAGTACTCCGAGGGATCGACCTTCTCGCCTTTGGCCAGGCGGTCGAGTACCCATTGCGGGCCGTGACGCAGGCCGCGATAGCTCATGTAGATCAGGTGCCCGTCGTGCGTCTTCAGCGTCAGCCGTACGTCGAGCTCCCACACGCCGTCGGCGCGCACGGTGATCCAGTCGCCCGCCGGTGTCGGCTGCACGGTGCCCTTGAGTTCGTCGCCCTCGAAGGTGCCGCCGGCGACCGTGGCGACGCGGCGATGGCCATAGGGCGTGACGCCCATGTCGTCGACGGCGCCGACGTCGAGGCGGATGGTGAAGAGGTGGGCGCTGCTGAGCGTCGGTTCGGACATCGTTGGTTCTCTGATTGACGCTGTCATCCCGAGCGCAGCGAGGGATCTTGGCGTCGATGATAGATCCCTCGCTGCGCTCGGGATGACGGAGGCGCCTAGCTCTTCGATCCGCCGGCGAGCTTGGGCTCGACGGTCTCGACCGGCGCCCCGGCCTTCTTCCAGGCGCCGAAGCCACCCTCGATATGCGCCACCGGCGTGAGCCCCATGTCCTGCGCCGTCTTGGCGGCCAGGGCCGAACGCACGCCGCCGGCGCAGAAGAACACGAACTTGTCGCCATTGGCGAAGAACGGCTTGTGGTACGGGCTGCCGGGATCGATCCAGAACTCGAGCATGCCGCGCGTGACGTTGATCGCGCCCGGCACGCCGCCGTCGCGCCAGATCTCGCGCGGATCGCGCAGGTCGATGAAGGTGGTGCCCTTCTGCCCGTGCATCGCCCTGGCCTGCTCGACGTTCAAGGTCTCGATCTCCTTCATCGATTCGTCGAACATCTCTTTCACGCTGCGCTTGATCTCCAGCGGCATTGCTCTCTCCTTACGCCACAGCCTGGTCGATGGCCCGTTCAAGCACGGCGCACATCGTCTCGATCTCGTCGTCGTCGGATATGAACGGCGGACCCAGCATCAGCAGGTCGGTGACGCCGATGCCGCCGGGATAGATCCACACGTTGTTGTCGAGCGCGTGCTTCATCGCCTTGTTGGTCACGGTGCCGGGCGTCGCGAAGGGTTCCAGCGTCTCGCGATCCTTGACCACCTCGATACCCCACAGCATGCCGCGACCACGCACTTCCGCGACATTGGGATGCTGCTTCAGTCGCTGCAGGCGACGCTCGAGCTTGGCGCCGGCGACCCTGGCTTTGGCCAGCATGTCCTCGTCGCTCACGATGCGCAGCACCTCGTCGGCGGCGGCGCAGGCCGCCGGGTGGGCGCTGTAGGTGTAGAACATCGGCGCGTCGCCGATGCGCGCCAGCGGCTCGGCGATGCGGTCGGAGGCGAACAGGCCGCCGATCGGCGCATAGCCGCCGCTCATGCCCTTGGCCGAGACCATGACGTCGACTTCGATGCCCTCGGCCTCGTGCGCGAAGCGCGGCCCGGTGCGACCGAAGCCCGAGATCACCTCGTCGGCGATCAGCACGATGTCGTGGCGATCGCAGATCGCGCGCAGCCGCTTCCAGTAGCCACCAGGCGGCACCAGCGCGCCGCCGCTGCTGCCGACCACCGGCTCGGCGATGATGCCGGCGATCGTGTCGGCGCCCTCGCGCCGGATGATCGCCTCGATCTCCTCGACGCAGGCGACCTCGCAGGACGGATACGTCTTGCCCAGCGGGCAGCGCAGGCAGTAATGCGCCGGAGCCTTGGGCGTCTCGCGCGCCATGCCCTTGATCGCCGCGCGCCGCGCGGTGTGGCCGCCGATCTCCAGCGTGGCGACAGTCGCGCCGTGATAGGAGAAGCTGCGGCCGATCACCTTCCAGCGCGAGGCGTTGCCCTTGGCGACGTGGTACTGCCGGGCCAGCTTGACCGCGGCCTCGACCGCTTCCGAGCCGCCGCTGGCGAGGAAGATCCGCGTCAGGTTCCTGGGCAGCCAGTCGCGCTTGAGCCGCTCGACCAGCTTGGCGCGCTCCGGCGTCACGAAGGGCGGAATCGCATAGGCCAGCGCCGACGACGCCCGGGCCATCGCCGCGCCCGGTTCGGGACGGCCATGGCCGATATTGACCAGCATCGCGCCGCCGCCGGCGTCGAGAATGCGCCGACCGTCGGACGTGATCAGATGACATCCCTCGGCGCCGACGATCTCCAGCGCCATCGGCCACGGGGTGAACGGCCAGGCGGGTTTGGTGTCAGGCATTCGATCCATCCTCACTGTCATGTCGAGCGCAGCGAGACATCTAGATCCCTCGCTATGCTCGGGATGACAGACAACTCCATCACATGCCGCCGATGCACAGGTACTTCGACTCGAGGTACTCGTCGATGCCGTACTTGGAGCCCTCGCGGCCCAGGCCGGACTCCTTGACGCCGCCGAACGGACCGACCTCGTTGGAGATGATGCCGGTGTTGATGCCGACCATGCCGCTCTCGATCGCCTCGGCGACGCGCCAGACGCGGCCGATGTCGCGGCTGTAGAAATACGCCGCCAGCCCGAACTCGGTGGCGTTGGCCAGCCGCACGGCGTCGGCCTCGGTCTCGAACTTCACCAGCGGCGCCACCGGGCCGAAGGTCTCCTCGCGCATCACCAGCATCGCCTCGGTGACGTTGGTCATCAGGGTCGGCTCGAAGAACGTGCCGCCACTGCCGTGGCGATGGCCGCCGACCACGACCTTGGCGCCCTTGCCCAGCGCGTCGGCGACATGCTGCTCGACCTTGGCGACGGCGGCATCGTCGATCAGCGGGCCCTGGTTGACGCCGGCCTCCAGCCCGTCGCCGACCTTCAGCTTGCGCACGGCGGCGGCGAGCTTCTCGGCGAAGGCGTCGTAGACGCCGGCCTGCACGAAGAAGCGGTTGGCGCAGACGCAGGTCTGGCCGGTATTGCGGTACTTCGAGAGGATCGCGCCTTCGACCGCAGCGTCGAGATCGGCGTCGTCGAAGACGATGAACGGCGCGTTGCCGCCCAGCTCGAGCGAGATCTTCTTCACCGTGCCGGCGCAGGCCGCCATCAGCTGCTTGCCGATCTCGGTCGAGCCGGTGAAGGTCAGCTTGCGCACGGTTGGATTGGACGTCATCTCGTTGCCGATCTCGCCGGCATCGCCGGTGACCACCGACAGCAGGCCCGCGGGCACGCCGGCGCGCTCGGCCAGCACCGCCATCGCCAGCGCCGAGAACGGCGTCAGCTTGGCCGGCTTCACCACCATGCCGCAGCCTGCCGCCAGCGCCGGGCCGGCCTTGCGGGTGATCATCGCCGCCGGGAAGTTCCACGGCGTGATCGCGGCGCAAACGCCCACCGGCTGCTTCAGCACGACGAGCCGACGATCGCGCGCCGGGCTTTGCAGCACGTCGCCGTCGACGCGCTTGGCCTGCTCGGCGAACCACTCGATGAACGAGGCGGCGTAGGCGACCTCGCCCTTGGCCTCGGCCAGTGGCTTGCCCTGCTCGCTGGTCATGATCACGCCGAGATCCTCGACATTGGCCATCATCAGGTCGTTCCAGCGCCGCAGGATGTTGGCGCGCTCCTTGCCGGTCATCGCCGCCCAGCCCTTCATCGCCGCTTCGGCGGCGGCGATGGCGCGGCGCGTCTCGGCCGCGCCCATGCGCGGCACGGTGCCCAAAGCCGCGCCGGTCGCGGGGTTGCGCACGGCGTGCGTGCGCCCGTCATCGGCGTCGATCCATTTGCCCGCGACATAGGCCTGCTCGCGGAACAGGTCCGCATCCTTCAGCCGCGCGCGCAATCCGTCGTCGCTCTTGGTCAAGGTGTCGGGCATGGCATCCCTCCATGTTTCGCCTTGCGGCGCAGTATAGGCCACGCCGCTTTCAGATGTCGCCCAGCAGCGTCAATACGCGCCGCCGCTGGGTCTCATTGACCATCGAGGCCACCAGACGCCGGGCCCGGTCGGAATTCCCGGCGAGCACCAGGTTGCAGGCGACGTTGGCGGCGATCTCCTCGCGCACCGGACGCGCGAGGATCAGGCCGGCGAGATCGAGCACCCGATCGCTCGTCGCGGGCGTCAACGGCACGAGGCGCAGAAAACCGGCCAGCTCGTGGTCGCAACGCGGCGGCAGGCGACCACTGTCGAGCACGCGATGCACGGCGGCATCGGCGATGTCGAGCGCCGCGGATGTATCCGTGTGCACCAGCCGCCGGGCGCGGTCGAGCTCGCTGCGCAGCCTGTCGATCGGCTCGGTGAGGCGCTCGGCCAGGATGGCGGCGGCAGCCCCGTGGCCCGCCTGACGCAGCGCGGCGATCATCGCCACATGCTCGATGTCCGCCTTGGAGCCGGCGAGGGCATCGACGATGCCCGGCGGTATCGACGGCACGTGGCCGGCACGCAACAGCTCGAAGAATGGCCAGGCATTTCCTGCCCGGATCGCCTGCAGCACCAGCGCCATCATCCGCTCGGTATCGCCGAGCACGGCATAGGCGGCGATCAGCGAGGCGATGACCGGCTCGATCCCGTCCGGCAGATCCGCCAGCAACGCCTCGGTCGCCCGCAACAGATCGGCATCGCGGTCGGCGCACGCCACGGCAATGAACTCCTGGGCGATCTCGAACCGGCCGCGGCGGACCCTGCGGACCTTGAACGCCCGCTCGACCATCGCCCGGCGAAGCGCGGGGTGGGCGGCCAGGCAGCCGATCAGCAGCGGGCGCCACTGCTTCAGGTCGCGGTGATCGAGCAGGCCGACGGCGGCCTCGGGCCACTGGGCAATGCGCCGGAGGATGCCGCGCATCTCATCGAGCGTCGCCGCCCGCTGCTGGATGCGCGGCGTGCCCGACATGAAGCGGCCGTCCGGGCCGGCCATCACCTTCGACCAGGCTCTGTCGATGCGGTCGAGCTCACCGACGATGCGCCACCATTGCATCATCACCAGGCGCTGCCCGGCCTCGACGTCATCGGTCGCGCGCGCCGCCGCAAGCTCGCGCTCGAACACGACCTGCCATGGCTCGTTGCGGATCATCACACCCTGCCGCCGTCCACGACATAGAGCTGGCTGGTGCAGGCCGCCGCCTCCTCGCTGGCGAGGAAGACGGTGAACTTCGCCAGGTCGTCGGGCACGAGCCAGCGCTTGAGGCACTGCAGGTCCATCTGGCGCGAGCCGGCCTCGGGCGTGATCCACAGCTTCTCCTGGCGCTCCGTGCGCACCCAGCCCGGCGAGATCGCGTTGGCGCGGATGTTGTCCTTGCCGTAGTCGCGCGCCAGCGAGCGCGTCAACCCGATGACGGCGGATTTCGCCGCGGTGTAGATCGCCATGCCGCCCTGCCCGGTCATCCAGGAGATCGAGGAGTAGTTGACGATCGCGCCGCCGCCCGCCGCCTTCATGTCGGGCAGCACGGCCTGGGCGGCGAAGAACTGGTGCTTGAGGTTCACCGCGATTCGCTGGTCGAAATACTCCGGCGTCACCGTCTCGGTGGCGTGGCGATCGTCGTGCGCGGCATTGTTGACCAGCACGGTGATCGGCCCGAAGGCGGCGCGGATGTCGGCGATGGCGCCGCGCAGCGCGTCGGTATCGGTGACATCGGCGCGCACGTAGCGCACCGCCGCATCGCCGCCCGACAGCTCGTCGGCCAGGGCGCGCGCCGGTGCGTCGGCGATGTCGATGAAGCCGACCTTCGATTTCTGCCGCGCGAAGGCGCGCACGATCGCCGCACCGATGCCGCTGCCGCCGCCGGTGACCAGCACCGTGCGCCCTTCGAGGTCGGGGTAGATCGCGCCGCCGGCCATGCCGTTCTCCCTTGTTTGCGGGATACAGGCTACCACGATGAATTGTGGAGATACCGCGACGCTTGTCGAGGGAAGCCCGCCGCGTCATCCTCGACGGCGAGATCGGGGAGGTCCACGTGGCCCGTCCAACCGTGTTCTGGATCGCGTCGATGCTGCTGCTGACGGCGGCCAGCGTGGCGCTGGCGCAGTTCGGCCCCTCGCAGCCGGGCAGCAGCCGCAACACGGGGCCGTTCGGCCCCTCGCCGCAACAGCACCCCTACCCGCAGCAACCCCATCCCCAGCAACCCTACCCGCGGCAGCCCTATCTCCAGCAGCCCTATCCGCAACAGGTACACGTCTCGCTGGTCGGCGTCTGGAGCACGACCTTGCATGACACGCGAGGCCAGGCCATCGCCTCGATATTCATCCAGTTCGCACCGGACGGTCGCTACCAGAAGCGCATGATCGTGCGCGGCGGCCAGACCGACGTCTTCGGCGTCTGGCAGTACGACGCGCAGAACGCGATACTGCATTCACAGGCGCAGGACTATGCGCCCAGAAACATCCCGCCGAGCGAGCCGATGGGTCAGACCTATTCGCTGCGCCTGCAATGGGTCAGCACCAACCACTTCATCACCCAGGATGTCAGCGGCCCGGTCCGCTGGGTGCGCCAGCAGTGACGGGACGGCGCTGCCGGCTCAGCGACCGAGATTGGTGATCTGCACCCGGCGATTGGCGGCGTCGGCGGGATTGGCGAGGTCGAGCGGCTTGCTGCTGCCGTAGCCCGTGGCGGTCAGCCGCTCGGGCGCGATCCGGTACTTGGCGATCAGGAAGTCGCGCACGGTGTTGGCGCGTTGTGTCGACAGACGCAGATTGTAGTCGCTCTCGCCGCTGGCGTCGGAATGCCCGCCGATCTCGAAGCGATAGCCGGCGAGCCTGGGATCGGCCAGCGCCGCGCCCAGCTTGTCGACCAGGGTGATGCCCGTCGCATCGAGCCTGGCCGAGTCGATCTCGAACGGGATGCGCATGTCGATGGTCGGCGGTCCCTGGATGGTGACGCGACCGCGCGTCAGGGAACGCGGCGCCCCGCCGGGCGGCGGCGGCGTCAGCCTGTCGACGATGTCGGACGAGCTCGGCGACGGCGGCGCCGGCTTGGCGCTGCCTTGCGCGAACGCCTCCGGCGCCATCGCGACGAGCAGGGGTACGACGAGCGCAAGGCGACGGCGCATGGATCCTCCGGCGATGTGACAGTTTCGTATCGTACCAGAATCCCGGACAATTCGCACGGCCTGTGGCCTCAGGGATAGGTCAGCAGCGTGTCGATGACCCGGTCGATCAGGGCGCGGGCATGCGATCGGGTCGCCAGCCGCACAGGCGCCACCGCCAAACGGCGCGCGCCGCGCAGGTCGCACACCGTTGCCCCGCGGGTATGGATGCCGGCGCATTCGACATGGACGATGGCGCCTTCGGTCTCGAGCAACGCTTCGTCGACATAGGGCACCAGGGCGCAGACGTCGTGCATCGAGGCCACGGCGCGGGCGAAGACCGCGCGCTGGCGCGCCAGGTAGAACGACACCAGGTCGGCGATCACGCCGGCGACCTTCCGCCCGCTGCCGCGCAGCCGTGCGATATCGGCGTCGTCGAACCCGGTGCGGCGCGTGACGTCGAGGCCGACCATGCGGATCGGCGCGCCCCAGCCGAACACCACGGCGGCCGCCTCCGGGTCGCAGAAGATGTTGAACTCCGCCGCCGGCGTGACGTTGCCGCCGGCGGCCGAGCCGCCCATGATCGTGATCTCACGCAGCCACGTGCGCAGCTTCGGTTCGCGCCTGAGCGCGACCGCGACATTGGTCTGCGGTCCGATCACCGCGAGGATCAGCTCGCCCTGGTGCCGCCGCGCGCTCTCGATGATGAAGTCGACGGCATGCGTGTCGACCGGCTTGCGCGTGGGCGTCGGCAGGTCGTGGCCGTCGAGCCCGCTCTTGCCGTGGACATGCGCCGCGTCGACGGTCGAGCCGACCAGCGGCTGGGCGAAGCCTTCGGCGAGGGGAACGTCGATGCCGCCCAGCTCGAGCACCGCCAGCGCGTTGCGCGTGCTGTTGGCCAGCGAGCTGTTGCCGTGCGTCGTGGTCACGCCCACGAGATCGAAATGCCGCGCGCCGAAGAGCAGCGCCACGGCATCGTCGTGGCCGGGGTCGCAGTCGATAAGGAGCTTGGGTCTGGTCATCGCGCGAGATACTGCACCAGATGATCCGCGAGGTCGCGCGCATCGTCGCCCGCGCCGTCGATCAGCACCGATTTGCGCCGGCGCAGGAACTGCATGCCCATCAGGTACAGGCCCGGCGCCTCGACGACGCCGCCGTCATGGCGGATCCGTCCCTTGCGGTCGACAACCGGCACGTGCAGCCAGGAGTGATCGGGCAGGTAACCCGTGGCCCAGACGATGCTGTGGATGTTCGCCTTGGCAAGGTCGAGCATCAGGGGCGGCTCCTCGGGAACCTCGGTAGGCGGCAGCCGCTCCGGCGGCCCCACCGCATCGTCGAGGCCGTTGGCGGTCGCCCACTCGTCGATCGTGTTCAGCAGCCGGTTCATCTTGAGGTCGGAGAGCGCGCACTGATTGCGCAGCGCGCCGGAGAACAGCGCCTTGCCGTCGCGCATCGCCTGCAGGCGGCCGACCAGCGCCACGCCGATCGCGGTGAGGGCGTTGAGGTCGAGCGTGGCGCGCGGGATCGAGCCGGCGAGTTGCAGCGACGGCACGCGTCGGGCGCGCGTGATGTCGTCGACCTCGTCGTACCGCATGTCCTGCACGCCCGCGGCGTCCATCCACCACTGGATGTCCTTGCCACGATAGACGCGCGGCGCGCGGATGTGCTCGCCGACGGCGATGGTCACGGGACGGCCGGACCGGTGGATCTCGTCGGCGAGCTGCGTGCCGGTGGCCGAGGCGCCCACGACCAGCACCCCGCCCCGCGGTAGCTGGTCGGGATTGCGGTAGGCCATCGCGGTGATGGTCGTGATCGAAGACGGCACGCCGCAAGCCGCTTCGGGCACCTGCGCGACGTTGCAGGCGCCGGAGGCGAGCACGACCGTGCGGGCGCGCCACGGGCCCTTGTCCGTCTCGACGACGTATTCGCCATCGGACTCGCGCACCGAGGTCACTGCGGTGTGCGTGCGCACCGGTGCGGCGATGACCTGGGCGTAGCGCTCGAGGAAGGCGATCACCTCGGGCATCGTGCGATAGCCGTCGGGGTCGTCGCCTTCGTAGCCATAGCCGGGCAGGCGGCTTTGCCAGTTGGGCGTCAGCAGCCGAAGCGAGTCCCAGCGCTCGGTGCGCCAGGAATTGGCGACCGTGCCGCGCTCGAGCAGGACGTGGTCGATGCCGCGCTCGGCGAGGCACCGGCTCATCGCCAGGCCGGCGTGGCCGGCGCCGACGATGACTGTCGTGGGCTTGCGAACGGTCGCCGCTCCTATTTCACCGCAACCGTGACGTTGGTCGGATTGGTGACGATGTCGTAAACCGCCGAGCGCTTCTGCGACTGGGCGACCAGCGCCTCGATGTCCTCGCGCTTGGCGTCGGCATCGATGTCGTAGGTCACCTTGATGCCCTTGAAGCCGTTGCGCACCTCGTCGTCGATGCCGAGGATGCCCTGCAGGTCCATGTCGCCCTCGATCGTCGCCTTGACCGAGCGCAGCTGGATGTTGCGGTACTGCGCGACCGAGGCGATGCCGGCGGTGAGGCAGCTCGCCAGGCCCACCAGCACGTACTCGACCGGGGTGGCGCCGAGATCCTCGGCGGCGAACACTTCGGGATGATCGGCGTCGAAGCGGAAGGTCTTTTTGCGCGCCTGCTCGGCACCCAGGCCGAAGAAATTCTCGACGGTCGAATGGCTGTGCGTGCCGTTCTTCCATTCGCAGGTCGCGCGCCACTGGAACTGGGCCGCCGCGGGCGTGGCGGTCAGCGCCTCTTTCGCGCCGAGGAGATGCTGGACGTTGACACCGTTGTTCGCGGATTTCGTCGCTTCGGACATGGGATGACTCCATCGACAGCCGTGTGAAAGGAAGTCAACACTGTGTGCTGGATCGTCCCGGCCCCAACGAGACGCGGGCATCATCCTAGGCCCTCCCCGCGCACGCTGTCTCGCGCCAAGCGCGAATCGGCATCGCCGCGCAGCGCAAGAAAATGCCGCGTCCATGAATAGATAAAGTTGCTGGAGTGCTTCGGCCCGGCAGCGGAGCGATGGTGGGCGCGACAGGGATTGAACCTGTGACCCCTACCATGTCAAGGTAGTGCTCTCCCGCTGAGCTACGCGCCCTCAAGGGCCCGCTCCACCCCGCCGGACCGAAGCGGGCGGTGCTGTAACGCATCGGTTCCTTGTTGGCAAGTCGCAGCCGCCCGGCGCGACTGGCGGATGACGGCAGGGCCGAATCGGTCTAATCATGACGCATGGAATCGAGTCCCGCCGCGCAGCCATCGCCGCCGATCGAGATCGACCGCCCGGTGGCCCAGACCCTGCCGGTGGTCCTGGCTTCGCCGCACAGCGGACGCGCCTATCCTGCCGACTTCCTGCGCCAGACCCATCTCGACATGGCCGTGCTGCGGCGCGCCGAGGACGCCTATGTCGACGACCTGTTCGGGCTGGCAGCCAGGTCGGGCGTGCCGATGCTCAAGGCGCTCTACCCGCGCTCCTTCGTCGATGCCAACCGCGAGCCCTACGAGGTCGATCCGGCGATGTTCGAGGGTGCCCTGCCCGGGAGCGCCAATACCCGCTCGCCGCGGGTCGCCGCCGGTCTTGGCTGCCTGCCGCGCGTCGCCTTCGACGGCCAGCCGCTCTACCGCCGCCGCTTGCCGGTGGCGGAGCTGGAGCGCCGCCTGGCCTGGTACTACCGGCCCTACCACGCCGCCCTGCGCAAGCTGCTCGACGAGACGCTGGAGCGTTTCGGCCACTGCATCCTGGTCGATTGCCATTCGATGCCCTCGAACTCCCCCGTCGGCCTGGGCGGCAAGGGCGGCCGGGTCGATTTCGTGCTCGGCGACAACCATGGCGCGGCCTGTGCGCCGGCACTGATCGGGCTGGCCGAGGGCTGGCTGCGGGTGCGCGGCTACCGGGCGGTGCGCAACCAGCCCTATGCCGGCGGCTTCACCACCCAGCATTACGGCGCGCCGATCCAGGGCGTCCATGTCCTGCAGGTCGAGATCAACCGGGCGCTCTACATGGACGAGGCGGCGATGCGCCCGCATGCCGGCTTCGCGCCGCTGTCGCGCCACCTCGCGGAGTTCATCGAGGATGTCGGCCACGCCACGTTGGGCCACGCCGCCTTCGCCGCCGAATAGCCAACCCGCCTTCCAGCGCTCGGAACGAAAAAAAGGCGGTGTCAAAGACACCGCCCGAGTTTTAGGGAGGAAACGCCCAAGACGGGCATTGCGACAAACAAAGAGGTCGTCGAAACGACGTTTGCCGCAGGCCGAATATGGTGCATCTGCGAAGACGTAGCAAGAGAAAATTAGCTCTTTAATTTCAAGAGATAAACGCTTGTTCACCAAATCGGCGGTGCGAGTCGATTTTGCAACGCAGCAGATTTTCACATGCGAGCCTTGCAGGTTCTCATCCGACCCATGCCGGCATGAGGCTGTTCGCGCGCCGCCCCGCCGGGCACGATCGGTGTTGATTTCACCGACCGATCAAGGAGTTCGCGGATGCCCCGCAGAATCGTCATCGCCATGATGATGCACGAGACCAACACCTTCTCGCCGGTGCCCACGCCGCTGGCCTCGTTCGGGCCGGCAGGGCCCCTGGCCGGTGTCGCGGCGATCGCCGAGGCGGAGGGCACCAACACGACGATCGGCGGCTTCATCAAGGTGGCGCGGCGGATCGGCGCGGAGATCGCCGTGCCGCTGGCGGCCAGCGCCCATCCCTCGGGCTTCGTCGACGAGGGCGCCTACGAGCAGATGGTCGCGGCCATCCTCGAGGGTATCGGCAAGGGCTGCGACGCGGTGTTCCTCGCCCTGCACGGCGCCATGGTGGCCGAGCATCTCGACGACGGCGAAGGCGAGCTGCTGCGGCGCATCCGCGCCCTGGCGCCCCGCCTGCCGATCGCCGTCGGGCTGGATTTCCACACCCAGCTCACGGCCGCGATGGTCGAGAATTGCGACGTCATCGCCGGCTACCGTACCTACCCGCATATCGACATGGGCCATACCGGCGAACGCGCCGGCAACACGCTGGTGCGCATGCTCGACGGCGAGGTCGAGCCGCGGATGGTGTGGGGCGTACGGCCGATGCTGACCAGCTCGCTGGTGCACACGCCCTCGCGCCAGCCCATGAAGGACATCATGGACATGGCCAATGCGGCCGAGGATTCCGGCCAGGTGCTCAACGCCTCGGTGTTCGGCGGCTTCCCGCAGGCCGACATTCCGCACCTCTCCTGTTCTGCCGTGATCGTCTGCGACAAGCGCACGGCGGAGGGCGAGATCCTGCTCAACCGCCTGCTCGACATGGCATGGGACCGGCGCGAGGCCTTTCTCTACAGGGGCGCGCCGCTCGCCGAGCAGGTCGCCGGCGCCAAGAAGCTCGAGGGCGGGCCGATCATCCTGGCCGATCACGGCGACAACACGGCCTCCGGCGGCACGCAGGACGTGATGAGCGTGGTCGAGGAGGCACAGAAGCAGGGCCTCGAGGATGTCTGCGCCGGGCCGATCTGGGATCCCGGCGCGGTGGCCAGGATGATCGAGGCCGGCATAGGCGCCACGGTGAGCCTGGATCTCGGCGGCAATGTCGACATGCCGCAGCTGCACCTCAAGGGCAAGCCGCTGAAGGTCAGCGGCACCGTCAAGTGCATCACCGACGGCGAGTTCGTCGTCACCGGGCCGATGGCCACCGGCACCAAGGTGCGCATGGGTCGCACCGCCGTCCTCGACACGGGGAGGATGCAGATCGTCGTCTCCGAAAAGCGCAGCGAACCCTACGACCTGGGCGTCTTCACCCATTGCGGCATCGATCCGCGGCGCAAGAGGTACGTCATCATCAAGTCGCGCCAGCATTTCCGCGCCGGCTTCGAGCCGATCGCCAGGCACATCGTGATGTGCGACGGCGATGGCTGCACCAGTTCCGACCTGTCGCTGTTCACCTATGTCAACCGGCGCAAGCCGATGTATCCATTCGAGCCCGATCTCCAGCTTGGCCGCAACGAGGCGTGATGAGGAAGGACTGGCGATTGCCCGGTGCGGCGCTGCTGCTCCTGATGACGATCGAAGGCGCCGCCGCCGGCGAACGGTGGGCCGGGATATCGTCGGCCGACCATTTCGGTACCGGCCCCTGCCCGATGGTCGCGTTCACCCTCAACGTCGACGGCGTCGCGATCGAAGGTTCCGCGGAATCCGAGGCGACGGGCAGCAGGGTCACATGGAGTGTCCGCGGCCGACGGACACACGATTTCATCCAGCTGGAGATGAGTCGTCGCCCCTCGATCTGGGCGCGAAGGCTGCGGCTGCAGTGGACAGGATTTCAGCGGCACGGTCTTATGCAGTTGACGACCAATCGTGACGAGTCCTGTCGCCGGCCCCGGTCGGTAAACCTGAGGCGAATCGATTGAGACCGAGCGTTCAGGAGCATCTTCATGGCCGCCCATGACCTCATCCTTCGCAACGGCACGCTGATCGACGGCAGCGGCGAGCCGCGCCGCGCCGCCGACATCGCCATCAAGGGCGATCGCATCGTCGCCATCGGTGCCGCGCGCACCCTGAAGGGCGACAACGAGATCGATGTCGCCGGCAAGGTCGTGGCGCCGGGCTTCATCGACGTGCACACCCACGACGACACGGCGCTGATCGAGAATCCCGGCATGGCGATGAAGGCCAGCCAGGGCGTGACGACCGTGGTCTGCGGCAATTGCGGCTTCAGCGCCGCGCCCTACAGCGGGCTGAAGCCGGTGCCGCACAATCTCTCGCTGATCGTCAAGCAGGAGAAGTACCTGACACAGAGCTTCGCCGCCTTCGCCGAGCTGGTCGAAGGCGCGCGGCCGGCGATCAACGGCGCCTTCCTGATCGGCCATGCGACCCTGCGTTACAGCGTGCTGGGCGATGATCTGGGCCGGCCGGCGAGCGACGCCGAGACGACCCGCATGCGCGACATGCTGGACAACGCGCTGGGCGACGGCGCCATCGGCATGTCGAGCGGGCTGTTCTACCCGCCGGCCGCCGCCGCCACGACCGACGAGGTCGCCGGCGTCGCCGAGCCGCTGGGCCGGCATGGCGGGGTCTACACCGCCCATATGCGCGACGAGGGCAACGACATCCTGGAGGCGATGGACGAGACCTTCGAGATCGGCCGGCGCGCCAAGGCCCAGGTCGTGGTCTCACACCACAAGTGCGCCAGCCGGCAGAATTTCGGCCGCATGCGCGAGACACTTCCCAAGTTCGACCAGGCGATGAAGGACTGGCCGATTGCCTTCGACGTCTATCCCTACGTCGCTGGCTCCACCATCCTGCGCAAGGAGATGCTGGACCGCGCCGACAAGGTGATGGTGACATGGTCGGAGGCCATGCCCTCGGCCGGCGGGCGCGACCTGAAGGATGTCGCCGCCGAGCTCGGCTGCTCGATCTACGAAGCGGCCGACCGCCTGCAGCCAGCCGGCGCGATCTACTGGCAGATGAGCGAGGACGACGTGCGCAAGGCGCTGTCGCACCCCCAGGCGATGATCGGCAGCGACGGCCTGCCGCTCGACAAGCACCCGCATCCGCGCCTTTGGGGCACCTTCCCGCGCGTGCTGGGCCACTACAGCCGCGAATTGGGCCTGTTTCCGCTGGAGGAAGCGGTGCGCCGCATGACCTCGCTGTCGGCCAGGACCTTCGGCCTGTCGAAGCGTGGGCTGGTGCGCGAGGGCCACTACGCGGATATCTGCGTCTTCGACCCGGCGACGGTGATCGACACCGCCACGTTCGACGAGCCGATCAAGCCGGCCGAGGGCATCGTGCTGACCTTGTGCAACGGCGTGGTGGCGTGGCAGGGCGGGCATCCGGCCCTGGGTGGCGGCGGCCGGGTCCTGCGCCTGCAGGAACTGAAGAAGGAGGCGTCCTGATGCGATCGATCCCTCTGATGTGCGTCGCCGTGGCCCTGCCGACCCTGCTGCAGCCGGCGGCATCCTTCGCCCAGACCACACCGACGCCAACCCAGCCCCAAACCGGCCGGCCGCTCGACCTGCCGCGTCACGACGATCCCAATGCCCCGACGCTCGGCGCCAGCCTTCGCGCCGGCTACCAGATCCGCACCGCCGTCCAGACCGTCGAGGCCAATCCGCTGATCTTCATCCAGAAGGACAGTTCGGCCCGCGTCTGCCGCGCGCCGATGCCCCGTGAAGGTGCGATTGCGCCGCGCTACGCACCCGATTTCGGCACCTACCGCTGCAGCGAAATCAAGTAAGCGCCTACGACTCATCGACAATCGCCCCCGGTGGACAAATCAATATGTGATTTGTCGCTCAATTTTTGGTACAATATGTGGTGTGATCGGCCTCGCAGTGGGGCCGATGCGTACCCTCTTGGGGGAGAAGATCCAATGATGGACCTGTTCTTCAGCTTCAACGGGCGGATCAACCGCGCGAAGTTCTGGCTCGGCACCGTGGCGCTGTTCGTCGTCTACGTCATCCTCATGGTCATCGGCGGCGGCGGCATGATGATGTCGATCGACCCCAACAACCCGCAGGCCGCCAGCGGCGGCATGGGCATCATGGGTATCGTCATCCTGATCGTCTACATCGCGATGATCTGGCCGTCCCTGGCGATCGGCGTGAAGCGCTTCCACGACCGCGACAAGTCGGGCTGGTGGGTGCTGATCGCCCTGGTGCCGATCATCGGCGGCCTGTGGTACCTGATCGAGTGCGGCTTCCTCGAAGGCACCAAGGGCCCGAACAAGTTCGGCCCCGATCCGCTGGGCCAGGCGGCGGTCGCCTAGGTTCCCGCGAAAGGATCCTGCACGAAGGGCCACTGGTCGCGTGGCGCCTTCGCGTAGGGCATGGTGCGGAAGTCCGGCGCGACGGCGCCGGGCACCGCGACGTACAAGATCTCCGATGCCACCGGCGCGTACTCCGCGTGGAAGTGCTGCATCGATTTGACGACGACGACCTTGCGGCTTGAAGGATCAACGCCGACATTGGTGAAGGCGTCGACGCTCTTGCATTGCGCGCGCAGCGTGCCGCAGACGATGGCGATGCCATCGACCTCGAAAGCCGCCATGTCGCCCACCGGCACGCGCGAATTGCCGAAGCCGTGTGTCGTCGCGTCGCGCTTCAGCCCGATCACCCGGGCGCGCAGGTCGAGCGCCGGGCCCGACATGGGCCCCAGCTTGCCGCCCAGCCGCACGTCGACCTCGGCGCCCTCGCCGACCTCGAAGGCGACGCGCACCGCCATCGGATCCCAGAACATGGCGATGGCGCCGTCCCGGATGCCGCGTTCGCGCATCGCCTGCAGGATGAAGGTAGAGTCGCTTGCGGCGCCGCCGCCGGCATTGTCGGAGACGTCGGCGATCACCAGCGGCTTGGGCAGGTTGTGCGAGGCGGCGCGCGCCATCGCCTGGTCGAGCGTGGCGTAGGCGGGTTGGGTCTCGGCGCGCATGGCATGGAACTCGCGGCCCAGCTCGGCCGCCAGCCGCTGGGCCTTGGCCCTGTCGCCATCGGTCACGACCAGCATCTTGCTGCCCATGTCGGGCACGTCGGCCCAGGGGAAGCCGTGGATCACGGAGATCGACAGCACGCCGTCCTTGCCCTCGAGCGCGGCGCATCGGTCGACGAAGCCCCGCATCGGCTGGCGCGTGGTGTGGAATACGCCGACGGTGCGGCAGTCGTACCAGCCCATGACGGGCTTCGCGCCGCGGTCGAGCACCGCCTCGAGGATGGTGAAGACCTCCTCGGCGCGCTCCTTGACGTCGATATGCGGATACTCCTTGAACAGCACGATCCAGCTCGCGTTGTCGAGCTTGAGCGCGCCGACATTGGCGTGCAGGTCGAGCTCGACGCCGATCGGCACGTCGGGGCCGACGGCGCGGCGCACATGCGCCAGCAGGTCGCCCTCGGCATCGTCGTAGCCCTCCGCCACCATCGCGCCGTGCAGCGAGAGCAGCACCGCGTCGACCGGCAGCGCCGCCTTCAGGTCGGCGACGATCTCGTCGCGGAAGGCTTCATAGACCTTCTGCACCGTCTTGCCCGCCGGCTGGGCGAAGGCGCAGAGGCTCTCGACGATGGTCCAGCCGCGCGCCTCGGCACGCCGGCGCCAGACCGCGAGCGGCAGGCCGAACATCGGCACCTTCTCGCCGTAGCTCGCCTTGCGGAAGAGGCAGGTCTCCTCGAACAGGCGCAGCCCGGTGGGCAGCGAGGAGAAGGTGTTGGTCTCGGTGCCCAGCGTGGCAGTAAAGATCTTGCGCGTCATGACCCGTTCTCTCGCCCGTCATCCCCGGGACCGTCCGCGGTCCCTGTGGCGCAGCGAGGGATCTAGGCAGCTGCCTGGATCCCTCGCTGCGCTCGGGATGACAGCGGGACGGCTACGCCGCCTCGAACTTGCCGAACTCCCAGTCGCGGCCGGGCGCGGCGGCCAGCAGGGCCTTGGTATAGGCGTGCTGCGGCCGCAGGAAGACATCGGCGACCGGACCGTACTCGACGACGATGCCCTTCTCCATCACCGCCACCTCGTGGCAGACCTGCGCCGCGACGCGCAGATCGTGGGTGATGAACAGCATCGCCAGATTGAGCCGCTGGCGGATCTCGTCGAGCAGGTCGAGCACCTGTGCCTGCACCGAGACGTCGAGAGCCGAGACCGCCTCGTCGGCGATCAGCAGCTCCGGCTCCATGGCGAGCGCGCGCGCGATGCAGATGCGCTGGCGCTGGCCGCCGGAGAACTGGTGCGGGTAGCGGTCGAGCGAGTCGGGATCGAGCCGCACCGTCTCCATCAGCTTGCGCGCCCGCGCCCAGGCCTCGGGGCGCCCCATGCCGAAATTCATCGGCCCCTCGATGATCGAGTCGCCGACGGTGCGCCTGGGGTTGAGCGAGCGGTAGGGGTCCTGGAAGACGATCTGGATGCGCCGGCGGTGGCGGCGCAGCAGGCGCTGCGGCATCAGGGCGACGTCGTCCTCGCCCAGCCGCACGCGACCCTCGGTGGGATCGATCAGGCGGGCGATGCAGCGCGCCACGGTCGACTTGCCCGAACCCGACTCGCCGACGATGCCGACCGATTCGCCCTGGCGGATCTCGATGTTGACCTTGTCGGCGGCCTTCACCGAGTGGCCTTTGCCGAACAGGCTGCCGCCGCCGTAGATCTTGGTCAGGTTCTCGGTGCGCAGCACCAGCTTGGCGGCGGTGGCGCGCGGCCGGTCGGCCGGATGCATGCTGGGCACCGAGGAGATCAGCATGCGCGAATAGGCGTGCTTGGGCCGCAGCAGGATGTCCTCGGTCGGCCCCATCTCGACCAGCTCGCCCAGGCGCAGCACGGCGACGCGATGGGCGATCTCGCGCACGACGCCGAAATCATGCGTGATGAAGAGCACGCCCATGCCCTTCTCGCGCTGGATGTCCTTGATCAGCTGCAGGATCTGCGCCTGCGTCGTGACGTCGAGCGCCGTGGTCGGCTCGTCGGCGATCAAGAGCGCCGGCTCGAGCACCAGGGCCATGGCGATCATCACGCGCTGGCGCTGGCCGCCCGAGAGCTGATGCGGATAGGAGGCGTAGATGCGCGGCGGCTCGGGCATGCGCACCTGCTCGAAGATCTGGATGATCTTGCGCTTGCGCTCCTCGGCCGGCATCTGGGTGTGCTCGCGCAGCACCTCGTCGATCTGGTCGCCGCAGGTCATGACCGGGTTGAGCGCGGTCATCGGCTCCTGGAAGATCATCGCCATGCGCACGCAGCGCAGCTCGCGCAGCCGCGCCTCGCTCGCCTGCGCCACGTCCTCGCCGTCGAGCAGCATCTGCCCGGCGGCCACCGGCAGCGCCTTGGGCAGCAGGCCCATCACGCCCTGGGCGATCACCGATTTGCCCGAACCCGACTCACCCACCAGGCAGACGATCTCGCCGGTCTTGACGGTGAAGCTCACCTTCTCGGCGGCGAAGGGGCGGTCGCCGCCCTTGGGCAGCGCGATCGACAGATCGCGCACGTCGAGAACCGGGCGCCCCTCACCCACGCTACTGGCATTCATCGCTCAGACCCGCTTGCTCATCTTGGGATCGAGCGTGTCGCGCAGACCGTCGCCCAGCATGTTGACCGCCAGCACCGTGATGGCGAGGAAGATCGCCGGGTACAGGATGTTGTGCGGATGGACGCGGAAGAACTGGCGTCCTTCGGCCATGATGTTGCCCCAGGTCGGGGTGTCGGTGGGGATGCCCAGCCCGAGGAAGCTCAACGTCGCCTCGGCGAGGATCGCCGCGCCGCAGATGAAGGTGCCCTGCACGATCACCGGCGCGATGGTGTTGGGCAGGATGTGCCGCCACAGGATCTTGGGCAGCGGCGTGCCCACCGAGATCGCCGCCTCGACATAGGGCTCCTCGCGCACCGACAGCACGACCGAGCGCACCAGGCGCACGACGCGCGGGATCTCGGGCACGACGATGGCGAAGATCACGGTGCCCAGGCCGGCGCGGAACAGCGACACCAGGCCGATCGCCAGCAGGATGCCGGGGATCGCCATCAGCCCGTCCATGATGCGCATGACGATGCCGTCGAGCCAGCGGATATAGCCGGACACCAGGCCGATGAAGACGCCGACGGCGATGCTCAGCGCCGCCACCGTGATGCCGACGATCAGCGAGACGCGTGCGCCGTACATCACGCGGCTGTAGATGTCGCGACCCAGGCTGTCGGTGCCCATGTGGGCGGTGCGCTTGACCTGGGTGCCGTCGTCGAGCCGGGTCGTGACCTCCATGCCCGGCTTGCGGTTGCGCGAGGTCGGATCGATGCGCACCGGATCGACGGTGCCGAGCAGCGGCGCCGCCAGGCCGATGACGATCATGATCAGCACCATCACGCCGCCGATGCGCACGCTGACGTTGCGCAGGAGGCGGACCCAGACGCTGGGACGGGCGACTGCGGCGGCGCGTGCTGCTGCTGCGTCGACTTCGTTTTCGAGCGCGATGGTCAATAGCGGATCCTCGGATCGAAGAAGCTGTATGCGATGTCGATCAGCAGGTTGATCAGCACATAGACGAAGCTGAACATCAGGATCACGACCTGGATCACCGGGAAATCGCGCGCCAGCACCGCGTCGACCGTCAATCGGCCGATCCCGGGAATGTTGTAGACGCTTTCGGTCACGACCACGCCGCCGATCAGCAGCGCGATGCCGATGCCGATGACGGTGATGATCGGCACCGCCGCATTGCGCAGCGCGTGGCGCAGCAGCACGGTTCGCGCCGGCAGGCCCTTGGCGCGCGCGGTGCGGATGTAGTCCTCCCCCAGCGTCTCGATGACGCTGGCGCGCGTGATGCGCGAGACCAGCGCGATGTAGATCACCGCCAGCGTGATGCTGGGCAGGATCAGGCGGATGATGAAGTCGCCGAAGCCCTCGGAGATGCGCCTGTAGCCCTGCACCGGCAGCCACTGGCCGCCGAGATCGAGCACCGTGCCGGTCCACGGGATCGGGATCTCCCAGGGCAGGATGGCGAAGACATAGATCAGCAGGTAGCCGACGACGAACACCGGCACCGAGAAGCCCATCACGGAAAAGCCCATGACGAGCCGGTCGACCCAGCCGCCCTGCTTCGCCGCCGCCAGTACGCCCAGCGGCACGGCGATCGACACCGCCAGCAGGAGCGTGCACAGCGCCAGCATCGCCGTGGGCTCGATGCGCTGGATGATGAGCTCGGCCACCGTCTTCTTGAAGAAGAACGACTCGCCGAAATCACCAGCCAGCACCTTGCCCGACCAGATGAAGAACTGGGTGTGCAGCGGCTCCTCGAGGCCGAGCTTGGCGCGGATCGCGTCAACCTGGTCGGAGGTGGCGTTGTCGCCGGCGATGACCGCCGCCGGATCACCCGGCGTCAGCCGCAAGAGCATGAAGACGAAGATCGCCACGAAGAGCAGAACGGGAAGCGTGGCGACCAGGCGCCTTGCGATGAACGCGAACATATGTCGGACCGATGGAAGCGAAGACCGGCTACTTGCCGGTCTTCTCGATGTTCCAGAATACGGGAATCGGCGCCTTGAGCCAGCCGGTGACGTTGCTGCGGCGCGCGCCCGGGCCGTACCACTGGCCGATCCAGCCGAACTGGCCGGTTTCCAGCGCGCGCAGCTGGACCTTCTCGGCGAGATCCTTCTGCTTCACCGGATCTGTCTCGCGCGCATAGGCGTCGCGCAGCTTCTCCATCTCGGCATCGACCGGCCAGCCGAACCATTGCTTGCCGTCGGCGGCGACGAAGTAGGAGTTGGAGATCGGATTCAACGCGTCGGCCGACACCGAATAGGTGTGGAAGACGTTCCAGCCACCCTTGTCGGCCGGATCCTTCTTGGTACGCCGCGTCACCACGGTCTGCCAGTCCATCGACTGCATGTCGACCTTGAAGCCGCCCTGCTCGAGCAGTGCCTTGGTCACCGGCGCGGTGTTGGTAAGCACCGGCAGTGTCGTCGACTGCATCAGCACGATCGGCGTGCCGTCGTAGCCGGCCTCCTTGAGCAGCTCCCTGGACTTCTCGAAGTTGGACTTGATCAGGATCTCGCCGCCCTTTTCGGTGCCGTTGGGCGTGCCGCAGATGAAGGCGGCGCCGCACACCTTGTAGTACTTGGCGTCGCCGATCGTGGCCTTGAGATAGTCTTCCTGGTTGATGGCGTGGAGCGCCGCCAGGCGGACCTTGGGATTGTCGAACGGCTTGACCACGTGGTTGAAGCGGATGACGAAGACGTGGCCCAGCGGGTTCCAGTCGTCGAGCACGATGCTCTTGTCCTTGGTCAGCACGGGCAGCAGGTCATGCGGCGGCGCCTCGACGATGTCGATCTCGCCGGCGAGCAGCGCGTTGGCCTGGGTCTGCGTGTCGGGCATCTCGATCAGCTCGACGCGGTCGACCTTGACCACCTTGCCGCCGGCCAGGCCCGAGGCGGGCTCCGAGCGCGGCTTGTACTTCGGGTTCTTCAGGTAGACATGCCGCTCGCCCGGCTTGGACTGCGCCGTCTGGTAGATGAACGGGCCGGAGCCGACATACTCCTTGATCTGCTGGAAGGCGTCGGTCTCGGCGATGCGCTTGGGCATCATGAAGGGCGTGTTCGACGACGGCTTGCCGAGCGAATCGAGCACCAGGCCGTACGGCTCCTTCAGCACGATCTGGAAAGTCTTGTCGTTGATGACCTTCAGCTCCTTGACGAAGTCGAACAGCTTCTGGCCCATCGGGTCGCGCTTGGACCAGCGATTGAGCGAGGCGGTGCAGTCCTCGGCCTTGACCGGCTGGCCGTCGTGCCATTCCAGCCCATCGCGCAGGGTGAAGGTCCAGGTGAGCTTGTCGGCGCTGACCTCGTGCTTGTCGACCATCTGCGGCTTGATGGCGAATTTCTCGTCGGCGGCGAACAGCGTGTCGTAGATCAGGTAGCCGTGGTTGCGCGTGACGTAGGCGGTCGTCCACACCGGATCGAGGATGGTGAGGTTGCCGTGCTGCACGACGCGCAGCGTGCTCTGGGCCTGGGCCACGGCGCCGAACGCCAGGGTGCCGGCCACCAGCGCGGCGCCGAGGACGACGGCCCTACGGGTCGATTTCGTGATCATGAACTGCCCCTCCCTGTGCGCGGCGTCAGGTCCCCGGCGCCCGGGGGCGCCCCCATCCGACCGCATCGCGTGTCCAGGAGCCTGGAGAGCAAACATCGTGCCTACGATGCTCCGCCATGCGGGCCCACCCGCCGGCCGATGCCTCGGCTTCCTGGTTGATCAGAACCTACCATCGCAGCCATCCAGCACAAGGGCGAATGCCGAAGGATTAGGCAGTCGCGATTGCCCCTGCCCCAAATGTGAACGGCGGCCCGAAGGCCGCCGTCCGATTGGCGCGCGAGGCGCCGGCTACTTCTTCGAAACGTTCCAGAACACGGTCACGGGCGCCACCATGTTGCCCTCGAGCTTGGTGCTGAGCGCGAAGGGCTGATTCCACTGACCGAGGTGGACGTGGGTCGGGTACTCGGTCCAGCGCTTCTGGATCGCCTCGACGATCGCCTTGTGCTTGGCCGGATCGGTCTCCTTGGCGAACTGATCGCGCAGCTTCTCGATCTGCTCGTCGCAGGGCCAGCCGAACATCGCCTTGTCGCAGGAGGCGTTGAAGAACCCGGCCATGACGGGGTTGAGGATGTCGGCCGCCACCCACGAGGTCAGGAAGGCGTTCCAGCCGCCGGCATTCGGCGGATCCTTCTTGGTGCGCCGCGCCACCAGGGTCTGCCAGTCCATCGACTGCATGTCGACCTTGAAGCCGGCCCTCTCGAGCTGCGCCTTGGCGACCGGCGCCAGGTTGGTCAGCACCTGCAGGTCGGTCGACTGCATCAGCACGACCGGCGTTCCGTCATAGCCGGCGTCCTTCAGCAGCTGGGCGGCCTTGGCCGAGTCGCCGTTCAGCACGCCATCCATGCCGGCCATGCTTTCAAGCGGCGTGCCGCAGATGAACATCGCCTTGCAGGTCTTGTACCATTTGGCGTCGCCGATCACCGCCTGCAGGAACGGCTCCTGGCTCATCGCCACCAGCGCGGCGTGGCGGATCTTCGGGTTGTCGAACGGCTTGTGCAGCACGTTGAAGCGGAACGTGTACTGGTTGCCGGTCGGGTTGGCGCTGAACAGCTTGATGCTCTTCTCCTTGGCCAGGATCGGCAGCAGGTCGTGGCCGGGCGATTCGATCATGTCGATCTCGCCGGCGATCAAGGCGTTGGTCGCCGTCTGCACGTCGGCCATCACGATCCATTCGACGCGGTCGATCTTGACCACCTTGCCGCCGGCGAGGCCCGAAGGCGGCTCGTTGCGCGGCTTGTATTTCGGGTTCTTGACGTAGACCACCTTCTCGCCCGGCTTCCACTCGTTGCCGCGGAAGATGAACGGGCCCGAGCCGATCACCTGGCTGGCCTCGATCTGCTTGTTGGGATCGGTCGCGGCCACGCTGGCCGGCATCATGAACGGCACGTTCGACGACGGCTTGCCGAGCGACTGCAGCACCAGGCCGTAGGGTTCCTTCAGCGTCAGCGTGAAGGTCTTGGCGTCGACGACCTTGAGCTCCTTGGTGGCGCTCAGGAGCTTCTGGCCCATCGAATCCTTGGCGCCCCAGCGCTTGATCGAGGCGACGCAGTCCTCGGCCGTGACCGGCTTGCCGTCATGCCACTCCAGCCCGTCGCGCAGGGTGAAGGTGTAGGTCAGCTTGTCGTCGCTGACCTTCCACGTGTCGACCATCTGCGGCTTGACCTCGAACTTCTCGTCCATCGCGAACAGCGTGTCCCAGACGAGATAGCCGTGATTGCGCACGATGTAGGCGGTGGTCCAGATCGGATCGAGGATCTTCAGATCCGAGTGCATGACCACGCGCAGCGTCTGCTGGGCCTGTGCCGCCGGCGGAGTTGCCAGCGACATCGCGCCGGCCATCGCCACGGCGGCGGCCAACGCCTTCCAATGTTTCACCATCCCCAACTCCCTGGTAAGCGGCCCCAACACTCCGGTACGGGGGCCACGACAACGGAACAGTATCATCAGCCGGGCGCCGGACAAGTCCCGGCCGGCGAAAACACAAGCACGCGTGATGCCAAGGCCCGCGACCCGGATGCTAGGCTGTGCGCGGCGAGGGCGGTTCGGAGCGACGGCCATGTGGCGCGGTATCGCGATTTTCCTGATCGGCGGCATGCTGGGCACGGCCTTCGGCGTGGCCGTCGGCTTTTTCGCCTATCCCTATGTTTTTCCACCGCCGACGGCGATGGACACGCTCAGCGACGAGGACCGCGTCGGGCTGACGGCGCGCGGCCGCTTCATCCACGCCAATCCCGCCGATCCGGTCCACTACGGCAGGGGCGATGTCACGGTGTATCGCCGCGTGGTGCACCTGAACGCCAATTTCGAGGTCGGCCCCGGCCCGGCCTTCCATGTCTATCTCGTGCCCCGGGAGAAGGTCCGGCAGACCGCCGACGTGCGCGACACCATGTTCGTCGACCTCGGCAGGCTGCGCTCGTTCAAGGGCAGCCAGAGATACGCCATCCCCGACGGCGTCGACCTCAAGGCCTTTCCCAGCGTGGTGATCTGGTGCGCCCAGTTCGGCGTGCTGATCTCGCCCGCCGACCTGGCGTTCGAGTAGCCCGGAACTGCCGGCGCTCCCGGTTCTGGCAGCATGGCCGTTCGCTCGGCTACACTGCCTGACGTGAAGATCCAGAACCCGATCCTCAACGCCGGGCTGGTGCCGCTGATCGGCGCCTCGCGCTACCTGCTGACCCTGGCCGCGCTGCTGGCGCTGTGGTGGTTCGACGCGCGCGTCATGAACAGCGGCTTCGACGCCAATCTGTGGCTGATCAGGTCGGTGGGCGACGCGCTCGACGGCAGCGGCAGGGTCGAGGCGGCGCTGCGCGCCTTCGCCGCCGAGAAGATGCTGCTCTTCGCCGAGATCAGCATCGTCGTCTGGCTGATCGGCAAGGGATTGTGGTGGCTGATCGGCCTGCCCTTCCGCCGCCGCGCCGCGGACAAGGAGGCAATGCCGGCCGAGCCCAATCCCGCCGACGACCTCGCCGCCCGCCTGGAAGCGCGCAGCGGCCCGTCGCTTTCGGTCAACGAACGCCCGACAGGCATGCGCGCCGAGCGCTGACTGTCGTCCTGGGCGCAGCGAAGGACCTCGCGGTATCGCGGCCAGGTGGATCCGTGGTGTCCGTTCGCACCACCGCGAGGTCCTTCGCTGCGCTCAGGGCGACGCCGCCGTGGCCGCGAAGCTCGCGCGGTAGGCGCGTGGGGCGACGCCGAGCCGGCGGCGGAACAGGGTGCGCAGGCGGTCGGCGCCGCCGAGGCCCGTGTCGCGCGCCACGATGTCGAGACGCGCCTCGTTGGACTCCAGCGCGCGGCGCGCGGCTTCGAGACGGAAGCGCTCGACGGCCTTGGCCGGCGTCTGGCCGGTGCGCTCGCGATAGACGCGCGCGAAGTGGCGCGGGCTCATGCCGGCGCGCGCCGCCAGCGCCTCGACCGAGAGGTCACGCTCGAGGTTGCCGGCGATCCAGCGATGCAGCTCGTCGAAGCTGCCGTCGCTGTCGCGCAGCTGCGCGGCGAAGGGCGCGCTGAACTGCGACTGGCCGCCGGGCCGGCGCATGAAGACCACGAGGTGGCGCGCCACCTGCATGGCGAGGTCGCGGCCGAGATCCTCCTCGATCAGCGCCAGGGCGAGATCGATGCCCGCGGTCACGCCGGCCGAGGTGAAGATCGCGCCGTCGCGCACGAAGATCGCGTCGCGCTCGACGGTGAGATCGGGAAAGCGCCGCGCCAGCTGATCGCAGCGGCTCCAGTGCGTCGCCGCCCGCCTGCCCTTGAGCAGCCCGGCCTCGGCGACGACGAAGGTGCCGGAGCATACCGAGCCGGCGCGCCGCGCGCGCGTCGCGTGCCGGGCGACCCAGCGCACCAGGCGCGCATCGTCGGCGGCATCGAGCACGCCATGGCCGCCGGGCACGATCAGCGTGTCGATGCGGCGGCGCGCGAAGGTCGCGAGCTTCTCCGTGAGCAACGCCGCACCGGAGGAACTTCTCACCAAGCCGCCGTCGACCGACAGCAGCCGCAGATCGTAGGCCGGCGTGCCGCCAAGACGCTCGGCGAGCGAGAAGCTCTCCAGCGGGCCGGCGACGTCGAGCAGCTGGAAGTCGGCGAAGAGCGTGAAGACGACGGTGCGCGGGGCGACGGCGGGCATGAAAGCCTCTTGGCAGGAATCCACGGGATATTGTCATTCCAGCCATCCGGCGTCACGCGCTAACCTGTCCTCATTGCTCTTCGAGGGAGATCGACATGACCGGCGCCCCCTTCCGCATCGGCTTCCTGGTGTTTCCCGACATCACCCAGCTCGACATGACCGGGCCGTGGGAGGTGCTGAGCAAGCTGCCCGATGCGCAGACCTTCCTGGTTTGGAAGAGCCGCGAGCCGGTGGTCGCCGGCGGTGGCCTCAAGCTCGTTCCCGACATGACTTTTGCCGAGTGCCCGCAGCTCGATCTGGTCTGCGTGCCCGGCGGCAGCGGCATGAACGCGCTGCTCGAGGACGAGGAGACGCTGTCGTTCCTGCGCCGCCAGGCCAAGGGCGCGCGCTACGTCACCTCGGTCTGCACCGGCTCGCTGGTGCTGGGCGCGGCGGGCCTGCTGAAGGGCAAGCGCGCGGCGACGCACTGGATGTCGATGGACATGCTCGCGGCCTTCGGCGCCACGCCGGTGCGCGAGCGCGTCGTGGTCGACGGCAACACCATCACCGGCGGCGGCGTCACGGCGGGCATCGATTTCGGGCTCAAGGTCGCGGCCGAGGTCGCCGGCGAGGACGTCGCGCGCGCCATCCAGCTCGGCATCGAGTACGACCCGCACCCGCCGTTCGACGCCGGCTCGCCGCAGGGTGCCGGACCGGAGCTCACCCGGCGCATCACCGAGATGGCGAGCGCGCGCCAGTCGCAACGCGCCGAAGCGGTGAAGCGCGCCGCGGCCCGCCTGGTTTGATATACCTTCCCCCGGAGGGGGAAGGTGCCCGAAGGGCGGAAGGGGGATGTCGAAGACGAACGCAGGAGTTCGTCTTCGACATCCCCCTTCCGTCGCGCTGCGCGCGCCACCTTCCCCCTCCGGGGGAAGGAGAAATCCAATGCGTGACGTTCTGGGCTGGCGGCGCAAGCTTGCCGTCATGGCGCCGTCGACCAACACGATCGTGCAGCCCGATTTCGACGACATGCGCCCGCGCGGCGTCACCAACCACTACAGCCGCATCTTCACGCCCAACAACAAGGCGCTCTCCAACGACAGCTTCCGCGCCGGCATCCAGGTGATCGGCGACAACGTCATGGACGCGGTCAGGAGCGCGATGACGCTCGAGCCCGACTACCTGGTGATGGGCATCTCCGCGCTGTCGTTCTTCGGCGGGCTGAAGGGCGCCGATGCCTTTGTCACGAAGATCGAGGAATTCACCGGCCTGAAGATGACGGTGGGCAGCCACGCCACCGCGGCGGCGCTGAAAGCCTATGGCGGCATCAGGCGCATCGCCGTGCTGACGCCCTACTGGCCGGTGATGAACGCCGAGGTCAAAGGCTACTTCCGCGACATCGGCGTCGAGGTCGTGCGCGACGTCGCCCTGCAGTGCAACTCGTGGACAGGCATCGCCGAGGTGACGCCGGCGCAATGCCGCGACGCGCTGCGCAGGCTCGACGGCGACGACGTCGACGCGCTGGTGCAGGTCGGCACCAACCTCTCGATGGTGCGCCTCGCCGCGGCGGCCGAGTTGTGGCTCGGCAAGCCGGTGATCGCCATCAACACCGCGACCTACTGGCACGCGCTGCGCGCCAACGGCATCGACGACAAGGTGCCGGGCTTCGGCAGGCTGCTGGAAGAGTTCTGATCCAATCTGTCATCCCGAGCGCAGCGCGGGATCCGGTGCCAGCCTGGATCCCTCGCTGCGCTCGGGATGACAGCGAGGTGCTTCGGAGCGCGGCGAGATGCTACTGCGCTGGCTGGATGAGCGGGCGCTCGCCGGGGGCCGGCGCCTCGGGCTCCGGCGCCAGCAGCAGCCGCGTCTGGCGCACCTGCTCCATGGCGTTGACCAGCGAGACCCAGACCGCGGCCGCATAGGGCAGCGACTGCACCATCAGCAGCGCCGACCACAGCCGCGCGTCGGGATCGATGCCGCCGAGCGACAGCCAGATGCCGGCGGCGGCGAACCACAGCAGGCCGGCCAGCACCGCCTCGTCGCGCGCCATGGCCAGCGCCTTGCCGATGGTGGCGCGCGAATCCATCTTCGGCGTGCGCATGAAAGGCAGCTTGCTGGTGAAGATGCCGTAGAGCACGGCGCGGCCCACGGTGTAGGTCAGCGACAGGCCGGCGAGCGAGGCGCCGACGCTCTGCCGGAAGGTGCAGCCGACGCGATTGGCGTAGAGCGCAAAGGAGTACGCCAGCTTGAAGATGAACAGCGCGAGCGTCGGGATCAGGAAGACGTCGGGCGGCAGCGGCACCCAGGCCGGCGCGACCAGCACGCCCAGCGCCCAGAAGATGCCGGTGACGGTGAAGATCACGTTGAGCGCGTCGGCGAACCACGGCAGCCAGCCGGCGACGAAATGGTACTTCTGCCAGGAGGTCAGCCGCGTGCCGTTCGACAGGATCGAGCGCGCATGGCCCTTGAGGATCTGCATCGCGCCGTAGGCCCAGCGGAAACGCTGCTTCTTGTAGCCGGCGAAATGGTCGGGGGTGAGCCCGTGGCCGAAGCGCTCGCGGCTGTAGGTGGCGCCGTAGCCCTGCTGCATCATGCGCAGGCCAAGCTCGGTGTCCTCGCAGATGCACCACGTCGCCCAGCCGCCCAGCTCGTCCATCAGCCTGCGGCGGATCAGCGTCATCGTGCCGTGCTGGATGATGGCGTCGTACTCGTTGCGCAGGCACATGCCGATGTCGAAGAAGCCGGCGTACTCCCAGTTCAGCATCTCCTTGAAGCGGTCGTCGCGCCAGTCGCGGTGGTCCTGCGGCGCCTGCACGAAGCCGATCTTCGGATCGTCGAACTGCGGCACCAGCGAGCGCAGCCAGTCCTTGCGCACGACGTAGTCGCTGTCGATCACCGCGACGATCTCGGCGTCGGGCGCGGTCTGGCTCAGCACGTAGTTCAATGCGCCGGCCTTGAAGCCCTTCATCTCGTCGAAATGGAAGAAGCGAAAGCGCTCACCCAGCGACTTGCAGTATTCCTCGACCGGCCGCCAGATCGCCGGGTCGCGGGTGTTGTTGTCGATGACGATGACCTCGAGACTCGGATAGTCGAGCGCCGCGAGAGAATCCAGCGTCTGCATCACCATGGCCGGCGGCTCGTTGCAGATCGCCACGTGCAGCGAGACCTTGGGCCAGCGACGGTCGGCGTTCGCAGCCACCGGCGGCAGGGGCACCTCGCGCTTCCAGCGCCGCGTCCAGATCGCCTCGACCAGCTCCAGCGCCTGCGTCAGCACCATCACCAGGCTGACCAGCAGGAAGGTGAGCAGCACGCTCCAGCCGAGAACCTGCCAGGTGGTCATGTAGATGCCGAAGCCCGCGTAGACGGCGTAGACCATGCCCGACGCGGCGGCGGCGGTCAGCCCGGCGAAGACGAGCTCGCCGATCGGCCTCATGCCGCGCCACAGCGCGAGAAAGCCGAGGATGATCGGCAGCGCCACCGCCAGCGACCACGCGGCCAGCTTCCACCATTCCGGGAAGGCGACGATGGGCCCGCTCCAGGCGAATTTCGGCTGGCGCTCGGCGTCCCACATGCCCCAGTAGCCGCCCGCCATGCCCTCGAGGTCGTGGCTCTTCCACGGCTGGTCGAAGGCCTCGATGACGAAATGGTCGATCTTCTCGCGGCGCAGGAAGTCGATGGCCTCGCGCACGTGCTTGGCCTGCAGCGCCGGCGAGGCCGACTTCAGGACGGCCATGCCGTCGCCGCGGCTGATGCGCGAGGCGCCGTTCGAGGGCCAGCCGACCTCGGTGACGATGATGTTCTTGGTCGGGTAGACGGCGCGCAGCTCCTCGATGCGGCGCTTGAGGTAGGCGACGTTCTCCTCGTTCGACTTCTCGTCCCAGTAGGGCAGCGAGTGGATGGCGATGTAGTCGACCTCGCGCGCCAGCTCGGGGTATTTCAGCCAGATGTGCCAGGGCTCGGCGGTCGACACCGGCACCTTCACGTTGCGCTTCACGTGCCTGATGTAGCGGATCAGCTGGGCCGGGCTGAGGTCGGTGTTCTTCAGCGGGTTGCCGTCCCAGCGCAGGATGGTCTCGTTGCCGACCAGCACGCGATCGACGTTGGCGTTGGCGCTGGCCATGCGGATCAGGGCGGCGACGTCGCGCTGCGAGATCTCGACGCGATGATCGACCCAGCCGCCGGCGATGACGCGGATGCCGTACTGGTCGGCGATGCGCGCGACCTGGTCGACGCCGTCGAGCGCCGTGTAGGTGCGGATGTAGCGCACGCGCCCGGCGAGCGTGCGCATGTCGCGCTCCATCTGCTCGACGCGCGGCTTGTCGCCGCGCGCGGCGTCCTGGTCCTTGGCGAAGGGCGCGTAGGTCACGCCGTGCAGCAGCCCCTCGATCGGCGGCGCGTCATAGGTGCGGGTGAACAGGCTCCACGCGCCGAAGGTGGCGGCGACGGTGACGGCGATGGTGAGAAGTGCGGAAAGTCGCATGCTGGACGGTCAAGGCCCTGCAAGCTTCACACCAATGGCCTGACCGGGACCTGCCCGCCCGCCGCGACCGGACCCGCTCGGGCAGCGGGCGGCGACAGGGCGGTTGCGTCGATGCCGGTCGGATCTGCCACCAGCGACGTGCTGCCAGACCTCTTCGAGGCTCTTCCCTGCGCCTGTTTCCTCGACGCCGACCCTCTTCGGCGCCGATCGGGCGGCTGGCGAATCTATAACCGCCCCTCGCGGCTGTGGACAAGGCCCATAACGTCTTGAAATAAGGAATCATTTCGGCACCCCGGCGCCGCGCTGCGACAATGCGGCGAAGGTTTGGTCAAGGATGTGTGACAAATTACGCCGATGAGCATCCAAGCATCCGTCGCCGTACCGGTCCGCCACCGGCCGAGCCTGCTGTCCGCGGCCGCCCTGGCCATCGGCGTGCTGGTGGCGATCCCGGTGCTGGGCATCCTCGTGCATCTGCTGCGGCCCAGCGGCACCGAGTGGCGCGAGACGGCGTGGATCGTCCTGCCCGAATTCCTGCTCAACACCGTGGTGCTGCTGCTGGCCGTCGCCTTCGGCACGATGATCATCGGCACTGCCACGGCCTGGCTGGTGGTGATGTGCCGCTTCCCCGGCCGGCGGCTGTTCGAATGGGCGCTCGCCCTGCCGCTCGCCGTGCCGGCCTATGTCATGGCCTATACCTGGACCGACCTGCTGCAATTCTCCGGCCCGGTGCAGAGCGTCCTGCGCGAGGCCTTCGGCTGGGGCGCGCGCGATTACTGGTTCCCCGAGATCCGCTCGGTCGGCGGTGCCGCGACGATGTTCGTCTTCGTGCTCTATCCCTATGTCTACCTGCTCGCCCGCACCGCCTTCATCGAGCAATCGGTCTGCGCGCTCGACGCCGGCCGCATCCTGGGCAACGGGCCGTGGCGCAACTTCGCGCATGTCGCGCTGCCGCTGGCGCGCCCCGCCATCGCCGCCGGCACGGCGCTGGCGCTGATGGAGACCCTGGCCGATTTCGGCGCCGTCGCCTATTTCGAGGTCGGAACCTTCACCACGGGCATCTACCGCGCCTGGTTCACCTTCAACGACAAGGTGGCCGCCGCCCAGCTCGCCAGCGTGCTGCTGATCTTCGCGCTGGCCCTGCTGGCGATCGAGCGCCGCTCGCGCGCCGATCGCCGCTTCCACCACACCACGCCGCGCTACCGCCCGCTGCCGGCGAATCGGCTGACCGGCTGGCGCGCCATCGCCGCCACGCTCGCCTGCGCCGTGCCGCTGGCCATCGGCTTCGTGATCCCGGCCCTGGTCCTGCTGCGCTTCTCGCTGTTCTCCGGCGATGCGCAATGGGGCGCGCGCTACGTCAGCCTGGCGCTCAACAGCGTCACCGTCGCGGCGCTGGCGGCGATCTTCACCGTGCTGATCGCGCTGGGCCTGGCCTATGCCGCCCGCATCACGCGCCGCGGCCCCGCGATCTGGGTCGCGCGCTTCGCCGGTCTGGGCTACGCCGTGCCGGGCATCGTCATCGCTGTCGGCGTGCTGGCGCCGGTGGCCGCCTTCGACAACGCGCTCGACGCCTGGCTGCGCGCCCATCTCGGCATCTCGACCGGCTTGCTGATCACCGGCACCGTCGCCGGCGTGGTCTACGCCCTGGTCGTGCGCTTCCTCGCCGCCGCCCTGCAGCCGATCGAGGCCGGCCTGGCCAAGGTCACGCCCAACCTCGACGGCGCCGCCCGCACGCTGGGTGCCGCGCCGGGCGAGACCCTGCGCCGCGTGCACGCGCCGATGCTCAGGGGCGCGCTGGCCACCGCCGGTCTGATCGTCTTCGTCGACGCGATGAAGGAGCTGCCCGCCACCCTGATGCTGCGGCCCTTCAACTTCGACACGCTCGCCGTGCAGGCCTGGAACCTGACCCGCGACGAGCGCCTGGCCGAGGCCTCGACCGCGGCGCTGACCATCGTCGCCGTCGGCCTGCTGCCGCTGATCGTGCTCACCCGCACCATCCTCGGCGCCCGGCCCGGCAGCGCCGAGCCGCCGCTCTGAAGGCAAGACGCGGAGCGAAAGCGCAGCGTCTTGTCCTTGAAGCTCTCCCCACCCCCTTTAGGGGGTGGGGAGAGCTGGGGGGATGGAAGGGGGATGGCACCGGGATGACACCGGGATGGCAGGTGGGGATGGCAGGGGGATGGAAGAGGATGACAGGGGATGGAAGGGGGATCGCCAGCGGGATGGCAACTACCGCATCGGCGCTCACGCTCCGGCATTTCCGACGCTGGGTGTGAGCATAGCACGATTTGCATCGCGCTTTAACAATCAGCGCCCATAGACTGTGGACGGGCTTCGGGGGAGTTCACGGATGGCGCATGATTTCGACCTGGTGGTGATCGGCTCGGGGCCGGCCGGCCAGCGCGCCGCGATCCAGGCGGCCAAGATCGGCAAGCGCGTGATGCTGGTCGAGCGCCAGGACGTGGTCGGCGGCGTCTGCATCAACACCGGCACCATCCCGTCCAAGACGCTGCGCGAGGCGGTGCTGCATCTGAGCGGCCATCGCGAGCGCGGCATCTACGGCGCCTCCTACCAGGTGAAGCAGAACATCACCATCGAGGACCTGCATTTCCGCACCGCCCACGTCATCCGCCACGAGATCGACGTCACCCGCCACCAGCTGCAGCGCAACCGCATCGAGGTGGCGATCGGCAACGCCGTCTTCGCCGATCCGCACACCGTGCGCATCGAGGACGTGCCCGGCCGCAACATCCGCAACGTCACCGCCGCGCACGTCGTGATCGCCTCGGGCACGCAGGCGACGCGCGACGGCGCCATCCCCTTCGACGGCCAGCGCATCATGATCAGCGACGATGTGATGACCTTGAAGAAGCTGCCGCGCACGCTGACGGTGATCGGCGCCGGCGTCATCGGCATCGAGTACGCCACCATCTTCTCGGTGCTGGGCGTGCGCGTCACCCTGGTCGACAAGCGCGACCGGCTGCTGCCCTTCATCGATCGCGAGATCACCGACGCGCTGGCCTACCAGATGCACGAGCACCGCGTCACGCTGAGACTCGGCGAGGAGGTCAGGGGCATCGAGCCCTTCGCCGACGAGCGCGGCGAGCGGGTGCGTGTCACCCTGGTGTCGGGCAAGCAGATCGTCAGCGAGGCGGCGCTCTATTCCATCGGCCGCACCGGCGCCACCGCGACGCTCGACCTCAAGGCCGCCGGCGTCGACGCCGACGAGCGCGGCCGGCTGAAGGTCAACGAGCACTACCAGACCAGCCAGAAGCACATCTACGCCGTGGGCGACGTGATCGGCTTTCCCAGCCTGGCCTCGACCTCGATGGAGCAGGGCCGCCGCGCCGCCTGCCATGCCTTCGACGTCGTCGCCGAGAGCGTGCCCTCGCTGTTCCCCTACGGCATCT
The DNA here is from genome assembly GCA_019635875.1 of Alphaproteobacteria bacterium. Lineage (NCBI taxonomy): Bacteria > Pseudomonadati > Pseudomonadota > Alphaproteobacteria > Alphaproteobacteria bacterium. Next base: position 592,998 of record JAHBYP010000003.1, read on the forward strand.
ACACCATCCCCGAGATCTCGACCGTGGGCCGCACCGAGGAGGAGCTGACGCACGAGGGCATCCCCTACGAGATCGGCAAGGCCAACTACCGCGAGATCGCCCGCGGCCAGATCATCGGCGACAGCTCGGGCCTCCTGAAGCTGATCTTCCACCTCGAGACGCGCGAGCTTCTGGGCGTACACATCATCGGCGAAGGCGCCAGCGAGCTGATCCACATCGGCCAGGCCGTGCTCGCGCACAAGGGCACGATCGACTACTTCGTCAACACGGTGTTCAACTACCCAACCTTGGCGGAGTGCTACAAGACCGCGGCCTTCGACGGCATCAACCGGCTGGGGTGAGCGTGTTCCTTCCCCCGGAGGGGGAAGGTGCCCGAAGGGCGCAAGGGGGATGTCGAAGACGGACACCTGATGCGTTGAGGCATCCCCCTTCCGTCGCTGCGCGCCACCTTCCCCCTCCGGGGGAAGCACACATCGCGACATCGCGTGTCAGGCTTGCGTTATTGCGTTGTTGAACGCGGCGCGGCGGAAACCCGGGCCGCGACTTTCGGCGATCCCGGCTTGCGCGGCCGGGGCCGATCGACTACTGCCTGAACGAACCCCGAGTATCGACCAGTCATCGCGCGTCCCCGGCCACCGGTGCGTCGCGCCCGTGCCCGACGGAGCGCCTCCGGAATGGGGTGTTGACCCCATGCCACCGGCACACGGTCCTCCGTAGTGTCGGGCCAACGAAACGCCGCGTCGTGCGGCGTCAGGGACAGAGGAGAAAGCTCATGTCGGGAATCATCCACAGCCGTCGCGTCAGGAGCGCCGCCGCCGCCATCGCCATCGCGCTGATCGGCGCCACCGCGCTCTCGGCCTGCATCGAGCAGTCCGGCGGCAGTCCGACGCGACCGCCCCAGACGCAGCAGCGGGCGTTCAACAACCCGCAGGTCGGCGGCCGCTGGCTCGACGTCTGCTTCGGCCAGGGCAGCTGCCGCGAGCGCCAGGCGATCGACACCTTCTGCCGTCAGCAGGGCTTCCAGCGCGCCGTGAACTCCCAGTCGCGGGTCGCCGGCATCGGGCACCAGACGGTGCGCATCGGCGACCAGTCGGTCTGCACCAACATCCTCAACAACTGCCACCACGTGACCCGGGTGACCTGCGCGCGCACCGTCTGACAACGCCGGCTGGAGGCGGTCGCCGGACCGCCTCCAGCCGCCCGACGCCGCGTCGAGCGTCCAGGAGGCGCGCCATGACGACGATCCGCCCGGCATCGCCTGGCGCGGCACGGGCTTGCGCCTCACAGCTCGCGCGCCGGATCGATCAGCCCGTCCTTCAGCGCCCGCGCCACGAGCTGGGCGACGGACGAGACCTCGAGCTTCTGCATCAGGCTGGTGCGGTGCTTGTCGACCGTCTTGATGCTGATGCCCAGGCCCTCGGCGATCTCCCGGTTCGAGCGGCCGGCGATGATCATGTTCAGCGTCTGCCGTTCGCGGTCGGTCAGCCTGCCGCGCGACGAAGGCGCCTCGAGCGCCTCGACGAACGCGCCGGCGACATAGCGCCCGCCGCGCAGGATCAGCGGCAGGCGCGCGAACAGCTCGCCGGTGTCGGCCGCCTTGGAGAACAGGCCGTCGACGCCGGCCTCGATCAGGTCGGCGACCAGGCCGGTGGCGGTGATGCCGGTGAAGACCACGACGCGCGTCGCCGGGCTCCAGCGCCGCACCTCGAGCAGCACCTCGATGCCGCCGGCATGCGGCATGGCGACATCGAGCAGCAGCAGGTTGGGCTGCCATCGCTTGACCGCGGCGATCGCCGCCAGCCCGTCGCCGGCCTCGGCGACGACCTTCGCCGATACGCCGGCGAGCGCGCGCGGTGCCTCCAGCGCGGCGCGCAGGCCCGAGCGGACGATCGCATGGTCGTCGGCGATCACGACACGGACAGCAAACGGATCGTGCCCGCCCGTCACAGCCGCCTCCCCTCGCCTGCAGGGCCACCGCACACCGGGCTTGCCTTCCCCCGGAGGGGGACGGTGCCCGAAGGGTGGATGGGGGATGTCGAAGACGAACACCGATCTCGCTGCGACATCCCCCATCCGTCGTGCTGCGCGCGCCACCTTCCCCCTCCGGAGGAAGGCAAGGCCAGGGTTGCGATCACCCTGCCCCCGCCTGCGCGGCGTTGGAGTCCGCCATGAGCGAGCGTCGCCGGATCGTGCAGCGATGGCGACTCCGTGCGACGCTCCTCGCCGTGCTGGCCGTGCTGATCGTGTCCGGGCGCGCCCCGGCGATCGAGCTTCTGCCCGGCGAGGGGCGGACGATCGCCGGCGCCGATACCCGGGATCTGGCGGACCCCGCCGCGTCGCTGACGCCCGCGGCGGCAAGTGACGCCTTCGCCGCCGGCGGCGGCGTCGCGCTGACGGGCCCCGTCGTGGTCGTGCCCCGTCCGCTCGAGCGCCACTGGCTCTCGATCGAGCTGGTCAATACCGGCGATCGGCCCGACACCTGGCATCTCGCGACCCGCATTCCCTTCCGTCCCGATGTCAGCGTCTTTCTCGCCCGCGCCGGCGGCGGCGTCGAGAGGCTGATCGAGACCGGGCCGGACACGACCTTCGGGGCGCGGCCGGTCGCCACCCGGTTTCTGGTGAGCGGCGGCTTCCGTCTGGCGCCGGGCGAGCGCGCCCGCCTGATCGTCCGCCACCGATCCGCCGGACCGGGGGCTCTGCCGATGAGTCTTGAGCCCGCCCACCGCATGATCGCCCTCGCGGCATCGGATGCCGCCGGCACCGCTCTCTTCTACGGCGCCTCGATCGCCGCGCTTGCCGGCTTCGCGTTGTTCAGCCTCGCGGTCCGCAGCCGGCTGGGGCTGTCCTATGCCGGGCTATTCACGCTGGCGCTGCTGCTGGTGGCGGCGATCGACGGCGTCGCCTTCCAGCACATCTGGCCCGACTGGCCGGGATGGAACGCGCTGGCGGCGCTGTCGCTGGGGCTGCTGGTTGCGGCCGCGGCGCTGCCGGTCGCCGGCCGCATGCGCGAGGATTGGCCGCGCTGGCGGCGTGCCTGCGACGGGCTCGCCGGGCTTCTCCTCGCGGCGATCGCGCTTGTCGCCGTGGTGCCGGCGGACGTGCTCATCCATCTGGTCGAGGCCGGCCTGCTCCTGGGCATCGCCGCCCACGCCGTGGTCCATGCCAGCCTGATCCGGCGGAGCGAGGGGCTGGGCTGGCTGTTCGCCGGCGGCGCGGTCGCGGCCGCCATGATCGCGGTCTGGGCGATCGCCACCGTCGCCCTCGGCGAGGCGCTGCCCGGATGGCTGTCGGACCACCCGCACCGCCTGATCTTCATCGTCCTCGTCGCCGACATCGTCGTCACGGTCCCCAGCGTCTCGCTGCGGATGCGCCGGGCGCACGAAGCGGCGTTGCTGCGCGAGGTCGACGCCGCCCAGCGCGACGCCGCGCTCAACAGCCGGCTGTTCGAGACCGAGAAGCTCTATTCCCGGGCGCGCGACCTGGCGGCGACACGTCGGCGCGAGCTCGCCGCCGTCTCGCACGACATCCGCCAGCCGCTCGCATCGTTGCGCCTGGCCGTGACCGGACAGGGCGCCGGACACGACACCGCCACGCGCCAGCGCCTGGCCGAGGCCTTCGACTACCTCGAGAACCTGGTGCGGGGGCACCAGTCGGATCCGGATCCGGAGACCGACCGCGAAGCCGGCGCGCAGGACGATGTCGCCGATCGGCCGGTCGAGCCCTATCCGGTCGCGCTGCTGACGGGCACGCTGGAGCAGATGTTCCGCGAGGAAGCGGAAGCCAAGGGGCTGGTCTTCGTCTGCCGGCCGGTGGACGCGCTGCTCGACAAGCCGATCCTGCCGCTGCTGCGCCTGTTCTCAAATCTGGTGTCGAACGCGGTGAAGCACACCGCCACGGGAACGGTGACGATCTCGGCCGACATCGCGCCGGCAGCGGTGATGGTCGAAGTGAGCGACACCGGTCCGGGCATGTCGCCGCAGACGCTGGCCGAGATGCGACAGCCGGCGCGCAAGGGGCCGGCGTCGACGGGCAGCGGGCTGGGCCTGGCCATTGTCGACGATGTCGCGGCGGCGCTGGGCCTCGCCGTCGCCTTCGACAGCGCCGCATCGGGCGGAACCCGGGTCCGCGTCACGCTGCCGGCCGCATCGTAGGTCGCGCACCTGTCATCCCGAGCGCAGCGAGGGTGACAGGCTGAGGTCAGTCCGATCTCAGCTACGTCGCGACGCCGTCGCCGCCACGTCGAGCGTCATGTCGGCGCCGATCACCACGCCATAGTCGCGCTTCGCCGTCTCGACCGAGATGAAGCCGTCGAGCACGTCGTCGAGCACGGCCTGCGGATCGCGCTTGAGCGGGTCGCCGTAGCCACCGCCGGCCGGGCCGTAGCAGATGAAGCGCCCGCCGGTGCTCATGCCCATGTGCGGCACCTTCGACGGCAGCGCGCGCTCGGCGCCCGAGGGCGGCACGAGGTCGAGTTTCGCCGGGAAGCCCTCGCCGCCGCCCTGGAAGCCCCAGGGGCGATAGCGATGGCCCTCGCCCTCGACCGAGGCGCCGCCGTCGCTCAGGAAGGCGAATTCGCGCACCGAGCCCAGGCCGCCGCGCCACTGTCCGGCGCCGGCGACGTCCTCGCGCAGCTCGTAGCGCAGCACGCGCAGCGGCAGGTGGGTCTCGATGTCCTCGATCGGGTTGTTGCGGGTGTTGGCATAGAGCGTGTCGACGGCGTCCATGCCGTCCTTGCCGTGGCGGCCGCCATAGGAGCCTTCGAAGATCTCCATGTGCACCCAGTGCGTGTCGTCCTTCAGGCCCGAGAAGGCGATCACCTTGAGATTGCCGATGCCGGCCGAGACGCTCGAGGGCGCCGCCTGCGCCAGCGCCTTCATCACGGTGTCAGCGAGCTGGTTGCCGGGGCAGAAGCGCGCGATGGTCGGCGCCGGGAAGCTCGGGTTGGCGAGGCAGCCCTTGGGCGCCACGATCCTGATCGGGCGGATCAGGCCGGCATTGACCGGGATGTGGCCGTGCACCGCGGTGTCGAGCAGCACCGAGCGGATGGTGAGCCAGATGGCGATGTCGGCGGTGCCCTCCAGCGGCATGTTGATCGGCCGGTCGGGCACCTGCGGCGCCGTGCCGGTGAGGTCGACCACCATCTCGTCGCCGGTCTTGGTGATGGTGACGACGATCGGCAGCTCCTTCTTGGCCGGATCGTCGCTGTCGAGATAGCCGTCGATCGCCGTCTCGGCGCGATAGACGCCGTCGGGCAGCCGGGCGATCGCCTGCCGCATCAGCCGCTCGGCGTGATCCATCAGCGCTTCGCAGGCCTGCTCGTAGAGCTCCAGGCCATAGCGGTTCACCAGCTCGACCAGGCGCTCGGCGCCGATGCGCGCGGCGGCGATCTGCGCCTCCATGTCGCCGACCACGAGGTTCGAGGCGCGGATGTTGTCGCGCAGGATCTGCCACACCGCGTCGTTGCGCACGCCCCTGTCGTAGACCTTGATCGCCTTGAATTGCAGGCCCTCGGCATAGGCGTCGATCGCCTCGACGATGCCACAGGAGCCCGGCGACAGCGCGCCGATGTCGAGGTGATGCGCCGTGGTGGCGGCAAAGCCGATCAGCCGCGCGCCGATGAACACCGGCACCAGGAACGCCACGTCGGGTCCGTGGCTGGCGCCCGAGTACGCATCGTTGTGCATGATCACGTCGCCGGGACGGATCGTTTCGCCGCGCTCGGCGAGGATGCGCTGCACGCCCTTGACGTAGCCCGGGATCGGTCCCGATTGCAGCGGCGTCGACTGCGCCGATTCCGCCAGCCCCCTGCCCTCGGCGTCGACCAGCGCCGCGCCGAAGTCCTCCGACTCGCGGATGATCGAGGAGTAGCTCATGCGCATGAGCTTGTAGCCCATCTCGATGGCGATGTTCTCCAGCGCGCCCTGGATCACAGAGACGGTGATCGGGTCGATGCGATCGGGCTTGGTGGCGATCTGCCGCGCGGTCGCGCTGGTCATGGTGTTGCTCCTGGCAGTGTCTGTACCTTCCCCCGGAGGGGGAAGGTGGCGCGCAGCGCCGGATGGGGGATGTCGAAGACGAACTCCTGCGTTCGTCTTCGACATCCCCCTTCCGCCCTTCGGGCACCTTCCCCCTCCGGGGGAAGGTAGTGGGCCGCGCGGCTACGCACGGCGGATGATCAGGTTGCCGGCCGCGTCGGCCGTGACGGTGTGACGCGGCGGGACGACGGTGGTGGAGTCCATCTGCAGCACGATGGCCGGGCCGTCGATCGCTGTGCCGACCGGCAGCTTGTCGCGCAGCAGGAACGCGGTCTCGTGGTCCGTGAGCTCGCCATCGACGCGGAAGGTGCACAGCCCGGTGCGGATGCGCGCGGCCTCCAGCGGGCCACCTGATGGCGGCGCCGGCCGCGCGATCTCGGCCGCGCCCGCGGCGCCCACCAGGCGGATGTTGACGATCTCGATCGCGCTGTCGGCGAAATGGTGGCCGTACTCGCGGCGATGCACCTCGTGGAAGGCCGCGAAGGCCTCGGCCAGCGCCGCCGCGTCGAGCGTTCCGTCGGGGAAGGCGACACGCAGCTCGTAACCCTGGCCGACATAGCGCAGGTCGCCGCGCCTGACGAAGCTTACCCGCTCGAGGTCGATGTCGTCGGCGGCGAAGCGCGCCTCGAGCTCGCGGGCCATCGACTCGAAGCCGGCGTTCAGCCGCGCCAGATCGGGCGCGGTCGAGACCTGGAAGGCGGTGCGGATCGCGTCGTAGCGCAGATCGCTGATCAGCAGGCCGACCGCCGAGGTGATGCCGGGATGCGGCGGCACGATCACTTCTGCCACGCCCAGCATGGCGGCGACCTCGGCGCCGTGCAGCGGGCCGGCGCCGCCGAAGGCCACCAGGGTGAAGTCGCGCGGGTCGATGCCCTTCTGCACCGTGCGCGAGCGGATGGCGTTGGCCATGTTGGCGTTGAGCACGGTGATCACGCCCTCGGCCGCCTCGCGCTCGCCCATGCCGAGCTCGCGCGCCAGCTCGCCGATCACGCGCCGCGCCGCCACCTCGTCGAGCGCCATGCCGCCGCCGAGGAAATGCCTGGCGTCGAGCCGTCCGAGCACGACGTTGGCGTCGGTCACCGTCGGCTTCGCACCGCCGCGGCCATAGGCGGCCGGACCGGGCACGGCACCGGCCGAGCGCGGACCGACCTTGAAGGCGCCGGCGCTGTCGACGAAGGCGATCGAGCCGCCGCCGGCACCGATGGTGTGCACGTCGATCATCGGCACCAGCACCGGGAAGCCGGCGATCCACGTGTCGCGCGCCGTGGCCTCGCCGAAGGTGCCCGAAGCGACGATGCCGATATCGGCCGAGGTACCGCCGACATCGAAGGTGATGAGGTTGCGCCGTTGCGACAGCGCACCGGCCCAGTCGCCGCCGATCACGCCGGCCGCCGGTCCCGACAACAATGTCAGCACCGGCCGCTCCGACACCATGGACGGCGTCGCCACGCCGCCATTGGAGGCCATGATGCGCAGATCGGCGGCGAAGCCGGAGGCGACGATGTCGCCTTCGAGCTTCGACACGTAGTCGCGCACCTTGGGTCCGACGAAGGCGTTCATCGCCGTCGTGGTGAAACGCTCGAACTCGCGGAACTGCGGCGATACCGACGCCGAGGTCGTCGCGAAGCAGGCAGGGTACTCCTCGGCGACGATCTGCCGGGCGCGCTCCTCGTGCGCCGGATCGAGATAGGAGAACAGGAAGCAGATGGCGATGGCCTGCACGCCCGCTTCCTTCAGCTCGCGCACCGCCAGGCGCACGCCGTCCTCGTCGAGCGCGTCGAGCACCTCGCCGCGGGGCGGGATCAGCCGCTCGCGCACGGTCTTGCGATGACGACGGCGCACCAGCGGCCGGTCCTGCCAGGGGATGTCCTGCATGATCGAGTAATGCTGCGGCCGCTGGTGGCGGCCGATATGCAGGATGTCGCGGTAGCCGCCCGAGGTGATCATGCCGGTGACCGCGCCGTCGTGCTCGAGGATGGCGTTGGTGGCAATGGTGGTGCCGTGGAACACCACGTCGACCGCCTCGCGCGGGACGCCGTATTTCTCGCACAGTGCAACAAGGCCCGACACGACGCCGCGCGAGGGATCGTCGGGGGTGGTCGGCACCTTGTGGATCAAGGTGCTGCCGGCCTCCGTGTCGGCGAACACCAGGTCGGTGAAGGTGCCACCGACATCGACCCCGATCAGCTTCATCCGCCACCTCGATCCCGCTGGTCCCGGAGACGCAAGACGCGAGCCAGCCGCACGTCGTCGTCCTGAGCGTCAGCGAAGGACCTCGCGGTATCGTGGCCCCGATCGGGCCCCCGCCGGATCCTTCGCTTCGCTCAGGATGACAATTGGTGATCATTCGACGAGCAATATGCCCAATCCACAATCGGAATCGCCGAAACGCGCCTGTGGGCGGATACTCCGTAGACAGCATCGGGGGATTGTTCAGTGACCGGTCGCGACGATCGCCGCTCCTTTGGGCATCGGCTCACCTCGCTGATGCGCGGCACTGCTCTTGCATCGGGCACCCGGACAGAAGCCGAGGCGTCCGGGAGAGACGAGCGGATGGTCGGAGCCCCCGACATCGAACTGATCGCACTGACCAAGCGCTACGGTCAGACGCTCGCGGTCGACAGCATCAACCTCAAGATACCGGCGGGCACATATTGCTGCCTGCTCGGCCCCAGCGGCTGCGGCAAGACCTCCACCCTGCGCATGATCGCCGGCCACGAGGAGGCGAGCGAGGGCGACGTCATCCTCGGCCGCGACAACATCACCGGCCTGCCGCCGGCCAAACGCGGCACGGCGATGATGTTCCAGAGCTACGCGCTCTTCCCCCATCTCGACTGCGTCGACAACGTCGCCTTCAGCCTCAAGATGCGCGGCGTCGAGAAGGCCGAGCGGCGCCGCCGCGCGCTGGAGCTGCTGCAGCGCGTGCAGATGGAGCCCTATGCAAAGCGCTTTCCCTCGCAGCTCTCCGGCGGCCAGCAGCAGCGCGTGGCCCTGGCCCGGGCGCTGATCACCGATCCCTCGGTGCTGCTGCTCGACGAGCCGCTGTCGGCGCTCGATCCCTTCCTGCGGGTGAGGATGCGCGAGGAGCTCAAGGCGCTGCAGACGCGGCTGGGCATCACCTTCATCCACGTCACGCACGGCCAGGAAGAGGCCATGGCGCTGGCCGACCTTGTCGTGGTGATGAACCAGGGCCGCATCGACCAGGCCGCGCCGCCGCGCGACATCTTCAACCGGCCGGCCTCGGCCTTCGTCGCGCGATTCATCGGCGGCCACAACGTGCTGGCGGCGACGCGCGACGGCGCCGACGCCGCGACCCTCGCCAACGGCACGCGCGTGAAGGTGCCGGCCAACGGCCACGCCGGCGGCGATATCCATGTCGCGGTGCGCGCCGATCGCATCGAGCTCGGCCGGCCCGACGCGCCGAGCGACAGCGCCCTGCGGCTGAGCGGCACGGCGCGCTCGGTCGAGTATCTCGGCACATCAGTGCAGATCGGCGTCGAGATCGCCGGCCTCGAGCCGTTCTCGGCCGTGGTCCCCGAAGCGAAGTTCTACGCCGCGCCGGTCGCCCCGGGTGACGCGGTGGCGGTGGGCTGGGCACCCGAGGACATGCACGTCATCGGGCATTGAAGAAGAAGGAGAGGCATCATGAGCGAGAAGAAGACCGCGGGACCCGGACGCCGCACCATGCTGAAGGGCACCGCCGCGCTCGCCGGCACGGCGCTGGGCAGCGGCGCGATCGGCGGCTTCCCGACCATCTGGGGCCAGACGACGAAGAACATCACGTTGCGCCAGTTCGGCACCGGCGTCTCGAACATCAACGAGATCGCCGACAAGTGCAAAGCCGACCTCGGCATCACGCTGCAGATGACGGCGCTCGACTCCGACGCGGTCGTGCAGCGCGCGGTGACGCAGCCCAACAGCTACGACATCGCCGACATCGAGTACTGGATGGTCAAGAAGGTCTTCCCGGCCAACGTGCTGCAGGCGATGGACGTCAAGAAGATCAAGTACTTCGACAAGATCGTGCCGATCTTCACCACGGGCAAGCTCAAGCCCGACAGCGTGGTCGCGCAGGGTACGGCGCCGAGCACGGTGGGCTTCGTCGAGGGCGCCGGCTCGACCAAGTTCGCCAAGGGCCAGACCGGCTGGTTCACGATGATCCCGACGATCTACAACGCCGACACGCTGGGCATCCGTCCGGATCTGGTCGGCCGCAAGATCGATTCGTGGAAGGACATGCTCGACCCGAAGTTCAAGGGCAAGACCTCGATCCTCAACATTCCCTCGATCGGCATCATGGACGCCGCGATGATCTGCGAGTCGGCGGGCATCGTGAAGTACGGCGACAAGGGCAACATGACCAAGGCGGAGATCGACAAGACCATCGATTTCCTGATCAAGACCAAGAAGGAGGGCCAGTTCCGCGCCTTCTGGAAGACCTTCGACGAGTCGGTGAACCTGATGGCCTCGGGCGAGGTGATCATCCAGTCGATGTGGTCGCCGGCGGTCACCGCGGTGCGGTCGAAGGGCGTGCCCTGCATCTACCAGCCGCTCAAGGAAGGCTATCGCGCCTGGGGCGGCGGCCTGGGCCTCGCCAAGCATCTCAGCGGCGACAAGCTGGCGGCGGCCTATGACTACATCAACTGGTACATGTCGGGCTGGGTCGGCGCCTTCCTCAACCGGCAGGGCTACTACTCCGCCGTGCTCGAGACCGCCAAGGCCAACATGAGCGAGGACGAGTGGGGCTACTGGATGGAAGGCAAGCCGGCCAAGGGCGAGATCAAGAGCCCCAAGGGCGTGGTGATGGAAAAGCCCGGTGCGGTGCGCGACGGCGGCTCGTTCTACGACCGCATGGGCGCGGTCTCGTGCTGGAACGCGGTGATGGATGAGGACCGCTACATGGTCCAGAAGTGGAACTCCTTCATCGCGGCGTAGGCGCGTGATGTCGTCCTGAGCGAAGCGAAGGACCTTGCGGTCGTGCGGTCACATCAAGGCATGTGTCCGCTCGCACTACCGCGAGGTCCTTCGCTGGCGCTCAGGACGACGGCGTTCTTCGCGTAATCTCTCCCGATGTCCGTCCGCAGCCCGAACTGGGTGCCCTATCTCCAGGTAGCGCCGCTGTCGCTGGTGTTCCTGGTGTTCCTTGTCGTGCCGATCCTGACCATCGTCGTGGTCAGCTTCTTCGACTACGACAGCACGCGGCTGCTGCCGGATTTCGTGCTGACCAACTACGAGGAGCTGCTGAGCTCCTCGATCACCTGGCGCACCTACGGGCAGACCCTGGAATTCGCCCTCATCACCTGGATCTGCACGCTGCTGATCGGCTTCACCGTCGCCTATTTCCTCGCCTTCCATGTGCGCTCGACGGCGTGGCAGACGGTGCTGTTCCTGGTCTGCACGATTCCGTTCTGGACCTCCAACATCATCCGCATGATCTCGTGGATCCCGTTCCTCGGCCGCAACGGCGTGCTCAACACCGCGCTGCAGGGCGCCGGCGTGATCGACCGGCCGCTCGAGTTCCTGCTGTTCTCCGACTTCGCCGTCGTGCTGGCCTATGTCCACCTCTACACGCTGTTCATGGTGGTGCCGATCTTCAACTCGATGATGCGCATCGACCGCTCGCTGATCGAGGCGGCGCACGACGCCGGCGCCTCGGGCCGGCAGATCCTGTGGAACGTGATCATTCCCCTGTGCAAGCCCGGCATCGCCATCGGCTCGATCTTCGTCGTCACCATCGTCATGGGCGACTTCGTCACCGTGCGTCTGATGAGCGGCGGCCAGAGCGCCTCGGTCGGGCTGATGATGATCAACGCCATGTCGCTGCTGCAGTACCCGGCGGCGGCCGCCAACGCCGTCGTGCTGCTGATCCTGGTGCTGATGACCGTGGCGCTGATGATCCGCGTCGTCGACATCCGCAGGGAGCTCTAGGCGATGCGCGACGGCCGCCGGCGTCCCCTCTCCTTCTACCTGCTGGCCGGCTTCTTCGGCCTGTTCGTGCTGTTCCTCTACGGGCCGACCTCGACCATCGTGCTCCTGTCCTTCCAGGGCCCCTCGGGCGGGCTGACCTTTCCGATGAACGGCGTGTCGCTCCACTGGTTCGGCAATCTCTTCGAGCGCCAGATGGTCGGCGATTTCGCCGGCTCGCTGCAGCGCTCGATGCTGCTGGGCATTGTCACCATGCTGGTGACCGTGGCCGTCTCCTTCGCCGCCGGGCTGGCATTCCGCAAGCGTTTCAGGGGCGCCACCCTAGTCTTCTACCTCGCCATCGCCAGCCTGATCGTGCCCTCGATCCTGATCAGCCTGGGCATCGGCCTGCTGTTTCGCGTGCTCGAATGGGACCCGGCCTGGTACAGCTCGGCCTTCGGCGCGCACCTGTCGTGGACCCTGCCCTTCGGCCTGCTGATCATGTTCGCGGTCTTCAATCGGTTCAGCCCGAGCTACGAGGAGGCGGCGCGCGATCTCGGCGCGTCGCCGTGGCAGACCATCCGCCATGTCGTGCTGCCGATCGTGCTGCCCAGCCTGATCGGCGTCGGCCTGTTCGGCTTCACGCTCAGCTACGACGAATTCGCGCGCAGCCTCTACACGTCGGGCACCTTCAACACGCTGCCGCTGGAGATCTACGGCATGACGACCAACGTCACCACGCCGGTGCTCTACGCGCTGGGCACGGTGACCACGGGCGTGTCATTCCTGGTGATCGCGCTCTCGCTGGCCGCCTTCGTCGTCATCCGCCGCCGCCGCGCGCGCTTCGGCAGCGACGCCGGTCGGGGCGTGTAGCACATATTGCTGTCATCCCGAGCGCAGCGAGGGATCCAGGCTTGCGACTAGATCCCTCGCTGCGCTCGGGATGACAGAAGAGTCTACGCGATCGGAATGTGCTCCGGCTGGACGATCGCTAGTCCAGCCGCTCCAGCTTGGTTACTTCCTGCGGCGGCAGCTCGGCGAGGTAGAGGTTGCCGTCGGCGTCGCCCGCGATGCCGTGGGCGCCGTTGATCGCGCCGCGACAGCGCCCGATCAGCCTGCCTTCGGGCGAGAGCAGGCTGATGCGCGGGATCTGATCGGTGACGAAGATACGGTCGCGATCGTCCACCCAGATCTGCATCGGATGATAGAAGTCGCCCCAGGCGGCGATGAAGTTGCCGGCGCGGTCGAAGACCTGCACACGGTTGTTCTCGCGATCGCCGACCAGCACCCGGTCGAAACGATCGACCCAGATGGCGTGCGGCGTGGTGAAGGCGCCCGGCGCATCGCCGTGCCCGCCCCAGCTGCGGATCAGCGTGCCGTCGGCGGCGAAGCGATGGACGCTGGAATTGCCGTAGCCGTCGGCGACGTAGATCTCGCCGTCTGCCGCCTCGGCCGCCGCCGTCGGATGGTTGAACGGCGCGTCGAGCGCGGGGTGATGGCGGCGGCCGAGCGCCTGCACGAGCCTGCCGTCGGCGTCGAAGCGCAGCACCTGGTGCGCGTCGCGATCGGCCACCAGCATCGTGCCGCCGGAGGCGGCGCTGATGTAGTGCGGCTCGGCGAGCTGGCCCTCACCCCACGATCCGACGAGACGTCCGTCGCGCTCGAAGACGAGGACCGGCCGATCGGTTCCACGCTGCGCGACATGCACGCGCCCCTCGCGATCGACCACAAGATCAGAGATGAACCCGAAGCTTTCACCTGCGGGCAACCGCGCCCACTTGCGGTGGATCGCGTAGCGGCGATCGCCGAGCAAGACGACATAGCGTTCGTCGGACATGCGTCCAGCTCAGCACAATGACCGACGCTGTCAACACGCAAACGGGCGCCGCTGCGATCGCAGCGGCGCCCGTCGTCGGCAGCGTCGGGGAGGCCGGTGGCCTACTTCCAGCCGACCTTGTCCATGATCGCCTGCGCCTTGGCCTGGTTGCGGCCGAGCTCGGCGACGTTCACCTGGTCGCGCTTGAAGTTGCCCAGCGAGGCGAGGCCCTTGTTGTCGACCGGCACTTCGGTAACCGGCCACTCGTTGTTGCCGTTGGCGAAGTAGAGCTGCGCGGAGTCGCTGGCGAGGTACTCGAGGAACTTCACCGCCGCGTCCCGGTTGGGCGAGTTCTTGGCCATGCCGCCGCCCGAGACGTTGACATGCGTGCCGCGGTTGCCCTGGTTGGGGAACAGGACCTGGGTCTTGGCCGCCACCGCCTTGTCGGCGTCCTTGGCCGAGTTCAGCAGGCGCACGTAGTAGTAGCTGTTGCTGATCGCCACGTCGCACTGGCCGGCGGCCACCGCCTTGATCTGGTCGGTGTCGCCGCCCTGCGGCGGACGCGCGAGGTTCTCCTTCACGCCCCGGGCCCAGGCCTCGGCCTTCTCCTCGCCGACCGTGGCGATCATCGAGGACAGGAGCGAGAGGTTGTAGATGTGGCTGCCGGAACGGGCGCAGATGCGGCCCTTCCACTCGGGCTTGGTGAGGTCCTCGTAGTCCTTCAGCTCGCCCGGCTTGACCTTGTCCTTGTTGACCACCAGCACCCGGGCGCGGGCGGAGAAGCCGAACCACTTGCCGTCCTTGTCGCGCAGATAGGCCGGCACCGCCTTTTCCAGCGCCGCCGACTTCACCGGCTGCAGGATGCCGGCCTGCTCGGCCTTCCAGATGCGGCCCATGTCGACGGTGAGCATCACGTCGGCCGGGCTGTTGGCGCCCTCCTGGCGGATGCGCTCGATGATCTCGTCTTCCTTGGCATCGATGCGATTGATCTTGATGCCGGTGGCCTTGGTGAAATCGCCGTAGAGCTTCTCGTCGGTCTGGTAGTGGCGCGCCGAATAGAGATTGAGCTGCTGCGCCATCGTGGGCGCCGCTGCCATCCCGGCGGCCAGGGCAGTGGCGAAAATCAAGGCTCTGGCGGTCATCTGCACCCTCCTCCACCGCGGCCGACGCCCCAGCGGGTCGCACACGCGAGTAAGTCGCAGTGGTAGATGGCCGATTCCAGCGCTAGGGTCAAGGCGAACGCGAACAAGTCGCAGTTACCTGCCGGCTGGAGCGGCAACAGGGACGTTGTCCCGGGCGGCAACTGTTGTTACCGCTCACTTTGTACGCCATGGATGCCGTGACCCAACCCGCCCCCATCGTTGCCGACGAGCCGGATCCCGATGCCGCGCCCCGGGCGGTGCCCGAGCTCGTGCGGCAGATGTACGTCGCCGCCGACCGCTACGACTTCGTGACATCGCCCGACGGCGCCAGGCTGCGCTACGCCTTTTGGCGCGCCCGCGCCGAGCGGCCGCGCGGCACCATCCTGCTGCTCAACGGCCGCGGCGAGTTCATCGAGAAATACGCCATCGAGATCGTCCCCGAGCTGCGCGCCCGCGGCTTCGCCATCTGGACCATGGACTGGCGCGGCCAGGGCCTGTCGGCGCGCTCGCTGCCCGATTCGCAGAAGGGTCACATCGACCGCTTCGAGACCTACGTGTCGGATCTCGCCGCCTTCGTCGACAAGGTCGCCGCCAGCGACACGCCCCGGCCGATCGTCACGCTCAGCCATTCGATGGGCGCGCACAATTTGCTGCGCTATCTGGCCGAGCACGGCAACGGGCCGATCAAGGCCGGGTTCATGACGGCGCCGATGACGGGGCTGCGCAGCGAGGCGGCCATCCGCGCGCTGCTCAGCCTGCTGCCGCCGACCGCCAAGATCGACCAGCGCTATTTCTACGGCGGCACGCCCTTCCGCCTGGTCGGTCGCGAGTTCATCGGCAACAAGGTGACGCACGATCTGCGCCGCTTCCGCTTCGCCGAGGCCTGGTATGTCACCGACCCGCGCCTGCCGATCGGCGGGCCGACCATAGGCTGGCTGCGCCAGGCGGTGAAGTCGATTCGCCAGCTGGTCGAGCCGAGCTATCTGGCGCGCATCACGCTGCCGCTGATGATGCTCAGCGCCAAGCAGGATCTGCTGGTCGACAGCCGCACCCACGCGGCGCTGACCACGCGGCTGCCCAATGCGAAGGTGATCGACTACGAGGGCGCGCGCCACGAGATCATGATGGAGATCGACAAGGTCCGCGCCCGCTTCTGGACCGACTTCGACCGCTTCACCGGCGAGCACGCGCCGCTGCGGTGAGACACGTAGAACTACCTTCCCCCGGAGGGGGAAGGTGGCAGCGCGTAGCGCTGACGGATGGGGGATGTCGAAGACGGCCTCCTCCGTCCGTCTTCGACATCCCTCATCCGCCCTTCGGGCACCTTCCCCCTCCGGGGGAAGGGAAGATCCCGACTCACCGCTTGCGGCTGTCGAGCACCGCGATCAGCTCGTCGATGGTGCGCTGGCGCTCGTCCTTCGAGCCGCTGCCCATCGCGTGCGCCACGCAGTGCCCGAGATGGTCGCGCAGGATCTCCTGCTCGACCCTGTCGAGCGCGGCGCGCACCGCGCCGATCTGCGTCAGCACGTCGATGCAGTAGCGGTCGGCCTCGACCATGCGCGCCACGCCGCGCACCTGGCCCTCGATGCGTGCCAGCCGTGCAAGGCTGGACTTCCTGACCTTGTCGTCCATGCTTGTACTATACCCCCGTAGGGTATATATGGCAAGCCATGAGCGAGCATCAGCATCACGACCACGCGGTGGCGACCGATCCCGTCTGCGGCATGAAGGTGAAGATCGAGGGCGCCAGGCACGTCCACGAGCATCACGGCCAGACCTACTACTTCTGCAATCCCAAGTGCCTGACCAGGTTCCAGGCCGAGCCGCAGCGCTATCTCGAGCCGAGACCGGCGGCGGCGCCCACGCCGGCCGAGGCCGCGGCGATCTACACCTGCCCGATGCATCCCGAGATCCGCCAGGTCGGGCCGGGCAGCTGCCCGATCTGCGGCATGGCGCTGGAGCCCGAGGCCATCACCGCCGAGGCGCCGCCCAACCACGAGCTGGTCGACTTCACCCGCCGCTTCTGGATCGGTTTGGCGCTTACCTTGCCGGTCGTGGCACTGGAGATGGGCAGCCATCTCTTCGACCTGCATCATCTGGTGGATCAGCGCCTCTCGGCCTGGCTGCAGCTCGGCTTCGCCACGCCCGTCGTGCTGTGGGCCGGCTGGCCGTTCTTCGCGCGCGGCGTGGCCTCGGTCCGCAACCGCGCGCTCAACATGTTCACCCTGATCGCCATCGGCACCGGCGCGGCCTGGCTCTACAGCATCGCCGCCACCATCGTGCCCGGCGCTTTCCCGGCGGCGCTGCGCGACGCGCATGGCGCGGTGGCGGTGTACTTCGAGGCCGCCGCCGTGATCGTCGTGCTGGTGCTGCTCGGCCAGGTGCTCGAGCTGCGCGCGCGCGAGCGCACCGGTGGCGCGATCCGCGCCCTGCTCAAGCTCGCGCCGGCCACGGCGCTGCGCGTCGGGGAGGACGGCGAGGAGCGCGAAGTGCCGCTGGAGACCGTGGTCGTCGGCGATCGGCTGCGCGTCAAGCCCGGCGCGAAGGTGCCGGTCGACGGCGCGCTGGCCATCGGCCGCGGCACGATCGACGAGTCGATGATCACCGGCGAGCCGATGCCCGTCAGCAAGAGCAAGGGCGACAAGCTCACGGGCGGCACGATCAATACCACCGGCAGCTTCGTGATGCGCGCCGAGCGCGTCGGCGCCGACACCATGCTGGCGCGCATCGTGCAGATGGTGTCGCAGGCGCAGCGCAGCCGCGCGCCGATCCAGCGCCTCGCCGACCAGGTCTCGGGCTGGTTCGTGCCCGCGGTGCTGCTGGTGGCGGTGCTGAGCTTCGCCGCCTGGAGCCTGTGGGGACCGGCGCCGGCCCTGCCCTTCGCCATCGTCGCCGCCGTCTCGGTGCTGATCATCGCCTGTCCCTGCGCGCTGGGCCTCGCCACGCCGATGTCGATCATGGTCGGCATCGGCCGCGGCGCCACCGAAGGCGTGCTGATCCGCGACGCCGAGGCGCTGGAGCGCATGGAGAAGGTCGACACGCTGGTGATCGACAAGACCGGCACACTGACCGAAGGACGGCCGACCCTGCTGGCCGTCGAGACCCTCGACGGCGGCGACGACAACGAGGCGCTGCGGCTCGCCGCCAGCCTCGAACGCGGCAGCGAGCATCCGATCGCCACCGCCATCGTGGGCGCCGCGCGCGAGCGCAAGCTGGCGCTGGCTGACGCGCAGGATTTCGACTCGCCGATCGGCAAGGGCGTGTCGGGCACGCTCGACGGCAAGGCGCTCGTGCTGGGCAATGCCGCCTTCCTCAGGGAGCGCGGCATCGATACGGCACCCGGCGAGAGCCGCGCCGACGCCCTGCGCGCCGACGGCGCCACCGTCGTCATGCTGGCGAACGATGGCCGGCTCGCCGCGCTGATCGCCGTCGGCGACAAGGTCAAGGACACGACGCCCGACGCGCTGGCGACGCTGAAGGCCGCCGGCCTGCGCATCGTCATGCTGACCGGCGACGTGCGCCGCTCGGCCGAGGCGGTGGCGGCGAAGCTCGGCATCGATGCGGTCGAGGCCGAGGTCCTGCCGCAGGACAAGGCGGCGATCGTGCAGCGCCTGCGCGCCGAGGGCCGCGTCGTCGCCATGGCCGGCGACGGCGTCAACGACGCGCCGGCTCTGGCGGCGGCCGATGTCGGCATCGCCATGGGCACCGGCACCGAGATCGCCATCGAAAGCGCCGGCGTCACGCTGGTGAAGGGCGACCTGCGCGGCATCGCCCGCGCGCGCATCCTGTCGCGCGCCACCATGCGCAACATCAGGCAGAACCTGTTCTTCGCCTTCGCCTACAACACCGCCGGCGTTCCGGTGGCCGCGGGCGTGCTCTATCCGGTGTTCGGTCTGCTGCTGTCGCCGGTGATCGCCGCCGCGGCGATGTCGCTGAGCTCGGTCAGCGTCATCGCCAACGCGCTGCGCCTGCGCCGCTCGACCTAGAGCACCGAGCGTCAAAACGAACTCAGCCGTCTTCCTGGGAGCGCCGGCGGGACGCCGGCGCTCCCAAAGACGCGTGATTCCGCATTTCGTTCGTTGCGCTAGCGCAGCCGCACCAGCGTCTCTGCGTGGCGCACGGCGCAGGCGACGCCGTCGAGCAGCGGCAGGGCGATGCGGGCGCGGAGGCTGTCGGCCAGGCCGGCCAGCGGTCCGCCTCCCAGCACGATCGAGGCGACATCGCCACGCGCGGCAATCTCCCGGCACGCCGCTTCCAGCGCCGCGCCGTGGTCGGTCTGCACCGAGGCCACGTCGGCGACCGGCGCATCCAGGAAGAAGTTGACCGCCAGCCGCTCGGCCAGGCCAAGGCGACGCGCCATCGTCTCGAACACCGGCCGCAGGGTCGAGGCGAGCGACACGATCGCGAAGCGCTCACCCATCATCGCCGCCGTCAGCAATGCGCTTTCGGCGATGCCCAGCACCGGCCGCTTCGACAGCGCACGCGCCGCCATCAGGCCGGGATCGGCGAAGGCGGCGATGATGATCGCGTCATGGGACGGCCATTCGCGCGCGACGATCTCCAGCGTGACCGCTTCAGCCGCCGCCGCCTGTTCGGGCAGGCTGATATAAGGCACGCCACGGGGGGCGCTCAGCCCGACGATCTCGGTGCCTTGCGACGCGTGGCGGTGCGCCTGCTCCACCATGCGGTCGGTGACCGCCTGGGTCGTGTTGGGATTGTAGACGAGCAAGCGCATGGCGTTCAGGCGCCCAGCAGCTGGCCACCATCGACCGAGATCGTCTGGCCGGTGACCCAGTTGGCCAGGGGCGAGGCGAGGAACAGCGCTACGCTCGCGATCTCCTCGGGATGGCCCAGGCGGCCGAACGGGATGCTCTTGTGGATCGCGTTGTAGAGCTGCGGCGCGTCCGTCTTGCGGCGATCCCAGACGCCGCCGGGAAACTCGATCGAGCCCGGCGCGATGCAGTTCACGCGGATGTTCTTGCGCGCCAAAGTCGCGGCCTGCGACAGCGTGTAGTGGATCATCGCCGCCTTCACCGCGCCGTAGGGCGGCTGGCGCGCCGCCGGCCGCATGGCCGAGATCGACGACATGTTGATGATCGAGGCGCCGGCCTTGCCGCCATTGACGTCGTTGGCCGCACCGGCCTTCTCGAGATACGGCATCGCCGCCTGCGAGGCGCGCACCATCGCCATGACGTCGACATTGAGGCCCGCGGCCCATCCCGCCTCGTCGTCGGTCGAGCCAAAGCCCGAGGCGTTGTTGACCAGCACGTCGATGCCGCCCAGCGCCTGGGCGGCGTCCTCGATGTAACGCTTGATCGCGGCCGCGTCGCCGAGGTCGCAGCTGGCGGCATGCGCCTTGTGGTTCGACCTGGCGATGTCCGTGCGCGTCTCCTCCAGCGCCTTGGGCTCGCGCGCGCAGATCGAGACGTCGGCGCCCGCCTGGGCGAAGCCCAGCGCGATCGAACGGCCGATGCCGCGGCTGCCGCCGCACACCACGACGCGGCGGCCGGTGAAATCGAAACTCATGACGGTCCTCTTGTTCGCTTGCAGCTCGTCTTGCTCCCTCTCCCCGCCTGCGGGGAGAGGGTTGGGATGAGGGGTTCGTGCGGCAAACCGCGGCCGCAGTCTATTCGATCCGGCCCCTCACCCCGACCCTCTCCCCGCTATCGCAGGGAGAGGGAGGACAGAAAGGATTCGACGGCGCGGTTGAAGGCGGCGGGCTGGTGCAGGTTGGCGGCATGGCCGGCGGCGGGGATGACCACCTTCGACGCGCCGGGAATCTTGGCCGCCATGTAGTCGGTGGCGGCGAGGAAGTTCTTGTCGTCGGCGCCCACGAGCACCAGCGTCGGCACCTTCACGCCCTCCAGCGACTTGATCACGCGGTCGTTCTGCTGCGCCAGCATGCCGCGCGCCGCGCCGGCCAGACCCGAGGCGTCGCGATGCTGGCTCAGGCGCACCTCGTCGCTGCTGCCCAGCGCCGCGAGGCCACGCGCCTCGAGATCGGCGGCGCGCTTGTGCGCCGTGGCGTTCCATGCCGCGCGCGCCTCGTCCTTCTTGAAGCCGGGCCCGGTGTCGAACAGCATCAGCGCGCGCGTCATGCCGGGATGCGTGGCGTGGAAGGCGAGCGACATGTAGCCGCCCAGCGACAGGCCGGCGATCACCGCGCTCTTCTCGCCGACCGCGTCCAGGATCGCCGCCATGTCGCCCACCGTCAGCGCCTCGGAGTACTTCGCGCCGTCGCTGGGATAGTCGCTCTGCCCGTGCCCGCGCATGTCCCAGACGATGACCTTGTAGCGGTCCTTCAGCGCCGCCACCTGGCCGTCCCACATCCTCGACGTGGCGCTGTAGCCGTGGCTCAGCAGCACGGCAGGCCCGGCGCCGTGCATCTCGTAGTGGATCTTCACGCCGTCGCGGTCGAGGCTCGCCATGTCCTGTCTCCCTTGCTTATTGCGGCACGGTCGGCTGATCGCCGCCGATGGTCGTGCGCTGCATCAGCCGCTTGTGCTTCACCGTGTCGTACTTCGTGGCGCGATGCACCACCGCGCGGTTGTCCCACAGCACGCTGTCGCCCTCGCGCCA
Organism: Alphaproteobacteria bacterium; assembly: GCA_019635875.1. NCBI lineage: Bacteria > Pseudomonadati > Pseudomonadota > Alphaproteobacteria > Alphaproteobacteria bacterium. The sequence continues at coordinate 614,474 of JAHBYP010000003.1, forward strand.
TTTGTGGGCGAAACAGAACTCCGGCTTCAGCGCTGTCCGCGTCAGCTCGTCGAGCAGCGCCCGGCCCTCCTCGAGCGGCCAGCCGACGACGTGCGAAGCGTGCGCGCCGATGTAGAGCGCCTTGCGCCCGTTGATCGGGTTGATGCGCCACATGCGCTGCTTCGCGCCCGGCAGCTCCGCGCGCATCTCCTCGGTCAGCACCGAGTCGTCGACCAGGCCGCGCGAATGGATCAGGGAATGCTCGACGACCAGCGGCTCGATCTTCGCCTTCATCTCGTCGGAGAGCGAATCGTAGGCCGCGCGCATGCTGCAGAACTCGGTGTCGCCGCCCTCCGGCGGCACGATGCGCGCCGTCAGCAGCGAGCACAGCGAGGGAACGCTCTTGAAGGAGCTGTCGGAGTGCCAGAAGTAGTTGGCGAGCTGGTAGATCATGCGGCGATCCTCGGGCGGGATCACCGCGCCGCTCTTGATGTCGAGATTGGACTGGCGCGCGAAAGGCGTGCCGACGCCGGGGTTGGCCTTGCCGGCGATCTCCAGCGGGCCGAACATCTCGCTGAAGCGGATCTGCTTCTCGTCGTCCATCGGCATGTCGCGGAACACCAGCACGGAGTGCTCCTCGAAGGCGGCGCGGATCTCGCCGAAATCGCGCGCCGAGACCGGCTCGCGGATATCGACGCCGGAGATCTCGGCGCCGAACAGCGGATGGATCCTGCGGACGGTGATGGGCATGCGGGCGACCCTCCGGTGCGCTCTCTCGGCGCGTGGGCGGCAGTGAACCATCCGACGTCAGCCGGAACAAACACGGCCGGCACAAATCTGCCTTGCGAACCGGCGGCCTCGACGCCGGCCGGCGGGCGTGGAACGCTAGGCTGGTCGACCAGCTCCTACCTTCCCCCGGAGGGGGAAGGTGCCCGAAGGGCGGATGGGGGATGTCGAAGACGGACACCGTGTGCGTTGAGGCATCCCCCATCCGGCGCTTCGCGCCACCTTCCCCCTCCGGGGGAAGGTAAAGATCGAACGAAAAGGATCTACATCATGAACATCGCCAGCGGCATCGCCCCCGAGGACACCGGCCTTTCCGCCAAGCGGCTGAAGCTCATCGAGGGCTGGGCCGACGCCCTGGTGGCGAGCAAGAAGCTCGCCGGCCTGACCACGGTCGTGGCGCGGCGCGGCAAGATCGCCCATCACCACGTCACCGGGCTGAGCGACATCGCGCGCGGCACCAGGATGGCGGCGGACACCATCTTCCGCATCTACTCGATGACCAAGCCGCTGACCTCGGTGGCGATCATGATGCTGTACGAGGAAGGCCGCTTCCAGCTCGACGACCCGATCAGCAAGTACGCGCCGATGTTCAGGAACCCGCGCGTCGCCGCCGGCGGCATGCGCGGCAAGATCGACACCGTGCCGGCCAATCGCGAGATCACCTTCCGCGACCTGCTGACCCACACCTCGGGCATCACCTACGGCTTCATGGAGGCCAACACGGTCGACGCCGTCTATCGCAAGGTCGGCATCGACTTCCAGACCGCCAAGGTCAGCCTCGAGGAGATGTGCGCGCGCCTGGCCGAGATTCCGCTGATCGCCCAGCCCGGCGCGGAGTGGAATTACAGCAACGCCACCGACGTGCTGGGCTACCTGGTGCAGGTGCTCTCCGGCCAGCGCTTCGACGACTTCCTGGCCGAGCGCATCATCAAGCCGCTGGGGATGGTGGACACGGCATTCTGGGTACCGCAGGACAAGCTCGGCCGGCTGGCCGCGAACTACAACGTCGAGGCCGACGGCTCGCTGAAGCTGATCGACGATCCGCAGAAGAGCAGCTTCGCGGTGAAGCGCGACATCGTCTCGGGTGGCGGCGGGCTGTGCTCGACCGCCGCCGACTACATGCGCTTCTGCCAGATGATGCTCAACAAGGGCGAGCTCGAGGGCGTGCGCCTGCTGGGCCGCAAGACGGTCGAGCTGATGACCGCCAACCACCTGCGCGGCGACATGGCCGACATGGGCCAGCCGCGCTTCAGCGAGTCGAGCTACGAGGGCGTCGGCTTCGGCCTGGGCTTCTCGGTCATGCTCGATCCGGCCAAGGCGCAGATCCTCGGCACGCCGGGCGAATACGCCTGGGGCGGCGCCGCCAGCACAGCGTTCTGGGTCGATCCGGCGGAGGAGATGATCGTGCTGCTGATGACGCAGGCGATGCCGTCCTCCGCCTACCCGATCCGCCGCGAGCTGCGCGTGCTCAGCTACCAGGCGGTGATCGACTAGCCCCTCCGTCATTCCGAGCGCAGCGGGGAATCCTTCCTGCGGCCTCAAAGACCCCTCGCTGCGCTCGGGGTGACAGAGGTTCCGCGATAGTCGGTACCCAGCATGCAGAGCGTATCAGGCGTCGATCTCGACATCGTGGAGCGCGGCCGGGGACGGCCGCTGCTCTTCCTGCATGCCGGCGAAGGGCTGTGGCCGCAGCGGCCATGGCTCGACGCGCTGGCGCAGCGCTTTCGCGTCATTGCGCCGGTGCATCCCGGATGGGGCCGCTCGGCGCTGCCGGACTGGATGTCGAGCGTCGACGATCTCGCCTATCTCTATCTCGATCTCGCCAGGCAGCTCGACCTGAAGGACGCGGTGCTGGTCGGCAATTGCTTCGGCGGCTGGATCGCGGCCGAGATGGCGGTGCGCGACTCGCGGCGCTTCGGCAGGCTGGTGCTCGCCGCGCCGCTGGGCGTGAAGTTCGGCGGGCTGCACGATCGCGACATCGCCGACATGCACGGCATGGCGAAGAGCGAGCTCGACGGTCTGGCCTGGGCCGCTCCGGCGCGTGGTGCCGTCGATTTCACGAAGCTGCCGGAAACCGAGATCGCCGGCATCGTGCGCGGCCGCGAGGCCTTCGCGCTGTTCGGCTGGAAACCCTACATGCACAATCCCAAGCTCAAGCACTGGCTGCACCGCATCGATATCCCGACGTTGATCCTGTGGGGCGACCAGGACCGCATCGTGAAGCCGGAGACCGGCGCCAGGTGGCGCGATGCGGTCCCCGGCGCAAAGCTCGAGACGATCGCCGATGCCGGCCACTTCCCGCACTGGGAGCAGCCGCAGGCCTTCGCCGATCGCGTCGCCAGTTTCGCCTGACCAAGAGGAGGACACCATGCGCGTCTGGTACTTCTCGGAGATGGCCTATCATCCGGCCTGGGACGAGGGCCTGAAGCGCGGCTCGCTGCGCGTCGTGCTGCCCAGCAGCAACGTCGATCCGCAGATCGCGCACGGCCTGCTCAACCGCTACCTCGACGAGTTCGCGCTGTGCGACGAGGTCGGCCTCGACATCATGATCAACGAGCACCACAGCACGGCGACCTGCATGACCATCTCCGCGCCGATGGCGCTGGCGGTGATCGCGCGCGAGACGAAGAAGGCACGCCTGCTGTCGCTCGGCTCGCCGATCGCCAACCGGCCCGACCCGGTGCGGGTGGCCGAGGAGATGGCGTGGCTCGATGTGCTCTCGGGCGGCCGGCTTGAGATGGGGCTGGTGAAGGGCGCGCCGTACGAGATCGCGCCGGCCAACAGCAATCCGGCACGGCTGATGCGGCGCTACTGGGAAGCGCACGACCTGATCCTCAAGGCGCTCAGCACGACGGATGGCCCGTTCAACTGGGAGGGCGAGTTCTTCCACTACCGCAACGTCAACATCTGGCCGCGACCGATCCAGCTTCCGACGCCGCCGGTATGGATGACGGGCTTGAGCGTCGAGACCGGCCGCCTCGCCGCCGAGCGCGGCCATGTCGTCGGCACGCTGCTCAGCGGCGGCGTCGCCAAGCCGATGTACGACGCCTATCGCCAGCGCGCGCAGGAGCTGGGCTGGACCGCCGGTCCGGACCGCTTCGCCTATGCCGTCTGCATCGGCGTGGGCCACACCCGGGAGGAAGGCCTGCGCCGCGCCGACCTGATCGCGGGCTACGTGCGCACCGCGCCCGTGGTGGCCGAGCCGTTCACCAACCCGCCGGGCTACAATTCGCTGGGCGCCAACGTCGCCATGCTGAAGGCCGGCCCGGGCAAGGGCGGCTTCGTCAAGGACCGCGCCGGCAATCCGGTCGATGCGACCAAGGCCACGGTGCAGCAGTTCATGGAAACCGACACGGTCTTCGCCGGCACGCCCGACGACGTCGTGCAGCAGATCACCGACTTCAACAGACGCATGGGCGGCGTCGGCCATCTGCTGTTCTTCGGCCAGGGCGGCTTCCTCGACCACAGGGACACCGCCGACAACATCCGCCTGTTCGCGCGCGAGGTCTTCCCCCGCATCCAGCACCTCAACGCCGACAAGCCGGCCAGCACGCGCCGCCCGGTGGCGGCGGAGTAAACTTCCCTTCCCCCGGAGGGGGAAGGTGCCCGAAGGGCGGAAGGGGGATGTTGAAGACGAACGCAGGAGTCCGTCTTCAACATCCCCCATCCGTCGCTCCGCGCCACCTTCCCCCTCCGGGGGAAGGTAATGATCGTGGAAGCTCAGTTCGAGATCGCCTGCGTGACCGCGCCGCCCACCGCGGTGCGGCCGCCGTCAACCACCCATTGCGCGCCGGTGATGTTGCTGGCGAGGTCGGAGCACAGGAACAGCACGACGTCGGCGATCTCCTGCGGCCTGGTGTAGCGCCCCGTGGGGATCACCGTCTGGTAGGTCTTCTCGACACTGCCGGGATCGTGCGGCCGCAGCTGCTGCGCCAGCGATTCTATCATGCGTGTCTCGACCGGGCCCGGGCACACCGCGTTGATGCGCACGCCCGCGCGCGCCACCTCGCCCGACGCCGTCTTGGTCAGGCCGATCACCGCGTGCTTGGAGGCGACATAGGCCGACATGCCCGGCGTTCCGATGATGCCGGCGACCGACGCGGTGTTCACGACCGCGCCGCTCTTCTGCTTGAGCATGACAGGCAGCACGTGGCGCAGGCCGAGGAAGACGCCCTTCACGTTGACGCCCATGATCTGGTCGAACATCGCCTCGTCGTAGTCGGCGGTCGGCGCGACCTTGCCCTCGATGCCGGCGTTGTTGAAGAAGCAGTCGATCCTGCCATGGGCGTCGAGCGTCGCCTTCACATAGGCCTGCACGTCGGCCGACCTGGTGACGTCGGCGGTCACCGCCCTGGCGTCGCCGCCCTGCTGGCGGATCGCGCCGGCCACCGCCTCGGCCGCCGCACCGTCGCGATCGACGACCACGACCTTCGCACCGCGCCCGGCGAAGGCCATCGCCGCGGCCTTGCCGATGCCGTTGCCGCCACCGGTGATCAGCGCGACCTTGTCCTTGAAGTCCATGACGTTTCCTCCACTGCCCTGTCATGTCGAGCGCAGCGAGACATCCAGATCCCCCGCTGCGCTCGGGATGACAGCCTGGTCATTCCGCCGCTTTGTTCAACTTCGACAGGTCGCGGTACGTGCTGCCGACGTGCGTCGCCTTCAGTCGCGGGCCCTGGCCGAACAACTTCTCGCGCATCGTTCCGGCTGAGTAGTCGCGCTTGTAGACGCCGCGCTTCTGCAGCTCGGGAATCAAGAGCTCGACGACGTCTTCGAAATCGCCCGGCGCGATCGCGTAGGACAGGTTGAAGCCGTCGCAATCGCCATCCTCGAGCCATGCCTGCAATTGGTCGGCGATGGTCGCGGGCGAGCCCACCAGCACCGGTCCGCGTCCGCCCACCGCGCACCACTCCGCCAGCTCGCGGATCGTCCAGGTGCGCGCCGGGTCGGCCGTGCTGAAGCCCTCGATCGCCGACTGGCCGGCATTGGTCTTGACGTAGCGCAGAGGTTCCTCGGGCCGGTACTTGCCGAGGTCGATGCCGGTCCAGCCCGACAGCAGGGTCAGCGCGCCGTCGTAGCTGAAGAACTCCTTGTAGGACTGCGCCTTGCGCTCGGCCTCCGCGTCGGTCTCGCCCAGGATCACGGTCTGCATGTTGAAGACCAGCACGTCACGCGGATCGCGGCCTTCCGCCGCCACCAGCTCGCGCAGGCGCGTGGTGTAGGATTTCAGGATCGGAATCGTCGCCGCGCCGACGAAGACGCATTCGGCGTGCCGCGCCGCGAACTGCCGGCCGCGCGACGAGGCGCCGGCCTGGTAGATCACCGGCGTGCGCTGCGGCGAGGGTTCGGCGATGTGGAAGCCGGGCACGCTGTAGTGCCGGCCGGCGTGGGCAATGGGATGAACCTTCGCCGGGTCGGCGTAGACGCCGGAGCGGCGGTCACGGACACTGGCGCCGTCTTCCCAGCTGCCCTCCCACAATTTGTAGCAGACCTCCATGTACTCGTCGGCGATGTCGTAGCGATCGTCGTGCACGTTCTGCGTCGCGTGCCCGGTGTTCTTGGCGCCGCTCTCGAGATAGGAGGTCACCACGTTCCAGCCGGCGCGGCCCTTGGTCAGATGATCGAGCGTGCTCATGCGCCGCGCGAAGGGATAGGGATGCTCGAACGCCGTCGAGCAGGTCACGCCGAAGCTGAGATGCTCGGTGACCATCGCCATCGGCGGAATGATCAGCAGCGGATCGTTGCACGGCACCTGCGCGGCATGGCGCAAGGCGTGGTCGGTGGTGCCGCCATAGACGTCGTAGACGCCCAGCACGTCGGCCAGGAAGACGCCGTCGAACCTGCCGCGCTCCAGCAGCTTCGCCAGCCCGGTCCAGTATTCGAGATCGGTGTAGCGGTCCGTGCGGTTGTCGGGATGACGCCACAGGCCCGGCGCCAGATGGCCGGGCGTGTTCATCGAGAAGGCGTTGAGGCGGATCTGCCGCGCCATCGCCGTCAGCCGATCGCCGCCTTGCGCCACAGCGGTCGCGCCTCGGCGTCGGGATCGTTCACCACGCGGCATTCGCCGTCGAACACCATCGTCGCGCGCGTCCCGGTGTCGTAGGCCGGCCACGCCGGGATCGAGTCGTTCGACGGATTGCCGGTGCGCGCGAAGGTCGCCCAGGTCTTCGAGACCCTGTCGGCCAGCGCCTGGGCGCCCGGCTTGTGGTGCTGCTCGCCGATGACGTGCAGCGTGTCGAAGACGAACGGCACGTCGACCGAATGCGGCGCCTTGAGCTTGCCGCCATGGGCCGGCGTCTGCCAGTCGAGCCGATAGGTCCACACCGGCGCCTTGCCGCGCAGCGCCTTGGCCTCGGCCTGCATGATGGTGCGCACGCCGAAATTCGACGCCGTCAGCGCCGTGATCAGCCGATCGCTCGGGCTCGCCTCGGGATCGCGCTTCTTGTAGTAGGCCAGTACCGCGTCGGTCTGGCTGCCGGCGACGGCCGAGATGCGCTCGCGCAGATCGTCCTCGGTGATGGCGCGGTTCCACACCGCGTTGTCGGGCGCCAGGAAGATCGCCGATTCGTCCTTGGTGTCACCGACCATCAGCGGGATGTCGTCGGAAATCGATGGTGCGTTGGGGAAGAACGGGTGCTGCGGCAGCACCGTGCCGTCGATCACCGGGCCGAAATTGTAGCGGTCGAGCAGCGGATAGCGCGGCCTGGGCAGGCTGCGCTGCGCCGTGGCGACCGCGTCGAGCATCTTGTCGATCGGCGTCGACTGCAGCGCGGCGATGCCGTCCTTGCCCAGGGCGAAGGATTTCAGCACCGCCTCGGCCAGGCGGTTGGTCCGCTCGCGCTCGGCGAAGCGCACGCTGCTGCCGCTCTGCACGATGGCCTTGTGGAACAGGCGCCTGGCGTCGGGCATCGCCAGCAGCGCGCTGACTTTGCCGCCGCCGCCGGACTGGCCGAAGATGGTGACGTTGCCCGGGTCGCCACCGAAACGTGCCGCGTGCTCGCGCACCCATTTCAGCGCCTCGACGAGATCGAGCACGCCGAGATTGCCGGATTGCGCGAAGCGCTCGCCGCCGATCTGCGACAGGTCGAGATGGCCGAAGATGTTGAGGCGATGGTTGACCGCGACCACGACCACGTCCTGGCGCCGCGCCAGGTTGACGCTGTCGTAGCGCGGCGAGTTGGCCGAGCCGTAGGAGAACGCGCCGCCGTGCAGCCAGACCATGACCGGCCGCCTGGCGTCATCGCAGCCCGGCGTCCAGACATGCAGCGTCAGGCAGTCTTCGCCCACTGGCAGCGTGTCGACCGGTCCCCACACCGTGGCCAGCTCAGGCCGTTGCGGCGCGGCGGCCGCCTGCGGCGAGCGGCCGGCATAGTTGATCGCCTCGCGCACGCCGCTCCACGGCTCCGGCTTGCGCGCCGGGCGGAAGCGGTTGGTGCCCGCGGTCGAGGCACCGTAGGGAATGCCCTTGAAGACGTGCACGCCGTGCCGCGTCAGGCCCTGCACCTTGCCGCATGCGGTCTCGACGACGGGCGAGCGCGTGGCTTTCTCTTGGGTCAGGGACTCGACGTCGCCGGCCATCGGCATTCCTCCAGGTTCGTTGGGCTGGAGCCTGCGCCCGCAGTCTACAGCACGTCAACGCCATCGCTGCCTGTGTCTTGAGGCGCCCCAGCGTCAGCGCCCGACGCGCAACGACGCGTCCGCCTCCGGCGGAATACCTTTCCTTTCCTTTCCCCTTCCTTTCCCTTCCCTTCCTTTCCATCCTGTGCCGGCACCGTACGAGCACAGGACTCCTCCGGTGCCGGTCCCGGCAGGTGCTTACAGCGGTTCCTTGCGCGCCCGGCGTGAGAGGCGCAACCCCGACGTGGCGATGCCGAGGATGGCGAAGCCGGCGCCGATCAGGATCGCGACCGTCGGCGCCGTCGCGGGCGCGGCGACCAGGCCGAAGACCATGGCGACGATCGCCGCGCCGAAGGTCTGGCCCATCAGCCGCGCCGTCGACATGATGCCGCCGGCGCTGCCGCTGCGCTCGCGCGGGATGTTGGAGACCATCAGCCGGTTGTTGGGCGTCTGGAACAGCGCGAAGCCGATGCCGCACAGCGCCGTGCGCCAGGCGATGTTCCAGCCCGAAGGATCGTCGGGCAGCAGCGCCAGCGACACCAGCCCGCTGCACATGCAGCTGAGCCCGATCGCGCCCAGCAGGCCGGCGGGATGGCGGTCCGCCAGGCGTCCGGCGATCGGCGCGGTGAGCGCGAGGCCGGCCGGCCACGGCGTCATCAGCAGGCCGGTGTCGACCTGCGAACGGCCCAGCACGTCGTGCAGGTAGAAGGGCAGCGCCACCACGCCGCAGCCCTGCGCCGTGAAGGCGATCGAGGAGGACAGCACCGAGAGCGCGAAGACCGGACGACGGAACAGGTCGATCGGCAGCATCGGCGTCGTCAGCACCTTCTGCCGGCGCAGGAACAGCCAGCCGAAGACCAGCGCCGCCGCCACCACGCCCAGCACCACCGGCAGGGGCTGGCCGTGACCGACGCCGTCGACGCCGAAGATCAGCAGGCCGAAGGTCAGGCCGCTGAGGAAGGCGCTGGGCCAGTCGAAGGGATAGCGCGGCACGCGCACGCGCGGCAGGGTCCAGATCGACAGAACCAGGGCCGCGAGCCCGATCGGCAGGTTGAAGGCGAACAGCCATGGCCAGGGTGCTACTGCGAGGATCGCCGCGGCGATGCTCGGTCCCGACGCCGAGGAGCCGGCGACGATCAGCGTGTTCACGCCCATGCCGCGACCGAGCTGCGCGCGCGGGTAGGTGAAGCGCACCAGCGCGGCGTTGACCGCCATGATGCCGGCGGCGCCCAGCCCCTGGAACACGCGCGCGATCACCAAGGTCTGCAGCGAATCGGCCAGCGCGCAGGCCAGCGAGGCCAGCAGGAAGATCGCGATGCCGCCGCGATAGACCCGCGTGTAGCCGACGATGTCGCCCAGCGACGACAGCGGCAGCAGCGCCACCGTGACCGCGATCTGGTAGGCGGTGACGATCCAGATCGAGGTCGCGGGATCGACGCCGAGATCCCGGCCCATCGCCGGCAGCGCGACGTTGGCGATCGCGGTGCTCAGCACCGACAGCGACAGGCCCAGGGTGATGGTGGCGACCGCCCAGTAGCGGCGCGGGACGGGCAGGCCGTCCTGCGCCTCCAATGCGGAGCGGATATCGCTCATCTCAACCTGTCGTCCTGAGCGAAGCGAAGGACCTTGCGGTATCGCGACCAGACGCAAGCGTGGTGTCGGCTCGCACCACCGCAAGGTCCTTCGCTCCGCTCAGGACGACAATGCATGTCAGATCCGCACCTCGCGCTTCAGCGAGGTCTCGTAGACCCGCATCATCGAGGCGGTGTCCGACGGACCCAGCCCCATGCCGCGCGCCAGCCGCATCAGGTTGTGCGTGGCGGCGGCGAGCGGCGTGGGCGCGCCGAGCTGGTCGGAGAGCTCGAGCGCGAGGTGCATGTCCTTGTAGGCGAGGTCGAGCGCGAAGGAGGCCTTGAAGTTGCCCTTCATCACGCGGTCCGAGAACATGCGGTAGGCGTTGGAATTGCCGCTGCTGTTGGAGATCACCTGCTGCAGCTTGGCCGGATCGATGCCGGCCATCTCGCCCAGCATCATGCCCTCGGCCGCCGCCGCCATGTTGCAGAAGGCCATCATGTTGTTGACCAGCTTGGCGATGGTACCGGTGCCCAGCTCGCCCATGTGCAGCACGTTGGCGCCGAACGATTGCAGCATCGGCAGGTGCGCGTCGAACGCCGCCTTGTCGCCGCCGACCATGATGGCGATGGTGCCGGCCTCGGCGCCAACCACGCCGCCGCTGACCGGCGCGTCGAGCATGACGATGCCCTTCTCCTTCAGCTTCGCCGCGATGGCGCGCACGTTGGTCAGCGCATTGGTGCTGAGATCGAAATAGACCGTGCCCGGCCTGGCGTTCTCGAGGATGCCGCCCGGCCCCACGGCCACCGCCTCGACATCCTTGGGCATCGGCAGCGAGGTCATGATCACCTCGTTGGACGCGGCGATCTCGGCGATGCTCTTGCCGGCGCTCGCGCCGAGATCGGTGCAGGCCTTGACGCTGGCCGGGTTGAGGTCGAACACGGTGACCGTGTGGTTGGTCTTCTTGATGATGTTGCGGCACATGGGCCCGCCCATGTTGCCCACGCCGATGAAGCCGATCTTCATGCCCGTCCCCTCCTGGTTTGGCTGCTGCTGTCATTCCGAGCGCAGCGAGGAATCCTTTCAGTCCCTCTCAATCTAGCGAAAGATTCCTCGCTGCGCTCGGAATGACAGGAATGCGCGATACTTCCGCGCGGCTTGCCTCCTGCAAGGTTCGCGCCCACACTTCGCGCGCGTGAGAATCGGGGACCTGTTCACGGAAGAACGCGTGGCGCGCGTGGCGAAATTCGCCGCGCTGGGCTTCGCGATCGCCTTTGCCGCGCTGCTCACCCAGTCGCGCGACCTGGTCTTTTCCTCCGGCCGCGCCGTGGGCGCCGACTTCGTCACCTTCTGGGCGGCGTCCGATCTGGCGCTGTCGGGCCGGCCCGCCTCGGCCTACGACGAAGCCGCGATCATCGCCGCCGAGCGCAAGGCGCTGCCCAAGGCCCAGGACGTCTATCTCTGGCACTACCCGCCGCCGTTCCAGCTCGTCGTGCTGCCGCTGGCGCTGGTGCCGTATCTCTGGGCCTACGGCCTGTGGCTCGCCGCGTGGCTGGCGATCTATGCCGCGACCTTTCGCGCCGCGTTCCGCGACCCGGCGCCATTCTGGCTGGCGATCGGCGCCTCGGCCGTCTACGTCAACGCGCTGCACGGCCAGAACGGGCTGATGACCGCCGCGCTCGCCGCCGGCGGCCTGCTGCTGCTCGAGCGCAAGCCGCTGCTGGCCGGCTTGCTGATCGGTGCGCTGTGCTACAAGCCGCATCTGGGCCTGCCGCTGGGCCTGCTGCTGCTCGCCGGCGGACATTGGCGCGCCGCCTTTGGCGCGGTGCTGTCGGCGATCGCGCTGTGCGGCTTCTCCGCCCTGCTGTTCGGTATCGACACCTGGCAGGCCTTCCTCGCCAACGCCGCAACGGCGCGCGCGGTGCTCGAAGGCGGCGCCGTGCCCTGGCACAAGATGGCCTCGATGTTCGCCACGGTGCGGCTGGCGGGCGGCGGCCTCGGACTCGCCTACATCGTGCACGGCGCGGTGGCGGCAGCCGTCCTGGCGATGACGATGCTGGCGTGGCGGCGGCCCGGCCTGTTCGAGCTGAAGGTCGCGCTGGCCGTGCTGACCGCGCTGCTCGTCTCGCCCTATCTCTTCGACTACGACCTCGCCGTGACCGCACTGGCGCTGGGCCTGCTGCTGCGCGACGGCTTCGCCCGTGGCTGGCGGCCGGGCATGCGGCCGGCGATCGTCGTGCTGTGGCTGGCGCCGGCGGTGCTGTCCTATGTCGCCGAGGCGACGCACGTCCAGCTGCAGCCGATCGTGCTGCTGGCGGCGTGGCTGCTGACATGGCAGAGACTGCGCGCGGCATGACCAACCTGTTCACCGAGGCGCGCGTCGCGCTGTTCGCCAAGGCGATCGCCATCGCCTTCCTGCTCGCCTTCATCGCCACCCTGGCGTCGATGCGCGACATGATGCTGTCGCCCAATCGCGGCTTCGGCGGCGACTTCATCGCCTTCTACGCCGCCGGCACGCTGGCGCGCGAGGGCCGGCCGCAGGCGGCATACGACATGGCGACGATCACCGAGGCGGAGAAGCGCGCGCTGCCGCAGGCGACCTACGCGCTGATGTACGCCTATCCGCCGGTCTTCCAGATGGTGCTGAAGCCGCTCGCCGGCCTGCCCTATGTCTGGGCGTACATCGTGTGGGCCGCCGTGCTGTTCGCGCTGCACGTCGCGGTCTGGCGCATCGCCTTCGGCGACACGCCGGCCTTCTGGGCGGCGCTGGGATGCTCGGCGGTCTATCTCAACGTGCTGCACGGCCAGAACGGCCTGCTGAGCGCCGCGTTGCTCGGCATCGGCCTGCTGTCGCTCAGGCACCGGCCGCTGCTCGCCGGCATGGCGATCGGCGCGCTCTGCTACAAGCCGCAGCTCGGCATCTCGGTCGGCCTGCTGCTGATCGCCGGCGGGCAGTGGCGCGCCGTCGGCGGCGCGGCACTGTCGGTCGCGGCGCTCTGTGCCGCGTCGGCGGCGGTGCTCGGTCTCGATGTCTGGCGCGCCTTCATCGAGCAGGGTGGCGACGCGCGCATGGTGCTCGAGGGCGAAGGCGGGCCGCTCGACAAGATCGCCAGCGTCTACTCCCTCGTGCGCAAGCTCGGCGCGCCGGTGGCACTCGCCTATGCGCTGCACGGCATCGTCGCGCTGGGCGTGATGGCGCTGGCGGTTCGCGCCTGGCGACGCGGTGGCGAGGAGCTGCCGCGCATCGCCATGGCGGCGGCGACGGTGCCGCTGGTCTCGCCCTATCTCTTCGACTACGACCTCGCGGTCATCGTGCTGCCGATCGGCGCGCTGCTGGTCGACGGATTTCGCAATGGCTGGATGCCGGGCATGCGGGCCATCCTGCCGATCGCCTGGCTCGTGCCGGCGATCGCGCCCAATCTGGCGGAGCACACCGGATTGCAGATCATGCCGCTTGCCAGCCTCGCCCTGTTCCTGATGGCGTGGCGGCGCTGCGCGACGAAGGCCATCGAGGGCAGCGGACAGGCACGATGGATCTGACGTTTTTTGCCATCGTGGTCGGTGCGTTTCTTCTTGCCGGCGTGGTCAAAGGCACCGCTGGCATGGGACTGCCGCCCACCGCCGTCGCGCTGACGACGCTGGTGCTGCCGATGAGCGATGCGCTGGCACTGCTGACGGTGCCGACCCTGGCGACGAATGTCTGGCAGGCGTTCTGGGGCGGCCATTTCCGCACAATGCTGCGTCGCTTCTGGGTCATGGGTATCGCGATCACCATCGGCATCTTCGTTTCCGCGCTGACTCTGCGCAGCCTGGGCTCGCCGCTGTCGGTCGGACTGCTCGGCGTGATCCTCGTGATTTTTTCGTTAACCGCCTTCGTCGCGTGGCGGCCATATGTGTCGCCACGACACGAATGGTGGGCCAACCCGCTGAGCGGCGTGGCGACGGGACTCGTCGGCGGCGTGACCGGCATGGCAGCGGTGCCGTTCCTGCCCTACATGCAGTCGCTGTCGCTCACGCGCGACGAGTTGATTCAGGCGCTGGGCATTCTCTTCGTGGTGTTCACGGCCGCGTTGATGATCGCACTCGCGGATGCTGGTGCATTCACGATCACCAACGGCGTCGGCACTTTGGTAGCCACTGCACCGACATTTCTCGGCGTTTGGCTTGGACAAAGATTGCGTCGCGCAGTGTCGCCTGAAGCGTTTCGCAAGTTGTTCCTCGCCGTGATGTTCGGCGTCGGCGCATATCTTTCGCGCGGTCTTTTCTGAGACGATTTTTCCACAGCAGTGCGAATCGCAATCGTCATGCGCCTCGTCAGCGTTCAATCAGGATTTGTTGGCATGGTGGTCGTGCACATCGGCGGTTCTGCCCCAACGGGCCGACCGGTGGGCGACACACCCCCTTGGGCGCTCGTCTTTCCGTCAGACGAGCGCCCATTTTCTTTGCGCGTTGCAGAAGGCATAACCGTCGCACGCGAAAGGCGGAGCCGCGCTTGCTCGACAATCTGTCGCCTCTGGCGGAGTCCATCGCGCTCGATCTCGGCAAGCATGCCGGGAAGAGGACCGCGATCCAGAACCTGTCCGGCGCCGCGTTCATCGGCGAGCATCTCTATCTCGCCAATGACGAAGGCAGGCACCTGCTGCGCCTGACGCGCGATGCGCCGCGACGCTACGGCACCTGCACGGCGATCGGCATCGCCGATCTCTTCAAGCTGCAGGATGGCGAGGTCGACAGGAAGGAGTTCGATCTCGAGGCGCTGGCCGTCGACACGCGCGACGGCAGAACCGTGCGCCTGTGGCTGATCGGCTCGCACGCGATGGGCCATGACGAGCCGCCGGGCAGCGACCTCAGGCGGCTGGGCCTGAGACGCCAGCGCAACCGCCTGCTGTTCGGCTGCATCGAGGTCGACGAACAGGGCGCGCATGTCGAAGGTTCGGGCCGTCACCTGCGCATCAGCCCGATCGGCGGCACCTGGACGACCCGCTTCCTGTCGGCACTGCGCGAGGCGCCGCCCAGCGCCGGCGGCTTCGTGCGCGAAGCCTCGGCGCTGGCGCACCTGACGATCCCAGAGAAGGTCGCCGGAAGCATCGGCTGGTTCACGCCCTACACGATGGCCAGCACGAAGGAGAACGGCCTTGACGTCGAGGGCCTGGTCGTCCGCCGCCGCGGCGAGGATGCGTCGAAGGTGGTGGCCCTGGTCGGCCTGCGCGGACCGGTGATCGACGGCTTCGCGGTCGTCATCGAGGTCGAGATCCGCGATCACAACAGGCGGAGGCTGAAGCTGGAGGGCGCGCCGCGCTTCCACCTGCTGAACCTGCAGGGCTTCGGTGTGCGCGACCTGGAATGGCGCGGCGACGATCTGCTGATCCTTGCCGGTCCGACGATGACCAGGCAGACGGAGTCGGAACTGTTCTGCTGGCGCAACGCCTGGAACGCGATGGGCGCGCGCGGCCCGGTCGCCAATGTCCTCGAGGTCGACACGATCGACCGGCTCGGTCCGCTGCCCATGAAGGACGACGGTGGTCCCGAGGCGATCGCCACGATCACGCCCGGCAGTGACGGCTACATGCTGCTGCGCGACGGCATCAAGGGCGAGCGCCTCGACGGCTCGACCTACCATGCGGAAGTCTACCGCATCGCGGAGCCGTGACGGTGGACAGGCCGCGCCGCGCTGGCTAAGGACGGCGCATGTCCGAACTCACCCCGTTCAAGGTCACCATCTGCGGCATTCCCGATCTGCCGCAGCACGGCGGCAGCGGCGTCAGCCATGTGCTGTCGCTGATCGACACGCAGCATGTGCTGCCCGAGGCGCTGGGCAGCTATGGCGAGATCGACCACGAGCTGGTGCGCTTCGACGATGTCGTCGCCGAGTTCCCGGGCTTCGTCGCCTGCAGCGAGGCCGACGTGCGCCGCATCCTCGCGCTGGGCGAGCGCATGCGCGAGGCCGGCGAGCGCGCGCGGCATCTGCTGGTGCATTGCCACGCCGGCATCTCGCGCTCGACGGCCTCGGCAGCGGTGCTGATGGCGCAGTTCAATCCCGGCCGCGAGACCGAGGCGTTCCTGAGGATCCTCGATCTGCGTCCACACGCCTGGCCCAACACGCGCATCGTCGAGTTCGCCGACCGCCTGCTGGCGCGCAACGGCGCGCTGCTCGACGGCCTGGTCGCCTATCGCCGCGCGCTGCTGGCGCGCAAGCCGCATCTGCGCCAGGTGATCGTCAATATCGGCCGCGGCCACGAGCTGCCTTAGCCCTTCTCCCCGCGAAGGTCAGGGGCCGCGGACGGCCCCGAGGGAGAAGGTGCCGAGCGAAGCGAGGCGGATGAGGGGCTTCCTCGCGCAACAACATCGACTGATTTCGTTGGGACTCTGCGAAGCCCCTCATCCGCCCTTCGGGCACCTTCTCCCCGCCTTTGCGGGGAGAAGGAAAACTACCGCCCGCGCAGCGGCAGCGCGCCCAGGTGCATGCCGGCGTCGACGATCATGAACTCGCCGGTGACGTTGCTGGCGCTGGTCAGGAAGAACACCGCGGTCTCGGCCATCTGGTCGGGCGTGCCGGCCTGGCGCAGCGGCGTGCTGCTCTCCTGCTGCGCCAGCGCCGCGTCGTAGCCCTCCTTGCCGAAGACGCCCAGCAGCCAGCGGCCCTGGATGAAACCCGGGCAGATCGTGTTCACGCGCACCGCCGGTGCCAGCCACTTCGCCAGCGCCAGGGTGAGCGTGTTGAGCGCGCCCTTCGAGCACATGTAGGGGATCGATGAGCCGACGCCCATGACGCCGGCGACCGAGGAAATGTTGACGATCGAGCCGCGCTCCTTCTTGTCCTCCCACTGCTTCTTCATGACCGGGAAGACGGCGCGGGCCATCTGGTAGGGGCCGACCACGTTGATGCGGTTGATGCGCTCGAAATCCTCGGCATTGACGCCGTCGAGATCGCCCTGCGCCTGGGCCTTGGTGGTGCCGGCATTGTTGAGCACGCCGTCGACGCGGCCCCACTCCTTCACGGCGGACTCGACCAGCCTCTTGCAGTCGGCATCCTGCCCGACATCGGCCTGCACCAGGATCGCGCCCACGCCCTTGGCCTTGACGGCCGCCATGGTCTCGTCGGCTTCCGCCTTGCTGCGCGTGTAGTTGACGACGATGTTCCAGCCCAGACCGGCGAGCTGGACCGCCGCAGCGGCGCCCAGCCCGGTTGCCGATCCGGTCACGATCGCGACCTTCCCCTTCTGTGCGGCCATGTCTTCCTCCTGCGATTGGCGTGCGGCCGCACCCTAGCGCAGGTCACGCCCGCCAGTCGCGCAGATCGCGCCAGAAGGGCTGGGCGATTTCGTATGCCACGAGCTCGGGCGCGATGCCGACGTCGCGCAGGCTGCGCGCGTCGATCCGCGTCAGCTCGCGCCTTGCCGCGCGGCGCTCGTGCCAGAGGCGCAAGGTCTCGATGATCCGCGCGGTCAGGGTCGGTTTCGCCTCGCGGGCGATCAGCGACTGGAAGGTCGGGATGTCGACCTGGAGATCGGACCTGAAGTGAGACATGGATGCCTCCTGACCAATGGGTCTGTCGTGCATCCGAGATAGGCCGCTATCATCGGGCTCTCAATTACGCGCCAGATCATGCGGCGAGGGGATTGCTCATGGACGGATTATTTTCGCTTGCAGGCCGCGTCGCCCTGGTCACCGGCGCGTCGCGCGGGCTGGGCCGCGACTTCGCGGTCACGCTCGCCCAAGCCGGCGCCACCGTGATCTGCGCCGCGCGCACCGCGCCCGATCTCGAGGCCACCGTGGCGTCGATCGTCAAGGGCGGCGGCAAGGCCGAGTCGCTGGCGCTCGACGTCAACGACGAGGCCGCCGTGGTGAAAGCGGTGGCCGACATCGTCGCGCGCCATGGCCGCATCGACGTGCTGGTCAACAATGCCGGCATCACCGTGCGCAAGCCGGTGGTCGACCTGCCGCGCGAGGACTGGCAGCGCGTGGTCGACACCGACCTCACCGCGCCCTTCATGCTGGCGCGCGAATGCGGGCGGCACATGCTGCGCCGCAAGAGCGGCCGCATCGTCAACATCTCCTCGATCCTGGGCATTCTCGGCCGCGAGACGGTGGCGGCCTATGTCGCCTGCAAGCACGGGCTGATCGGGCTGACCAAGACGCTGGCGGTCGAGCTCGGCCCCGACGTGACGGCCAACTGCATCTGCCCGGGCTACATCCGCACCGAGTTCAACGTCGTGCTGCAGCAGACCAAGAGCTTCAACGACATGCTGGAGCAGCGCACCGCGGCGCATCGCTGGGGCAGGCCCGAGGACCTGCGCGGCGCGCTCCTGCTGCTGGCCTCGGATGCCGGCGCCTACATCACCGGCCAGTCGATCGTCGTCGACGGCGGGATGACGACGATCCTGGCGTGAGATGTCGTCCTGAGCGCAGCGAAGGACCTCGCGGTCGATCGGCCAGGCAACTACAGCGTCGGATGATCTCCGGCGCCGCAGGCATCTGGTCGCTCCACCGCGAGGTCCTTCGCTGCGCTCAGGACGACAGGGAAGCCTCAGCCCTCGACGCCGAAGGCCTTGCGCAGGGCGTTGAGCCCCTGCTGGAGCAGCGCACCGCGGCGCATCGCTGGGGCAGGCCCGAGGACCTGCGCGGCGCGTTGCTGCTGCTGGCGTCCGACGCCGGCGCCTACATCACCGGCCAGTCGATCGTCGTCGATGGCGGGATGACGACGGTCTTGGCGTGAGTTGTCGCCCTGAGTGCAGCGAAGGACCCCGCGGTCGATCGGCCAAGGAACTACGGCGTCGGATGATCTCCGGCGCCACAGGTATCTGGTCGCTTCACCGCGAGGTCCTTCGCTTCGCTCAGGACGACGGGGGAAGTCTCACCCCTCGACGCCGAAGGCCTTGCGCAGGGCGTTCAGTCCCTGCTGGTGCGGCGTCCACATGCGGCCGCCGACCAGGCCGCCATCGACCACCAGATCATGGCCGTTGATGAAGCTCGACTCGTCGGAGGCGAGGAACACCGCGGCCTGGGCGATGTCGTCGGGCAGGCCGGCGCGCGGGATCGGCTGGTTGGCGGCGAACACGCCCTTCATCGTCTCGGCGGTCTTCTCGGCGTCTTCGTGCGAGAGGCCCAGGGCCTTGCCGAAGATGCCGGTGGCGATGCCGCCAGGCGAGATCGAGTTCACCCTGACGTTCTTCTCGCCCAGCTGCATGGCGACGCAGACGGTGAGGTGGTTCACCGCCGCCTTGGCCGCGCTGTAGATCATCGAGCTCGACATGCCGGCGCGCCGCGCCGCCACCGAGCCGTTGTTGATGATGCTGCCGCCGCCCTGCTTCAGCATCACGGGCGTGACGTGCTTCATGCCCAGCATCACGCTGCGCACCAGCGAGGCCATCGCTGCGTCGAAGCCGTCGACCGGGATGGTCTCGATGCCGCCCACCGGCGCCGGCCCGCCGGCGTTGTTGAACAGGCAGTCGACGCGGCCCCATTTCGCCACGCACGCGTCGATCAGCGCCTGGAACTCGCTCTCCTCGGTGACATCGGTGCGCTGGAACAGCAGGCGCTCGGGCCCGAGCTCCTCCTGCAGCGCCGCGCCGAGATCGGCGCGGCGGCCGGCTGCCACGACGCGCGCGCCCTCGGCGACGAAGATCTCGGCCGTGCGGCGGCCGATTCCGCTGGTCGCACCGGTGACGATGCAGACCTTGCCGTCAAGGCGCGCCATGCCGGCTATTTCCTGGTCAGCTGCTTGGCGTCGAACTTGCAGTAACCGTCGAGCAGCACGTTGCCGCCGGCCGGCGTGATGCGGCCACGCACCTGCATCGTGTTGCCATCACCGACCCTGGCGGTGGTCCGGAAGTTGCCGCCGGCGTCCATCGCCACCGCATTCCAGAAGCGCTGCGTGCGGCCTTCCTGCATGAAGGTGCCGCTCACCTGGTTGCCGGTGACCGACACGTCGATGGTCATCTTGTAGCGCGTGCAGCTGCCCTGGCCCTGGCCGTAGCCGGTCCAGGTGTACTGGGTCTGCGCCAGTGCCGGCGCTGCGCTCAGCAGCCCGGCGACGGCGATGCAACAGACGATGACGGCGCGCATGAGACCCCTCCCCCTTCTCGATGGACCCTCGATCAGCGCACGGGCGCAAGCTTGAAGTCGAAGATGCAGTAGCCGTCGAGCTTGACGGTGACCAGGCCGGGCGTGACCTTGCCCGTCACCCTCATCCGGTTGCCGCCACCGACGATGGCCTCGGTGACGAACGTGCCGTCCGGCTTGGCCGTAGCGGCGAAGTTGCGCTGGTCCCGGCCCGCCTGCTGGAAAGTCGCCTTGATGTCCGATCCGTTGACGGTCAGGTCCATCTTCATGGCGTAGGTCGGACAGCGCGTCGATCCCAGCTGATTCTGGCCGGAACTGACCGAGCCCGCGTAATTCTGCTGCGCCAGGACCGGCGTCGCGGCCAGCACAGCGGCGGCCATCAGGGATCCAAGAACGACACTTCGCATGATGCCTCCTCAATGGATGGTCAGCGGCAATGAACCATGATCGGACCATGCCTCCCGACCAGCCCAGAATCCATAACATTGTGGCGGGATCGGGCTATAACGTCGCCGCCGCGTTACGCAAGGTTACCGTGTCCCATCTCGACAAGCCCGCCCTGCTGCTCGACCTCACGGCGCTCGCCCGCGAGGCCGGCGCCGCGATCCTCGACATCTATGCCCGGCCCGATCAGGGCGAGCGCCGCAAGACCGACGCCTCGCCGGTGACCGACGCCGACCACGCCGCCGAGGCCATCATCCTCGCCGGCCTCGGCCGGCTGACGCCCGACATCCCGGTCGTCGCCGAGGAGGAGGTCGCCGCCGGCCGCACGCCCGAGGTCGGCGCCGGCCCGTTCTGGCTGGTCGATCCGCTCGACGGCACCAAGGAGTTCATCAAGCGCAACGGCGAGTTCACCGTCAACATCGCCCTGATCGAGGACGGCGTGCCGACCCTGGGCGTGGTCTCGGCGCCGGCGCAGGGCGTGCTGTGGCGCGGCGCCAAGGGCCACGGCGCGCAACGCATGCTCGACGGCCAGGCGCCGTCGGCGATCGCCGTGCGCCGACCGCCGGCGCAGGGCCTCACGGTGTTCGCCAGCCGCAGCCACGCGGTGTTCAGCCAGCTCGACATCTGGCTGCGCAACAACGACATCCCGGTGGCCGAGCGCCGGCAGGCCGGCTCGTCGCTGAAATTCTGCCTGATCGCCGCGGGCGAGGCCGATATCTACCCGCGCTTCGGCCCGACCATGGAATGGGACACCGCCGCCGGCCAGGCGGTGCTCGAGGCGGCCGGCGGCGAGGTGATCGACGACAGCACGCGCCAGCCGATGCGCTACGGCAAGCCCGCCCATCGCAATCCCTGGTTCGTCGCCCGCGGCTGGCCCGCGGCGCGCGACTGGCAGACGCGATGAGGGCGATCATCGCGCGCGCCGTCGAGCTCATCCGGCGCGGCCGTCTGGTCGCCTTCCCGACGGAAACCGTCTACGGCCTGGGCGCCGACGCCACCAATGATCGCGCCGTCGCCGCCATCTTCGCGGCCAAGGGCCGGCCCGCCTTCAACCCGCTGATCGCCCACGTGCTCGACGCCGCCGAGGCGCGCCGCCACGTCGTGTGGAACGACACCGCCGGGCGGCTGGCCGCCGCCTTCTGGCCCGGCCCCCTCACCCTCGTCCTGCCCCGCGTCGAAGGCTGCCGCCTGTCGCTGCTGGCCTCCGCCGGCCTCGACACCGCGGCCGTGCGCGCGCCCTCGCACCCCATCGCCCGCGAGCTGATCGCCGCATCGGGCGTGCCGATCGCCGCGCCCAGCGCCAACCGCTCCGGCGCGATCAGCCCGACCCGGCCGGAACACGTCGTGGAGTCGCTGGGCGACGCGGTCGATCTGGTGATCGATGGCGGGCCCTGCGATGTCGGCCTCGAATCCACGGTGCTCGATCTCAGCACGCCCAGGCCGACCTTGCTGCGCCCCGGCGGCACGACGCGCGAGGCCATCGAGGCGCTGATCGGACCCGTCGATGCCGGACCAGCGATCGGCGTCGCCGGCACGCTGCATGCGCCGGGCCAGCTCGAAAGCCACTACGCGCCCAGCGCCACGGTGCGGCTCAACGCGACAGCGGCGGAACCCGGCGAGACGTTGCTGGGATTCGGCCGGATCGACGGCGCGCTCAATCTCAGCCCGAGCGGCGATCTCCTCGAGGCGGCGGCCAATCTCTTCGCCATGCTGCGCCAGCTCGACGCATCGGGCGCCACGCGGATTGCCGTGGCCGCCATCCCGCAGCAGGGTCTGGGCATCGCCATCAACGACCGCCTGCGCCGCGCCGCCGCGCCGCGGCCGTCAACGCAGTAGAAGGTCCTGCATATGACCGACGATGAGATTCTCCAGGCGCTCGACTGTGAATACCCCTTCCCACGTGACGCCTTGCTCGCGGCGATCGCCAATCGCGCGACCATCGCGCCGCGCCTGATCGCCGAGCTCGACCGCTATGTGGCTGACCCGGAGGATCAGGCCAATCGGCCGTGGCGGCTGCTCTTCGCTTTCTACCTGATGGGCGAATGGCGCGAGAAGGCGGCCTATCCCTCGCTGTGCCGGCTGTTGCGCCTGGCGTACGAGGACATCGAGAAGGTCATCGGAGATGGCCTTACAGAGAGTGCACATCGGGTGCTGGCGTCTGTCTTCGACGGCGATCCGCAGCCGCTCTACGATCTAATCCACGATGCGGAAGCCGATGAATTTGCCCGATCCTGCGCATGCCACGCGCTGACGATGGTGAGCGCACGAGGCGACTTGCCGATCGCCGAGGCCGAGCGCTTCCTGCGTGACGCGTTCGATACGCTGCGTCCTCGTGATGTCAACTACGTATGGTCCGGATGGCAGGAAGCCGTTGCCCTGCTCGGGCTGGAAACACTCGCTCCGAAGGTGCGCCAGGCCTTCGACTCCTTCATCGATCCGTCGTGGCTCACCTACAGGCATTTCGAGGAGGACTTGCGAACCGCTGTCGCCGACGGCCGCGCGACAGCCAAGGGCCGCAGCAAACGCTGGACGCTGTTCGACGACACCGTCACCGAGTTGGGCAGCTGGCATTGCTTCAGCGCGGCGCACCAGCGCGAGCGCAAGCGCGACGCGGTGCGCATGGAGCGCAGGCTTGACCGGATCGCGCGTGAGTCACGCGAGGGCTGGCCTCAGACCAATCCCTACCGTCACGTCGGGCGCAACGATCTTTGTCCCTGCGGCAGCGGGCAGAAGTTCAAGCGATGCCACGGGAAGAGCTGAGATTCCCCCTGTCATCCCGAGCGCGGCGAGGGATCCCGCAAAACCACATAGATCCCCCTGAGTTCACAAACGAAGTGCAACACCAGACTAAGGTGTTGCCATGGGAAA
This sequence comes from Alphaproteobacteria bacterium, assembly GCA_019635875.1. Lineage (NCBI taxonomy): Bacteria > Pseudomonadati > Pseudomonadota > Alphaproteobacteria > Alphaproteobacteria bacterium. The sequence goes on from JAHBYP010000003.1 coordinate 637,802, forward strand.
ACACTACAGCCATCTCACGCTCGAAGAGCGCTGCACGATTGCCCAGCTTCAACAAGCCGGCTATCCGCAGTGCCAGATTGCAGCAGCTCTGGATCGCTCGCCATCGAGCATCTCTCGCGAGCTGAGGCGCAACAGCGGCAGGCAGGTCGGCTACAAGCCGAGCTATGCCCAGCAGCAGACCCGCGCCCGGCGCTGGCACGGCTCGCGCCTGGAACGCGACGAGGAGCTGTGCGAGCTGGTGCTCGGCCAGCTCGCGCGCGGCTGGTCGCCCGAGCAGATCGCCGGCCGGCTCAAGCAGCAGAAGGCCGCCGTCACCATCAGCCACGAGAGCATCTACCGCTTCATCTACAGGCAGATCCGCCGCACCAACGACGGCGCCTGGCGCCACCTGCTGCCCCGCGGCAAGTACCGGCGCGGCCGGCGTGCCCGGCACAAGCGCCCCGCCGAGGACCTCATCAAGCGCCGTGTTTCCATCGCTTTGCGCCCCCTATCCGTCGCCACCCGCCGCGTCTTCGGCCATTGGGAAGGCGATCTCATGGCCTTCGCCACCCCCGGTCAGGCCATCCTTGTCGCCCACGAGCGCAAGTCTCGCGTGACCATTGGCGCACGCCAGCCCGGCAAGGCCTCCAAACCCCTCGCCAAGCGTCTTCACGCCTGGTTCCAGCAGCTCGATCGCCGCCTGCGACGCTCCCTCACCATCGACAACGGCAGCGAGTTCGCTCAGCACCACGTGCTGACCGACCACCTCGACATGCGCACCTTCTTCTGCGACCCGCATAGCCCGTGGCAGAAAGGCGGCGTCGAGAACGCCATCGGTCGCCTGCGCAGGTTCCTGCCCAGGAAGACCAACCTCGACACCATCACGCCCCGGCTTCTCGACGCCGCCATCGCCGCCTATAACAACACACCCCGCAAGTGCCTCCAGTTCAGGTCACCGGCCGAGGTCTTTCTCTCCACCGTGTTGCGCTTCGAATGTGAATCCACACCCTCGCTCCGCTCGGGATGACAGCTTTGGTCTACCCCACCAACCACGGCTTGCGCGCCCAGTCGAGCGCCAGGTCGAGGCGGTCGTTGCCCCAGAACAGCTCGCCGCCGACGATGAAGCTCGGTGCGCCGAAGATGCCCAGCGCGACGGCGCGATCGACGTCGGCACCCAAGCCCTTCTTGTTGTCGTCGGCGAGCGCGGCCCGCAGCGTCGCCTCGGCGTCGAATCCGGCGCGCGCCAGAACGTCGCGGATGACGTCGGTCTCGGCGATCTCGCGGTCCTCGGCGAAGCTGGCGCGGTAGATCGCCAGGGTGAGCGCCGGGCGTCGCTCGGCCGGCACCGCGCGGCAGACACGTGCGCCGAGCAGGCCGTTGCGCGGGTAGGTCGACGGCCAGCGCAGAGGCAGGCCCTGGCGCGCCGCCAGCCGCTCGACGTCGCGGCGGCGATAGCTGCGCTGGGCCGGCGGCGCGTTCTGCAGCGGCGACGGGTTGTCCGGCCGCAGGCGCAGGATCGGGCCGATGATGAACGGCACCCACTCGACGGCGATGTCGCGCATCGCGGCCAGCCGCTCGGCCGCCAGCCAGGAATACGGGCTGGCGAAGTCGTACCAGAATTGCATCGGCGTCATGCGGCCATGGTGACGCCGCCGGACTCATCTGTCATCCCGAGCGCAGCGAGGGATCCAGCAAAACCGCATAGATCCCTCGCTGCGCTCGGGGTGACAGGAGACTCCAACCCGCCCGCATTCGCCTCTAGACTGTCCGCCTCCGGAGGAAACCAAGACTCATGCCCGACACCTACATCTCGCCGCCCTCGTCCGCGTTCCACGAGGCGCTCGCCGCCATCGTCGGCGAGAAGGGCCTGGTCACCGATCCGCAGGCGGTGCAGTTCCACACCACCAACTGGCAGGGCCTGGCGCCGGGACGCGCCGCCGCCGTGGTCAAGCCGGCGAGCACCGAGGAAGTCGCCGCCATCGTCAGGCTGTGCAACCAGCACAACGTCAAGATCGTGCCGCAGGGCGGGCTGACCGGGTTGATGACCGCCGGCATCCCGGTGCGCCAGGGCGACGAGATCGTCGTGTCGCTGGCGCGCATGAACCGCATCCTCGACGTCAACCCGCAGGCCTACACCATGACGGTCGAGGCCGGCGTGGTGCTGCAGACCATCCAGCAGACGGCGATGGACAACGACCGCCTGTTCCCGATCAGCCTCGGCGCGCAGGGCTCGTGCATGATCGGCGGCAACCTCTCGACCAATGCCGGCGGCGCGCAGGTGCTGCACTACGGCAACACGCGCAGCATGGTGCTGGGCCTGGAAGTCGTGCTGCCCGACGGCCGCATCTGGGACGGCATGCGCGCGCTGAAGAAGGACAACACCGGCTACGACCTCAAGGACCTCTTCGTCGGCGCCGAAGGCACGCTGGGCATCATCACCAAGGCGGTGCTCAAGGTCTTCCCCAAGCCCAAGGACGTCGCCACCTGCTGGCTGGCGATCCCGAACCCAAAGGCCGCCTTCGAGCTGCTGGCCGAGGCGCGCATGGCCTCGGGCGACTGCGTGACCTCGTGCGAGCTGGTGCATGGCATCGGCTACGAGAGCGTGCTGAAGCACGTGCCCAACCTGCAGCGGCCGATCGAGGGCTCGCCCGAATGGCAGCTGCTGATGGAATGGTCCTCGACCCGCGCGCCCAGTGGCAATGGCGCCGGCGGCATGGCCGAGCGCATGGAGGAGTTCCTCACCGGCGCCTTCGAGCGCGGCCTGGCGGTCGACGGCACCATCGCCCAGTCCGAGGCGCAGGCGCGCAACATGTGGGCGATCCGCGAGGGCCATGCCGAGGCCGGCCGCCGCGATCCCAACCCGAGCTGCTCCTTCGACATCTCGGTCGCGGTGCATGACATCCCGGACTTCATCGAGCGCTGCAACGCCGCCTGCGTGCAGGCCGTGCCGGGCATCCGGCCCAAGCCGATGGGTCACATGGGCGACGGCAACCTGCATTACTCCTTCGGCGCACCGCTCGACGTGACGACGCGCGAGGCCTTCCTGCCGATGGTCAAGATGCTCGACCGCATCGTGCACGACATGGTCAACGAGATCGGCGGCTCGATCTCGGCCGAGCACGGCATCGGCTCGGTCAAGCTGCTCGAGCTCGAGCATTACCGCTCCTCGACCGAGCTCGACATCATGCGCGCCATCAAGAAGGCGCTCGATCCTAAAGGCCTGATGAACCCGGGCAAGGTGATCCGCGTCGATCCCGGCGAGCCGGTGGCCGAAGCCTTTCCGATGCGCTGAGCGCCCACCTGCTCAGAACGATCCTAGTCGGCGCCACGCTGGCCTTCGCCGGCGCGGCACAGGCGCAACCTGGCGCCGCGGCGTGGAATGCCGGCAGGCTCTACATACCGGCGTCGCTCTCGACCTCGAGCAAGGCCTGCGACAGCGCGCCCGCCGGCGCGTGCGCGCGGCAGATCACGCCCGGCCGCCATCCGGTGATCGTGTTCCTGCATGGCTGCCGCGGCCTGCGCCGGCCGACGCCGTTCCTCGAGCTGGGCGCCATCGTCGTCGAGCCTGACGGCTTCTCGACCGGCCTGCGCTGCACCACCGACCGCGCGAAGCTCGCCGCGGTCGTCGCGGCACGTCACATCGACGTTGCCTACGCCGCCGCCCAAATCGCCGCCGCGCCGTGGGCTGACGGGCGACGGCTGGTGCTGGCCGGCTACAGCAATGGCGGGCAGACCGCCGCGACATACGCCGGCAACGAGTTCCGCGCCCGCGTGCTGATCGCGTGGACCTGCAACAACCAGCACGACCCCTCGCAGAACGGCGTGAGGGGCCGCGGCGCGGTGCTGGCGCTGATCGCCACCACCTACAGCCTCTACGAGCGGCTGGGCATCGCGGGCGATTGCGGCGAGGCGGTGAAGGACCGCGGCCCCGGCTCGCGCTCGATCCTGATCGACAGCTCCTCGCACGACGTGCTCGACCACGCCATCACCCGCGAGGCGGTGGCGCGGTTCATTCCGTTCGTGCTGCGATAGCACAATCAGGCCGTCGTCCTGAGCGCAGCGAAGGACCCTGCGGTATCGCGGGCACATTGAAGCGCCGATCCGTTCGCACCACCGCAGGGTCCTTCGCTGCGCTCGGGACGACAGGGGCCATCCGATTGTCCCAACGGGGCAATGCGGACAAGTTCGTCGCCGACAGGGACAATGGCGAACCATAAATTCAGGGCGTGCCGGACACCTACACGACAATCCCCGCCGCCGTTCCCGCCTCGGTGCTCGAGGCGATCCGCCGCGTCGTGGGCGACAAGGGCTTCACCGCCGATCCCGCGGAGATGGAGCCGCATGTCGTGGAGTGGCGCGACAACTACCATGGCCGCGCCGCCGCCGTCGTGAAGCCGGCCAGCACCGAGGAAGTCGCCGCCGTGGTGAGGATCTGCCACGAAGCAGGCGTGCCGGTGGTGCCGCAGGGCGGCATGACCGGGCTGGTCGGCGCCGGCATCCCGCACGAGCATGGCGGCGAGATCGTGCTGTCGATGCGGCGCATGAACCGCATCCTCGAGGTCAACCCGATGGCCTTCACCATGACGGTCGAGGCCGGCGTGGTGCTGAAGACCATCCAGGAGACCGCGGCGGCGCATGATCGCCTGTTCCCGCTCAGCCTCGGCGCCGAGGGCAGCTGCGCCATCGGCGGCAATCTCTCGACCAATGCCGGCGGCGTGCAGGTGCTGCATTACGGCAACGCGCGCAGCCTGGTGCTCGGGCTCGAGGTCGTGCTGCCCGACGGGCGCATCTGGAATGGCCTGCGCGCGCTGAAGAAGGACAACACCGGCTACGACCTGAAGAACCTCTTCATGGGCGCCGAGGGCACCCTGGGCATCATCACGCGGGCGGTGCTGAAGATTTTCCCGGCGCCCAAGGACGTCGCCACCGCCTGGATGGCGGTGCGCGATCCCGCCGCCTCGGTCGAGCTGCTGTCGCGCGCGCACGAGGCGAGCGAGGACAACGTCACCTCCTGCGAGCTGATGAGCCGCCAGGGACTCGACTTCGTCTACAAGCACATCCCCGGCTGCGGCGATCCGCTGGCCGGCCGCCATGACTGGTACGTGCTGCTCGAATGGTCCTCGACGCGCGCCGTGCCCGAGGGCGGATCGGGCATGAGCGAGCGCATGGAGGCTTTCCTCGGCGAGTTGCTGGAGGAAGGCCTGGTGCTCGACGCCACCATCGCGCAGTCGACGACGCAGGCGCAGGCCTTCTGGAAGATCCGCGAGAGCCATTCCGAGGCGCAGAAGATCGAGGGCCCCTCGATCAAGCACGACATCTCGGTGCCGGTCGGCGAGATTCCCGCCTTCATCGAGCGCGGCATCGCGGCGATGAAGCGGATCGTGCCCGACCTGCGGCCGGTGCCCTTCGGCCATGTCGGCGACGGCAATCTGCACTTCAATGCCCAGGCGCCCGAGGGCATGGGCAAGGAAGCGTTCTTCGCCCACTATGGCGCGATCAACCGCGCAGTCTACGACATCGTGCGCGAGGTCGCGGGCTCGATCTCGGCCGAGCACGGCATCGGCCGCTTCAAGCTCGAGGAGCTCGAGCACTACCGCTCGCCGGTCGAGCTCGACGTCATGCGTGCCATCAAGCGCGCGCTCGACCCGCAGAACCTGATGAACCCGGGCAAGGTGATCAGGGTCTAGGCACGGCGCTGCGCCCGCGGGCGCGGCGCGTGCCGAGGCGCGTTTTTTGTTGCCTCAGAAATGTTATGTTATAACATTGTCACTCCCATCAACGTCACGAGCGACGCATGACTTCGGCCGCATCTCGTTTGCCCGTCACCGTGCTGTCCGGCTTCCTCGGCGCCGGCAAGACGACGCTGCTCAACCGTGTCCTGCACAATCGCCGCGGCCGGCGCGTGGCGGTGATCGTCAACGACATGAGCGAGGTCAACATCGACGCCGCGCTGGTGCGCGACGGCGGCGCCGGGCTCAGCCGCACCGACGAGAAGCTGGTGGAGATGTCCAACGGCTGCATCTGCTGCACCCTTCGTGACGACCTGCTGCGCGAGGTGCGCCACCTCGCGACGCAGGGCCGCTTCGACTACCTGCTGATCGAATCGACCGGCATCTCGGAGCCGATGCCGGTGGCCGCGACCTTCGACTTCCGCGACGAGGATGGCGCGAGCCTCGCCGACGTGGCGCGCCTGGACACCATGGTCACGGTGGTCGACGCCTTCAACTTCCTGCGCGACTACGCCGGCACCGGGTTCCTGCGCGATCGCGGCCAGACCGCCGGCGACGGCGACGCGCGCACCATCGTCGACCTGCTGGTCGAGCAGGTCGAGTTCGCCGACGTCATCGTGCTCAACAAGGCCGACCTCGTCCCGCCCGAGGATCTGGGCACGCTCGAAGGCATCATCCGCGCCTTCAACACCCGCGCGCGCATCGTGCGCAGCGTCAGGGGCGACGTGGACCTCGAGGACGTGCTCGACACCGGCCTGTTCGACATGCGGGAGGCGTCGATGGCGCCGGGCTGGCAGCAGGCGCTGCTCGGCAATCCGCTGCCCGAGACCGAGGAGTACGGCATCTCGAGCTTCGTCTACCGCGCCCAGGCACCGTTCCATCCGGCACGGCTGATGGCATGGCTGCGGCGCGAATGGCCCGGCGTGATCCGCTCCAAGGGCTTCTTCTGGCTGGCGACGCGGCCGGCCTTCGTCGGCGTCTGGTCGCAGGCCGGCGCGGTGACGCGCCACGAGAAGGGTGGCCGCTGGTGGGCGAGCGTGCCGCGCAGCCGCTGGCCGCGCGACCGCGCGGCGCGGCGCATGGTGCTCGACCACTGGAAGGAGCCGTTCGGCGACCGCCGGCAGGAGATCGTGCTCATCGGCAAGGACATGGACCGCGCCGCGCTCACGGCGGCCTTCGACGCCTGCCTGCTGAGCCCGAGCGAGATCGCCGCCGGCGCGGCGGTCTGGAAGTACCTGCCCGACCCCTTCCCGGCCTGGACCGAGGAGATCGTGCAATGAGCGCGGCCGCGCAGGCGATCCGCCCGCATGTCGCATGCGGCGACACGCCCGCAGCGCTCTCGGCGATCACCTCGCCCGCCGTCAACCTCGCGCTGTGGCAGCGTCGCCTTCCCCGCGCGCTGGAGGCCAGCGTCGCGGCGCATCGCGCCCGCCCGATCGCTGGCGAGGTCTGGTTCGACGCCTGCGACTCGGCGGCACGGACCGACGGGCACTTCGCCGTGCTGCTGCGCGACATCGCGACAGCCGACCAGGCGCTGTGGCGCGCCGACATCGAGCCGCTGGTCGGCGCCTTCGCGCGGCTGAGCGCCGCACACGTCGTGCGCGCGACGCTCGAGACGGTGACCGGCGCGGGCTGCCGCAAGTTCCACGTCGACCATGTCGGGCTGCGCCTGCTGTGCACCTACGACGGCGGCGGCACGCAGTGGCTGCCCGACGCCGCCGTGCGACGCGGCATGCTGGCGGTGGGCGACAACGACAATATCGTCGCCGACGCCCGATCGGTCGAGACGATGGCGCGCGGCGATGTCGGGCTGTTCAAGGGCGAGGCGTGGCCCGGCAATGCCGGACGCGGCATCGTGCATCGCTCACCGCCGCCGCCCGAGGGCGGACATCGCCGCGTGCTGCTGTGCCTCGACGCCGGCATGGTCGACCACTCGCGGCTCGGGCGGGCGGTTCTTGTCTGAGCCCGCGACCAGCCTGACCCGGGCGATCGAGGCCATGCACAAGGCCGACACAGATCGTGCGCTGGCCCATGTGCGCCGCGCCCGCGCCGCCTGCGCCGACGAGTGGCTGCCGCGCGACGCGGTACTCGACGCGCTGCTGCTCGCGGTGATCGAGGAGGCCCGCGATCCGGCGAGCGCGCATCTCGTCGCCGCCCATCTCGGCAAGGCCGCACGTTTGCTGTCGCTGCTCTCGGCCAGCCAGCCCGACGGCGCGACGCACTAGGAGCTGCGGCTGACGGCGACGTTTGAACCGTCGTGGTGTAGCGCCCATGCCGCGCGATCACGCGCCATGCCACGATACGTTCGCCGCCGATATTGCGTTCGGTTCAGCCGACAAACCGCCGAAAGACGAATCTGAATGCCCGCACTGCCGCGAGTTCGGCTCGACGACCGGCTCCTTGGCAGCACGCGATGAGCACGGATGCGCCGTGCGTACCGCTCGACCCGCCATCAGCAGCAGGACCCACGACATGCGAGATGACAAGGACGCCGGCTCGAAGAATTTCCTGGGCGCCTTCTCCGATCCGGAAACCGTCGCGCGCTATGCCGACGGGCCACGCCGCTTCGTGCCGGGCCTCGATGCCCTCTACACCATGACGGGCCTGTTGCTGGCGGAGCAGATGTCAATCGATCCATGCGTGCTCGTTCTCGGAGCCGGCGGGGGATTGGAGCTGAAGGCGCTCGCCGCAGTCCATCCGGCGTGGCGGTTTGTCGGCGTCGACCCGTCGGCACTGATGCTGGACGAGGCACGACGCACCCTGGGGACGCTCGGCAACCGGGTTGACCTTGTCCAAGGTTATGTCGGCGATGCGCCCGAGGGACCGTTTGATGGAGCCGTCTGTCTCTTGACAATGCACTTCATTGAAGCCGCGGAGCGACAGCAAACGGCGGCGGAGATCAGACGGCGGCTGAGGCCGGGCGCTCCCTTCGTCGTAGCGCACGGCAGCTTTCCGCAGGGCCCTTCCGAACGGTCACGCTGGTTGTCGCGCTATGCGGCTTTTGCGGTCGCATCGGGCGTCGAGATCGAGCAAGCCGAGAAGTTCCGGAAGGCTGTCGAGACGAGCGTGCACATGTACAGCCCCGAGCAGGACGAGGCCATTTTGCGCGCCGCCGGCTTCGTCGACGTAAGCCTGTTCTATGCCGCCTTCACGTGGCGCGGCTGGATAGCCCACGCTTGACGCCATGGGCGACAGGATCAGACACGCTCTCGCAGAATGCGAAGCCTGGCCGAGAAGCGGCGACAGCACCGTCAAGCGGCTCTTTCCTAGAACCGGGCACGCAGACCGAGCTCGAAGGTGCGCGGCCGGCCGAGGATGACGTAGTTCGCGTCGGTGGCCCACGCCGCGTAGACCGTGTCGGTGACGTTGTGGACGCGGAAGGTCACGTCGGCATTGGGCCGGAATGCCCATGTGACGAAAATGTCGGCGATCGCCGCGCCGGGCAGCCGCACAGTGTTGGCGTCGTTGGCGGTGATCGACGAGCGGTAGTTCACGAGTCCGCCGACCGTCCAATCCACCACGGGCGCCCAGGTGACGCCGCCGTTGAGCACCCAGCGCGGCACGTTGGGCGGCTGATTGCCGGCGAAGTTCGCGGCGCCCGAGCGGAACTCGTCGTAGCGGGCGCTGACCATCGCGGCGTTGGCGAAAAGCCGCAGCGAGTCGACCGGTCGGAAGCTGCCGCCGATCTCGAAGCCGGTCGACGACTGCCGCCCGATCTGCACCGTGTTGCCTGTGGCGGGATCCGTCGTCGGGATATCCCTCTTCTCGATGCGGTAGACCGCCGCGGTAACCTCGCCGCGGCCGCCGCCGAAGCCCTGCTTGAAACCGACCTCGAACTGGCGCGCGCTGGTCAGGCTGAAGGGCGTATCGCTGGCGCCCAGCGTGAACAGCGCGAAGCGCGGCTCGACCGCGGTGGCGAAGGCGGCGTAGGCCGTGCCCTCCTTCCACACGTCCCACACCGCGCCCACGCGCCAGGTCGTCGGCGCGAAGCTGCGCTGGTAGCGCTGGTTGGCGGGCTGGCGATCGTAGTCGACCCACAACCAGTCCTGGCGCATGCCGCCGACCAGCTTGAAGCCGGGGAACAGCTCGACCCGCAGCTCGGCGAAGCCGGCGAGCTGGCGCAGCTTCGCCTGGACATGCTGCGTGCGCGCCGTGCCGTGCGTGAAGAAGTCGGTCGCCGGCGGGCTGTACGGGTCGACGAGCTGCAGCGACGTCACCTCGTTGCGCGGGCTGTCCCAGCGCGTGTCGGCGTACTCGACGCCGGCCACCGCCGCCACCGCGCGGCCGGCGACGGTACCGTTGAAGGCCGCCTCCAGGCGGTTGCCGGTGAAGCGGTGATCGTATCCGAGGTTCTCCCAGGTCTGTCGGCAGACCTGGTCCGCGCCGGTGGCGTTGACCAGCGTCGATCCGCGGAAGCTGCAGGTGCCGCCGGCCGGGATGTAGGCGAAGCGATAGGCGTTCACCCAGTCGCGATACGCCTGGTAGTTCCAGAGCTGGTTGCGCAGGCTGAAGCCGTCGCCGAGTTCGGCTTCGGTCTTCCAGCGCAGCCACAGCACGCGGTCGTTGTAGCGGTTGTTCGGCAGGTTGTTGTAGTTCACGTCGCGCAGCGATTTGTCGATCGCGCCGCGCACCAGCGGCGTGCCCCAGTAGGCGTCGTCGATGTCCGAGCGCAGGTAGTCGAAGTCGAGCCCGGTGGCGATGTGATCGGTGACCTGCCAGCGGATCGCGCCGCTGATGTTGCCCGAGCGCAGCTCGCTGCCGTTCACCGTCCCGCGCTCGGCATTGATCACGCCGTCGAGCCGCCACGTCAGCGAATCGCCGATCCGCCCGCCCTTGCCGACGCCGACGCGCAGGCCGGCCGGCATGCTGAGCGTGGTCGTCACCTCCAGCGGCTGAGGCTGCCCTGACGGCGCCTTGCGCACGAGATTGACCGCGCCGCCGATCGCGCTTTCGCCGAACATCACCGAGGCCGGTCCGCGCAGCACCTCGATGCGATCGAACATGAAAGCATCGTAGGTGCGCGTCGTGATCGTCGTCGACGAGACGCGGATGCCGTCATAGAGCAGCGCGAAGCCGTTCTCTGTGAAGCCGCGCGCCGACATCACGCCAGCGGCGCCGGGCCGCACGGCGGCGGTGAAGCCGGTCATGCCCTCGAGCGCCTCGATCCACGTGCGCTTGCCGCGCTCCTGGATCGTCGCCTGGTTGATCGATTCGACGCCGCCCGGCACGTCGCGCGCCGTGCCCGGCAGGCGCGAACCGGTGGTGTTGGGTGCGTCGAGATCGGTGGTCGACGTCACCCGGTCGCGGGGAACCAGACGTTCGTCGACCACGATGCGATCCAGCCGTAGAGGACCAGGTGTGCCCTGGCCCAACGCCGCTCCGGTTCCCGCCGCCAACGCCCAGAATGTCATCCCGACCACGGACAGGCGCATGCCCGATATCCCAAACGCCATCCCCAACTCCAATATGATACGTTATAACATTGTCCTTATAGTGGTGTTTCCGTTGGGAATCCAAGTCATGCGTGGCGCCGCGTTCGCTCTCCTTCTTCTCCTATTGCCGAGCCTGCCGTCACCGGCCACAGGGCAGGCCAGCGTCGCCGCGTGGCGCGGTGTCGTGGCCGACCACGCCACGGGTCGGCTCTGGATCGTCGACCTCGCAACCGGTCGGATCCTGGCGACGGAGGAACTGCGTGCCTCCGCCCGTCTTCACCGCGGTGCCAGCGGACGCTATGTCGTCGCGACCCTGCCGAGCGCGGACGAGGTCCGCCTGGTCGACAGCGGCGTGGTGCTCGAAGGACACGACGACCATCGCGACATCGCGATTGGCGCGCCACGGCTGTTGCGTCCCGCCCTGTCCGGCCGCAAGCCCTCGCACATCAGTACCGGCCATCGCGACATCGCGGTCTTCTTCGATGGCGACGGCATGGCCGTTGTGCTGGACGAAGACGCTTTCGCGCGTGGCGACGTCAGCCGCCAATGGCGCGTCGCGTCGGGCGCGCCGCACCACGGTGCCGCCGTGCCCGTGGGACGCCAGCTCGCAATCAGCGTCCCGACGCCATCGCAAGCGCTGCCGGACGCGGTTGTGCTCCGGGACAGGACCGATCAGCCGAAGCATCGGCTGGAATGCCCGAAGCTGCATGGCGAGGCGCGCAGCGGTGCCCATGTCGCGTTCGGCTGCGCCGACGGCATCGCGGTCTACGAGCAGCGGCGCGTTCGCCTCGCCGCCGTCAAGCTCGCCTATCCGCCGGACATCGCTGACGGCCGCAAGGTCCGCTGGCTCGACGGCGCGCTGGGCTACAGCCTGTTCTTCGGCGATTTCGGGCCGCGCGCCGTGGTCTCGATCGATCCGGGCCGCGTCGACGGTTTCGCCGTGATCGACCTGCCCGGCCGACGCATCGCGCAGACATTGCTGCACGACCCCGGCGACACGGCGTTCGTGCTGATGGAGAGCGGCGAGCTCGTGCGCATCGACACCTTGAACGCACGCATCACGCATCGGACCGGCGCGACCGGCCGCTATGCCGCCAACGACGACACCGCCCGGCCGCGCCTCTCGGCCGCCGGTCCCTTCGTCGCGGTGAGCGACCCGGCCGCGGGCGAGATCGTCGTCCTCGACGCCACGACACTGGCCGAGCGGCGGCGCATCCGGCTTGGCGGCACGCCGTTCGATATCGTGGTCACCGGCGGCAGCGGGCGCAGCCACTAGCGGGCGCCGCGAAGTGCCGGGTTCCACTCGACACACCGCCTCGGCCGAGCGATTCGATGTGCAAGCGTGGGTACCTTCCCTCACCGGGGGAAGGTAAGGGATGCTGTCCTGCCGAGCACCGCTAGGAATCTAAATAATCCCTGTCCCACTTGCACCAAAGGGGCGTCGGCGACACGCGTAGGGGTTAAAATTGCTCCCGGCGGCGAGAGGCGTAGCTTCGCCGCCATGAGCACGGAAACCACACCCCCGCTTTCGCCGCGCCACGAGCGCTTCGTCCTGGAGTTCCTCAAGGACGGCAACGCCACCCAGGCCTATGTCCGCGCCGGCTATTCGCCGCGCGGCGCCCAGCCCAGCGCCTCGCGCCTGCTGCGGGACCCCAGGATCGAGGCCGCCATCGCCGCCGGCCGGGCGCGCATGGCCCAGGCGCTGGAGGTCGACGTCACCCGCCTGGCCCAGGAATACGCCAGGATCGCCTTCGCCAATGTCGTGGACTTCCTCACCGTCGAGGCCGACGGCCGGGTGCGCGTCGACCTGATGAAGGCGAGCCAGGCGCAGTGCGCCAGCATCGTCGAGCTGAAGGTCAGCAACCATGGCAAACAAGAGCAGACCGTGACCCTGAAGCTCGGCAAGCTGCAGGCGCTGAACATGCTGACGAAGCAGGTCGGCCTGCTGGTGGCCAAGCCGAAGCCGGGGCTGACGCCGGAGGATCGCGAGCGCTACGAGGAGCGCATCGCCGGCTACGAGCGCGGGCTCGACCATAGAGATGAAGAGAAACGGCGCTGGCGCCAGGAGCTCGAGGAGGTGCGCGCGGCGCTCAAGGCGGCGCACGCCACCATCGACGCCGCCAACCTGATCCGCCCCGGCCCCGGCAAGCCGCCGCCAGAGTCGCCTACGGAGACGCCGCCCGCCGAGCCGCCACCCGCCGAGTCGCCGCCTGTCGAGACGAAAGCCGAGCCGCAGCGCGCGGTGGAGCCGGGCATGCCGACGACGCCGCCGCCGGATTACACGCCCGGCCATCTCAACGGCAAGATGATCCAGCGCAGCGGGACCCGGCTCGGGCCGAATTGGGCCGACGCCCTGCGCGACATGAAACCCGGCGGCTTCGACCCGCCCGGCTGTTCCAGGCAAGCCGAGGACTCCAGCGAGGAGATCGCCGCCCACATCCGCGCGGCATTACGGTGAAGCGGCGATGACGGGTCTGGCACCGCGCCCTGCCCGATCAGCGCGAGGCGATGTATTCCCCGTTCAGCCCCAGCACGCGCGACATCTCCTCGGCGCCCTCGCGCACGGCGGCGACCAGCGTGGCGCGCTTGCGGCGGGCGCGGTCGGCTGGCGCTGCGATCATCAGCGAGGCGACGACCTTGCGCTGCGCGTCGAGCACCGGCGCGGCGAAGCCCCACAGGCCCATGAACATCTGGTCGCGCGTCTCGGCCACGCCGGCGCGGCGCACCTCGGCGATGATGTCGAGCAGCGCCGCCCTGGATGTCGTGGTCTGCGGCGTGTGCGCCGGACGCGGCGCGCGCGCGAGGTAATCGCGAACAATGGTCGGATCGCTGAAGGCCAGCACGGCGCGGCCCGAGGCGGTGCAGTAGAGCGGCCGGCGCAGGCCGATCGTTGCGGCGTAGCGCACCGCCTGCGGGCCGTCGGCGATGGCGATGTAGCGCACCTCCAGATGATCCTCGGTCGGCACTGCCAGCAGCACCGTCTCCTCGGCCTTCTTCACCACGGGCGCCAGCAACGGCGAGAGTCGTCGCTCCAGGGTGTCGCCGCCGCCGATCAGCGCGCCCAGGCGCAGCGCCGCCGGGCCCAGCCGATAGACACCGCCGGCATTCTCGACATAGGCCTCGCCCTCCAGCGCGCGCAGCATGCTGAACAGGCTGGTCTTGGGCAGGCCGAGGGAACGGCCGAGATCGGCCAGCGCCAGCCCGTCGGGCTGGGTGGCAAGCGCCTCGATCACCCGCATGGCGCGCGCGGGCGCGCGCGGCGGGCCGGCCGATATCCCTGTTGCGTCTCGGGGCATACCGTGTCCACAATTCCTCTACCGGAACAATGTTCCGATATCAGAACAGCTGTCAAGGCGGGAGGAACGCCATGAACCACATCGTCGTCAACGAGCCCAACAAGTGGCGCCTGGAAACTCCGGGCTCGGCGGGCTGGCAGCGCAGCCCGAGGCCGGGCGCGGCGAAGAAGTACTTCATGGTGTCGGCCGACTGCCACGCCAACGAGCCGGCCAATCTGTGGGCCGAGCGCATCGATGCCAGGTACCGCGAGCGCCTGCCACGGGTGATCACCGACAAGGACGGCGTGAAGTGGCGCGTCTCGGAGGGCCATCGCCCCGACCGCCTGCGCATCCACGAGATGGAGGGCGAAGACGACGCGCGCAACAAGGCCGGCGTCGACCCCACGCTGCGCATTGCCGACCATGACGGCGACGGCATCGACGTCGAGCTGCTGTTCCCCAACAAGGGCCTGTCGATGTGGGCGACGCAGGACGCGGAGTTCGCGCAGGCGCAGTGCCGGGTGTGGAATGACTGGGCGTGGGAGCAGTTCGAAGCGCACCAGGATCGCGTGGTGATCGCCGGCGCCATTGCCACCGCCGATCTCGAGGGCTCGATCGCCGAGGTGCAGCGTCTCGCCAAGCTCGGCTTCCGCTGCCTCACCCTGCCGTGCAAGCCGGTGTGGGGCCATCACGACATCGACCATCCCAACTACAACCTGCCGCATTTCGACCGGCTGTGGGCGGCAATCCAGGATGTCGACCTGCCGATCACCTATCACATCTCGACCGGCCGCGATCCGCGCGCCTCGCGCGGCAACGGTGGCGCGGTGATCAACTATGTCACCCACTCGCTGTCGCCGACCATCGAGCCGGTCGCCAACATGTGCGCATCGGGCGTTCTGGAGCGCTTCCCCAAATTGCGCTTCGCCACCATCGAGGCCGGCATCGGCTGGATCCCGTGGCTGCTCGACGCCATGGACGAGGCCTATCGCAAGCATCACTTCTGGGTGCGACCCAAGCTGCAGGGCCTGCCCAGCGACTACTACAAGGCGCACGGCTACGCCTCGTTCCAGGAGGACCCCGCCGGCCTGGCGCTGTGCGAGTCGCACGGGCTGTCGAAGAACTTCATGTGGGCCAACGACTACCCGCACCACGAGGGCACCTGGCCGCACTCCGCCGAGGCGATCGAGCGCACCATGGGCCATCTGTCGGAAGCCACCCGCGCCGACATCCTCGGGCTCAACGCCGCTCGGTTCCTGAAGCTCGAGGTGCCGGCGAAGTACAGGGCGTAATCTTTTCTTCTCCCCGCGCAGGCGGGGAGAAGGTGCCGAGCGCCAGCGAGGCGGATGAGGGGCTTCCGCAGCCTCTCGACAACGAAGGTGGTTGTCCCGCGATCGCGAAGCCCCTCATCCGCCCTTCGGGCACCTTCTCCCCGCCTGCGCGGGGAGAGGGACTCTCTGCATCAAGGAGTACCCATGACCGACCGCACGTTGCGCGGCAGGGTGGCCATCGTCGGCATCGGCGAGACGCCCTACTACAGGCACGGCAAGTCGCCCGATCCCGAGTTCGTGCTGGCGCTCAAGGCGATCCTCGCTGCGGCCAGGGACGCCGGCATCGATCCGCGCCGCATCGACGGCTTCGCGTCGTACAGCAACGACCGCAACGATCCCTCGCGGCTGGCGGCGGCGCTGGGCCTGCCCGAATTGCGCTTCTCCAACATGCAATGGGGTGGCGGCGGCGGCGGCGGGTCGGGCGCCGTGGCCAATGCGGCGGCCGCGGTCGCCGGCGGTCTGGCCGATTGCGTCGTGGTCTTCCGCGCGCTGGCGCAGGGGCAGTTCCAGCGTTTCGGTGCCGCGCCGCCGGGCGGCGTCGCGACGGGCGAAGCGGCGCTCAACGCGCCCTACGGCGTGATGTCGCCGGCGCAGCGCTACGCCATGCGTGCGATGCGCTTTCTCCATGAGAACAGGATCGGCGACGGCGCGCAGCGCGCCATCGCGCTGGCCTCGTATGCGCATGCGCAGAAGAACCCCCGCGCGGTGATGCATGGAAGACCGCTGACGGCGGAGGCCTACGACGCCTCGCGCTGGATCGTCGAGCCGTGGCGGCTGTTCGACTGCTGCCAGGAGAACGACGGCGCCGCCGCGCTGATCATCGTGCCGGCGGAGCAGGCGAAGGACTTCGCCAGGAAGCCGGCCTACCTGCTGGGTGCGGCGCTGGGCTCGGAGTACCGCAACGGCGCGCGCGGCCACAACGCGCCGCTCTACGCCACCTCGAGCTTCACCACGGTGGCGCCGCATCTCTACGCCATGGCCGGCGTGAAGCCCTCGGAGGTCGACGTGCTGCAGAGCTACGAGAACTTCACCGGCGGCGTGCTGATGAGCCTGGTCGAGCACGGCTTCTTCAAGGCCGAGGAGGCCAACGACTTCCTCGTGCCCGAGAACCTGTTGGCGCCTTCCGGCAAGCTGCCGCTCAACACCAGCGGCGGCAATCTGGCGGAGTGCTACATGCACGGCCTCGAATTGCAGGTCGAGGCCGTGCGCCAGCTGCGTGGCGAGTCGACGGCGCAGGTCAGGGACCCGGAAATCTCGATGGTGATCTCCGGCCCGATGGTGACGCCGGTGTCGAGCATGATCCTCGGTTCGGCGGAGACGCTGTGATGTCCTACCTCAAGCCCGGCCTGCCGGCTCCCGTCGCCGAGAATGACGGCCTCGATGCGCCCTACTGGGAGGGCACGCGGCGCGGCGAGCTCATGGTGCAGCGCTGCAAGGCCTGCGGCACCTGGCAATGGGGTCCGGAGTGGATCTGCCACAAGTGCCTGTCCTTCGATATGTCCTGGGTAAGGGTCGAGGGACGCGGCAGGATCTACAGCTGGGAGCGTCCCTGGCACCCGGTCCATCCGGCGCTGAAGGACCAGGGTCCCTACATCGTCGTGCTGGTCGAGCTGCCGCACGCCGGCAATATCCGCATGCTGGGCAACCTGCTCGGTGATCCGAAGCAGGCGGTACGCATCAGCGCCGAGGTCGAAGCCGTCTTCGAACCGCACGACGACGCCAAGCCGCCCTTCACCCTGGTGCAGTGGAAGTACGCTTAGTCTGTCATCCCGAGCGTAGCGAGGGATCCAGGCGAATCACCAGATCCCTCGCTGCGCTCGGGGTTGGACACTACGCCTTGCTCAGCAGCGCCGCCGATTGCAGGTGCAGGCGCTGCGACAGCCCCTCGGGCAGCGCCTGGGTGGCGCGCTCGATGGCGTCGACCAGGCCGTAGGGCAGGATCGGCGAGAGGTGGCGGGTCTTGAGATTCTCGGCCGTCAGCGGATTGTTGAAGAAGGAGAGGCGATCGACCTTCAGCCCCGCCTTCGCGGCGAGTGTCACGATCTCGTCGGGATAGAGCAGGAAGATGTGGCCGTCGGCGTCGGGCTTGAACTGCAGCGCCTCGAACTGCGAGGGATCGGGACAATCGGAGAAGCGCGGCAGGGTGTTGCGGAAGTAGCGGCCGTTGGGCGTGGTCAGCACGATCACGCCGCCGGGCTCGAGGAAGCCCGCCAGCTTGCGCAGGAAGTCGTCGGGGTGCGCCACGTGCTCGATGATCTCGGTGGCCACGACGGCGTCGAAGCGGCCGACCTGCTCGGGCGGCAGCTCGAAGAGATTGCCGGGCAGGAAGCGGATGTCGCCGCGGTCGGTCTTGAGCCTGACATAGCCCACGAGATCGTCGCGCAGGTCGTTCCACGTCACCTGGTAGCCGAGCTCGGCCAGCACGATGGAGAAATTGCCCTGCCCGGCCGCGAGGTCGAGCACGCGCCCGCCGCCGGGCTTGGCCTGCAGCACGTAGTCGACGGCGCGGGCGAAGCGGTTGCGGTAGGCGACGCGGTAGCCGCGCGCGCTCCTGCCCGGCCATACCGAATCCACATCGTGCCCGTAGGAGTATCGCCAGGAATCCGGCCAGGACGGGTCCAGGGGGGGCCGCTTGATGTGGCCGAACAGGCGTTCGTGGAAACGGCGGGGTTCACCCGTCATCAGGATCGGCCACCCAGTCGAAGGTCCACGTTGTTTTCCTAGTACCGTCTTGCGAGGATGCCAGTCTACCCCATGAAAGCTCTCCGGACATGAAGGTGATCGTCACGGGCGGGGCCGGCTTCATCGGCTCCGCGGTGGTGCGCCACATCGTGCGCCAGACTGACTGGCAGGTCGCCACCATCGACAAGCTGACCTATGCCGGCAACCTGGAGTCGCTGGCCGAGGCGCGCGAGCACAACAGGCATCGCTTCCACCGCGCCGACATCTGCGACCGCGCGGCGATGGACCGCATCCTGCAGGTGGAGCAGCCCGATGCCATCCTGCACCTCGCGGCCGAAAGCCATGTCGACCGCTCGATCGACGGCGCCGCGCCCTTCATCCAGACCAACATCGTCGGCACCTGGACCCTGCTCGAAGCCGCCACGGCCTACTGGCGCACACTGCCCGAGGAACGCCGCGCGCGCTTCCGCTTCCAGCACATCTCGACCGACGAGGTGTTCGGCTCGCTCGGACCCGAGGGCTCCTTCCGCGAGGACACGCCCTACCAGCCCAATTCACCCTATTCCGCCAGCAAGGCCGGCTCCGATCATCTCGTGCGCGCCTGGCATCACACCTACGGCCTGCCGACGCTGGCCACCAACTGCTCCAACAATTACGGCCCCTATCACTTCCCGGAAAAGCTGATCCCGCTGGTGATCATCCGCGGCCTGCGCGGCGAAACGCTGCCGGTCTACGGCAAGGGCGAGAACGTGCGCGACTGGCTGCATGTCGAGGATCACGCCGAGGCGTTGCTGGCGGTGCTGCAGAAAGGCCGCGTCGGGCAGAGCTACAACGTCGGCGGCAACGAGGAGCGGCGCAACATCGACGTCGTGCAGGGCATCTGCCGCGCGCTCGACGAGTTCCTGCCCGACTCGGGCCATCGCCCGCACGCCGGGCTGATCCGCTTCGTCGCCGACCGGCCGGGCCACGATCTGCGCTACGCCATCGACGCCGGCAAGATCGCGTCGGAACTCGGCTGGCGGCCGAGCCGGTCCTTCGACGAGGGGCTGCGCCAGACCGTGCGCTGGTTCCTCGACAACCGGGGCTGGTGGGAGCGCGTCATGAGCGGCGCCTATCGCGGCGAGCGCCTGGGCGTCAGCCGCGCGCCCGCCACCCCGAGATGACGGCACGCACCTCGTTCCAGCGCCGCGGCCCGGCGAGCACCACGGGCACGACGAGCGTGCCCAGCGCCAGCGGCACCGAGACCTGCCAGTTGGTCGCGCGGTCGTGCCAGGTCGCCACGGCGCAGATCACCACCATGACGAGGCCGCCCAGCCAGATCGCCTGGGTGCGGCTCAGCAGACGCACGCCAAGCGCCGCGCGCGCGTACCACATGCCGCCCAGCATGGTGCCGAGCTGCACCACGGCGAAGGCGATGCCGATGCCGTTCAGGCCGGTCAGCCATTCCGGCGGGTGCGGGCTGAGCGCCAGCACGACCAGCCCGGAGAAGCTGCCGTACCAGGCGATCTCGGTGATCATCATCACGCGAACCCGCGCCGCCGAGACCGCGACGTTGAAGTAGAGCACCTGGAAGACGCGGAAGTAGTTGCCGATCAGCATCCAGGTCAGCGCATCGGCCGCCGGCAGGAAGCGGCGCGAGAACAGCAGCTCGAGGATCAGGGGCTGGAACAGCAGCGCGCCGCCGATCAGCGGGATCGAGCACAGCGCCAGCATCTCGATGGCGTCGTTGACCGTGCGGCTGCGCTCCTCCTCGCTCGCGGCGCCGGCCATGGTGGGCAGCAGGTAGGTGGTCGCCGCCGACATCAGCAGGCCGACGTTCTGCAGCGCCAGCGTCCAGGCCGCCTGGAACAGGCCGTGCAGCTCCTGCCCGCCGGTCTCGACCAGCAGCGCGCGCATCGCCATGAAGCAGGTCGCCGACAGGGCACCGGCGCTCAGGCCGGCGGCGAAGAAGCGCAACTGGTGCGCCATGTCCGCGCGTTCGGGCCGGCGCGAGAAGGCCTCGAGCACCGGCGCCATCCAGCCGAGCCGGTGGACGTACCAGGTCGCCACTGCGAATTGTGCCACGATCGGCAGCAGCACGAAGCCGATGAAGGCGAGCTGATAGCCGCCCACCGCCAGTCTGGCCAGCGGCCAGGCGATGAGCGCCAAGGTCAGCGAGCCCAGCACCTGCACGATCGCCAGCCGGCCGATGGCGCGCGAGACGTTGATCAGGCCCTGCAGGGTGACGCCGACGATGGCGATGCCGACGGTGAGTGCCAGGCAGCGCACGCCCAGGACGATGTCGGGCGAGGAGTCGCGAAAGACGTGCTCGGCGATCAGCGGCGCGGTCAGCAGCAGGGTCATCGAGGCGAGCACGGCGCCGCACAGCGACAGCCAGATCGACGCCACCACACGCCGCCGCCGCGCCTCGCCCTGGACCGAGCTCAGCGCCTGGATCTGGCCGGCGCCGGCGCCGAAGATGCCGAGCCCGGTCGCCATGTCGTGCACCTGGCGATAGGTCGCCAGCAGGCCGATGCCCGTCGGCCCCAGAGTCACCGCGAAGATCTTGTTGGCGATCAGGCCGAAGAACAGCCCGGCGAGGCCGGCCCCGCCGGATGTCACCATCGCCTTGAATAGCTTCAGCACCGGACCAGGCCCCGTCGTCCCGAGCGGAGCGAAGGATTGGGAGCGCCGGCGCTCCCAGAAGAACCCGGGACGACAGTCATGCCGCTACACCGCCGCGCGGATCGCGTCGGCGACGCGGTCGATCTGCTCGACCGTGGCGTGCGGGCCGATCGGCAGGCTGAGCGTGGTCTCGGCGATGCGCTCGGCCAGCGGGAAATCGCCCTGCTTCATGCCCAGCCCGCGATAGGCCTGCTGCAGATGCGGCGGGATCGGGTAGTGGATCAGCCAGCCGATCTTGGCCCGGTCGAGCGCGTCGGTGATGCGCCTGCGATCGGCGCAGCGCACGGTGAAGAGATGCCAGATCGGCTCGGCCCATTGCGGCACGTAGGGCAGCTCGACGCCCGGGATGCCGCGCAGCCTCTCGAGGTAGCGGACGGCGAGCACGCGGCGGCGCTCGTTGAAGACGTCGAGGGTCGGCAGCTTGGCGCGCAGGATCGCCGCCTGCATCTCGTCGAGCCGGGAGTTCACGCCGGTCTCGAGGTTCACGTACTTCACCTTCGAGCCGTAGTTGCGCAGGGTGCGCAGCCGGTCGGCGAGCCGATCGTCGTCGGTGGTGACCGCGCCGGCATCGCCCATGGCGCCGAGGTTCTTGCTCGGGAAGAAGCTGAAGGCGCCGGCATCGGCGAGGCAACCGGCGCGCCGGCCCTTGTAGCGCGCGCCCTGCGCCTGGGCGACGTCCTCCAGCACCTTGATGCCGTGCCTGCGGCCGAGCTCCATCAGCGGGTCCATGTCGCTGGCCTGGCCGTACAGATGCACCGGGATGATTGCCCTGGTGCGCGGCGTGATCGCCGCGGCGACGCGCTCGGGGTCGAGGTTGGCGGTGCGGATGTCGGGCTCGACCGGCACCGGCCTGGCACCGCAGGCCGTGGCCGCGAGCCAGGTGGCGATGTAGGTGCTCGACGGCACGATCACCTCGTCACCGGGCCCGATGTCCCAGGCGCGCAGGACGAGCTCGAGCGCCTCCAGCCCGTTGCCCAGGCCGACGCAGTGCTTCACGCCGCAGAAGGCGGCGAACTCCTGCTCGAAGGCCGCGACCTCCTTGCCCAGGATATACCAGCCGGAATCCGCCACGCGCGCCATCGCAGCGTCGATCTCGGGCTTGAGCTCGAGGTAGACGGCGCGCAGGTCGAGGAACGGGATCATCGCGCCTTCACCTCGCGGCGGAACGTGTCGTAGTCACGGATGTAGTCGGCCTCGGCGTAGTTGGCCGATGCCAGGACCAGCACGACCGTTGAGGCGGCGAAATCCACCAGCTCGTGCCAGACCCAGGGCTCGACCAGCATCGCACGATCCGGCCGGTCGAGCCGCACGGTTTCGCGCGTCGTGCCGTCGTCGAGCACGAGGTCGGCGCCGCCGGCGAGCGCGACCATCGCCAGTCGCACCTCGCGATGGGCGTGATGGCCGCGCGGCTGGCCCGCCGGCACGCCATGGATCCAGAAGGCGCGCCGGATGGGGAAGTCGAGGTCGATGCCGGTCTCGATGAAGCTCACCGTGCCGCGCGGATCGGACGAGCCGCGCACGTCGATCCAACGGCAGCCGCCGACGGTCATGGCTTGCCCCCCTCTCCCCGCGCGCGGGGAGAGGGTCGGGGTGAGGGGTTCGTGCGACACGCCGCGGCCGCGGTCCTTGATTCCCAGCCCCTCACCCCAACCCTCTCCCCGCTAGCGGGGAGAGGGAGAGATGAAGGCAGGTGACTCGTGCGGCTCATCGCGCGATCTCGTTGGCGGTGTCGTACAGCAGCTTGTTGGCCTCGAGCAGCGACTCGAAGGTGCCCGCGTCGGTCCAGGCGCCGGGATAGATCTCGTACTGCAGCTGGCGGCGGGCGATGTACTCGTTGTTGACCGAGGTGATCTCGTACTCGCCGCGCGCCGAAGGCTTGATGGTGCGGATGATGTCGAAGACCTGGCCGTCGTAGAAATAGAGCCCGACCACGGCGAACGAGGTCTTGGGCCTGGCCGGCTTCTCCTCGATCTCGAGGATGTGCTGCTCGTCGAGCGCGGCCACGCCGTAGCGCTCCGGGTCGTGCACGCTCTTGATCACCACGCGCGCGCCTATGTCCTGCCTGCGGAAGGACTCGACGATGGGTGCGATCGAGTTCTGGAAGACGTTGTCGCCGAGGAAGACGCAGATCTTGCCGCCGCCGGCGAAGCCCTCGGCCAGTGACAGCGCGTTGGCGATGCCCAGCGCGCCGTCCTGCACGCGGTAGGTCAGCCCGCAACCCAGCTCGACGCCCGAGCCGAGGCAGTTCACCATCTCGCCCATGTGGTCGACGCTGGTGACCACCAGGATGTCGCTGATGCCCGCGGCCACCATGTGGCGGATCGGGTGGTAGATCATCGGCTCGCGGCCCACCGGCAGCAGGTGCTTGTTGGTGGCTTTGGTCAGCGGATAGAGCCGCGTGCCCTTGCCGCCGGCCAGAATGACGCCCTTCATGCGCTCCCCCGGGAAACCGCCGCAAGCTCACGCACCCGGCGGCCGAAAGCAACCGTGTAGCACAGGCCGGGGGGCGCAACTGCGGCGCAATCCGCCGCGCTCCGGCGTCAGCGCCGGCGGAAGATCATCCCGCCGTGATGCAGGGTATTGTGGTCGACAAAGGTGCCGTCGGCAGTGAAGCCGGTGTCGTCCCAGTAGTCGATGTGGCTGCCGGTCACCCTGTAGCGCCCCTGATAGGCGCTCTGGCGCGTACCGCGCGCTTCGTCGTAGCGGCCGTTCGGCAGCAGCTCGTGCCGGACATGGCCATCGTCGGTCACCCACATGCCGACATAGGGATGAGGTGTCGACTGGCTTTGCGCCTGGCCGGTGCCGGGAGACAGGCTGGCCGCGAGCAAAGAGCTCGCGATCAGGCCGCGCAGGATCGCCGATCTGCTGGTCATGTCGTTCAGCCTCCTCGTGTTGCGATGGGCGGTGATGTAGTGGCTGGTATTAGGATAGGCAATTTGCTCAATCCTCATCATTTTGTTAAGATTACCTAACCAATGAATCTCGACTTCGGCGGCATCGCCGTCTTCCTTGCCGTAGCCGAGGCGCGCAGCTTCCGCGCCGCCGCCGACCGGCTCGGCGTGACCCGCTCGGCCGTGAGCCAGGCGATCCGGCGCCTGGAGGACCGGCTGGGCGTCGCGCTGGTCCATCGCACGACGCGCAGCGTCAGCCTCACCGAGGCCGGCGAGCGCCTGCAACGCCGCGTCGCGCCGGCGCTGGCCGAAGTCGAGATCGCACTGGACGCGACGCGCGATCGCGAGGCGACGCCCAGTGGATTGCTGCGGCTGGCGGTGTCCTCGATCGCGGAGCGGTTTCTCTCCGGCGCGCTGCTCGCCGGCTTCACCCACGCCCATTCCGGCGTGCAGCTCGACGTCACCGTGACGGACGAGGAGTTCGACATCGTCGCCGAGGGCTACGACGCCGGCATCCGGCTGGGCGAGGTGATCGAGCAGGACATGATCGCCGTGCCGGTCTCGGGCGATCAGCGCCAGATGGTCGTGGCGGCGCCGTCATACCTGCAGCGCTTCGGTGCGCCCACGCATCCCACCGAGCTGTCGAGACATTGCTGCATCGGCTGGCGCCCGTCGCCCGAGGTCGCACCCTATCGCTGGGAGTTCGAGGAGAGCGGCCGCGCGTTCGATGTCGCGGTCGATCCCCGGATCACCACCAACGACATGTGGCTGATGATCCGCACCGCCTGTGCCGGCGGCGGCCTCACGTTCGGCATGGAGGAAACCTTCAGGCCGTACCTCGAGCGCGGCGAGCTGGTGCCGCTGCTGGAGAAGTTCTGCCCACCCTTCCCCGGCTTCTTCCTCTATTTCGCCAACCGCCGGAATCTGCCACCCAAGCTGCGCGCGCTGATCGACCATGTGCGCTATCGACCGAAGACCGCCCGTCGCCGGCGATCGTGATCAACCCCGGAACCTGCGCCACTGCATATAGGCCACGCCAGCCATCACGATCGCGCCGCCGAGAATCTGCTGGCCGGTGGGGTGGATGCCGAAGGCCATCGCGATCAGCACGGCGAAGACCGGGACGGCGTTCTGCCACAGCGAGCCGGCGGCGATGCCCAGCCGGCTCACGCCGATATTCCAGGTCACGCCACCGACGGCGGTGGCCAGGATCGCGATGGTCACCAGCATGACCACGGCCTCGGTGCCAGGCTCGGTATTGGGCGGTCCGGCGATGCCGGCCATCCGACACAGCGACCACAGGACGACGCTGCAGCCCACGGCCGACAAGGTGGAGACATAAGTCCGGCGGATCTGGGTCTCCGCTGATACGAACCATTTCTGGGCGGCCAGCGAGTAGAGCGCCCAGAAGATGACGCTGAGCGCGATCAGCGGCTCGCCGCCCTGCAGGCTCAAGCCGGCGGCGTCGGCCCGGCCCAGCACGGCAATGGTGCCGCCGATCGCGGTCAGCAACGCGGCGACCCAGAAGCCCTTGTCGAACGGCGTGCCGTTGAACGCGCGCAGGAACAGCGCCGTGTAGACCGGCGAGCCGACCATGACGGCGGCGGCGGTGATGGCGTTGGTGTAGCGCAGGCCGACATTGTAGACGAGCAGGAACAGGCTGATGCCCAGCCCGAGCATCACGAAGCGGCCGACTGAAATCGGGATGGCGAGCGCCCTGACGCCCTGCAGCGCCACGACGATCGCCGCCAGCGCCACGGTGCCGATCAAGACGCGCCAGATCTGCATCCAGTAGGGATCGAAGGTGCCGAAGAGCACCGCCGTCACCGGCACGTTGGCGCCCCAGAAGATCGACGTGATCAGGAACGCCGAGAGGCCGACCAGCGTGTCGCGCGGCGTCGGCGCGCCATTCATGCGCGCGCCCGCGCGAATTGCCGCGACTGCATGTAGACGATGCCCGACAGCACGACCACGCCACCCAGCACCTGCAGCGCCGTCGGTGGCCGGCCGATCGCCCAGGAGGTCAGCACGGTCACCACGGGCGCGGCGTTCATGTGCAGCGACGCCACGGGCAGCGACAGCCGGCTGACGCCGTAGTTCCACATCAGCACCGCGATGGCGACGCCGAAGACGCAGACCCAGATCAGGTAGCCGATGCTGAGCGGGCTGATCGTGTCAGGCAGGCCGCCGGCCAGGCCGGCGCCGTACATCGCGGCGTAGCCCGCGAACATCCACAGTCCGGCGGCGCTGGAGGTGATGGCGCTCAGGCCGATCTGGCCGCGATCGCCCAGCCATTGCTGGGCACGGATCGAGTACCACTGCCAGCAGACTTGGGCGAGGATCAGGAGCGGCTCGCCGCCTTCGAAGCCGAAGCCGCGCTCGGCGAAGCCAGGCGCGCCGATCACCACCAGCGCCGCGCCGGTGAGGCTGAGCGACAGCGCGATGACGAAGCCCGGCGCCGGCTTCGCGCGCAGCAGCAACCAGGCCATGACGGTGGCGATCACCGGCCCGGTGTTGAGCACGATCGCCGCCGTCACAGGATGCGAGTGGCGCACACCGAAGGTGAACAGCACCGAGAAGGCGCTCATGGCGAGGCCCAGCGAAGCGAGCTGGCCTACCCTCATCGGCCTCGGATTATTTCGCGGTGCCGTCGCCAGCATCCACGCCACCCACAGCACCGGCAGACCCAGCACGTAGCGCAGCGCCGAGAGCAGCCAGAGGTCCATGACCTCGGTCAGCTCCTTGAGGATCGGCGTCATCGAGCCCCAGATCAGGCAACAGCCCATCAGGCCGGCCGAGGCCAGGAGCATGGATCCACGGTTCATTGGGAGTCTTCTACCTTCCGCCGGAGGGGGAAGGTGGCGCGCAGCGCCGGAAGGGGGATGTCGATGACAAACGGCGGAGTCCGGCTTCGACATCCCCCATCCGCCCTTCGGGCACCTTCCCCCTCCGGGGGAAGGTAGGACATCACGAACGCCCCGCGATCTCCTCCAGCACCGGCAGGATGAAGCTGCGGAACAGCGGCGGGTTCTCGCTCATCGGGAAGTGGCCGAGGCCCTTCATGATGGTGATCTTCGCGCCGGGCACGGCCTTGCCGACCTCCAGCGTGTACTCGGGCTTGCATGAGTAATCGTACTCGCCGGTCAGCAGGTAGAGCGGGCACTTGCCCGTGTCGATGCGATGCAGCCGGTCCTGCAGATCGCCGTCGACCGTGTAGAAATGCAGGTCGCCGAAGAAGATGCCCGGCCCGCCCTGCATATAGTGCCACAGCGTCTCCCAGCGCTCGGCCTCCGGGCTCATCGGCGCCATCAGGCCCGACACCGCGCCCAGCGCCGCCTCGCTGTGGTCGACCTCGGGATGGTTCAGCCACGAGATATCGTAATAGGCGCTGGGTGTCGCCGACGATTGCAGGCCGATGATGGCGCGGAAGACATGCGCGTGATCGGCCGCCAGCCCCAGCACGACGCGCCCGCCGATCGAGCAGCCCATCACGACAGGCCGGTCGAGCTCCAGCGCCTTCGCCACGGCGACGATGATGTCGATGTAGAACTCGCGGGTGAGCTTGTACTGCTCGTGATGGAAGCCCTCGGGCGGCGAGGACTTGCCGTGCCATGGCAGGTCGAAGGCGATCACGCGATACTTCGACGTGATGGTCGCGTCGTTCATCAGCGCGCGATACTGGCGGCCGTCGGAGCCGGCGGTGTGCAGACAGAGCAGCGGGATACCCTGCCCCGCCTCCTCGACATAGAGCCGGTAATCGCGACCCTTGAACGGGAAGCGCAGGTAGCGGCCGACGATGGGCTCGAACTCGACGCTCATGCCGCACCTGCCTGCCCGCGCAGCGCGCCCAGCACGCCCTTCACGTACATGATGCGCGCCCAGAGCTGGCGCAGGTCGCCCTCGGCGCGCAGCTCGCCCTGGCGCATCAGGCCGAACAGGTCCTGGTAGTAAGGCGGCGGCACCGATTGCCAGAAGCGCTTCCAGCCCTCCTCGCCGCCGCGCAGCGCGAAGCTGTAGGCGGGCATGCGGAACGGTCCCTTCTCGACCCGCGCCACCTTGCCGTCGTCGATGTGCAGCAGCCATTCCTGCGCGCCGACGGCGACCAGGAAGGTCGTCTTCAGGCCGCGGCCGCGATACTGCAGCATCGCGTCGGCGTTCACGAGCTGGGGCAGGCGCTCGAGCATCAGTCGAAGACCACGACGCCGCGCGCCACCTCGCCGCCCATCATGGCACGGAAGCCCTCGTTGATCTCGTCGAGCTTGTAGGTGCGGCTGATCAGGCCGTCGATGTTGATCCGCTTGTTCATGTAGTGGTCGACCAGCACCGGGAAATCGACGTTCGGCCGCACCGAGCCGTAGAAGGTGCCGGAGATCGTCTTCTCGGTGAACACCAGGTTGAGCGGCGAGTAGGCTGCGCGCATGGTCGCGGCCGGCACGCCGACCGTCACCGCATGTCCCGCCGGCGCCAGCGAGTCGAAGGCCAGCGCCTGGGTCTTGTCGATGCTCACCGCGTCGAAGGCGTAGTCGACGCCCAGCCCACCGGTCAGCTCCTTGATGCGTTTGACCGCGTCGTCCTTCGTGCTGTTGACGGTATCCGTGGCACCGAACTTGCGCGCCATCTCCAGCTTGTTGTCGAGCAGGTCGCAGGCGATGATCTTGCGCGCACCACTGAGCATTGCGCCCTGGATGGCGTTCAAGCCCACGCCGCCGCAGCCGATCACCAGCACCGTGGAGCCGGCCTCGATCTTGGCATGGCGCGTCACCGCGCCGACGCCGGTGGCGACGCAGCAACCGACCAGCGCCGCCTGCGGCCAGGGCATGTCCTTGCGAATCGGCACCAGCATCTCCGACGGCACGACGACGTGCTCGCTGAAGGTGCCGATGCGCGCCATCTGGTTCACACCGGTCGTGCCCTGCGACAGCCGCAAGGTGCCGTCGAACAGCGCCGACGGCGGCGAGTTCAGGCGGCCGATGCACAGCACCGTGCGGCCCGCCGTGCAGTAGCGGCAGCGTCCGCAATGCGGGCGGAATGAGAAGACCACGTGGTCGCCCGGCTTCACCGAGGTCACGTCGGACGCAACCTCCTCGACGATGCCGGCGGCCTCGTGACCAGGCACGACGGGCAGCGCAGTCGGCCAGTCGCCGTTCATCACGTGCCAGTCGCTCTGGCAGACGCCGGCGGCTTTCATCTTAACCCGCGCCTCGCCGGCCTTGGGCGGCGCGAGGTCGAGCTCGACCACCTGCAACGGCTTGTTGACCTCGAACAGCACGGCGGCCCGCGTTTTCATTGCTCCCTCCAAATTGGTGGCGCGATCCTACTACCTTCCCCCGGAGGGGGAAGGTGCCCGAAGGGCGGAAGGGGGATGTCGAAGACGAACGCAGGAGTCCGTCTTCGACATCCCCCTTCCGGCGCTGCGCGTCACCTTCCCCCTCCGAGGGAAGAAACTTCTCATCGTCTCACGCGCGTGGCTTCGTAGCCTGCCGCGGCGACATCCGGATAGACGTCCGTTTTGGCACTCGAAACGCGCGCCACCAGGACCTGCGGCCGGGTCAGGCACAGGTCGAGGATGGCGTGCACCAGGGTTTCCTGCAGGTTGAAGCGCCGGCTCGCCACCAACGCCACGACGCCTTTGCGCACGAAATCGTAGTCGAGCACGTTGGCGATATCGTCGCCGAGATCGCCCTTGTGCACCTCGACCCACAGATCGATGTTGATCAGTAGCTTCTGGCGCGCGGCCTTCTCGAAATCGTGGATGCCGATATCGGCCATCACCTTCAGATCGCGCAGGAAGATGCGGCGGGTCTCGCCGTCGCGCCGCAGCAGGTTGGAGGCGTGGTCCTCGGCGCTCATGACCTGCCGGCCTTGCCTGCCTTCGGATCGAAGGCGATGTCGCGCGGGCGGCCGACGAGATGCTCGCCGCTGTCGACGATCAGCGTGTCGCCGGTGAAGGACGGCGTCGCCAGGATGAAGCGCAGGGCGCGCACCAGATCCTCGGGCTCGACGCCGACGCGCAGCGGATTGGCGGTGTGCTGCCGGCGGAAGCGCTCGTCGGTCTGGCTGCCGCTGCGCAGGGTCAGGCCGGGCGCGATGCCGGCCACGCGCAGGCGCGGCGCGAAGGCCTGGGCCAGCATCGTCGTCAGGCCCTGCAGGCCGATCTTGCTCAGCGAGTATGTGAGGAAGTCCGGATTGAGGTTCCAGAGCTTCTGGTCGAGGATGTTGACGATCACGCCGATCTCGCCGTCCGGCAGCTGCCGCGCCAGCGCCTGCGACAGCAGCAGCGGTGCGCGCAGGTTGACGGCCATGTGGCGGTCGAACAGCGCGGCGCCGGCATGCGGCGCGGCGTCCAGCGCGAACAGCGAGGCGCTGTTGACCAGGCAGCTGAGCGCCACGCGCTTGGCCCGGCACCTGTCGATCAAGGCGTCGGCCTGCTTCGCCGAGGCAAGGTCGGCACGCACCGCGCTCGCCTTGCCGCCCGCGGCGACGATATCGGCCACGGTCTGCTTCGCCTCCGCCGCCGAGGCGTTGTGGTGCACGAAGACGAACCAGCCGTCGCTCGCCAGCGCCAGCGCGAAGGCGCGGCCGATACGCTTGCCGGCGCCGGTGACGAGGGCCGCCCTCGTGGGGACGGCTTTCATCGGGCGGGAGGGCATCTACTTCCTGCAGACATAGGCGAAGGCCGGCGGCACGTTGCCCCAGACGATGCGCGTGCGCGAGACGTCGCTGAAGATGGCGTCGAATCGCCGCCGCAGGGCGCGCGCGGCCGGCAGCGGCAGGCCCTGCAGATAGGCGAAGGTGATGAACAATCCGTCCTTCACCAGGAAGCGGCTGACATGGCCGAAGGCGCGCTCCTGCACCTCCACCGGCAGCGACGCCCAGGGCAGGCCGCAGACGATGGCGTCGATCGACTCGATGCCGTGCTGGGCCAGGATCTTGTCGAGGTCCTCGACGCTGGCGGCGACGAAGGTGAGCCTGGGGAATTCCTGGCGCAGGTGATCCACGAACGCGGCGTTGAGCTCGATGCCGAGATACCTGTGCTGCGGCGTCAGGTGCGGAACGATGGCATGGGTCAGCGCGCCGGTGCCGGCGCCGAACTCGACGATCACCTTCGCCTTGGCGAAATCGATCGGCTCGACCATCGCCTCGCCCAGCGCCCGCGAGCTGGGCAGCACCGCGCCGACGGCACGCGGCGCGCCCATGATCTGTCCGACAAATAGCCGCGCCGCGCGAAACATGGGGCCATTAACTAGGCTTGGCCGCCGCGACATGCCAGAGAAAAGCGCCCAATCCCTTCCCCCGGAGGGGGAAGGTGCCCGAAGGGCGGATGGGGGATGTCGAGAACGGACACGGGAGTCCGTCTTCGACATCCCCCATCCGTCGCTACGCGCCACCTTCCCCCTCCGGGGGAAGGTACATAGAGTGCCCGCCATGGCGTACGAGACGGTTGATTGCGTGGTGGTCGGCGCGGGGGTCGTCGGCCTGGCGGTGGCGCGGGCGCTGGCGATGGCCGGGCGCGAGGTGATCGTGCTGGAGGCCCGCGAGGGCATCGGCACCGAGACCTCCTCGCGCAACAGCGAGGTGATCCACGCCGGCATCTACTATCCCAGGGGCGGCAATATCGCCCGGCTGTGCGTCGAGGGAAGGCGCCTGCTCTACCGCTATTGCGACGAGCACGGCGTGCCCTACAACAATTGCGGCAAGTTCATCGTCGCCACGACGGAGGCCGAGCGCGAGACCCTGGCTTCGATCAAGGCACGCGCCGAGGCCAATGGCGTCGAGGGCATGGAGTTCCTCAGCGCCGCCGAGGCCATGGCGATCGAGCCGCAGCTGAGCTGCACCGGCGCGCTGGTCTCGCCGACCACCGGCATCATCGACAGCCACCGCTTCATGGTGGCGTTGCAGGGCGACGCCGAGGAAGCCGGCGCGATGATCGCCTTCCACAGCCCGATGGAACGCGGCCGCGTCGTCGAGGACGGCATCGAGATCGATGTCGGCGGCGAGCAGCCGATGACCCTGCGCACGCGCCTGCTGGTGACCAGCGCCGGGCTGCACGCGCCCGACCTCGCACGCAGGATCGAGGGCGCGCTCTACAACACGCTGCCCACCGCCTACTACGCCAAGGGCAATTATTTCCGTCTGAGCGGCAAGGCGCCGTTCTCGCGCCTCATCTACCCCGTGCCGGTGCCCGGCGGGCTGGGCGTGCACATCACCGTCGATCTCGGCGGCCAGGCGCGCTTCGGCCCCGACGTCGAGTGGATCGAGGAGATCGACTACGAAGTCGATCCGGCGCGCGGCGACAAGTTCTACGCCGCCGTGCGCCGCTACTGGCCCGACCTGAAGGACGGCGCGCTGCAGCCCGACTATTCCGGCATCCGGCCCAAGATCGTGCCGCCGGGCGCGCCGGCGCAGGACTTCACCTTCCACGGCCCCGAGACTCATCGCATTCCCGGCCTGATCCACCTCTTCGGCATCGAATCGCCGGGGCTGACGGCCTCGCTCGCCATCGGCGATCACGTGCTGGCGATGACGGAGCCAAGCCATGCGTAGCATGAGGGCGCTTGCGGCTGCCATCGCACTGGTGGCCGGGGTGGCGATCGCCCAGGCGCAGGATCTGCCGAAGCTCCAGTTCAAGGTGGTGGGTTCGTTCGGCAACCTCACCAGCTGGCAGAAGATCGAGAAGCCGTTCTGGGACGCGCTGCCGAAGGAGTCGGGCGGGGCCTTCACCGCCAGCGCGCAGTCGATCACCGGGCTCGGGCTCAAAGGTAGCGAGGTCATGGGCCTGCTCAAGCAGGACCGGTACGACTTCGCGCACGGGCTACCGACCTATGTCGCCAACGATCCCTGGCTCGAGGCGGTCGACATCGCGGGCGTGGCGCGCGATCTCGATATGGCGCGCAAGATCACCACGGTATGGGCGCCGCGCCTCGATGCGCGGATGGACAGGGACTACAACGCCAAGTTCCTGAACTGGTACGCCTTTCCGACACAGATGATCCATTGCAAGACGCCGATCAAATCGCTCGCCGATCTCAAGGGGAGGAAGGTGGGTGTGCAGGACGTGTCGCAGGGTGACCTGGTCGAGGGCCTTGGCGCCATCGCCGTCACCTTGCCGTTCGGCGACGGTGTACCCGCACTGCTGCGGGGCGCAGTCGATTGCGCCATCGCCAGCACATCGGCGACCAACGAGGTGGGCTGGCACGAAGTGGTGACGCACGTCATCGACATGCCGGTCGGTTTTTCTATCGCTTACACCGCCGTCAGCAAGGCGACGTGGCGTGGCCTCAACGGCAAATCGCGCGACTTCCTCGTGGCGCAATTGACTGCATTCGAGGACAGGGCCTGGAAGGTAGTCGCCGACGAGGCCGCAATGGGCCGGGCATGTATCATGGGGGCCATTTGCCGCGACGGTAAGGCGGGCAAATTGGTAAGGGTTCTACTTTCTCCCAACGACCGTAAGGCGTGGGAGAACGTGGTTGCCGATATTGTGCTGAAGCGCTGGGCCAGGCGCTGCGGCGCCGACTGCGTCGCGGTGTGGAACGACACCGTGGGCAGGATGGCGGACGTGACGGCGGCGCCGTGAGATTCAGCTCACCAGCGGCACGACCTCGATGTCGTAGGCGTGCGTGATCCTGCGGTTCAGCACCGGATCCTCGAGCTCCATCTCGAACCGCGACGACGGGCGGATGCCGCCGATGGCGTTGAAGGTGCCGCAGGACATCGCCGTGCCCGCCGGCAGGTGCTTCGATCCGCCGGTGTATCGGGTGACCAGGTCGCGCGGCGCGCGGATGTTGCCGGCCGGGCCTTCCTGGTAGAGCACGCGCCGGCCGGCCTCGCTAATCCAGGCGCGCAGCATCGGCCGGTCCCAGTGCGCCTCGACCTCCTCGTAGCGCCAGGCCACGCGGCCGCAGATCTTGGGACAGAGCTGCTTGCTGAGCGCCACCGACCAAGCTTCGGCCTTGCGGTCGGTGTGGTCGGAGGCGACGGTCACCCACAGCCGGTCGCTGGTGCCGATCAGCATCGGCTCGACCTCGCCGGACGTGTCAGGGCCGACGACCTGGATGCGCTCGGCCTGCATCAGGCGGTCGACCGACATGCGATAGAACAGCGGCACGGTGCTGGGGCGCGGCACGCCGATCGCCTGCAGCTCCTCGATGTGATGCTCCAGCGCCGCGCTCTCGCGGCCGGTCCAGCCGGCGACCACGAGATCGGCGATCTCGGCGCGCACTTGCTCGACCGCGCCCCTGGCGTGGCCCTCGAAGACGAGCGTGACGGTCATGCCTGGATCAGAGCACCGCGAGCTGCGCGTTGAGCAGGTCGGTCACCAGCATGTAGCCCGGCGCATGCGTGATGCAGAACTCCGGCTTCACCGTGGCGATCACCGATTGCGGGGTGACGCCGCAGGCCCAGAACACCGGCAGCTCATCGTCGCGCACCTCGACCGGATCGCCGTAATCGGGCCTGGCGATGTCCTTGATGCCGATCATCTCGGGCTTGCCCAGATGCACCGGCGCGCCGTGCACCGTGGGGAAGCGCGTCGTGACCTGCACGGCGCGGATCGCGTCCGCCGGTCTGAACGGGCGCATCGACACCACCATCGGGCCGTGGAACGGGCCAGCCGGCGCGGTGGCGATGCTGGTGCGGTACATCGGCACGTTGCTGTTGCAGCTGATGTGGCGGATATCGAGGCCGTTCTCGATCAGCGCCTCCTCGAAGCTGAACGAGCAGCCGAGCGCGAAGGACACCAGATCGTCGCGCCAAACCGCGCGGATGTCGTCGACCTCGTCGACCAGCTCGCCCTTCTTCCACACGCGGTAACGCGGGATGTCGGTGCGGATGTCGAGGTCGGCGCCCAGCGCGGGCAGCCGCGGATCGCCGGGCTCCGACGCCGCCAGCAGCGGACAGGGCTTGGGGTTGAGGTGGCAGAAGCGGTGGAAGTCGGCCGCCAGCGCCGCCGGCAGGATCGCCAGGTTGGCCTGCACGTAGCCCGGCGCCATGCCCGCGGTCGGCCGGCGATGCGCACCGGCGCGGATCTTCAGGCGGGCGGCGTGGCCGGTCTCGCGGGCCGTCGCGCCCAGGGCGCTCATCGTGGTGTCCATGGCGGACCTCCGGGATACTGGGACTGTGGCCCCTATCGTGCCATGCCTACACCGTCACGTCGACCGCGCCGCCGTCGACGCGTATGTTCTGGCCGTTGATGAAGGCGGCGCGGCTGCCGGCGAGGAAGGCGACCAGCTCGCCCACTTCCTCGGTGGTGGCGATGCGGCCCACCGGGTTGGGCATGTCATGCGCCGCCAGCCGGCGCAGCAGCGCATCGGGGTCGGGGTCGGCAGCCTCGGGCCAGTTCTCCTTCGTGCCGCGGCGGCGGGCGTTCTCGATCACCTCGGCCGTCGCAATCAGCCCTGGGCTGACGAGGTTGACGGTGATGCCCGTGCCGGCCAGCTCCTTGGCCAGGCCCACGGTCATCACCGGCAGCGCACCCTTGGCGGCGTAGTAATGCGGCATGCGCGCGTTGGGCCGCGTGCTGCCGATGGTGCCGACGAAGACGATGCGGCCCCAGCCGCGCGCCTTCATGCCCGGCACCAGGGCGCGCACCAGCCGAACGCCCGAGACCACGTTCTTCTCGTAGATCGCGAGCCAGTCGGCATCGGTCGCGGTCGACCAGAAGCCGCGCTCGGCGGTACCGTAATTGTTGACCAGCACGTCGACCTCGAGCCGCGCCGCGACCAGCGCGGCGATCACCGCCTCGGCCCCGTCGGCGCTCGCCACGTCGCCAGCGGCGATGGAGACCTTGCCGCCGTCCTTCTGAATCTGCGCCGCGATGCGCTCGCAGGCGATCTCGTCGGCGCCGCTGACCACGACATGCGCACCCTCGCGCGCCAGCACGCGGGCGATGCCGGCGCCGGTGCCGCGACTCGATCCGGTGACCAGCGCCACCTTGCCGGCGAGCTCAAGATCCATGGCCGATGACCTCAGTTGGGCACCACTGTCATCCCGAGCGCCGCGAGGGATCTTCGCCCTGACGAAAGATTCCTCGCTGCGCTCGGAATGACAGCTTCATGCCGCGTGCCGGTTCGTGTCCTCGCCCACCGCGATCGGCTTCTCGCCGCGGATGGTGGTGCGGCGCAGCTCGCGGCGGTAGCCGGCGTAGTCGTTGATCGCGAAGTGCTTGAGGCAGCGATTGTCCCAGATCGCCATCGCGCCCGGCGACCAGGTGAAGCGGCAGACGAACTCCGGCCGCACGGCGTGCCCGTAGAGGAAATTCAGGAGCGGCAGGCTCTCGCGCTCGGTCATGCCCTCGAAGCGCACGGTGTAGGCGACGTTGGCGAACAGCGCGCGCCTTCCCGACTCGGGATGCACGCGCACGATGGGGTGCACCATCTCGGCCATCGCGCTCTCGTCGTGGCGCACCTTCATGCTGCGCGCGTTGCGGTTGTCGTGGAACGCCGCACCCTTGGCATAGCCCTTGGCCCAGTACACCGCGCGCATCTTGTCGAGCGTCTGGCGCAGGCCCTCCGACAGGGTTTCGTAGGCGAGGTACTGGTTGGCGAACATGGTGTCGCCGCCATAGGGCGGCAGCTCGCGCGCGTGCAGGAAAGTGAAGGCCGGCGGCGTCTCCAGAAAGCTCCAGTCGGAATGCCAGTTGCCGCCGAAGGTCGGGTTCTTGCCCTCGTCCGCCTCCTTGGCGACCTTCAGCACACTGGGATGCGTCTCCTCGCCCTCGACGAAGGGATCGCGGCCGAACGTCCCGAAGTAGCCGGCGAAGCGCGCCTGGTCGAGATCGGTCATGCCTTCCTGGCCGCGCAGG
The DNA here is from genome assembly GCA_019635875.1 of Alphaproteobacteria bacterium. Lineage (NCBI taxonomy): Bacteria > Pseudomonadati > Pseudomonadota > Alphaproteobacteria > Alphaproteobacteria bacterium. The sequence continues at coordinate 674,587 of JAHBYP010000003.1, forward strand.
AAGACGCAGCAATGCTCGATCAGGGCCTTGCGGATCTCGGCCACCGTCTGCTCGTCGAGCGGCTTCTTCAGATCGGGCCCATCGATCTCCGCGCCGCAGCCGCCGGCCAGGCGTCGCACAGCGATACGCTGATAGGTCATGGTCGCTCCCTCCGGCCGTCGGTACTGGTCAACGGCCGTTGCTTCGGTACAAGGTACGCGCCGCAGCGGGGCGCGTCGATGGGCGCTTCCGCGCGTCGAAATCGGGGCAGGGAACCGCTCACCATGATCAAGACTCGCTTCACCGAGATGTTCGGCATCCAGCACCCGATCGTGCAGGGCGGCATGCAATGGGTCGGCCGCGCCGAGCTCGCCTCGGCGGTCTCCAACGCCGGCGCGCTGGGCATCATCACCGGGCTGACGCAGCCGACGCCGGAAGATCTCTCCAGGGAGATCAAGCGTTGCCGCGAGATGACCGACAAGCCGTTCGGCGTGAATCTCACCATCCTGCCCACCCTCGTGCCGCGTCCCTATGGTGAGTACATCGACGCCATCGTCCAGTCGGGCGTGAAGATCGTCGAGACCGCCGGCAACAACCCCAAGCCCTTCCTGCCCAAGTTCAAGGACGCCGGCATCAAGGTGATCCACAAATGCACCTCGGTGCGCCACGGCGTCACCGCCGAGCGCGTCGGCGTCGATGCGATCTCGATGGACGGCTTCGAGTGCGCCGGCCATCCGGGTGAAGACGACGTGCCCAACCTCGTGCTGCTGCCGGCGGCGGCCAACGTGATCAAGATCCCGATGCTGGCCTCGGGCGGCTTCGCCGATGCGCGCGGCCTGGTGGCGGCGCTGGCGCTGGGCTGCGACGGCATCAACATGGGCACGCGCTTCATGGCGACCAAGGAAGCGCCGATCCACCAGAACGTGAAGGAGAAGATCGTCGGCTCCGACGAGCGCTCGACCGCGCTGATATTCCGCACCCTGCGCAACACCAGCCGCGTCTACGGCAACTCGGTGGCCAGGAAGGCGATCGAGATGGAGGCCGAGGGCAAGACCATCCAGGAGATCGGTCCCATCGTCTCGGGCGCCAAGGGCCGCGTGGTCTACGAGACCGGCGATCTCGAGCACGGCGTGTGGTCGGCCGGCACCTGCATGGGCCTGATCAACGACATCCCGAGCTGCAAGGAGCTTGTCGAGCGCATCGTGCGCGAGGCCGAGGACATCATGCGGGGCAAGTTCCAGAAGATGATGGTGGCGTGATTTCCTTCTCCCCGCGAAGGCGGGGAGAAGGTGCCGAGCGCCAGCGAGGCGGATGAGGGGCTTTCTCGCGCAACACCCGGCGATGTCGTTGTTGACGCGCCGCGAAGCCCCTTGTGTATCGGGAAAGGACTAGAGTTCGCGAGCGGACGGCCGTTAGCAGCGGCCGTCCGCCGCGAAGCAGAGACCGTATTGCCCCTAGGCCCGAAGACCGTGGATGAGCATGGTCCGCTTCGTGTCTTCCTCGACCCGAACAGTTGAACGGGCTGCGAGCCCGAACGAGCAAGGAAGGGATGACGAAGATGGCACGGAACGAGGGTCTTGTCGGCCTCGATGTCTCGAAGGAATGGCTCGATTGTCACGTGCTGCCGAGCGGCGAGACGTGGCGCATGCGCAACGACGCGGCGGGCCACGCCGCGCTGATCGAACGGCTGGGCGCGCTGGGCGTGCGGTGCGCGGTGCTGGAAGCCTCGGGCGGCTACGAGAAGACGGCGGTATCGGCGCTGTGGGCGGCCGGGCTGCGGGTGCGGGTGGTCGATCCCAAGCGGGTGCGCCACTTCGCCAAGGCGCTGGCTCGGGCCAAGAACGACCGCATCGATGCGCAGGTAATCGCCCGCTTCGGCCTGGCCACGGCGGACGATCGCGACACGACGATCCTGCCCGATGCCCGGCGCGCGGCGCTGGGCGAGCTGCTCGCCGCGCGCCACGATCTGCTCGATCACCGCACGGCGCTGCGGCAGCAGCAGCGCAGCATCGCCGCCGATGTCGCCCAGATCATGGCCCAACCGCTGGCGGCGCTCGAGCAGGCGCTCGCCACGCTGGACGGCAAGATCGCCGAGGCCATCGCCGCGCACACGCCGTTCGCCGCCTTGGCGCGCCGCCTCGGCAGCGTGCCCGGGCTGGGGCCGGTGGCGATCGCCGCCCTGATCGCCTGGCTGCCCGAGCTCGGCAAGCTCTCGCGCCGCAAGCTGGCGCGTCTCGTCGGCGTCGCGCCCTTCGACGACGACAGCGGCCCGCGCCGCGGCGTGCGCGTCATCCAGGGCGGGCGCACCAAGCTGCGCAACGTGCTCTACATGTCGGCCATGGTCGCCGCCACCACCGCCTGCAACCCGACCCTCAACGCCCACTACACGGCGCTGCGGGCCAAGGGCAAGGCCGCCAAGCTCGCCATCATTGCCTGTCTGCGCCGCCTGCTCGGCATGCTCAACGCCATGGTCGCGCGCGACCAGGACTGGCAACCCGCGGCGCTCGCCGCCTGAGCCTGCCGAGCTGTCGGCGCAATGCGCCGACGGCTTGCCGAGCCCAACGAACCGGGGCAGCGGCCGGGTCAAGGCCGTAGCCGCGCCAGCGGGCGCGCGAACGCGCGCGCCTTGACGCGGTCGCTGCTCCGGTTCACTCAACCTCTCCACAATACAGTTGCTCATCCGGCGCTTCGCGCCACCTTCTCCCCGCCTTCGCGGGGAGAAGGATAAGCTCAATAGTCCCATTCCATCTTGATGCCGACGCGGCCGGTCGAGCGGCCGGACTTGTCGGCGCCGACATCGGCTTCGATCTTGGTGTTGCGCATGATGTCGATCTCGACCACGCCGCGGCTGGAGTCCGCCGTGGCACCCTGCTTGGCGCCAACGTAGATCCCCGGGGCGACGTAGCGGCCGGCTTCCAGCGTGATCGAGGCGGGATCCTCGTTCGCCGAATCGACCGCCAGACGATCGAGGCCCAGGCCGCCGCGGATGCGCGCCAGGAAGCCGCGCCCCTGCGAGACGCCGGTCAGCTCGGCCAGGGCCTGCGCCGCCGAGACCAGCTCGAAGGGACTGAGCTTTGAGCCGGACTTGCCGAACAGCAGCGTCGCCATCACCTCGTCCGGCGGCATCTCCGGCGACGAGCGCAGCTCGATCCTGGGCGCGCGGCTGGTGCCGGAGATCACGATCTCGGCGGTGCCGCCGTTGATCGGCGCCGAGGCGACGAAGTCGAGCAGCGGCTCGATGGTTTCGAGGTCGATCAGGCTGACATTGCCGCGCGTGAATCTCAGACGCTTGCCGGCCAGGTTGAAGTCGCCGCGCCGCAGGCTGAGATTGCCGACCACGCCGGGCTTCGAGGCGTCGCCCGAGACCTGGAAGCGCCCGCCCACCTCGGCGTCCAGCCCGCGGCCGCGCACGAACACCGCGCGCGGCGCGTCGATGGTCAGCGCCAGGTTGACCGCCGCGCCGCGCGGCGGCCCAGTCGGCACCGGCTTGCCGGCGCGCACCGGACGCGGCGGCGGTGGCTGCTTGATGGCGCCGGGCTTGTTGATCTCGCGCACCGGCAGGGTTGGATAGCTCGCCACCTGGCTCGCGCCGATGGTGAGCTCGGCACGGTCGATGGTGACCGGCCCGCTGACCGTGAGGCCGTTGGTCGCCGCACCCGTCACGCGCAGGTTCGACGAGATCGTGGCGACCAGGTCGTCGCGATTGACCAGCGCGGCGCGGCGCGTGGTGACCTGAAGATCGACGGGGAAGCCACGCGCCGCGTCGAGCTGCACGGTGCCCGTGGCATTGATGTCGCCGCTGCCGCCGGTCGAGGCGACCAGGCGCTCGATCGCCAGCGCATTGCCGTTGAGCCGCAGGACGGCGTCGCCGCCCTGCAGGCGCAGACCCGCGACCGGCAGGGTGAGCGCGATGCCTCTCAGGGTGACATTGCCCTGCCCGGTGATCGAGTCGCCGGCAATCCTCAGGCTCACGTCGGGCGTCGCCGTGCCGCGCAGTCCCTGCACCGTCGAGCCGACCAGGGGCGCGAAGGGCCCGAGATCGAGCGTGCCGGCGATGGCGGCGTTGGTGGGTCCGCCCGCGAGCGACGCATCGCCCTTGATGGTCAGCCGACTTGCCGCGCCGGCCGCGACCTGTGTGTCGAACGTGGCACGATTGCCGGAGAGTGCCGCTGACCCGGTGACGTTCAGCGCCGGCAGCAGCTCGGTCATCGGCCGGCGCAGGCGCATGGCGGCAATGGTGAAGGTCGACTCGACCCGCGGCGCGGCCAACGCGCCCCGCACCCGCGCCTTGGCCTGCAGCGTGCCGACCATATCGACGCCGGGCGCGATCTTGCCGATCGCCACCAGCGGGAAGCCGGCGATCTCGATGCCCAAATCGCTCTGACCTGAATCCAGCGTGCCGGCGACATTGACGCGACCGTCGGCGATGCGAAGCGACGTCGGCTCGACCACGACCCGCGATCCCTCGATGCGCGCCTTCGATGCCCCGGCCAGGGCGATCGGCAGGTCCGCGAACCGGCCGGTGGCACGCGCCAGCTCGATGACGAATCCATCGGCGAACTCGCGCAGCTTCGCCGCGAGTTGCGCATTGGTGCGCGGTCCCCTGGCGTCCACCGTCACATCGAGCGCCGCGCGTTCACCGCCGACGGTCAGCGCCACCTGGCTCAGCTCGTCGATGCCGCGCAGGCCGGTGGCGCGCGCGCTGCCCTCGATGCCGGCGCGGCCCAGCGGATCGACGAGCGTGGCATCCACGTCCAGGGCCGCGGCCTCGAAGCCGCCGCCCTGCAGGCCCTTGCCGCGCACCACCGTCTTCACGCGACCGCCGGGCACCTCGTTGTCGGTGGTGACGTCCAACTCCACCGAGCCCGCGAGCTTCTGGCCGATGACGCGGCCGATCTCGGCAAGGTCGCCCAGCCTGGCGCGCGCGCTGCCCGTCGCGCTGCTGGCGGTGACCGTCAAATCCTTCGAGTCGATGGTCGAGCTGGCCCAGCGCGCGTCGATCGTCGGCACCGTCAGTGTGCCGTCGGCGGCGCGCGCGAAGCGGGCGTCGATACGCAAGGGCTGGTCGGCGAGATCGCCGCTGGCGTTGAGCGCCCCGGATACCGCCTCGCCTCGCACTTGCGCGTCCAGCGACAGCGCGAGGCGACCGGCACGCAGCGTCTCGTGCACAAGATCCACCGCATCCGCCGACAGCTTCACCGCGATTCCGTCGGGGCGCATCGCGACCGTCGCCCTGGCATTGACCGCACCGGCGAACCGCCGATCGATCGCCGCCAGGCGTGCCGCCGCCAGCGACGCCTCGATATCGCCGTCCTGGCCGCGCCCCTGGCCGGACATCTCGAAGGCCAGCGCGTCGCTTTCGATGCGCAAGGCGCGCAAGGTCCAGCGCTGATCCGGCTGCGCCGTTGCCGCGCCGCTCAGCCGGATATCCGGCGTGGTCACGCCGGTGGGCACGCCCTCGACGGACAGGTTCTGCAGGATGCCCCGCCACTCCACGCCGGCCTGCCCCTGCGCCATGCGCACCGTCACGTCGACGGTGCCACGACCGGTGATTGGCCGGCCGGCGAGCGTCGAGATCGTCGCGGCGTCGGCGATGGCGAGCCTCGCCCTGGCCTCGCCGCTGCGGCTGGCGGGTTGGTAGGCTCCAGCGCCCTTGAGCGAGGCGAACGCCGAGGCCAGCTCCGCCGCGTCGACGACGATCCGTCCATCGGGCTGCAGCGCGGTCTTGGCGCTGAAGTCGACCCGGGTCGGCGGCATGCCGCGGCCATCGACCGTGGGTGCCGTGACGTCGAGGGCATGGCCGCTCAGCGTCATGGTGGCCTGCATGCGGGCGCCGATGTCGCGCGCCTCGGCATCGATGGTGACATCCGCGTCGCGCGCCGAGGCGCCGTCCGGCCCGTTGATCTCGGCGGCGCGAATGCGCGCGTTGAGGCGCGGCTTCGCGGTCGTGCCGGAGAGGCGCAGATCGAGGCCAAGATCGCGCCAGGTCGTGCCAGCCAGCAAGTCACGCAAGCCGCCCGCCTCGGCGGCGGCCAGCGTGATTTCGCCGTCGATCCTGCGGTCCTTCAGCCCGTACTTGCCCGTCGCGCGCAACCGGATCGGTGCGGCAACGGCCGTGAGCTCGCGCACGTCGAGCAGCGCATCGCTGATCGTCGCCTGCCCGTCGATCCGCAGCGGTTGGCGCACGATGCGCGCCAGCGGCCCGTCGGGCAGGCCGGGCGCGGCGGCCTCGAGCTTCAACGCAATCGCCGTCACATCGCCCTGTGGCCGCCAGACCAGCGAGCCCCGCGCAGACATCGCATCGCCGCCCTCGAAGGTCAGCTCGGCGTTGCCCTGCCGCTCGTCGCCGTTGGCCACCAATCGCGCCGAGACTTCCTTGAGGTCGGGACGGCCGACCAGGCTGGCGATCAGGCCCGACTCGCCTTCCTGCAGCGACACGCTGGCGGCGACGACGCGTCTGAAGATGTCATAGCGACCGTCGATCGACAGCCGCCCCTCGCGGCCGTCGGTGCGTTCCAGCAGCAGCCTGACGTCGCTCTGGCCGGTGTCGGCGGCGACCGAGGCATTGCCCGCCAGCTTCCAGCGCGAATCCATCGGCGCGGCGGGCGCGCGGACATGGATCTCGTCGACCGCAAGCGCCTTGAGATCAACACCTATCGGCAGGCTGAAGCCGCCGCCCGACGATGGCGGCGCCGGCTCGCCCGGCGCGTCGGGCTGGCGCATCATCTCGACGCGCCGGGCCGCCAGGCGGTCGATGCGCAGCCGGTCGCTGAACAGCGAGGTGAAGGCCCAGTCGACATGCGCCTGGTCGATCCGCAGCCACACGCCGCGGCGGTCGGCGAGCTCGATACGATCGATGGTGAGGTTCGTCGGGAAATAGCCGTGCGAGCCGCTGATCGCGACCCGCATGTCGGGTGACGACGCCATCGACGCGACGGCGCCCATCAGCCAGCGCTGGCCCAGCCGCGTCTGCAGTCCAGCGAACACAACGACCGCGACCGACACCAGGCCGATCGCTGTGAGAGCGATGGCCCGCCGCACGCGCATCAGAAGGCCTGCCCCAGACTGATGTAGAGACCGAAGCGGTCGTCGCCGGCGCGTCGGTTGATCGGGAAGCCGACATCGACGCGGATCGGCCCGAAATCGGTGTAGTAGCGGCCGCCGATGCCGGCGCCGATGCGCGGCGTGATCGAGAAGTCGGGGAGCTTGCCGGGATAGGCGCTGCCGACATCGATGAAGGCGACCACGCCGAACGATTCACCGATGCGCTGGCGCAGCTCGAGACTGCCTTCGATGATGCTGGCCCCGCCGATCGGCGTGAAGACGGCATTGCGCGGGCCGGCGGTCTGGTAGGCGAAGCCGCGCACCGAGCCGCCTCCGCCGGCGTAGAACAGCTTGTCCGGCGGCACCGCATCGGTGCGCACGCCGGGGATCGAGCCGATCGAGGCGCGGGCGGCCAGCACCGTGCGACCGCCGCCCAGCACATCGAGGTAGCCGCTGCCGGTCAGGCGCATGATGGTGAAGGGTTTGCCGAGCTCGCCGACATCGAGATAGGGCGTGACCTTGGCGTTGACCTTCCAGCCCTTGGTCGGCTCCAGCTCGCTGTCCGTCCGATCCCAGGTGACGCCCAGCGGGATGCCGAGCAGCTGGTAGTTCCGCGTCACGCCGAAGCGTTCAATGACCGAGTATTCGAGATTGAATCCGGCGGTGACGCGCCATTCCTGGGAAATGCGGCGATCGAGACCGCCCTGGATCTCGGTGGCGCGCCGCCGGTAGGCGTCGAGGATCTCGCGCAGCACCTCGACCTTGGCGGTCGCATCCTGGCCGGCGACCCACCAGTCGGGCTTCAGGAAGGCGGCCGACACGGCGAAGCCGGTGTTGCGGAAGCTGCGGCTGTTCAGCCCGCCACGGCCGATATTGTTGATCTCGGCCGACAGCCGCACGCTCTCGGCCTGGCCGAACAGGTTGCGGTGCATCCAGAAGCCGTTCACGGCGAAGCCACGCTGCGTCTCGTACCCGACGCCGAAGCCGATGGTGCGCGGCGGCCGATCCTGCAGGTCCACGGCCAAGGGCAGCTCGCCATCGGGATTGAGCTCGGGTGCCGCCTTCACCCGCACGGCACTGAACACCCCCAGCGCGCCCAGCCGGTCGCGCAGCTTCTTGACCTTGTCCGGATCGTAGGGCTCGCCCTGCTTGAACGGCACGCGCCGCTGCAGGAACACCATGTCGATGCTTTCCGAGCCGGCGAAACTCACCGGCCCCATCTTCGCCTTCGGGCCAGCGTCGAAGACATAGGTGACATCGACCTTCTGCGTGGCATGGTCGACCACCACCTCGCGCTCGCCGGCGACGGCCAGGGCGTGGCCACGCTTGCGCAGCTGCACCAGGATATCCTCCTCGGTGCCGAGGATCTGCGCCGCATCGGCCGCATCGCCGGGCGCCAGCCGCAGCGATTTGCGCTCGATATCCTGCGCGCCCTGGATGTCGATCTTGGCCATACGGAACACCGGTCCAGTCTCGACGCGAAACGCCACCGACAGCTTCTGATCCGGAGGTAACGCCTCAAGCGTGTCGAGCGTTGCCGGGTCCTCGACCGAACGGCCGGCGATCGTCGCGGTGATGGACGCGCCGTAGTAGCCCTTCGAGCGCAGCGCCAGGGTCACGCGCCGCAGATGCGTGCGGGCTCGCTGCAGCGCGCCGGCGCCGTCGACGGCTCCCTGCCCCTTCTCGGCCTCCTCGATCAGCTCCCTGAGCTCCTTGCCCATCGACTCGTCGCCCGTCACGTTGACGGCGACATCGAGCGTGTGAGCCAGGGTCGGCCGGCCAAGCCCGAGGGCGAACAGAAGGAACAATCCGGCGAGACGGGGGACATGAGAGCACGGCCAGACTCGTCTCATGGTCGCTCCCTGTTCAGGTGCGGGATGCGGCCAAGGCGGACACCCCTCTGCGCCCGCAGCCTAGCGCCGCGGACCCCTCCCTCGTACAGAAATGTGCCGCCCCGGGCGAGGCCAATGCGGCGATCGCGCTCTTCAGCCGGATGACTGGCGCGAACGCCGCGCGATCACGTGGGCAATGACGGCCGCGGTCGGTCCGATCAGCGTGACCGGCAGGGCGAGTATCGCCAGCGCCAGGCCCATGCACTTCCAGCCCCGTGCGTAGCCCAGCAGGCATTCATACTCGGACAGGATGTATCCCAGGACCACAATCAGCACCGGATTGAACAGCCAGGCCGCCAGCCACAGCTTCCAGCCCGGCGCCGCGAGACCCGGCCACCGCCGACAGATCGATCCGCCGATGGCCGCGCCGACGCCACCGACCAGCGTCCCGAGAACGACGACGCCGATGTCCCGGTGTCCCATGAACAGCAGCAATGGCACGAAGCACGCCAACGCCGTCGTGGCGACATAGGTGGTGTCGAATGCGCGCATGCTCAGATCGGCATGACGCCGCGGCGCGGCGTCGCCGCGCCGTACGATTGCGCGCTCAGCGGCGCGCCGACGGCCGCCAGGGCGTCGCGATGCTCGGCGATGGGACGGCGCGCGGTAGCGTTCTCCAAGGCCGCCAGCTTCTCGAAAGCCGGCAGCGCCAGGGTGCGCGCCATCCAGCCCGCCGTGCGCGGCCAGCGCGTCGCGTCGATCTGGAAGCGCGACAGGTGGCCGTTGCGGATGAAGCAGGCCGGTGCGATGTCGGCCAGCGTCGGCGCGCCGAAGCGGAACCCCTCGGCCGGGGCCTCGGCCTCGAGATAGTCGAGCACCGTGGGCACGTCCTCGGCCAGGAGCCGCGCCACCTGCTCGGCGTCGCGCTTGTCGCCCCAGATCGCCGGACCGACGGCGACGCGGTAGAACAGCCGCCAGATGAAGACATCGCCCATGCGCGTGTCGGCGAACTCCTCGAGCCAGCGCGCCCGCGCGCGGTCGCGGATGTCGGCGGGCAGAAGCGGCGGCGACGGCTTGAGGTCGTCGAGGTACTGGCAGATCACCGAGGAGTCGGTCAGCACCAGGTCGCCGTCGATCAGCACCGGAATGCGGCGCAGCGGGCTGAGCTTCGAGAAGCGATCGTCGCCGTAGAACGGCACGATCGGGTCGATCTCGTAGGCGATGCCCTTGAGCTCGAGACACACCAGCGCCTTGCGCACATAGGGCGAGAGATAGTTGCCGACGATCAGCACGGCATCACACGAGGTTGATGCGGCAGCCGCAGACCTCGACCTGCGAATCGCCCAGCCGCTTGCCGCGCTTGTCCGCGGCCGCCAGGGCACGCGCCTTGTCGGCCGCCTTCACGTCGTAGGCCGAGACGCCGGGGCCGCGGCCATCGGTGGCGGCGACGAAGCGGATCTCGCCGCCGTCGATGGCGATGACGGATGCCTCGCCGCGCCGGTTCACCGGCCGGTCGAGAATGCGCGACCAGGTCGCCGCCGCGCCGGCCGGGTCGACATGCTGGATCTCGACGCCGGCCAGACCCTTGGTCACGTCGCTGCGATCGTGCTTGGTCCAGCCGTTGCTGGCCGGCGGCCAGAACTTCGCCGCGTCGGCGCCGGCCGGCGGCTGCACCGAGTCGATCGACAGCAGCACCCCCGAGGTGTCGCTTGGATGGAAATGGGTGTAGCGATACTCGGGCAGGTTCTTCTGCTCGACCGCGCGCACGCCCATCGCCGTGATGCGCTCGCGATACGGGATCGCGTCGGGCACCTGGAGGATCACCATGTAGCCGCCATCGCCGTTGCGCCGGTCGAGGTAGCGGCCGGCCGAGGTGCCGTCGCGCGTCGGCGCGACGATCTCGAGGAAATCGTCGCCGGTGGGACAGACGACATTGGCGAGACCCCATTTGGCCACGCTGGTGTCGCGATAGGCGACCTCGATGCCGAGGATGTCGCACAGCTCGGCCGCGCTCTTCTCCAGATCGCGCGCCACGAACACGCCCTGACGAAAGCGCATCGTTCCCTCCACTGGTTGCGGTCAGCGTCCCTTGAACACCGGCTTGCGCTTCTCGACGAAGGCGCGCGCCGCCTCCTTGTGGTCCTCGGTGTCGCGCGCCCGGGTCAGCCGCCAGGCTTCGCCGTCGAGCGCCTCGATCAGGGTGCCCTCCTCGGCGATCTTCATGTTGCCCTTCATCAGCGCATGGGCGACGCGCGGTCCCGCCGCCAGCCTCTTGCAGAAGGCCATGGTCTCGGCCTCGAGCCCGGCGTCGTCGACGACGCGGTTGGCCAGGCCCAGCGCCTCGATCTGCCCGCTGTCGAGGATGTCGGCGGTGAAATAGAGCTCGCGCGCCTTGGCGGTGCCGATCAGGCGGTGCAGGAAGAAATGGCCGCCGAAATCGCCCGAGAAGCCGACCTTCGCAAAGGCAGTGGTCATGCGCGCCGAGCGGCCGACATAGCGCATGTCGCAGGCCAGCGCGATCGACAGGCCGGCGCCCGCCGCCACGCCGTTGACCATGGCGACGGTGGGCAGCGGCATCTCATGCAGCAGGCGCGAGACCTCCATGCGGCTGCGCAAATCGTTGACCTTGGCCTCGAAGGTGCCGAGGTTCTTGGTGCCGCTGGCCATCGCCTTGACGTCGCCGCCGCTGCAGAAGGCGCGCGGGCCGGCGCCGGTGACCAGCACGCAGCCGACATCGTCGTTGTCGACGGCGTTGCGCAGCGACTCCAGCATGAGCGCGGTCATCTGCGAGGTCAGCGCATTCATCGCGTCGGGCCGGTTCATGGTCATGACGAGGACGCCGTCCTCGATGCGCGTGAGAAGATCGCTCATGTGTTGTCCTTGTGGAGCTTTCTACCTTCCCCCGGAGGGGGAAGGTGGCAGCGCGTAGCGCTGACGGAAGGGGGATGCCTCAGCACGCTCCGAGTTCGTCTTCGACATCCCCCATCCGCCCTTCGGGCACCTTCCCCCTCCGGGGGAAGGGAACGATGCTCAACGGCCCTTGAACTGCGGCGCGCGCTTCTCGACGAAGGCGCGGGCGGCTTCCTTGTGGTCGTCGGTCTCGCCGGTGCGGATCATGCGCGAGGCCTCGCTGTCGAGCGCGGCCGAGAGCGAGCCCTCCTCGGCGATCTTCATGTTGTGCTTCACATGCCACCAGGCGACGCGCGGTCCGGCGGCCAGCTTCCTGGCGAAGGCCATGCACTCGGCCTCAAGCTTGTCGTCGTCGACGATCCAGTTCGCGAGGCCCAGCTTCTCGATCTTGTCGGCGCCCAGGATCTCGGCGGTGAAGTAAAGCTCGCGCGCCTTGGCGGTGCCGACCAGCTTGTGCAGGAAATAGTGCGAGCCGAAATCACCGGAGAAGCCGACCTTGGCGAAGGCGGTGGTCATGCGCGCGCTCTTGGCCGCGAAGCGCATGTCGCAGGCCAGCGCGATCGACAGTCCGGCGCCGGCGGCGACGCCGTTGACCATGGCGATGGTCGGCTTGGGCATCTCGTGCAGGACTTCCGAGACCTCCATGCGCGAGCGCAGGTGGGCGACCTTGTCCTCGTAGCTCAGCTCGCGATTGCTGCCCGCCGCCATCGACTTGACGTCACCGCCGGCGCAGAACGCCTTGTCGCCGGCGCCGCGCACGACGACGCAGCCGACCTTCGAATCGGCCGCCAGGCGCGGCAGCGCGTCGAGCAGCCCGCCCATAATGGCGCCCGACAGCGCGTTCATGGCCTCGGGCCGGTTCATGGTCAGCGTAGCGACGCCATCCTCGATCGTCTCGATCAGCTCCGACATTCTTCCCTCCGGAATTCGATGCCGCGCATCGTCCCCGATGGCCCGCTGGGTGGCAACGCCTATCGCGCCTCGCCTGTCGAAACGACGGCGCTTGCTCCCTCACCGGGCGGCGTCGACACTCGCCGCCAGTGGAGGAAAGACGATGCAGAGCTACGAGACCTTGCTGACCGAGATCGATGACGGCGTGCTGACCATCACGCTGAACCGGCCGGACAAGCTCAACGCCTTCAACCCCGCGATGTCGCGCGACATGCTCGACATCTTCGGCCGCATCAACCAGGACGATTCCATCCGCGCCGTGATCGTCACCGGCGCTGGCCGCGCATTCTGCGCCGGCGCCGACATCTCCGGCGGCAGCGGCAGCTTCCAGGTCTGGGGCGAAGGGCGCGAGAAGCCGCAGCAGCGCCGCCAGGGCGATTCGATCACCACGGCGATCGCCGGCTCGCTCAAGCCGGTGATCGCCGCGATCAACGGCGCGGCGGTCGGCGTCGGCATCACCATGTGCCTGCCGATGGACATCCGCCTGATGTCGAGCACGGCACGCATCGGCTTCGTCTTCAACAGGCGCGGCATGGTGATGGAGGCCGGCAGCTCGTGGTACCTGCCGCGCCTGGTCGGCATGCAGCGCGCCCAGGAATGGGTGATGTCGGCCGAGATCTTCGGCGCCGAGGAGGCGCTGAAGGGCGCCCTGGTGCGTTCCGTGCACGCGCCCGAGGAATTGCTGCCGGCGGCCAGGGCGCTGGCGCGCAAGTTCGCCACCGACACCTCGCCCGTGGCGGCGGCGATGAACCGGCAGCTGATGTGGAGCATGCTGGGCGCGCAGGATCCGCAGGACGCGCTGGGCATCGACATCGCCTGCATCGCCCACATGGCGAGGGGCGATGCCCAGGAAGGCGTGCGCTCCTTCATGGAGAAGCGCCCGCCCGCCTTCCCCATGAGGCCCAGCCAGGACATGCCGCCGTTCGGGCCGTGGCACAAGGAAGTCTGAGCCCCGGGGGCGGGGGTGAAGGATGGTGAAGGATTTTCCCTTATCGACCGTCCGCGCGCGTGACGTCGATAACCCGACAATCCTTCACCATCCTTCACCCCCCCCCGGCTGGTCCCGGAAGGGGAAGCGAGGGGTGAGGGATGGTGAGGGATTTTCCGTTATCGACCGTCCGCGCGCGTGACGCCGATAACCCGACAATCCCTCACCATCCCTCACCCCCACCTCGTCTATGATGCGGCGCGGATAGCGCAGCGGGGTGCATCATGCTCGATCATGTGAGTCTCGGCGTCACCGACATCGAGCGGTCGAAGGCGTTCTACGACCGCGCGCTGCGGCCGCTCGGCGTCGAGCGCCTGTACACCGAGGGCGAAGCCGACGCGGGATACGGTGTCCATCCCAAGGCGTTCTTCTGGATCGGCCAGCGCGCCGGCGTGCAGACCGGCACGCATATCGCCTTCTTCGCGCCGGACAGGGCGGTGGTCGACCGCTTCTACGCCGAGGCGATGGCGGCCGGCGGTCGCGACAACGGCGCCCCCGGGCTGCGGCCGCGCTATCACGCGCACTACTACGGCGCCTTCGTCCTCGATCCCGACGGCCACAATATCGAGGCCGTGTGCCGCATCTCGCCACGTTGACAGGGACTGACCAGCCCCGCATGCTGGAAACGCTGCTGCAGGGCGCAACGGCATGACGCCGGAGGGGCAATGCCCACCTGCTCATCCGTCACCATTGCGCCCATGCCGAATCTCGAAAACATCCGCAAGCAGGCCAAGCTCTATGTGCGCTGGCACCGCGACGGCCATCACACCGTCGCGGCGCAGATCCGGGCCGTGCTGCCGCGCTTCCGCGATCTCGACGATCGCCAGGTGCTGGCACACAGCTTCCGGCTCACCGACGCCCAGGAGCTGGTGGCGCGCCAGCAGGGATTCGAGAGCTGGCAGGCGCTCACATCAGGAGTGCATGCCGTGACCGACCAGACAGCCAGGCCGTCGACGACGCCCGAACTTCGGGCCGCCGAGCCCAACCTCGTTGTCCGCGACTTCTCCGCCAGCCTTGCCCTGTTCACCGACAAGCTCGGCTTCGACACCGTCTTCACCTACGGCGAGCCGCCCTATTACGGCCAGTTCCGGCGCGGCGCCGCGGTGGTGAACCTTCGCCTCGTCTGCGATCCGGTCTTCGTCGACGGCATCCGCGAGCGCGAGGAGATTCTCGGCGCGTCGTTCACCGTCGGCACGGCGGCGGACATCAAGGCCCTGTTCCTCGAGTTCCAGGCGGCCGGCGTCGACTTCTTCCAGGCGCTGCGAGGGGAGCCGTGGGGCGCCCGCAGCTTCATCGTGCGCGACCTCGATGGCAATCTGCTGCTGTTCGCCGGACCAGCATCATGAGCTACGTCTTCGACCTCGGCTGCGCCGAGACCAACGCCGACCCGTTCCCGGAGTTCGCGCGGCTGCGCGAGCAGGATCCGGTGCATTGGTCGCCGGCGATGAAGGCGTGGATCGTCACGCGCTACGACGACGTCAGGCGCGTGGCGCTGAACAACAGGGAGCTCTCGGCCGACCGGCTGACGCCGTTCTTCAAGGCCAACCCGGAGTACCAGCGCGGCGGGATCGAGAACCTGGCGCGCTACCTCAATCACTGGATGGTGTTCAAGGACCCGCCCGACCACACGCGCCTGCGCCGGCTGTTCAACAAGGTGTTCACGCCGAGCGCGGTCGAGAATCTGCGGCCCAGCATCGAGAGCATCGTCGCCCGTCTGCTCGACGGCATGGCGGCGAAGGCCGCGCGCGGCGAGCCGGTCGACTACATCGCCGACTTCGCCTATCCGCTGCCGGCCAGCGTGATCATGGACATGCTGGGCGTGCCGCGCGCCGACCTGCAGCGGGTCAAAGTGTGGTCGGACGACATCGCGCTGTTCATCGGCACCGCCCAGGTCGCCGGCAACAAGTACCTGCGCGCCGAGCAGGGCGCGCGGCTGATGGCCGCCTACTTCCGCGGCCTGGTCGAGGCGCGCACCGCGGAACCGGCCGGCGACATGGTGAGCCAGCTGGTGCTGGCGCGCGACGAGAAGGACGCGCTGTCGACCGATGAGGTCATCGGCACCGCGATCCTGCTGCTCTTCGCCGGGCACGAGACCACGACCAACCTGATCGGCAACGGCTTCCTTTGCAGCATGCGCTTCCGCGACCAATGGGAAAGGCTGCGCGCCGACCCGTCGCTGGCGCCCAGCGCCGTCGAGGAATGGCTGCGCTACGACGGACCGTCGGGCGCGCTGGCGCGCGTGGCGTCGGCCGACATGGAGTTCGCCGGCCGCACGATCAGGAGCGGCCAGCGCGTCTTCGCCTTCATGAACGCGGCCAACCGCGATCCGCTGGCCTTCGCCGATGCCGAGCGCTTCGACATCGGCCGCGACCCAAACCCGCATCTGACCTTCGGGCACGGCATCCATTTCTGCCTCGGCGCGCCGCTGGCACGGCTCGAGGCGCAGATCGCCGCCATGCGGCTGGCCGAGCGCCATCCCGACATCCGGCTCGCGGGCGGCGCGCCGGACTGGCACGATTCGCTGATCCTGCGCGGGGTGAAGGCGTTGCCTGTGGTGCTGGCGTAGAGGTTTCTGATGCGTGCCATCGTCTGTCGCGAATGGGGACCGCCGGAGTCGCTGCGGCTCGAGGAGGTCGAGCGCCCGCCGCTCAAGCCGGGCCAGTTGCGCATCCGCATCAGGGCGGGCGCCGTGAGCTTCGCCACCTCGCTGGTGATCGCCGGCAAGTACCAGCGCCGCCCGCCCTTCCCGTTCTCGCCTGGCACCGAAGTCGCCGGCGACGTCATCGAGGTCACATCAGCGGTGACGCGCTTCAAGCCGGGCGACGCCGTGATGGCCGTGCTCGACTGGGGCGGCTGCGCCGAGGAAGCGGTGGCGTGGGAGGTCAATGTCTCGCCCAAGCCACCATCCCTGGACTTCGTGCGCACGGTGCCGTTGCCGATTTCCTACGCGACCTCGGCCGCGACGCTGACCTGGCCCTGCTTCATCGACCTGAAGGCCGCCGAATGGTTGCTGGTGCACGGCGCGGCTGGCGGCGTCGGCGTGGCCGCGGTCGAGATCGGCAAGATCCTGGGCGCCAAGGTGATCGCCACCGCGGGCGGTCCTGCAAAATGCGCCTTTGCCAGGGAGCATGGCGCCGATCATGTCATCGACTACCGCGCCGGCCCGTTCCGCGAGGAGGTGCTGCGGCTGACCGGCGGACGGGGCGTCGATGCCGTCTACGATCCCATCGGCGGCGATGTCTTCACTCAGTCGCTGCGCTGCATGGCGCCGCAGAGCCGCATCTGCCCGATCGGCTTCGCGTCGGGCACGATTCCGACGATCCCCGCGAACATCCTGTTGGTGAAGAACATCACCGTTGTGGGTGTCAATCTCGGCTACTACGTCGGCTGGAGCCCGCACGATGCGCGCTTCGAGGAAGCCGAGCGCATGCAGGCGACGTGGCGCTGGATCCACCAGTATGTCGAGGCGGGCCGCCTACGCCCGCATGTCGATCGCATCTTCAGGCTGGAGGAGACGCCGCGGGCGATGCGCGCGATCCTCAACCGCGAGATCGCTGGTCGCGTCGCCATCGTGATGGATTGACGCTCAACGTCCCTTGAAGTCTGGCGCGCGCTTTTCCATGAAGGCGGCGATGCCTTCCTTGAAGTCCTGCGTGCCGAACAGCGGCAAGAGCTGCAGGAAGACGTGGTGCACGTGCTCGCCGAAGGGCTCGTTCCAGGCCATGCGCATCATGCGCTTGGCGGCCTGCACCGCGAGCGGCGCGTTGGCGGCGATCTCGGCCGCGATGCTACGCGCCACGCCCATCACCTCACCCGCCGGCACGACCTGCGAGACCAGGCCGAGCTTCAGGCTCTCGTCGGCCGACAGCGTGCGGCCGGTGAAGATCAGCTCGGCAGCCTTCGACCAGCCGATCAGGCGCGGCAGGTACCAGGTGCCGCCCGATTCCGGCAGCACGGCGCGCTTGGCGTAGGAGGCCGCCAGCTTGGCACCCGCCGACATGATGCGGATGTCCGCGCCCAGGGCGAGGTCGAGGCCGTAGCCGGCGGCCGAGCCGTTGAGCGCGCAGACCACCGGCTTGTCGAGGTTGTGCAGCACGGTGGGCGGCGTGTCGCGCAGGTCGATGGTCGTGCGCATGAACGACTGGTTGAGCCCGATGCTGTCGGCGCCGCTCTTCTGTGCTTCCAGGTTCAGCCCGGCGCAGAAGGCGCGGTCGCCCGCCGCCGTCAGGATGATCACGCGGATCTCGGGATCGGCCTGGGCGTCGAGCAGCGCCATCGACAGCGCCTCCAGCATCGGCCGCGAGATGGTGTTCATGCGCGATGGCGCGTTGAGCGTGATGGTGGCGATCGGCCCGTCGACGCTGTGGAGAACTTCCTCTGCGGCGGACGCGGGTCTGGCGGCGGTGCTTGTCATGGCGACTCCTCGCTGGTCCCGCTATTGTTCGCCGCCGGCATGACCCGTTCAATGCCGGCCCGTGCGAGTGACCGCAGATCGGAACCCTTCAGATGTCCAACCGCTTCATCGACCTCTACAGCGACACCAAGACCAGGCCGACGCCTGGCATGCGCAAGGCGATGGCCGAAGCCGAGGTCGGCGACGAGCAGAAATTCGAGGATCCCACCGTCAACCGCCTGCGCGAGAAGGTCTGCGCGCTGCTCGGCAAGGAGGATTCGGTGTTCCTGCCGTCGGGCACCATGGCCAACCAGATCGCCATCCGCGTGCACTGCAAGCCCGGCGAGGAGATCATCTGCGACCGCACCGCGCACATCATCACCTCGGAGGGCGGCGGGCCGGGCGCGAATTCGGGCGTGATGTTCCACCCGCTCGACGGGCCCAACGGCGTCTATACCGCCGCCATGGCCGAGGCGGCGATCAAGGATCCCAACAACCGCTATTCGCCGCTCAGCCGCCTGCTGGAGATCGAGCAGACCTCCAATCGCGGCGGCGGCTCGCTGTGGCCGCTGGAGCAGATCGAGGCGGTGGGCGAGGTCGCGCGGCGCCGCGGCCTGAAGCTGCACATGGACGGCGCGCGCCTGCCCAATGCCTGCGTCAAGAGCGGCATCAAGGCGGCGGCCTATGCGGCGCCCTGCGACACGCTGTGGCTCGACTTCACCAAGGGGCTGGGCGCGCCGGTCGGCGCCGTGCTGGCCGGCTCGAAGGAGTTCATCCACCAGGCCTGGCGCGTCAAGCAGCAGCTCGGCGGCTCGATGCGCCAGTCCGGCATCATCGCCGCCGCCGGCCTCTACGCGCTCGACCACCACTGGGACCGCCTGGCCGAGGACCACGCCAATGCGCGCAAGCTGAGCGTCGGCCTGGCCAACATCAAGGGCATCGTCATCGATCCCGACTCCATGCCGACCAACCTGGTGTTCTTCGACGTCACCAAGCCGGGCTGGACCGCGCCGAAGCTGATGGCGGCGATGAAGGAGCACGGCGTGGGCATCGGCGCCTTCGGGCCCAGGACCGTGCGCGTCGTCACCCATCTCGACGTGACGTCGGAGGACATCGACACGGCCCTGGCCAGCTTCAGCAAGGTGCTGGCGGCGTGATGATTGCACGACTTGGGGCGCGCCACTCCAGTGGCGCGTCTGATCGGCCTGTTGCCGCGCCACTGGAGTGGCGCGCCCCGACCGACTAAGGCACCGCTGAAACGTCATGCCCTACGACACGCTTCCCGGACTCGGCCGGCCGCTCAGACGGCTGGAAGACCCGCGCCTGCTCACCGGCGGCGGCCGCTACACCGTCAACATCGCGGCGCCCGGTGCGCTGCATGCGGTGTTCGTGCGCTCGCCCTACGCGCACGCCCGCATCAACGCTGCCGATACCACCGCGGCCAAGGCCTCGCCCGGCGTGCGCGGCGTGTTCACCGGCGCCGACATCCTCGCCGCCGGGCTGGGCCACAATCCGGCGGTGGTCGAGATCAAGGGCGCCGACGGCCGGCGCCACATCGAGCCGCCGCGCCTGCCGATCGCGCCCGACAAGGCGCGCCATGTCGGCGAGATCGTCGCCATGGTGGTGGCCGACACGCTCGAGCAGGCGCGCGACGGCGCAGAGCTGGTCGAGATCGACTACGCACCGCTCGACGCCGTGGTCGCCGGCGACGACGCGCTGAAATCGGGCGCGCCGCCGGTGCACGACGAGGCCCCCGGCAACCTGCTGTGCGACTGGCGGCGCGGTGACGAAACCGCGACGAACGCCGCCTTCGCCCGCGCGGCGCATGTCGTGCGCGTGCAGCAGCGTGCCAACCGCATCCTCGCCAGCTATCTCGAGACGCGCGCGGCATTGGCACGATACGACCTGCAGGGCGATGTCGTCACGCTGGTGACGCCCTCGCAGGGCGTGCACATCCTGCAGCGGGTGATCACCGACATCCTGAAGATTCCGCGCGAGCGGCTGCGCGTGGTGACGCACGACGTCGGCGGCGGCTTCGGGCCCAAGCTGCCGCCCTATCCCGAGCAGATCCTGGTCAGCTTCGCCGCCCTGCAACTCAAGCGCGACGTGCGCTGGACGCAGGAGCGCGGCGAGCACCATCTCGCCGACACGCATGCGCGCGACCTGATCGCCACGGCCGAGCTGGCGATCGATGCCGACGGCCGATTCCTCGCCATCCGCGTCGATGCCGTGGCGAATTTCGGCGCCTATGTCTCGACGGTGAATCCGACCATTCCCACCGGCGGCATGGCCAAGGTGCTGACCGGTCTCTACGACATCCCGGTCGCCCACATCGCGATGAAATGCGCGGTGTCGAACACCGCGCCGGTCGATGCCTTCCGCGGCGCCGGCAAGCCCGAGACCCTGGTCATGGTCGAGCGGCTGGTCGATCTCGCCGCGCACCGGCTGGGCCGCGATCCCGGCGAGCTGCGTCGGCTGAACTTCGTCGCTCCCGACAAGTTCCCCTATCGCACGCCGCTGGGCTTCACCTACGACAGCGGCGACTACGCGGCATTGCTCGACGCCGCAAACCGGAAGGCCGACATCGCCGGCCTCGCGGCCCGCCGCCGCGCCAGCGAGGCGCGCGGACGCAGGCGCGGCATCGGCTACTCGGCCCATATCCACGGCACCGGCGGCTGGAGCGACGAGACCTCGATCGTCACCGTCAACGCCGACGGCACGATCGAGGCGGTCACCGGCACGCAGAGCCAGGGCCAGGGCCACGCCACGGTCTATGCCCAGGTGATCGCCGCGGCGCTGGGCGTCAGCCCCGAGCGCGTGCGAATCGTGCAGGGCGACACGCTGAAGGTGACGCGCGGCGGCGGCACCGGCGGCTCGTCCTCGACGATCATCTCTGGCGCCACGATGAAGCGCGCCGCCGACGTGGTGATCGCCCGCGCGCGCGATCAAGCCTCCGACATGCTCGAGGCGGCGCCGGCCGATCTGGAGTACGCCGACGGCACCTTCACCGTGGTCGGCACCGACAGGCGCGTCGGCCTGTTCGAGATCGCCGAGCGCAAGGGTGCGATCGAAGGCCGCGCCGACTTCGCCGACAAGATCGAGAGCTGGCCCACGGGCGTGGCGATCTGCGAGGTCGAGATCGACCCGGAAAGCGGCCATGTCGCCATCGAGCGGTTCTCGTCGGCGGTCGATGTCGGCACGGTGGTCAATCCGCTGCTGCTCGACGGCCAGCTGCACGGCGGCTATGCCGCCGGCATCGGCGGCGCGCTGCTGGAGGATGCGGCGTACGATCGCGAGAGCGGCCAGCTGCTGGCCGGCTCGCTGATGGACTATGCCCTGCCGCGCGCCGACGACGTGCCCAGGTTTGAGCAGGTCACGCTCTCCACGCCGGCGCCGTTCAACATCCTGGGCATCAAGGGCGTCGGCGAGCTGCCGACCAACGGCGCGCCGGCCGCCGTGCTCAACGCCGTGATGGACGCGCTGGGCGCGCATGACGAGGGCCGCATCGAGCTGCCCCTCACGGCGGAGCGCGTCTGGCGCCTGGCCCAGCGATGACTGAAACCTTCGACGTGATCGTCGTCGGCGCCGGATCGGCCGGCGCCCCGCTGGCGGCACGGCTGAGCGAGGACGGCGCGCGGCGCGTGCTGCTGCTGGAGGCCGGCAGGGATTTCCGCTCGGCCGAGACGCCGCCGGAGATGGCCAGCCTCAATCCGCTGCGCATCATCGTGCCGCCGCGCCTGCAGGCGCTCTACCAGTGGCCCGGCGTGATGGCGCGCCGCGCGGCGGGCCAGCAGCCCCGGCTGTACTGGCGCGGCCGCGGCATGGGCGGCTCTTCGTCCGTCTATGCCCTGATCGCGATCCGCGGCGTCGCCGCGGCGTTCGACCACTGGGAGCAGCTGGGCTGCGACGGCTGGTCGTTCAACGACGTGCTGCCGTTCTTCCGCAAGGCCGAGGCCGACGAGCATTTCAGCGGCTCGCCCTGGCACGGCAGCGACGGACCGCTGCCGGTCTGGCGCACGCCGCGCTCGCAATGGGGTGCGATCGACCGCGCCGCCGCCGAGGCGGCGCTGACGCTGGGCTATCCCTGGCACGACGACCTCAACGCGCCGATGGGCGACGGCGTGGCGCACTACCCGATCACCTGCGGTGCCGGGCGCTGTCGTGTGTCGACCAACGACGGCTATCTCGAGCCGGCGCGCGGGCGCAACAACCTCGCCATCGTCGGCGAGGCGCTGATCGACCGCATCGTCTTCGAGGGACGCCGCGCGGTTGGCGTCGAGGTGCTGCGCGGCAATGAGCGCATGACCTATCGCGGCCGGGAGATCGTGATCAGCGCCGGCGCCGTGCATTCTCCCGCCATCCTGATGCGCTCCGGCATCGGCGATCCGGCGTCGCTCGCCGAGCACGGCATCGCGGTGCGCCACGCGCTGCCCGCGGTGGGCGGGCACTTCATGGATCATCCCGTGGTGCGCGCCGAGGTGCGGCTGAAGCCCGCGCATCGGCCCACCGATATCGACTTCCGCCACACCAATGTCTGCGTGACCTGGAGCTCGGGCCTGGGCGGCGGCGGCCATCGCGACATGATCTTCCTGGCGATGAACCACCGCGGCTTCGGCGACGACGGCCAGGCGCTGCCCGGCAGCCTGTCGTGCTCGATCTTCGAGGCCTTCTCGCGCGGCGCGGTGCAGCTGCGCTCGGCCGATCCGCATGTCGATCCCTTCGTCGAGGAGAGCATGCTGAGCGACGAGCGCGACCTGGTGCGCATGCGTGACGGCTTCGGCCGGCAGATGGCGATGCTGCGGCACCCCTCCTTCACCGATGTCGCCGAGGGCATCGCTTTCGGCATGACGCAGACGAAGCTGGAGGACGCCGCGAAGCTGCAGGGCGCCGAGCTCGACGCGCTGCTGCTGGCCGAGACCACCGACGCGCAGCACGCTGCCGGCACCTGCCGCATGGGCCGCGTCGGCGATCCGTCGGCCGTCGTCGATCCGCAGTGCCGGGTGCAGGGACTGCAGGACCTGCGCGTGGTCGACGCCTCGGTGATGCCCGCCGATTGCCGCGCCAACACCCATCTGACCACCGTGATGATCGGCGAGAAGGTCGCCGCGCAGATGCGGCAGGCCTAGCAAGCGGGACAATGACGACGGCGGCGGCCGGCGGCGCGATGCTATAAGCCGCCGCTTCGCGAGCCGCGCCCAGAACGTGGCCGCCGGCTGGAGGAGTGCGCGTATGTCCCCGGCGTCCGGGATCGAGAGCGGCTATGCCTGGCGGCTGGCTCTGGTGTCGATGATCTGCATCGCCGCCAGCGGCGGCTCGGCCTTCCTGCCGATCGTCGCCATGTCGCAGATGGCGCAGGAGTTCGGCGGCCAGCGCCAGGTGCCATCGCTCGCCTACACCCTGGGCTACATCGGCGCCGGCGCCGGTGGCATCATGATGGGCTGGCTCGCCGACAGGTTCGGCCCGCGTCCGCCGCTGCTGCTCGCTGCCGGCTGCGTCGCGCTGGGCGCCTGGCTGGGCGCGCAGGGCGGCCAGGTGACGCTGCTGGCGTCCTACGGCCTGCTGCTGGGCTTCCTCGGCAACGCCGCGACCTTCACGCCGATGCTCAACAACATCCAGGGCTGGTTCGACGCCCGCCGCGGCATCGCCGTGGCCATCGTCTCGGTCGGCCCGGCGGTGGGCGGCTTCGTCTGGCCGCAGATCTATCGCGCCCTGCTGCCCGATTTCGGCTGGCGCGACACGCTGGTGATCTTCGGCCTGATCGCGGCGGTGGTCATGATCCTGGGTGCCCTCTACGTGCGCCCGGCGCCGATGCTGCGCGGCCCCGGCAACGTCGCGGTGCGCGAGAACCTGGCGGCGCTGCCGCTGCCCTCGCCAACGCTCATGGCGCTGTTGTCGGCGGCCTCGTTCTGCTGCTGCCTCGCCATGGCGATGCCGTTCGCGCACATGGTGGCGTTCTGCGGCGATCTCGGCTTCGCCGCCGAGCGCGGCGCCGAGGCGGTGTCGTTGGTGCTGCTGTCGGCGATCGCCAGCACCTTCGTGATGGGCCGGCTGGCCGACAAGATCGGCCCGCTGCCCACCAGCCTGATCTGCTCGGCGATCCAGATCGTGGCGCTGGTCGGCTTCCTGTTCGTTGCCTCGCTGTGGGGCATCTACACGCTGTCGGCGATCCACGGCATCCCGTTCATCGCCATCGTGCAGGGCTATGCGCTCAATCTGCGCGCGCTCTACGGGCCGGGCATCGGCGGCTGGCGCCTGGGCGTGGTGCTGTTCCTCGCCCTGTCGGGCATGGCGGTGGGCGGCTGGCTGGGCGGCGTGATCTTCGACGCCACCGGCTCCTACACCTGGGCCTTCCGGCTGGCACTGCTCGCCAACCTGGTCAACCTCGCGCTGCTGACCATCCTCTTCCTGGCGCAGCGCGGCCGGCCTAGGTCAGCCATGACAGGCAGCGGGCCTGCTCCAGCACCGGATCGAGCCTGACGCGCACCTCGCGCGGCAGGGCCGCCAGCTTCTTGCGCAGCGCGTCGTAACACTTGCCCTGATAGCGGAATGGCGCCTGGCTGTAGCGCCGGCCGAGGATATCGAGCTCGAGCTCGGCCGCCTCTTCGCGCAGCGCCCGCATGTTGGCGGATAGAAACGGCAGGTAGGTCTCGCCGCAATGCCTGAGCAGCCCCAGCAAGGTCTCCGGCAACGGCGCCCTGCCATCGAGCCATTCACCCTCGACGCCGGAGGCGTCGTCGAGCCGCAGCAGCCAGCAATAGACATCCGCCGCGCGCGCCCGCATCTCGGCCATCGGCGTCGGATCGACCGAGAGGATCTGCAGCTGGCCGTACAGGCCGAAATCCGCCAGCGACGGGCGCGAGCCGAACAGGAACGGGATCGCCCGCACGTGGCGATCGAGCGCGTCGAGCACGAAGCGATAGCTGTCCTCGATGATCGGCCGGTTCTGCTCGGTGCAGCCGACCAGCGCCATGCGCCCGACCTGGCGGTCGTTGAACGTCTTCATGCCGGCGCGCCGCGCATCATCAGGCATCACCGGATCGCGCGAGGTGATGATCCAGGTCTGCGCGAAGTCGCGGTCCGCGGCGTAGTACCAACGAAAGTGGAACATCATCTTGGTGAGCCACTCGTCGCCGAAATCCTCGAGCAGGTCGCTGAGATACGCGAGCATCGGGTCATCGGGAACGATCGAGCGTTCCACGCGCTCGCGCTCCAGCGCATAGGCCAGCGGCGTCGAGTCGTTCATCATCCTGCCGTCGGGAAAGCGCAGGACGGGGATCACCGGCGGCAGGCCTGCCGCCACCGCCTCGTCGCGCGGGTTGCCGGTCGCCTTCCAGATGAACGGAATGCGGCGATAGCGCAGGATCGCGCGCATCTTCACCGAGTACGGTGAAGGATTGAAGCCGTATAGGACGTACATCAGAGACCGAGCATCGCCTTGGCGAGGATGTTGCGCTGCACCTCGCTCGAGCCGGCGTAGATCGTCGCCGCGCGGTTGTTGAGGTAGAGCGGCATGGCGGTGAGCGCATAGTCCGGCGTCACCGTCGGCTCGTTGCGGCCCAGCGCGCGGGCCTCGGGCTCGAACGGTGCGGCATAGTGCGCCAGCGCCTCGATGCCGAGCTCGTCGAGCGTCTGCAAGGTCTCCGAGCCGCGCACCTTCATCGCCGAGGAGATCGCGCCGGGGTTCCTGCCCTGGCTGAGGTCGGAAAGCACCTGCAGCTCGATGGTCTCCAGCGCCTGGATCGAGATCTCCATCTCGGCCAGCTTGCGGGCGAACTCGGGCTGGTCGATCAGACGGCCGCCCTTGCCCGCCGCCTCCTCGCGCGCGATGCGGCGCACGTCCTCGATGCGGGCGTAAAGGTTGGGCGTATAGGCCTCGCCGCCGCGCTCGTACTCCAGCAGGTGCTTGGCCACGGTCCAGCCGGCGTTCTCCGGGCCGATCCGGTTGGCCTTGGGCACGCGCACATTGTCGAAGAACACCTGGTTGACCTCGTGGTCGCCGGCCAAGGTGATGATCGGCTTCACGGTCAGCCCGGGCGTGTCCATCGAGTCGATCAGCACGAAGGAGATGCCATCCTGCGGCTTGCCCTCGGCCGAGGTGCGCACCAGGCAGAACATGCGGTTGGCGATGTGCGCGCCGGTGGTCCAGATCTTGGTGCCGTTGATGACGTAGTCGTCGCCGTCGGAATCGGCGCGCGTCTTCAGCGAGGCGAGGTCGGAGCCCGAGCCGGGCTCGGAGTAGCCCTGGCAGAAGACGATGTCGCCGGAAATGATTCCCGGCAGGTACTTGGCATGCTGCTCCGGCGTGCCGAACTTCATCAGCACCGGGCCGACCATGCGCACGCCCATGTTGAAGATGCGCGGCGCATCGGCGGCGGTGGCCTCGCGCGCGTAGATGTAGCGCTGCGTCGCCGTCCAGCCGGGGCCGCCGTATTCCTTCGGCCAGGTCGTCGCCGACCAGCCCTTCCTCGCCAGCTTGCGGTGCCAGCGCATCGATGCCTCGAACTCGGCGAAGACGCCGCCGGTGCGCGCGCCCGCCTCGCGCAGGTCGGGCGTCAGGTTCTCGGCGAAGAACTGACGGACCTCCTGCTGAAAGGCTTGGTCCTCAGGGCTGAGCGACAGGTCCATGGCGTCCTCCCGCGTGTCCGCGGCACGGCGATTGCGTTGTTTGCAAGGCAAGCATGTTCCGCACGGAGGCGCCAGCCGGGCGTCGCACCGCTTCCCACGCCGTTTCGACAGGCGTACGCTTTCCGTCGCGGACCGGAATGGAGGCAGAGAATGGCCGACTCACCCGCCCGACGACGGCCTCTTGCGTGGCTTCTCGCCGCGCTGGTGGCGCTGTCGCTCGCCGGCGGTGTCCCGGCGCTGGCCCAGAGCGCCAAGAGCCACACGCCCGACGGCGAGATCGACCTGGCACTGGCGCTGGCGATCGACGTATCGGGCAGCGTCGATCTCGAGGAAGGCCGCCTGCAGCGCGATGGCTACGTCAAGGCGTTCCGCGATCCGGCGATCCGCCGCGCCATCCTCGGCGGCTACCACGGCCGCATCGCCGTCGCCTACTTCGAATGGTCGGACGCCTGGCGGCAGAACCTGGTGGTCGACTGGACGTTGCTCGACAGCGAGCAGTCGATCGAAGCCTTCACCCACAAGCTCGAGACCCTGCCGATCGCGCGCATGATGCGCACCTCGATCACCGGCGCGATGCGCTACGCCGTGCCGATGTTCGACCGCCTGCGCTGGGTGCCCGAGCGCAAGGTGCTCGACATCTCCGGCGACGGCTCGAACAATGACGGCGGCATGGTGACCCAGGCGCGCGACGACGCCGTCGCGCGCGGCATTACCATCAACGGCCTGCCGATCTTCAACAACCGGCCCAACCCCACCGGCTTCCCCAACGATCCCGACCTCGACCGCTACTACGAGGGCTGCGTCATCGGCGGGCCGCGCTCCTTCATGGTCGTCGCCAACGACTTCCAGAGTTTCGCCGAGGCGATCCGCAAGAAGCTCTTGCAGGAGATCGCCGATGTCGCGCCGGAACCGCGTGCCGGATTGCAGTTCGCGCAGAGCCGCGACAGCGCCATGGGCGTGCGCGATCCGCACGGTCCCGGTCCGGGCGGCCACCGTCGCTATCAGCACGGCTGCGACGTCGGCGAGAAGCGCACCCGCGAATTCTATCGGCGCTACCAGCCGAACTGATTCCCGTCGTCCTGAGCGAAGCGAAGGACCTCGCGGTCGAACGACCGCACGCGACTGTCCGCCATGCCGCGAGGTCCTTCGCTTCGCTCAGGACGAGGGAGTGTCAGCGCCGCCGCCAGCGTTGCAGCTTCGCCAGCAGCGTGCGCTCCAGCAGCAGGTGCAGCAGCCGTGTCGCCAGCGACACCGCGACGATGCACATCGCCATCCCGGCCGCCGCGGCGTTGAAGCCGGACTCGTCCATGCTGATGACGGCGATCGAGGCCAGCTTGGTGTCGGCGCCGTAGAGGAAGATCACCGCCGAGATCGTCGTCATCGCGTTGGCGAAGAGATAGATGAAGATGTCGAGGATCGCCGGCAGGCAGATCGGCACGGTGACGCGCACGAAGGTCACCGGCAGCGGTACCTTCAGGGAAGCCGACACCGCCTCGAACTCGGCGTCGAGCTGCTTGAGCGCCGTGACCGCCGTGATGTGCGCCACGGTGTAGAAGTGGGCGGCGGTGTTGATCACCAGGATCGCCAGCGTGCCGTAGAGGAAGTTCAGCGGGTTCGACGGGTGATTGAAGAAGAAGATGTAGCCCAGGCCCAGCACCAGCCCGGGCACCGCCATCGGCAGGGTGGCGAGAAACTGCACCAGGCCGCGCATGAAGTGGAAGCCGCGGCTCTTCTCCAGCAGCCAGGCGGCGGTGAAGATGGCGACGGCGCCGATCGCGGCGGCCAGCGCCGCCATCTTCAACGACGTCCACAGCGGATCCCAACCGGTGGGATCGAAATTCTCGAAGTCGTAGTTGTCGAGCGTCAGCGAAAGATTGTACGGCCAGCGCTTGATCAGAGAGGCCCAGCCGGCGATGCCGATGATCATCAGGATCAGGCAGGCGACCAGCCAGCAGAAGGCGAACAGCAGCGCGTCGCGACCGCGCTGCCGCCTGGGCGCGTAGGGCACGGCGCGGGCCGACAGCAGCGCCACCTGGCGCTTCTGCGCATAGCGATCGGCGAAGAACGACAGCACGGCCGGGGCCAGCAGGATCAGGCCAACCACCGCGCCCATCTCGAAGTTCTGCTGGCCGATCACCTGCTTGTAGACGTCGGTGGCGAGCACGTTGAACTGCCCGCCGATCACCTTGGCGATGCCGAAATCGGTCAGCACCAGGGTGAAGCAGACGAAGATCGCGCTGATCAGGCCGTAGCGCGCGCCCGGCAGCGTCACGGTCCAGAAGACGCGCCAGCGCGAGGCGCCCAGCGCCTCGGCCGCCTCGTAGAGCCGCTGGTCGGCCATCGACAGCGCCGTGACCAGGATCATCAGCACGTGCGGGAAACAGTAGAAGACCTGCGAGGCGACGATGCCGCCGGCGCCGTAGATCTCGCTGCCGCCCAGCAGATGCTTGAGCATGCCCTGGTTGCCGAACAGGTAGATCATCGACATCGCCGGCAGCAGCGAGGGCGCCAGGATCGGGACCAGCGCCACGGCCTGGAACACCGGCCTGAGCGGCAGCACCGCGCGGGTGAGGGCATAGGCGTAGACGAAGGCCAGCGGCACGACGATCGCCGTGCTCACGACGGCGATGAACAGGCTGTTCCACAGCGACTGCAGCAGCGCCGGCGTCGAGACGTAGCGGATGTAGTTGTCGAACCCGACCCAGGCGCCATCGGCGTTGTGGAAGCTCTTGGACAGCAGCGTCCACAGTGGCGCGGCGACGAACAGCGCCAGCAGGATCAGCGCCACGCCGATGCCGGCGCGCATGACGATGTCGTCGGTCGATGCCTTTGGTCGCACCAGCGCGGCTTCGGCCACCACCGCCATGACCTAGCGCACTTTCCGTCCGAATGGTTCCACTGTCATCCCGAGCGCAGCGAGGGATCCAGGGGAGCTGCCTAGGTCCCTCGCTGCGCTGCAGGGGCCGCGGACGGCCCCGAGGATGACAGTAGGCCGGCTCATCTCTAGCCCGCCGCCTCGCCGGCGAACACGCGCAGCCGGTCGGCGGGCAGCGCGATGTCCAGCGTCTTGCCGACGCCGACGTCGAGGTCGCGCATCAGGTTGATCGAGAAATCCGCCATCAGCGTGACCCCGGGCGTCGCGGCGTGCAAGGTGGCGCGGCAGAACGAGCCCAGGAACTCCAGCTCCGCGATGGTCACCGGGAAGCGGTTGGCCGTGCTTTCGGTGATGCCGCGCACCTGCACGTCCTCGGGCCGCAGGCAGACGCGGATCTCGCCGCCCTGTGGCTGCGCGTGCGTGCAGTCGATCGCCAGCCCGTCGCCCAGCGAGACCCGGCCCGGCCCGGCGACTCGGCCGGACAGGAAGTTCATCGAGCCGACGAAATCGGCGACGAAGGCGCTGGCCGGGCGGCCGTAGATCTCCTGCGGCGTGCCGATCTGGTCGATGCGGCCGTGGTTCATCACCACGATGCGGTCGGCCATGGTCAGCGCCTCTTCCTGGTCGTGCGTCACCATGATCGTGGTGACGCCCAGGCGGCGCTGCAGGCCGCGGATCTCGCCACGCAGGCGCGCGCGCACGCGGGCATCGAGCGCCGACAGCGGCTCGTCGAGCAGGAGAAGCCCGGGTGACGTGGCAAGCGCGCGGGCCAGCGCCACGCGCTGCTGCTGGCCGCCGGAGAGCTGCGCCGGGTACTTGTCGCCCTGCGTCGGCAGGCCGACCAGCGCCAGCAGCTCGTTGACCCGCGCCCTGATCTCGGCGGCGGGCTTGCGCCGGTTCTTCAGGCCGTAGCCGACATTGTCGGCGACGGTGAGGTTGGGAAAGAGCGCATAGGACTGGAAGACGATGCCGAAATCGCGCTCGGCCGGCGGCAGCGCCGAGACGTCGCGGCCGTCCTGCCGGATCGTGCCGCTGGTCTGCGGATCGAGCCCGGCGATGGCCCGCAGCAGGGTCGTCTTGCCGCAGCCCGAAGGGCCGAGGAAGCAGACGAACTCCCCGCGCTCGATCGTCAGCGACACCGCCTCCAGGGCGGTGAACATGCCGAACCTCTTGGTGACGCGGTCGACCTCGAGATACGGCATGTCTGCGAACCGCCGATCGCCTACTTCTTCGGCGCCGACTTGCCGTCGTAGCGCTTGTTCCACTCCGCCAGGATGCGGTCGCGATTGGACGCCATCCAGTCGAGGTCGTTCTTGACCATCGCCTTGTCGGCGTTGGGCGGATAGTTCGGCGGCGCCGCCTTCACCGCCGGATGGGCGACGATGGCGTAGTATTTGCCGTACAGCTCGTTGGCGGCCTGCGAGGCGACCCAGTCCTGCACCAGCTTGGCGGCGGCGACGTTCGGGCGGCCCTTGACGATGCCCGAGACCTCCATCTCCCAGCCCGCGCCTTCGCTGGGCAGGATCAGGTCGATCGGCGCGCCGGCCGTCTTCTCGCGCGCGCCGCGCATGTCGAAGCCGATGCCCAGGATGCGCTCGCCCTTGGCGGCCTGCACGCAGGGCGCCGAGCCGGAGTGGGTATAGACAGCGACGTTCTTGTGGACCTCGTCCATGAACTTCCAGCCGGCCTCCTCACCCATCAGCTGCAGCCAGGCGGCGATGGTCAGGTAGCCGGTGCCCGACGAGGCCGGGTTGGGCATGACGATCGAGCCGACATAGGCCGGGTTGGCCAGGTCCTTCCACGACACCGGCTTGGGCAGGTTCTTCTTGCCGGCCTCGACGGTGTTGAAGCAGACCACCGAGAGATAGGCGTCCATGCCGATCCAGGTCTCGGCCGGCTTGGCGCCGCTGCGGAAGACCGGCTTCAGCGCGTCGGCGCCCTTGGGCGTGTAGGGTTCGAGCAAGCCCTGCTTGGCGAAGGCGGCCATGCTCGAGCCCGAGAGGCCGAGCACCATGTCGGCCTGCGGGTTGGCCTTCTCGGCCAGGAAGCGCGCCGTGATGATGCCGGTGGAATCACGCACCCAGGAGATCTCGACCGTCGGCACGGCCTTCTCGATGGTGTCCTTGAAGATCTTGAGCTGGTCGTTCTCCAGCGCCGTGTAGGCGGTGAGCTTGACCTTCTGGGCCAGTGCCGTCCCGCCTGCCATCACGGCGACAGCCGCCAGCGCGGCGAGACCGCCACGCATCAGTTTGTCCATCATCGTTCTGCCCCCTCTGCCCGCACCGTCGCGGCGTCGCATTTGAAGTCCGCGACGGTTTCGGATTTATTACATCGCAGATGCCCGGTCCTGACAACCGCAACCCTGCACGATAGATGTGACCGGCCGAAGAACCCGCGCGAGGACGAACCCCGATGTCTACCGCCCGCCCCAGCGGATACCGCTTCGACCAGGAGCGGATCGCCGGGCTGATCGCGGCCTACCGCCATGGCGGGCCGCTGCCGCGCGACTTCTACATCGACGCCGAGGTGTTTCAGGCCGACATGGACCGCATCTGGTCGCGCTACTGGCTCTATGCCGGTCACGCCTGCATGCTGCCCAACCCGGGCGACTGGATGACGTGGAAGATTGGCCTGGATTCGATCGTAATTGTGCGCGGACGCGACGGCCAGATCCGCGCGTTCCACAACACCTGCCGTCACCGCGGCGCACGCTTCTGCAATGGCGAGACCGGCAATGCGCGCGGCTTCCGCTGCCCCTACCACGGCTGGGCCTACGACCTGGAGGGCAGGCTCACCACGCGCACCATGGCCGAGTTCGGCGTCTCCGAGGCGACGCTCGGCCTCCACCCGGTGCGCCTGCGCGACACCGCCGGCATCCTGTGGATCAACCTCTCGGATGATCCCGTGCCGTTCGAGCGCGCACACGAGGACCTCGCCAGCCGGCTGAAGCACCAGGGGCTGTACGACGCCAAGGTCGCGGTCGAGCGCCGCTACACGGTGAAGGCCAACTGGAAGCTGGTCTTCGAGAACAATCGCGAGTGCCTGCACTGCCCGGTCGCCCATCCCGAGTACGTCAAGGGCACCTATGACGTTGCACGAATCATGCCCGGGCTGGCCGAGGACGTGGTGAAGCAGACCGAGCTGGCCAATGCCCGCTTCCGCGCCCTGGGCATCGACACCGGCGACGCCTTCTCCAACATGACCGGCGGCTTCTGGCGCGCCCACCGCACGCCGCTGATGGAGGGCTGGAAGACGCAGAGCCTCGACGGCACGCCGGTGGCGCCGCTGATGGGCCACTTCCGCGAGCGCAACACGTGGAGCGACGGCACCCTGCGCACCACGGTGTTCCCGAACTTCTGGCAGCACGCCAGCGACGACCACGCGGTTTCGACGCGCATCACACCGGTCGACGCCACGACCTGCGAGATCGTGGTCTGGTGGTTCGTGCACAAGGACGCGGTCGAAGGCCGCGACTACGACCCGGCGAAGCTGACGCCGTTCTGGGAACGCACGTCGGAGCAGGACTGGTTCATCTGCGAGGCCAACCAGGCCGGCGTCACCTCGCCGCGCTACGTGCCCGGCCCCTACTCTCGCACGCAGGAAGCCAACGTGCAGCACTTCGTCGACTGGTACCTCGGCGAGATGAGCGGCCATGGAGCACCTCGGCAGCAGGCGGCAGAATGAGCCTGCGTCTTTCTCCCTCTCCCCGCGAGCGGGGAGAGGGTTGGGGTGAGGGGCTGCATCAGGTGACGCACCGCCGCCCTGCGCAACTTCAAACGACCCCTCACCCCAACCCTCTCCCCGCTCGCGGGGAGAGGGAGCATGAGCCATGACCAGCATTCCGACGCAGGCGCGCATCGTCATCATTGGTGCCGGCGCCGTCGGCTGCTCGATCGCCTATCACCTGGCGCAGATGGGCGAGCGCGATGTGCTCGTCGTCGAGAAGAGCGGCATCACCCACGGCTCGACCTGGCATGCCGCCGGCCTCGTCGGCCAGCTGCGCTCCAAGCGCAACCTCACGCGCATGATGCAGCAATCCGTCGAGCTCTACGGCTCGATGGAAAAGCAGCTCGGCTACGGCATCGACTGGCACCCGGTGGGCTCGCTGCGGCTCGCCTCGTCGAAGGATCGCTGGAGCGAGATCAAGCGCACTGCCAGCACCGCGCGCAGCTTCGGCTTCGAACTGCATCTGATGTCGGCCAGCGAGGCCAAGCAGATCTTCCCCTACATCTCGACCGAAGGCGTCGAGGGCGCAGCGTTCATCCCCTCCGACGGCTACATCGATCCCAGCAGCCTGACGCAGGGCATGGCACGGCTGGCGCGGCAGGGCGGCGTCAAGATCGTAGAAGGGGTGCGCGTCACCGACATCATGGTCAAGGACGGCCGCGCCACCGCGGTGGTCACCGACCACGGCACCATCGCCTGCGACACGCTGGTCAACGCCGCCGGCATCTGGGCGCGCGATGTGGCCAAGATGATGGGCGTGCGCATGCCGGTGGCCGCCGTCGAGCACCAGTACATGGTGACCGAGAAGCTGCCCGACCTGCCGAAGACGCTGACCTCGCTGCGCGACCCCGACAACAATTTCTATCTCAAGCCCGAGGTCGGCGGCTTTGCCATCGGCGGCTGGGAGTCCAACACGCGGCCATTCGGCGAGCGCGGTGTGCCGTTCGATTTCGGCCGCGAGCTGTTCCAGGGCAACTACGACCGCTTCGAGGCGATCGCCACGCCGGCCGCCGAGCGCCTGCCGCTGCTCAACGATCTCGGTGTGCGCCAGCTGATCAACGGGCCGATCCCGATCACGCCCGACGGCGAGCCGATCCTCGGCAAGGCGCCGGAGCTCGACAACGTCTTTGTCGCCGGCGGCTTCACGTCAGGCATCGCCGGCGCCGGCGGCGCGGGCAAGCAGCTCGCGCAATGGATCGTCGAGGGCGCCTCGGAGTTCGATCTGTGGAGCTTCGACGTTCAGCGCTTCGGCCCGCACCATGTCGGCGCCAGGTACCTGCACGAGCGCGCGGTCGAGGCCTATCACCGGTACTACCTGATCCACTGGCCGGGCGAGGAGATGAACACCGGCCGCGGCGGCCGCCGCTCGCCGCTCTACGGCGTGCTCGACCAGGCCGGCGCCGTGTTCGGCTCGCGCTTCGGCTGGGAGCGGCCTAACTGGTTCGCCACCAACGGCGATGCGCGCGTCGATCATCCGTCCTTCGAGGGCAAGCCGAGCTGGTTCGCCGCCGTCGGCCGCGAATGCCGCGCCATCCGCGAGCATGTCGCGCTGATCGACCAGAGCTCGTTCTCCAAGTTCGAGCTCGCCGGCCCCGGCGCCGCGTCGTTCCTGCAACGCCTTGCCGCCGGCAACGTCGACAAGCCGGTGGGCGCGCTGATCTACACCCAGCTGTGCAACGAGAAGGGCGGCATCGAGGCCGACCTCACCTTCATGCGCGTCGCGGAGGACCGCTACTACGTCGTCACCGGCAGCGCCTTCGGCATCCACGACGCCTCCTGGATCCGCCGCCACATGCCGGCCGACGGTTCGGTCACGTTGACCGACGTCACCAACGCCTGGGCGGTGATCAACTGCTGCGGCCCCAGGAGCCGCGCCCTGCTCGAACGCCTCGCCGACGCCGACGTCTCGAACACCGCCCTGCCCTACATGGCGATGCGCGAGATTCGTCTCGGCTATGCCCCCTGCCGCGTCGCGCGGGTGACTTATGTCGGCGAGCTCGGCTACGAGCTGCACATCCCGGTCGAATACGCCGCGCATGTCTACGACCTGCTGTGGCGCGAGGGCCAGGATTTGGGTGTCGTCAACGCCGGCTACCGCGCGATCGAATCCTGCCGGCTGGAGAAGCGCTACCTCTACTGGGGCAGCGACATCGGCCCGGATTACACGCCGTGGGAGGCCGGCCTCGGCTTCGCCGTGGCGATGAAGAAGGGCGACTTCATCGGCCGTGCTGCGCTCGAGAATCACCGGACGAACGGCGTCAACCGCAAGCTCTGCGTCTTCCTGCTCGACGGCGACAAGCCGGTCTATGGCAGCGAGGCGATCCTGCGCGACGGCAAGGTCGTGGGCGTCACGTCGAGCGCCGGCTACGGCCACACCGTGGGCAAATGGATCGCCTTCGGCTACCTGCCCTCAGCCGAAACCACGCACGCCGACTACGAGATCGAAGCCTTCACGCAGCGCGTGCCCGCCAAGCGTATCGACGGCTCCGCCTACGATCCCGAGCGCAGGAAAATACTCGCGTAGCTTCTCTCTATCTCTTCTCGATCGGGTATCTGACCGTCAGGAACAGCACACTGCGTGGATTGAGTGCGCCAAGCTCGCCGTCCATCGGCGTGACCTCGAGGCTGACGATCCAACGATATGGGAGTTCGAGAGAGGACGCGGCGCCTGGCGACTCGGGCTCCCAGACGCTTCGAAACTCCAAAACATCAGGATAGGCACCATAGGTTTGAGCGATATGCCTCGTTGGAACCCCGATCCTGTCATTGACGTACTTGGCAAATTGCTCGACCTGCGATCGGCTGAGAACTGAATACGCGAGTATGATGAGGGATACGGACTCGCGACCGCGGTCTGAATCGAACTTCAACGTCATCGAGACCTCTGCCCCAGGCAGTACCTCGCTCTTTCTGTCCTCTACATTCACATCTGTCGTGCTGACCCCAGAGACCACTCGTCGCTCCACCGCACCCGGTCGATCGAGGAGCTTGGGATCGAGAGCCTCAAAAGCAGCACCGAGCCATACTCCCTCAATTCGCATGGCCTCCACGCGCTTCAACAGGGCGCTGGTCGACATCTGACCCGCGGCCGGCCATGCAATGAAGGCCACCAAGCAAAAAACTGGTCCGACGAACTTGATCCCCAGGGATCTGAAGGTGTTCAAGCACATGGTCCAAGCCCCGTTGTAGGCGCTCAAATCGCCCAAGGCAGCGAGTAGGTCTTCACGTTGGTGAAGCTCTTCATCGCTTCGAGCACGCCTTCCTTGTAGCCAAGCCCGGAATCCTTGATGCCGCCGAAGGGCGACATCTCGATGCGGTAGCCGGGGACCTCCCAGATGTTGACCGTGCCGACGCTGAGCTCGTTGACGAAGCGCGTGATGTAGTCGAGGCGGTTGGTGCAGACGCCCGACGACAGGCCGTAGGCGGTCGAGTTCGAGACGCGGATGGCGTCGTTGATGTCCTTGACGCGGATCATCGGGATCGCCGGGCCGAAGGTCTCCTCGCGCACCAACTCGCAATCGTAAGGGACTCGGTCGACGACGGTGGGCGGGAACAGCGCGCCCTTGCGATCGTTGCCGTGCAGCAGTTTGGCGCCCTTGGACACCGCGTCCGTCACGCGGTTCTGGAACAGCGTCGCGGAGCGCTCGTTGATTACCGTGCCGACATCGGTGGCGGGATCCATCGGGTCGCCGGCGCGCAGCTTCTTGGTTTTCGCCAGGACGAGCGCGGCGAACTCCTCGGCGATCTTCTCGACGACGAGGATGCGCTTGACCGCCGTGCAGCGCTGGCCGGAGTTCTTGGTCGCGCCCTGCACCGCCAGCTCGGCCGCCTTGTCGAGGTCGGCGTCCTCCATGACGATCAGCGGGTCGTTGCCGCCCAGCTCGAGCACGATGCGCTTGTAGCCGGCCTTCTCGGCGATGCATTTGCCGACGCGCACGGAGCCGGTGAAGGTGATCAGGTCGATGCGCGGATCGGTGATCATCGCGTCGCCGATGTCGGCCGGGCCGCCGGTGACGACCGACAGCATCTGCGGCGGCAGGCCGGCCTCGTAGAGCGTGTCGGCCAGCATCAGCGCGGTGAGCGGCGTCTGCTCGGTGGGCTTAAGCACCACGCAGTTGTTGGTGGCGATCGCCGGCGCCAGCTTGTGCGCCACCATGTTCAGCGGGTGGTTGAACGGCGTGATGGCCGAGATGGCGTTGAGCGGCTCGCGCAGGGTGAAGATCTTGCGCTGCTTGCCATGCGGGGTGAGGTCGCAGGAGAAGGTCTGCGAATCGTCGATGATGCAGAGCTGGCCGGCGAGCGAGAACACGTCGAAGGCGCGGCCGACCTCGTACAGCGAATCCTTCAGGCAGAGCCCGCTCTCCGACGTGATCAGCCGCGCGATCTCGTCCTTGCGCGCCACCAGAAGCTCGGCGGTCTTCATCAGGATCTTCTGGCGGTCGTAGCGGCTGAGCTTCGGCTTGTAGTCGTGCGCGATCTGGAACGCCTCGGCGACCTGCGCCGGGTTGGCGCGCGGCACCGTGCCGACGACGCTGTTGTTCCAGGGATTGAACACCTCGAGCGCGGCCTCGCCGTCGACCCGCCTGCCGGCGATGCGCATGCTTTCGCGCAGGCCGGTGACGGGCGCCTGGATGCCGCCGAGCTTCGCCTGGACGTTCATGGTTCTTCTCCACTCAAGCCTTTGGTCCGGCGGGGAGACTCGCTCCGCCTGTCATCCTGAGCGTAGCGAAGGATCTCGCGGTGGCTGACCGCCATAGCCCTGGATCCTTCGCTTCGCTCAGGATGACGGAGTTAGGCGACCAAATTCAGCGCCAGGTCGAAGGCGTCGAAGTTGCGCCAGCGTTGCGTCGGGCCGGCGCCGAGCTTGCGGTTGCAGATCAGCGGCACGCCCTGCTCCGACACGCCGCCATGGCTGCGCAGCGGCTCGGTCAGGCCGGAGAGGTCGTGGCGCGACGCGCTGGTGCCCAGCACCTTGTGGCGGTTCGACACGACGATGATGTCGCCCAGACGATCGGCCGGCAGCTCGAAGCGCTGGGCGGCGTCTTCGCGGCTCAGCGCCGATTCGATGCCTTCGGTGGCGCGCAGCTTCGCCATCACAACGTCGGCGTTGGCCTCGCGCGGCAGGTAGATCACCGCGAACGAGCCCAGCGCGCCGTGGTGCACGACGTAGGGATCGGTGATCGGCAGGATCACGCGCGCCTTCGCCTCGCCCAGCCAGCCGTCGAGCAGGTCCTGCAGGTAAACCACGTCGGGCTGGCCCGCCCTGTCGTGCTTGGCGTTCATGCCGTGATCGGCGGTCAGCACGATGGTGCAGCCCATGGCGTCGAGCTCGTTCAGGTAGCCGTCCATCATGGCGTAGAAGGCGTTGGCCACCTTCGTGCCCGGCGCGTGCTTGTGCTGGATGTAGTCGGTGGTCGACAGATACATCAGGTCGGGCCGGTCGCGGCGCATCAGCTCGACGCCGGCGGCGAAGACGAACTCGCTCAGTCCGGCGCTGTAGACGTCGGGCACGGGCATGCCGACCAGCGACAGCACGTTGTCGATGCCGTTGGTCGCGACGCTCGCCTGGTCGGCCTTCTCGGAGGAGAAGCTGCAGGCCTTGCCCGGCGCGAGCTCCAGCCCCTTGCCGAGCAGGCCACGCAGTTTGTCCTTGGCGGTTATCACCGCGATGCGGCAGCCGGCGCGCTGGAAGGCAGGGAACAGCGTCTCGACGCGCAGGAATTTCGGATCGTTCATCATCACCTCGTTCCCGCTCTCGGGATCGAGGAAGTAGTTGCCGCTGATGCCGTGCACCGCGGGCGGACGGCCGGTAACGATCGAGAGGTTGTTGGGGTTGGTGAAGCTCGGCACGACGCAATCGGCGAGCAGGCTGGTGCCCTCGCGCAGGATGCGCGCGAACCATGGCGCCATGCCCGCCTCGACCGCGCGCTCGATATAGCCGGGCTCGGAGCCGTCGACACAGACCACGACGGTGGGTCGCTGCGGCCGGCGGTAGGTG
This sequence comes from Alphaproteobacteria bacterium, assembly GCA_019635875.1. NCBI lineage: Bacteria > Pseudomonadati > Pseudomonadota > Alphaproteobacteria > Alphaproteobacteria bacterium. Next base: position 713,908 of record JAHBYP010000003.1, read on the forward strand.
CGGCCGTTGACCGTGATGGTCGTGGTGCCGCCAGCGGTGAGCGAGTCGGGTGCCATGTCTGTCTCCTACTCCGCCGCCAGCGCCGGGCCGCCGTTGCTCACGCGCATCTCGTCCAGGACCTCGCGCACCGCAGCCAGCGCGCCGTTCATGTGCTCGGCGTTCAGGCGGCCAATGCAGCCCATGCGGAACGACTCCGCCACCGTGAGCTTGCCGGGATAGATCACATAGCCGCGATCCTTCAGCCCGTCATAGAAACGCTGGAAGACGAAGCGCGGGTCGGTCGGCATGTGGAAGGTGACGATGATCGGCGCCTGCAGCGCGTCGGGCAGCAGGGTGCGGAAGCCCATGCCGCGCATGCCCTCGATCAGGATCCTGGCATTGCTGCGATAGCGCCCGCCGCGGCCGGCGACGCCGCCCTCCGCCGCGTGCTCCTCGATCGCCTTGCCCAGCGCCACGATGACGTGGATTGGCGGCGTGAAGCGGTACTGCCCGGTCCTGGCGAAACCCTCGGCCTGGTCGTGCAGGTCGAGCACCAGGGTCGTGGCGTTGCCCTTGCACGCAGCCAACGCATCCTTGCGGCAGACGACGAAGCCGAGGCCCGGCACGCCTTCGAGACACTTGTTCGACGAAGCTGCCAGCGCGTCGTACTGGACCGTTCGCGCGTCGATCTCGATCGCACCGAAGGCGCTCATCGAATCGACCAGCAGGCGGCGGCCCTGCCGCGCGACCAACGCTGCGGTCTCGCCGATCGGATTGAGGATGCCCGACGTCGTCTCGCAATGGACGGCGAAGACGTGGGTGATCGCCGTGTCGCCGGCCAGCAGCGTCTCGATCGCGGCGAGATCGGGCGGCGTGTCCTCGGGCGTCTCGTGGGTGACGACGGCGCGGCCGGCGATCTCGGCGATCTTTTTCGCCCGCTGGCCATAGGCGCCGTTGATCAGCAACAGCAGCTTGCCCGTCTTCGGCACGAAGGTCGTGATCATCGCCTCGACGGCGAAGGTGCCGCTGCCCTGCACCGGCACGGTGACATGCGTGCCCTCGGCGCCGGCGAGCTGCACGATGCTGTCGAGGACCATCCTGTTGATGCGGATGAACTCGGCGTCGCGCGAGCCCCAGTCGTGCACCATCGCCTGCTTCACCGCGGCCGAGGTGGTGAGCGGACCGGGGGTCAGCAGCAGGGGATCGCCGGTTTCGGAAGCGCCGCGCGGGGCCATGGAGGTCCTCTCGACTGTCTCGGGGACAGGATGGCGGCGTGACATCTATCGGTCCATTATATATTTTATATCCATCCCATAGGATGGCTAGATAGATTGAACTTCACCCAGCTGCGCGCCTTCCACCTCGTGGCCGATGCCGGCGGCTACTCGCCCGCCGCCCGCGCCCAGCGCATCAGCCAGCCCACCCTGTCGGCGCAGGTGCGCGGCCTCGAAAGCGAGTCCGGCGTGGCGCTGTTCCGCCGCGTCGGCCGGCGCGTCGAGCTCACCGAGGCCGGCCGCCGACTGCACGACGTTGCCCGCCGGCTTTTCGCGGTCTACGACGAGGCCGCCGCGACCATCGCCGGCGGCGCGGCGCTGGCGGGCGGGCATCTGCGCGTCGGCGCCGACTCGGCCTATCACGTCATGCCGGCGCTGGCGGAGATCCGTCGCACGCGACCGGGCTTCACCTTCGCGCTGCGCATCGGCAACTCCGACGCGGTGCTGCGCCAGGTGCTCGACCACGAGACCGATGTCGGCGTGATGGCGCGGCCGACCTCCGATCCGCGCCTGGTCTGCCGCCGAATCCGCAAGGATCGTCTGATCCTCTTCGTGCCGCGCCGCCATGCCTGGGCGCGGCTGCGGCGGGTCGAACTCTCGCGGCTCTCGGCGCAGGACCTCGTGCTGCGCGAGCGCGGCTCGATCACCCGCGAGGTCTTCGAGCAGCGCCTCGCCGAGGCCGACGTGCGGCCGGGCGTGCTGGTCGAGGTCGAGAGCCGCGAGGGCGTGCGCGAGGCGGTGGCCGCGGGCTTCGGCATCGGCGTGGTGTTCGAAAGCGAGTTCGGCGCCGACGCCCGCTTCCGCGCCCTCGACATCGCCGGCGCCGACATGGAGGTCGGCGAGTTCGCGGTCTGCCTCGCCGAGCGGCGGCGCCTCGATCCGGTGCGCCAGTTCTTCGAGATCGCCGAACAATCTTCCTTCCCCCGGAGGGGGAAGGTGCCCGAAGGGCGGAAGGGGGATGTCGAAGACGGACAGCGGAGTCGTTGATGCATCCCCCATCCGTCGCTTCGCGCCACCTTCCCCCTCCGGGGGAAGGGAAGCACAACTACATGCGCGTGCGTTTGCCGTCGGGGTCGTACGGCGCCTTCAGGGAGACCGTGCAGGCGCAGCGGTCGCCGGCGATGTCGACTTCCCACGTGCCCGATGACAGAAACGCCGCATCGACCGGCTGGCCGTTGTTGTGCGCGTAGCCCAGCAGCGCGGTGCGGCCCAAGGTGTGGCCGTAGGCGGCCGACGTCGTCTCGCCGGCCGGCTTGCCATCGCGCAGCAGCAGCTCGCCGCTTTGCGCGATTGGTCCGCCATCGGCCAGCGTAATCGACACGCAGCGGCGTGACAGCGGCTTGCCGCGCAGGCCGCGCAGCGCCTCCTGGCCGATGAACGGCGTCGCCTTGTCGAGCTTCACCGCGAAGCCCAGCCCCGCCTCGTACGGTGTGTGCTCGGGCGTCAGCTCGCGGCCCCAGGCGCGGTAACCCTTCTCCAACCGCAGCGATTCGATCGTGTAGTAGCCGGCGTCGATCAGGCCCAGCGCCTCGCCCGCCTCGCGCAGGGTGTCGTAGACCGAGGCCGCCATCTCGACCGGCGTGTAGAGCTCCCAGCCCAACTCGCCGACATAGGTGCGACGAACCGCCAGCACCGTCGCCAGCCCAACGTCGATGTCTCGGCAGGTGCCGAAGGGGAAGCCGGCATCGCTGAGATCGGCGCGGCTGACGCGCGTCAGCAGATCGCGCGCCTTCGGGCCCATCACCGAGATCACCGCCCAGGCGCCGGTGACGTCGGTGAGAACCGCGTGCGCGTCCTCGGGCATGTGCTTGACCAGCCAGTCGGCGTCGCGCGTCGTCTGCGACGAGCCGGTCACCAGCATGAAGCGGTCGCGCGCCAGGCGCTGCACCGTGAGATCGGACTCGAAGCCGCCGCGCACGTTGAGCACGCCCGTGTAGACGGACGTGCCGACCGGCACGGCCATGTCGTTGGCGCAGAGATGCTGCAGCGCCGCCTCGGCGTCGCGGCCCTGCAGCAGCAGCTTGGAGAATGAGCTCTGGTCGAAGATCGCCACGCCCTCGCGCGCCGCGCGATGCTCGCGGGCGTTTGATGCGAACCAGTTCTGCCGCGCCCAGCCGTAATCCAGCGAAGTCGACTGTCCATCGACAGCGAACCAGTTGGGCCGCTCCCAACCCATCTTCGAGCCGAACGAGGCGCCCCTCGCCTTCAGCCGGTCGTAGAGCGGCGAGCGGCGCAGCGGACGTGCCGTCTCGAGCTCGCGGTTGGGCCACGGCATCTTGTAGTGCAGCCCCAGCACCTCGGCGACGCGTGCCTTGAGCCACTGCTCGTTGGCGTTGAAGCGCGCGAAGCGGCGGATGTCGACCGGCCACAGATCGAGCGTCGGATCGCCGTTGACGATCCACTCCGCCAGCGCCTTGCCGGCGCCGCCGGCGCTGGCGATGCCCATCGAGTTGAAGCCAGCGGCGACGAAGAAGCTCTTCAGCTCCGGCGCCTCGCCCAGGATGTAGTTGTTGTCGGCGGTGAAGCTCTCGGGCCCGTTGATGAAGCGCTTGGTGCCGGTCTTCTCCAGCGCGGGCACGCGGATCAGCGCGTTCTCCATCAGGATCTGGAACTGGTCCCAGTCGTCGGGCAGCAGCTGGAACTCGAACGGCTCGGGAATGTCGAAGGCCTGCGCCCACGGCTTGGCCTCGGGCTCGAAGCCGCCCATCAAGAGGCCGCCGACCTCTTCCTTGAAGTAGATGTAGCCATCGGGATCGCGCAGGCAGGGCAGGTCCGGCTGCACGCCTGCGACGCGCTCGGTGACGATGTACATGTGCTCGCAGGAGAACAGCGGCACGGTGACGCCGACCGCGCGGCCGATCTCGCGCGCCCATTGCCCGCCGCAGTTCACGACCACGTCGGCAACGATGTCGCCCTTGTCGGTCGACACGCCCGTGGCGCGGCCGTCCTTGACATGGACCCTGGTGACCTTGGTCTGCTCGAAGATGCGCGCGCCGCCGCGCCGCGCGCCGCGCGCCAGCGCCTGGGTGATGTCGGCGGGATTGGCCTTGCCGTCGCCCGGCAGCCAGGCGGCGCCGACCAGATCGTCGGTGCGCATGATGGGATAGAGCTTGCCGGCTTCCGCCGGCGTCAGCAGATCGCAGGTCACGTTCTGCGCCTTGGCCATCGCCGCGACGCGCTTGAGCAAGGTCATGCGCTCCGGCGTGCGCGCCACGGTGAGGCTGCCGCATTGCTTCCAGCCGGTGGCCAGCCCGGTCTCCTCCTCGAGCCGCGCATAGAGATCGGTCGAGTAGCGGATCAACCGCGTCATGCTGGGATGGGTGCGCAGCTGGCCGACGAGACCGGCGGCGTGCCAGGTCGTGCCGCTCGACAGCCGGCCCTTCTCGATCAGCACGACGTCTTTCCAGCCGAGCTGCGTGAGGTGATAGGCCACCGAGCAGCCGACGATGCCGCCACCGATGACGACGACGCGCGCCTGTGTCGGGAACGCGGGAGGGGTGTCGGTCATGGACATCCAACTTTACCTTCCCCCGGAGGGAGGAGGTGGCGCGCGCAGCGCGACGGATGGGGGATGTCAAAGACGAACGCAGGAGGCCGTCTTCGACATCCCCCTTCCGCCCTTCGGGCACCTTCCCCCTCCGGGGGAAGGTAGAAAAACTTACAACCGCCCATGCAATGCCGCGTCGTACATCTGGCGCATCTCCGGGACGCCGGCCTGCACCGGGTTGCCGCCGGCGGTGGGGTCGACGGCAGCCATTTCCGAGAACTTGTCGAGCATGTCTTCCGTCACGCCGAGATCGGCGAAGGTGTGGGGGATCTGCAGCCGCTGGCGCAGCTCCAGCACCCATTGCAGGAAGCCGTCGAAGTCCGCACCCGGCAGTCCGAGGTATCGCGCCAGCCGCGCGATGCGCTCGGCGATGGCGTCGCGGTTGAACACCAGCACGTAGGGCATCGCCACCGCGTTGGTCAGGCCGTGATGCGTGTCGAGCACGGCGCCGATCGGATGCGACAGGGAATGGATGGCACCCAGGCCCTTCTGGAAGGCGGTGGAGCCCATCTGCGACGCCGCCAGCATATGCGCGCGCGCCTCGATGTCGGTGCCGTCGGCGACGGCGCGCTCGAGGTACTCCTTCACCAGCCGCATGCCCTCCACGGCGATGCCGTCGGCATAAGGATGATAGGACGGCGCGCAATACGCCTCGAGGCAATGCGCGAAGGCGTCCATGCCGGTCGCTGCCGTGAGATGCGGTGGCAGGCCGACGGTGAGCTCGGGATCGGCGATGACGATCTTCGGCATCATCCTCGGATGGAAGATCACCTTCTTGGTATGCGTGGTCTCGTCGGTGATCACGCCGGCGCGGCCGGTCTCCGAGCCGGTGCCGGCGGTGGTCGGCACGGCGATCACCGGCAGGATCCCGTCAGGATCGGCGCGCGTCCACCAGTCGCCGATATCCTCGAAATCCCACATCGGCCGCTTCTGGCCGGCCATGAAGGCGATCACCTTGCCGGTGTCGAGACCGCTGCCGCCGCCCCAGGCGATCACGCCGTCATGCTTGCCGGCGCGCAGGGCGGCGACGCCGTCCTCGACGTTCTGCGCCACCGGGTTGGATTTCAGCTTGGAGAAGATCACCGCCGGTACGCCGGCCTTCTCCAGCGAGACGAAGGCCTCGGCGATCATCGGCAGGCCGGCCAGCCCAGGATCGGTCACCAGCAGCGGCTTGACGATGCCCACGGCCTTGCAGTGCTCGGCCAATTCCCTGATGCGCCCGGCGCCGAACTTCACGGTCGTGGGGTAGCTCCAGTTGCCGACGGGCGACTCTGTCATATGGCCTCGATGCGATGCGGATCGGTCGCGACCTTAGCCGGTCGCGTGCCGGAGATGGAACGATTTCGGCCGCGTCAGGTAATCGAAACCCAGCCGCGACAAGGTGCAGCCGCGCCCGGTGTCCTTGACCCCGGTCCAGGCCAGCTCGGGATCGAGGTAGTCGCAGCGGTTCATGAACCAGGTGCCGGTCTCGACCTGATCGCCGATGCGGATGGCGGCCGCCTCGTCGCGCGTCCAGATCGCCGCGGTGAGGCCGTACGGACTGTCGTTCATCAGCCTGATCGCCTCCTCGTCGGCGCCGACCTTCATGATGCCGACCACCGGGCCGAAGCTCTCCTCGGTCATCACCCGCATCGAATGGTCGACATCGACCAGCACCTGCGGCGCCATGTAGGGCGTGCCCTCGCGATCGGCGGCGAAGCTCTTGGGATCGACCAGCGAGCGCGCGCCCCTGCCCACCGCCTCGGCGATCTGCCCGCGCACGAAAGCGGCGGCCGAAGCGCGCACCATCGGCCCCAGCGTGGTTTCGGGATCGAGCGGATCGCCCAGCCTGTATTGCCTGGTCAGCGCGACGAAGGCATCGACGAAGCGCGGATAGAGCTGCTCGTGCACGTAGATGCGCTCGATGCCACAGCAGCTCTGGCCGGAGTTGAAGAATGCGCCGTCGACCAGGTTCTCGACCGCGTGGTCGAAATCACAGTCGGGCCGGACATAGGCCGGATCCTTGCCGCCCAGCTCCAGCCCCAGGCCGATGAAGCGACCGGCGGCGGCGCGGGTCACCGAGTGGCCGCCTTCCACCGAGCCGGTGAAGCAGACGAAGTCGATGTCGGGCGAGCCGATCAGCCTCTCGGTGTCGGCGTGCGAGAGGTGCAGCACCTGCAGCAATCCGTCCGGCAGGCCGGCCGCCTTGAAGCCCTCGGCGAATCGTTCGGCCACCAGCGGCGTCTGACTGGAGTGCTTCAGCAGCACCGCGTTGCCGGCGAGTAGCGCCGGCACCACCGCGTTCACCGCCGTCAGGTATGGGTAGTTCCACGGCGCGATGACGAAGACGAGGCCCAGCGGGTCCTTGCGGATGAAGCGGGTGAAGCCCGCTTTCTCGGCCGTCGCGACATCGGCCAGTGCCTCGGGCGCGAGGCCCGCCATCGTCGTGGCGCGCTCCGACAATCCGTTGACCTCGCCTGGCGTATAGCGGATCGGCCGCCCCATCTGCCGCGTCAGCTCCTGCGCGATGCCGTCCCTGCGCGCCTGCATCGCCTCGACGAAGCGCCGCACCAGCGCAGCGCGGTCGGCCACGGGTGCGCCGCGCCAGGCGCGTTGCGCGGCCCGTGCGGCCGACACCGCGGACGCGATCTCCGCCGCACCGGCGAGCGGCCGCGTGGCGACGATGGAGCCGTCGATCGGCGAACGAACTTCAAACGTGGTCATTTTCCCCGTCATGCTGAGCGTAGCGAAGCATCTCGCGGTCTCGGTCACACACCGCCAGATCCTTCGCTTCGCTCAGGATGACGGGGTGCGTCAATCAGATGATCTCGAAATAGCGATCGAGCTCCCAGTCGCTGATGTGCTTGCGGAACTCGCGTTCCTCCCACTCGCGCGTCGCGGCGTAGTGCTCGACGAAGGCGTCGCCGAACAGCGCCCGCGCCGCCCTGGATTTGTGGAAGCGTTCCGCCGCCTCGGTCAGCGTGCGCGGCAGCTGCGACTTCGCGGGATGCGTCCTGGCGTAGGAGTTGCCGTCGACCGGATCGCCCGGATCGAGCTTCTGCTCGATGCCCCACAGGCCCGATGCAATGGCGGCGGCCAGTGCCAGGTACGGATTGCCGTCGGCGGCGGCCACCCGGTACTCGACGCGGGTCGATTTCTTCGAGCCGGGGATAACACGAAGGGCGCATGTGCGGTTCTCGACCCCCCAGCTCGCGGCGGTCGGCGCCCAGAAACCCGGGATGAGGCGACGGAACGAGTTCACCGTCGGCGCCACCATGGCGAGGAACTCCGGCATCAGCGCCTTCTGGCCGGCGACGAAGCTTCGCATGGTCGCGCTCATGCGATGCGGACCCTTCTCGTCGTGGAAGGCCGAGACGTCCCGGCCCTTCTGCCACAGCGACATGTGGATGTGGCCGCCGCAGCCCGGCCAGTCCTTCGACCATTTGGCCATGAAGGTCGCCATCCAGTCGCGCCGCTGCGCCAGCACCTTGGTGAAGGTCTTGAACAAGGCGGCGCGGTCCGCCGCCTCCAGCCCGCCGCTCACCCGCAGCGCCGCCTCGAGCACGCCGGCGCCGGTCTCGGTGTGTAACCCCTCGATCGGGAAATCCATCGTCTCGCCGAGCTTCAGCATGTCGGCGTACCACTCCGCGTGCACGGAGTTGCGCAGCATCGAGTAGCCGAAGAAGCCGGGCGAGATCGGCTTGAGGTTCCTGAAGCCCTTCTCGCGCACGCTGAACGCCGTCTCGGCGAAGACGAAGAACTCGTACTCGAAGCCGGCCCAGACGTCGAAGCCCATGTCGGCGGCGCGATCGAGCACGCGGCGCAGGGTGCCGCGCGGGCAGAGCGCCTCGGCCTTGCCGACGAACTCGCAGAGGAAGAACAGGTTGCCCGGCTCGGTGGCGATCTCGCGGCAGCTCTCGGGGATGATGCGCACCATCGCGTCGGGATAGGCGGTGTGCCAGCCGGTATAGGTGACGTTGTCGTAGAGCTGGTCGTTGCTGTCCCAGCCCAGCACCACGTCGCAGAAGCCGAAGCCGCCGTCGAGCGCGCCGAGGAACTTTTCGACATGCAGGTACTTGCCGCGCAGCACGCCATCCATGTCGTGCACGCCGACCTTCACGTGCGTGAGCTTGCGGTCCTTGAGGATCTTGCGGACGTCGGCTGCATTCTTCACCTGCCGCGGTTCCATGCGGTCTTTCTCCCCAATTCGATAGCTATCGTCGGCGGATCGTCCGCACGCACCAGTCAACGAAGCGCTCGGCTCGGTCGCGCGCTTCGCTAGCCTCTTCCGGTGTCAGCACCTCGGATACCGAGTAGTCGCCGATAACGCGTCGATCCAGACCGCGTGCCAGGAGGCGGCCCATCTCACGCGCGTCATCGCCGAGGCTCTTGGCCAGCTCGCCAAAGCGTGCGACCAAGCCGCGGTGCGTCCTTGGGGGTTCTATTCCCCGCGCCTCCAGAACAGCGACCGCTGCATGAAACATCGCGTAGTAAGCAGCCGTCACAATGGTTTCAGGAAACTCCTTGGCAGCGACGGTCTCGGTCGATCGCAGATACCGATCGGCCTTCGCCAATCGAGCGTCGACTTCCGTCGTCATGCGGCAACGCCATCTCGGCGCAGATTGCGATAGAAGCGGAAATCGCCCGCTTCGCTGGCTGCGGACAGGGCAAGCGCTTGAATTTGCGCGCCGGTCTCCATCATGAGGTCGAAGGCGATGTCCGAGATCACATCGCGTTCCCCCACAGTCGGTCGGCTGCCCAGGAACACAGCGATATCCCAATCGGAATCCGCCGACGCATCTCCTCGGGCACGCGAACCGAACAGCACAACCTTCGCCACGCGTCCAGGCAGCTTGGCCTCAACACGTCGCTTGTATTCTCGGACCAGGGCAAGTTCGTCCGTCATCACGAACCATTATAGGCCGCCGGTCGGTTTCAGCCCACGATCTCGTTCTCGCGATTGACCCATAGTGGCGAGCGCGCGAGGTCAATGAAAGTCCTCTCGTCGGCGACCAGGATCTTTCCCGCTTCCCGCGCCGCCGGATCGCGCATCGAGCGCTCGAAGGCCGCCTCGTCCGCCCACCACAACTCGGCGATGCCGTCATAGGGCTCCGGCGCGCCGCGCACGCCCTGCAGACCGGCGTCGAAGGGTGTCTCGGTGGCGTGGGTCTGGACATAGCGGCTGATGCCCAGCGCCGCGGCGTGGCTGCGCACCAGCGGACCGTGCCGGTTCAGCCAGTAATCCTGGAACTGCGCGCGCGTCAGGTGCGGCAGGCGGTGCAGGCAGAATGTCAGCTTCACGGCAGGCATCCGGGCCTCCTCTTCGACACGCATAAGGGCGGACATACCAATATCAGGAACAACCCTGTAAGTCCTTGTGCGGCGGGCCTTTTCCACCGCGATTACAGCCCGCCGACCAGGCGAATCCAGGCGATTCCGACACGCCTAGGGGTGGAAATAGGACAGGACGGATTTCGGCGGTACACCGGTGCCACTCTCACCCGAACCGGAGTCCGCCCGATGGCCCGCAACCGCACGATCTCACCCGACTTCTGGACCTGGGAAGCCGTCATCGACTGCCAGCCGATGACGCGCCTTCTGTTCATCGGCCTGTGGAATTTCGCCGACGATTACGGCGTGCAGCCGCTTCGGCCGCGCACCATCCGCATGCAGGTGCTGCCCGGAGAGGAGCTCGACAGCGACGCCGTACGACGGATGATCGACGAACTGGCGGCGCAGCGGCTGGTGCGGATCTACGAAGTCGACGGCCAGGAATACGTTGCGATCGCCGACTGGCACCAGCTCCAGCGGGTCGGCAAGCGTGCGCGGCGGCGGTATCCAGCCGCTGCCTCCCCGCTTCCCGGCGTCGGCCAGGCGGGCGAGCCGCCTTCGCCGCCGACCATTGAAACCCATAGCAATGGCCAGACTCCGCGAAGTCCGCCATTCGGCGAGCCGGACGCGCCGCCGCCGCAGACCATGGCGAACCATAGCAATGGCGATGCTCTCCCGTTCGGGGCGGCAGGCGAGCCGCCGTCGCCCACCATTGCAAACCATAGCAATGCCGATCATCCGGCAGCCGGCGAGGCTGTCGGGCAGCCGTCGCCGACCATCGCAAACCATTGCACGCAGCCGAACCTTCCGCCGGCGGACCGGCGGGAGCTCGATGCGCGGTTGCGCAGGATCGCCACGCCTGCTTGAACGGCCGCCATGGCCGATCTGCCCATCGTCGACGCCCTGCCGGCGCTGAAGGAGGCGCTGGCGCGTGACAGCGCGGCGGTGCTGCTGGCGCCGCCGGGCGCCGGCAAGACGACCGTCGTGCCGCTGGCCCTGCTCGATCAGGCTTGGCTCGCCGGGCGCCGGATCGTCATGCAGGAACCGCGCCGGGTCGCCGCGCGGGCCGCCGCCCGGCGCATGGCGCAGACCCTGGGCGAGGAAGTCGGCGGCACGGTGGGCTATCGCGTGCGGCTGGACTCCCGCGTCGGCCCGACGACCCGCATCGAGGTGGTCACCGACGGCCTGTTCCTGCGCCGCCTGCAGGCCGATCCGTCGCTCGACGGCGTCGGCCTGGTGATCTTCGACGAGCTGCACGAGCGCGGACTGGAGACCGACCTGTCGCTGGCGCTGGTGCGCGAGGCGCAGATGGCGCTGCGCGAGGATCTGCGCATCCTCGCGATGTCGGCGACGCTCGACGGCGCGGCGGTGGCGAAGCTGCTGGGCGACGCGCCGGTGATCGAAAGCGCCGGCCGCATGTTCCCGGTGCGCACACGCTATCTCGAGCGTGATCCCGAGGGACGGCTGGAGGACATTGTCGCCTCGACCACGCGCCGCGCCATGGAGGAGGAAAGCGGCAGCGCGCTGGTCTTCCTGCCCGGCGTCGGCGAGATCCGCCGCGTCGAGGAGCGCCTGCGCGACGTGCTGCCCGCCGACACCGATCTTGTGCCGCTCTATGGCGATCTGTCGGCTTCCGAGCAGGATCGCGCCATCCGCCCCTCGCCGCCGGGCCGCCGCAAGATCGTGCTCGCCACGGCGATCGCCGAGACGAGTCTCACCATCGACGGCGTGCGTATCGTCGTCGATGGCGGCTACATGCGTGTGCCGCGCTTCTCGCCGCGCACCGGCATGGAGCGGCTGGAGACGGTGCGCGTGACGCAGGCCTCGGCCGACCAGCGGCGCGGCCGCGCCGGACGACTGGAACCGGGCGTTTGCTTTCGCCTGTGGAGCGAGGCGACGCAGCGCGGGTTGAAGGCATTCGGCACGCCGGAAATCCTCGAAGCCGATCTCGCGCCGCTGGCGCTGGAGCTCGCCGCCTGGGGCGCGCGCGATCCGGCGGCGTTGCCGTGGCTGACGCCGCCGCCTGCCGCGGCGCTGGAGCAGGCGCGCGCCCTGCTGCGCGACCTCGGCGCCATCGACGACGACGACGGCATAACAACCCATGGCCTCGAGATGGCCGGGCTGGGCGCGCATCCCCGCATCGCCCACATGCTGCTCAGCGGGCGCGGCGCGCTGGCCTGCCTGCTGGCCGCGTTGATCGGCGAGCGCGACCTGCTGCGCTTCGCGCCGGGCCAGCGCGACCCCGATCTGCGCCATCGCGTCGATGTCGCGCTCAACGCCGAGCGGCCGGTGCGCGGCGCCTCGGTCGATCGCGGCACGCTCGCCGCCGTGCGCCAGTCGGCGCGCGAGTTCCGCCGTCGGCTGGGCGTGCGCGACGAGAGCGACATCGACAGCCGCGACACCGGGCGGCTGGTGGCGCTCGCCTATCCCGACCGTATCGCGCGCCGGCGTCCCAACAGCGATGGCCGCTACGCGCTGAGCGGCGGCCGCGGCGCGGCGCTGCCGGCGGGCGATCCGCTGGGCGCCGAGGCGTGGCTGGCGATCGCCGATCTCGACGGTGCACAGCAGGACGGCCGCGTCTTCCTCGCCGCGCCGCTGACGATGGGCGATATCGAGGAGCTGTTCGCCGATCGCCTCGCGCGCCGCGACGTGCTGCGCTGGGATGCGCGCGAGCAGGCGGTGGTGGCGCGCGCGCAGCGCCGGCTGGGCGCGCTGGTGCTCGAGGATCGGCCGCTGGCCAACCCCGATCCCGAGGCACTGCGCCTGGCGATGCTCGAGGGCGTGCGCGCGATGGGAATCGACAGCCTGCCGTGGCGCGACGGCCTCGTCTCGCTGCGTCAGCGCGTCGCCTTCCTGCGCCATCACCTCGGCGAAGACTGGCCGGACCTCTCCGATGCGCGCCTGCTGGCCGATCTCGAGGACTGGCTCGGCCCCTATCTCGCCGGCGTCACGCGCCGCGCGCACCTGGCGCAGGTCGATCTCGACTCGGCGCTGGGCGGCCTGCTGCCGCCGGGCGCGCGCCGCGATCTCGATCGCCTGGCGCCCACGCATGTCGACGTGCCCAGCGGCTCGCACCTGCCGATCGACTACGCCAACCCGGCCGAGCCGGTGCTCGCCGTGCGCCTGCAGGAGATGTTCGGGCTGGCCCGGACGCCGCACGTCGCCGGTGGCAAGGTGGCGCTGCTGATCCACCTGCTGTCGCCGGCACGCCGCCCGGTGCAGGTCACCCGCGACCTCGCCAGCTTCTGGGCCAATGGCTATCGCGAGGTGAAGGCGGAGATGAAGGGCCGCTACCCCAAGCACTACTGGCCCGACGATCCCCTGATCGCCGAGCCCACCGCCCGCGTCCGGCCTCGCCCCCGTTAATACCTTCCCCCGGAGGGGGAAGGTGGCGCGAAGCGCCGGATGGGGATGCCGAAGACGGACTCCTGCGTTCGGCTTCGACATCCCCCTTCCGCCCTTCGGGCACCTTCCCCCTCCGGGGGAAGGCAAGATTGAACCTCACGCCGCGCCCGTTATGATCCGGCCGCCGCCGATCCAGGAGACAGACCCATGGCCTCGCCCGACCTGCCGTTCCGCACGGCCACGGACCTCGCCCGCGCGATCCGCAAGAAGAAGATCGGCTGCGTCGAGCTGCTCGAGCTCTACCTCAAGCGCATCGAGACCTATAACCCCAAGCTCAACGCGATCATCGCGCTCGACACCGGCAAGGCGCGCAAGGCGGCGAAGGCGGCCGACAAGAAGGTGGCGCGCGGCGACGACCTGCCGCCGCTGCACGGCGTGCCGATGACCATCAAGGAGAGCTACGACGTCGCCGGCCTGCCGACGACCTGGGGCGACCCGGCGCTGCGCGCCAGCGTGGCGTCGGGCGACGCGCTGTCGGTGACGCGGCTGCGCGCCGCCGGCGTCAACCTGTTCGGCAAGACCAACGTGCCGCTGATGCTGGCGGACTGGCAGAGCTACAACGCGATCTACGGCACGACCAGCAATCCCTGGGACACCAGCCGCTCGCCCGGCGGCTCCTCGGGCGGCTCGGCGGCGGCGCTCGCCGCCGGCCTGACCGGCATCGAGGCCGGCTCCGATATCGGCGCCTCGATCCGCAACCCCGCGCATTACTGCGGCGTCTACGGCCACAAGCCGACCTGGGGCGTCGTCAGCCCGCGCGGCCATGCGCTGCCCGGCCGCGTGGCCCAGGGCGACATCTCGGTGATCGGCCCGCTGGCGCGCGGTGCGGAGGACCTCGCCACGGCGCTCAAGGCGATGGCCGGGCCCGACGACATCGACGGCGCCGGCTGGCGGCTGAAGCTGCCCAAGCCGGCCAAGACGAAGCTCCGCGAGTTCAAGGTCGCGGTGATGCTCGAGGATGCCAACTCGGCCGTCGACCAGGAGGTGCAGAGCCTGCTGTCGCGCCTGGCCGAGTTCCTCGGCAAGTCCAGGGCCAAGATCAGCCTGACGGCGCGGCCGGAGATCGACACCGGCGAGCTGCACCGCCTCTACATCGCGCTGCTGCGCAGCGCGACCTCGGGCCGCCAGAGCGACGAGACCTACGCGCGCAACAAGGAAACTGCGCGCAATCTCGCGCCGGACGACCACAGCTATTTCGCCGAGATGACCCGCGCCAACGTGCTGGGCCATCGCGACTGGCTGGCGCTCAACGAGCGGCGCCACCAGCTGCGCCTGCGCTGGGCCGAGTTCTTCAGGGACTACGACCTGCTGCTCTGCCCGGCCGCCGCCTCGGCCGCCTTCCCGCACGACCAGGTGGGCGAGCGCCACGAGCGCACCATCGAGGTCAACGGCCAGCGCGTGCCGACCACCGACCAGCTGTTCTGGGCCGGCATCAACGGCGTCTGCTACCTGCCGGGCACCGTGGCGCCGATCGGCTTCACGCCGCGCGGCCTGCCGGTGGGCGTGCAGATCATCGGCCCGCAATACGCCGACCGCACCACCATCGCTTTCGCCCGCCTGCTCGAGCGCGAGTACCAGGCCTTCGTGCCGCCGCCGGGCTACGCGTGAGGCATCACTTGCCTTCCCCCGGAGGGGGAAGGTGCCCGAAGGGCGGAAGGGGGATGTCGAAGCCGAACGCAGGAGTCCGTCTTCGACATCCCCCTTCCGGCGCTACGCGCCACCTTCCCCCTCCGGGGGAAGGTAGAGCTGGCCTGCGTTGGGAGGAGAAAGATCGCGTTGACGCCTTGCGGCGCGCGCATTAGGGCTGCGCGCAAACGAGGGGAGATCATGCCGCAGTATCGTTCGCGTACCTCCACGCATGGCCGCAACATGGCCGGCGCCCGTGGCCTGTGGCGCGCCACCGGCATGAGCGACAGCGATTTCGGCAAGCCGATCATCGCCATCGCCAATTCCTTCACCCAGTTCGTGCCCGGCCACGTCCATCTCAAGGACCTCGGCCAGATGGTGGCGCGCGAGATCGAGAAGGCCGGCGCGGTCGCCAAGGAGTTCAACACCATCGCGGTCGACGACGGCATCGCCATGGGCCATGACGGCATGCTCTATTCGCTGCCCTCGCGCGAGCACATCGCCGACGCCGTCGAGTACATGTGCAACGCCCATTGCGCCGACGCGCTGGTCTGCATCTCCAATTGCGACAAGATCACGCCGGGCATGCTGATGGCCGCCATGCGGCTCAACATCCCGGCGATCTTCGTGTCGGGCGGGCCGATGGAAGCCGGCAAGGTGATCCTCGAGGACGGCAGCCAGCGCAAGGCCGACCTGATCGACGCCATGATCCAGGCCGCCAATCCGCAGACCTCGGATGCCGACGTCGCCAAGTACGAGCGCTCGGCCTGCCCGACCTGCGGCTCGTGCTCGGGCATGTTCACCGCCAACTCGATGAACTGCCTGGCCGAGGCGCTGGGCCTGGCGCTCCCGGGCAACGGCTCGGTGCTGGCCACGCATGCCTACCGCAAGGAGCTGTTCCTCAAGGC
The DNA here is from genome assembly GCA_019635875.1 of Alphaproteobacteria bacterium. Lineage (NCBI taxonomy): Bacteria > Pseudomonadati > Pseudomonadota > Alphaproteobacteria > Alphaproteobacteria bacterium. The sequence continues at coordinate 729,957 of JAHBYP010000003.1, forward strand.
CGGCCGCACCATCGTCGAGCTGACGAAGCGCTGGTACGAGCAGGACGACGTGACGGCCACTCCGCGCGGCATCGCCGACTTCAAGGCCTTCGAGAACGCCATGGTGCTCGACATCGCCATGGGCGGCTCGACCAACACCGTGCTGCACCTGCTCGCCATGGCGCGCGAGGGCGAGGTGCCGTTCGGCATGGCCGACATCGACCGGCTGAGCCGCCGCGTGCCGCATCTGTCGAAGCTGGCACCCTCGACCTCGGAATTCCACATGGAGGACGTGCATCGCGCCGGCGGCATCATGGGCCTGATGGGCGAGCTCGACCGGCTGGGCCTGATCCATCGCGACCGCGCGACGGTGCACGCGAAGACCATCGGCGAGGCGATCGACCGCTGGGACATCATGCGCCAGCCGGCGCCCGAGGTGCGCGAGTTCTACCGCGCCGCGCCGGGCGGCGTGCGCACCACCGAGGCGTTCAGCACCGATAGGAAGTGGGACTCGCTGGACATGGACCGCGAGAAGGGCTGCATCCGTTCCGGCGCGCACGCCTACTCGCAGGACGGCGGCCTGGCGGTGCTCTACGGCAACCTCGCGCCTGACGGCTCGATCGTGAAGACCGCCGGCGTGCCGGCCAACTGCCTGAGCTTCAAGGGACCGGCGCGCGTCTTCGAGAGCCAGGACTCGGCGGTCAAGGCGATCCTCGGCTTCACGCTCAAGCCGGGCGACGTCGTGGTCATCCGTTACGAGGGACCGCGCGGCGGGCCGGGCATGCAGGAGATGCTGTACCCGACGAGCTACATCAAGAGCATCGGGCTGGGTCAGAAATGCGCCCTGATCACCGATGGCCGCTTCTCCGGCGGCTCCTCGGGGCTCAGCGTCGGCCACATCTCGCCCGAGGCCGCGACCGGCGGCCTGATCGGCCTGGTCGAGGAAGGCGACATCATCGAGATCGACATCCCGCAGCGCAAGCTGCACCTCGCAGTCGACGAGGCGACCCTGGCGAAGCGCCGCGAGGCCATGCTGGCGCGCGGCGCCAGGGCGTGGAAGCCGACCGAGCAGCGCGAGCGCCTGGTGTCGACGGCGCTGCGCGCCTACGCCGCCTTCGCGCTGTCGGCTTCCGAAGGCGCCGCCCGCGACATCGACCTCATCGAGCGCCAGTCGAGGGGATAGCCATTTGTCATCCCGAGCGAAGCGAGGGATCTACGGCCGGCCTGGATCCCTCGCTTCGCTCGGGATGACAGCTCAGTCACCCGTAGCTCGACCGCGCCTGGATGCCCCAGCGCTCGTCGAGCCTGGTGACGATGTACATCGAGTGGTGGGTGCCGATCTTCGAGCCGTCGGCGCGCCAGCGCGTGAACCACACGTCGATATGCACCTTGTCCGGACCGGCCAGCAGCACGCAATGGCCGTCCCAGGTGCTGCGCGCCCAACCATGCTGCGCCGTGCGCGAATCGAAGGCGGTGAAGGACAGGTCGGCCGGCGTCGGGTAATGCGTCACCATGCCGGAGCCGAACAGCACGTGCGGGAAGTGGAACGTCGCGCGCACGCCGTCGAGGTCGCGCCTGTTGAGCGCTTCGATATAGGCCTCGATCACCGCGACGATCTGCGGCGGCGCCTGGCTGCTGGTGCCCGGCTCGCCCGCCATCACTTCACCGCGCGATCGCGCAGGCGGCGCATTCCGGTGAGCCAGCGATCGACGTCGGCGGTCTTGCGCTGCATGTACTCGTGCACCACGGGGTGCGAGAGGATCAGGAAGCGCTCGGCATCCATCGCCTTGATCACCGCGTCGGCGACATCGGCGGGCGTCATGATGCCGTCGATGCCGGCCGCCGTCGTCGTGGTGCCGCGATACATGTTGGTGTCGACCGCCTGGGGGCAGAGGCAGGAGACGCGGATGCCCTTGTCGCCGTACTGGATCGCCAGATGCTCGGCCAGCGCCACGGCGGCGTGCTTGGTGACGCCGTAGGGCGCCGAGCCCATCGAGGCCAGCAGGCCGGCGGCCGAGGCGGTGTTGAGCAGGTAGCCCGACTTGCGCGCCAGCATGCCCGGCACCAGGGCGCGCGCGGCGTAGACGTGGCTCATCACGTGGATCGCCCAGCTGTCGGCCCAGTCCTTGTCCGAGGCCGCCTCGTGGCCGGCGCGGGCGATGCCGGCGTTGGAGAAGAACACGTCGACCGGCCCATAGCTGCGCTCGGCCTCGCTCACCAGCTTCTTGATGTCGCCCTCGATCGCGACGTCGCAGGCAACGGCCAGGCCGCCGATCTCCTTCGCCACGCGCTGCAGGTTGTCGCCCGGCCGATCGGCGACGACGACGCCCTTGGCACCTTCCGCCGCATAGCGCCGCGCCACCGCCTCGCCGATGCCGCCCGCCGCGCCCGTGACGACGCAGACCTTGCCGTTGACCTTCATGGCTCGTTCCTTCCCTACAGTCTCAACTTCTACCTTCCCCCGGAGGGGGAAGGTGGCGCGCAGCGCCGGAAGGGGGATGTCGAAGA